>JAKIUB010000001.1 GCA_021647745.1 Paracoccaceae bacterium | reverse complement strand
ATCATGTTCCTCAACTTCGCCATTATCCAGTTCATCCCCGGCGGGCCGGTGGAGCAAATGCTTGCCAACTTAGAGAACCTCGGCGACGGGTTTGACCTGCTCGGCGGCGCGGCGGGGGATGCGGGGATTGCCGCTGCTAATGAGGAAAGTGGCTATAAGGGCCGCATCGGGCTGTCGGAAGAATTCATCAAGGATCTGGAGCGCCAATATGGCTTTGACAAGCCGTTTTGGGAGCGCTTCTGGATGATGATGAAAGGCTATCTGGTATTTGATTTTGGCGAGAGCTATTTTCGCTCGATTTCGGTAATTGATCTGGTGATCGAGAAAATGCCGGTCTCTATCTCGCTTGGCCTTTGGTCCACTCTGATTGCCTATTCAATCTCCATCCCGCTCGGCATTCGCAAAGCGGTGCGTGATGGCTCAAGGTTTGACAGCTGGTCCACCGCCATTCTGATCGCCGCTTATGCGGTGCCGGTATTTTTGTTTGCCATTGTGCTGGTGGTGCTGTTTGCCGGTGGCTCTTACTGGAGCATTTTTCCGCTGCGCGGGCTGACCTCGCCCAATTTCGCCGAGCTTTCGCTGCTTGGTAAAATAGGTGATTATTTTTGGCACATCGCCCTGCCGGTGCTGGCCGGGGCGATTGGCGGCTTTACCACCCTGACCATGCTAACCAAAAACGTATTTCTGGACGAGATCAAAAAGCAATATGTGATCACCGCGCGCGCCAAGGGGGCGAGTGAGCGCCGGGTGCTTTATGGCCATGTGTTTCGCAATGCCATGCTGCTGGTCATCGCCAGCTTCCCCAGCCTTTTTATCGGGGTGTTTTTTGGCGGATCATTGTTTATCGAAACCATTTTCTCGCTAGATGGCCTAGGGCGGCTGGGCTTTGAGGCGGTAGTGGCGCGCGATTATCCGGTAATGTTTGGCACCATGTATTTCTTCACCCTGTTTGGGCTGTTGATCAAAATCATCTCTGATCTGATGTATGTCTGGATCGACCCGCGCATAGATTTCGAGAGCCGCCGCACATGAAGCTCTCCCCCCTCACCCGCCGCCGCCTGCATAATTTTCGCGCCAACCGCCGGGCGCTGTGGAGCCTGCGGATATTTATCGTGCTGTTTGGCCTGTCGCTTTTTGCCGAGTTTATCGCCAATGATAAGCCGCTCCTGGTCTCTTACCGCGGCGAGATTTATACGCCGATTTTCAACACCTATAGCGATGCCGGCTTTGGCGGCGATTTCCAGACCGAAGCGCAATATAAAGACCCGGACCTGCAATGCCTGATCATCACCGGCGGGCTGGAGGCCTGCTTTGATGAGCCAGAAACCCTGATGGCTGATGCCATTGATGGCAATATAGACGGGGTGGAGATTGAAAAGGGCTGGATATTATGGCCGCCTATTCCTTATAGTTTCAACACGGTAGACACCATAAACGTCAAAACCGCCCCCAGCCCGCCGGATAGCTTTCACTTGTTTGGCACCGATGATCAGGCCCGCGATGTTGGGGCGCGCGTCATCTACGGCTTTCGAATTTCCATTTTGTTTGCGCTGGTGGTCACCATTCCCAGCGCGATACTGGGCATTATGGCCGGCGCGGTTCAGGGCTATTTTGGCGGCGTCACCGACCTGATTTTTCAGCGCTTTACCGAAATATGGGGCTCCCTGCCGATGCTCTATATCATCATCATTCTGGCGGCGATTTTCACGATGAATTTCTGGATACTCACCGGCTTGCTGATATTATTCGGCTGGAACGCCTTGGACGGCGTGGTGCGCGCCGAGTTTCTGCGCGCCCGCAATTTTGAATATGTGCGCGCCGCCAAAGCGCTCGGGGTGCGCGACCGCACCATCATGTTTCGCCATGTGCTGCCCAATGCCATGGTCGCCACGGTCACCATGCTGCCCTTCATTCTCACCGGCTCCATCGGCACCCTTACCGGACTGGATTTCCTGGGCTACGGGTTGCCCGGCTCTTATCCCTCCCTTGGCGAGCTGGGCTTGCAAGCCAAGGCCAATATCACCTCGCCGTGGCTGGCAGGAGCGGCGTTTTTCACCATTGTCACCATGCTCTCGCTGTTGGTTTTTATATTTGAAGGGGTGCGCGATGCCTTTGACCCGCGCAAGGTGTTCAAGTGAGCGCGCCGGTGCTGAGCATCAAGGGGCTATCGGTTTCATTTGATGAAACCGAGGCCGTGCGCGATGTGAGCCTTGTGATCAACCAAGGCGAAACCGTGGCGATTGTGGGCGAAAGCGGCTCGGGCAAATCGGTAACCGCGCTGGCCACGGTTTCGCTGCTGGCGGACAATGCAGCGGTTTCCGGCTCGGTGGTTTTTGAGGGGGAGGAGCTGGTCGGCGCACCCCATAGCGCCTTGCGCAAAATTCGCGGCAACGAGATTTCGTTTATCTTTCAAGAGCCGATGACCTCGCTCAACCCATTGCATACCATCGAAAAACAGATGCGCGAGGCGATTTCACTGCATTACCCGATGAGCCGGACTGATGAGGAAAAACGCATTCTGGAGCTGCTCGACAAGGTTGGCATTCCCGATGCCAAAAGCCGCCTTCAAGCTTATCCGCACCAGCTTTCGGGCGGGCAGCGCCAGCGGGTGATGATCGCCATGGCGCTGGCCAACCGCCCCAAACTGCTGATTGCCGATGAGCCAACCACAGCGCTTGATGTAACCATTCAGGCGCAAATTCTGGCGCTTCTGGCCGATTTGCAGCGCAAAGAGGGCTTGGCGATTTTGTTTATCACCCATGATCTCGGCATCGTGCGCCATATTGCGGATCGCACCTATGTGATGCAGCAGGGGAAAGTGGTAGAGCATGGCAACACCACCGAAATTTTTGCAGCTCCAGCCCATCCCTATACCCGAAAACTGATGGATGCGGTGCCAAGCGGTGCCCCTGCCCCCGTGCCTGCGGGCGCACCGGAGCTGCTCTCGACCGAGGCGCTCAAAATATGGTTTCCGGTGCAGCGTGGCATATTGCGGCGCACAATCGGGCATATCAAGGCGGTCAACCGGGTTGATTTCAGCCTGCGCAAGGGAGAAACCCTTGGCATTGTTGGCGAAAGCGGCTCGGGCAAAACCACCGTGGCGCTGGCTATCTTGCGGCTGATCAGCTCAAGCGGGGCAATCACGCTGAATGGCAGCCGCATTGACGGCATATCCGGCAATGCCATGCGGCCGTTGCGAAAAGATATCCAGATCGTCTTTCAAGACCCGTTCGGCTCGCTCTCGCCGCGCATGAGTGTCGAGGAGATTATATCCGAGGGGTTGGGGGTGCATGGCTTTGAGGGGGATAAAACCGCATTGCTCGATGCGACGCTACAACAGGTGGGGCTGGAAGCGGATATGAAAGCGCGCTACCCGCACGAGTTTTCGGGCGGACAGCGCCAGCGCATTGCCATTGCCCGTGCGCTCATTCTCAAGCCGAAACTTCTGGTGCTGGACGAGCCGACCTCGGCGCTCGACATGACCGTGCAATTACAAATCATCGACCTTTTACGCGATTTGCAGGCGCGACTCGGGCTTTCCTATCTGTTTATCAGCCATGATCTGCGGGTGGTGCAGGCGCTTAGCCATAATGTGTTGGTGATGAAAGACGGGGATGTGGTTGAAAAAGGTCCGGTGGAGCAGATATTTGATTCGCCTCGAACCGAATATACCAAAACCCTGCTGGCTGCGGCGCTTAGATAGGCCCATTTTATGCCCGCCCACAGGTATATTTGCCTAAACTTCTGATCTAGAGGCGGTTTTATTCATCTCAATCGTAATCACCCTGATTTGCGAAACATCATGCGGGAAGCATGACGGCTCCATGGCGCAAGGCCACGAAGCCATGCAGGAAAGCATGAGCAATAATAGCATGAATGAAGGCAACATGGGCGGCAACGGCGGCAAAAGCATGGGCGGCAACTAAGCCACATTCCAAACGCGCTTCGCTTTCGCTATGAAGGCGAAGCGCACCCCACTCCCTATCGAGAAGAGACGTCCGTAAAACCGCATACAAACCCCCAAATCGACAAGCTGATCCTTGGTAGTATTGTGCTTTTACAGCTTTTCTTTTCGTTGTTTTTCATCTTCTATCTGGCGGCTGATTAGCCAGTTTATAGAAGACCTGATCGGCGATACCCCCGCGCTGCCTGATCCCGCAAAATAGTGGCTCAGATATCCACCATATCGGCGCGCTGGCGCTGCCACATGCTGGCATAGCGCCCACCTTTGGCCAGCAGCGCCGCATGGGTTCCCTCTTCAACCACATGGCCTTTTTCCAGTACAACGATTTTGTCGGCATCAATCACCGTCGACAGCCGGTGCGCGATGGTGATCACACTGCGGCCCTGCCCCATTGCCCGCAGGCTTTCCAATATGCCCTGCTCGGTTTCGCTGTCCAGCGCCGAGGTTGCCTCGTCAAGCAAAAGGATTGGCGGGTTTTTCAACAGGGTGCGGGCAATGCCGACCCGTTGCTTTTCACCGCCAGATAATTTAAGCCCGCGCTCGCCGACCGGCGTATCATAGCCTTCGGGCAGTGACATGATAAAATCATGTATCTGTGCTGCTCTGGCCGCCTCGATCACCTCATCCTGGCTCGCGCCCTCGCGGCCATAGGCGATATTGTAGCCAACGGTATCGTTAAACAATACGGTATCTTGAGGCACCACGCCAATCTGCGCCCGCAAACTGCTCTGGCTGACATCGCGCACATCCTGCCCGTCAATTTCAAGCGCACCCGCGCTGACATCATAAAACCGGAAAAGCAGCCGCCCGATGGTCGATTTGCCCGAGCCGGACGGGCCAACCACCGCAATGGTTTCACCCGGCCCGACACGCAGGTTGAGCTTGTGAAGAATTTGCCGGTTTCCCTCATAGGAGAAATCGGCATCACGAAAGGAAACCTCCCCGCCTTTGACCACAAGAGCAGGCGCATCAGGCTTGTCTGTTATCTCGGGGGCCTGCCCGAGCAATGAAAACATCTCGCCCATATCGACCAGCGCCTGCCGGATTTCACGATAAACCGTGCCAAGGAAATTCAGCGGCATAACAAGCTGGATCATATAGGTATTGACCCCGACAAACTCGCCAACGGTCAAGGTGCCGTTTTGCACACCTCGAGCGGCCATGATCATCACAACTACCAAACCGGCAGTGATCAGCACTGCCTGACCAAAATTGAGAAACCCGAGCGTGTAGTTGGTTTTTACCGCCGCCGCCTCGTAAGCGCGCATCGACACATCATAGCGCCTGGCCTCGCGTTGCTCGGCGCTAAAATACTTTACGGTTTCAAAGTTGAGCAGACTGTCTATCGCCTTCTGGTTGGCGTCGGTATCCGCCTTGTTTTGCTCTTTCCGGATACTCACCCGCCACTCGGTGACCCTGAAGGTAAAAATAACATACAAAAATATCGTCACACTGACGACCCCGAGATAGCGCACATCAAACACCGTAACCAGCACCACCGCCACCAGTGCCAGCTCCAATATTAGCGGCCCGATCGAAAACAGCATGAAGCGCAGCAAAAACTCCACCCCCTTGACCCCCCGCTCGATAATGCGAGAAAGCCCTCCGGTTTTGCGCTCAAGGTGATAGCGCAGACTAAGCGCGTGAATATGCTCAAAAGTTTCGCGCGCCAGCACCCGCAATGCCCGTTGGCCAACCCGGGCAAATATCACATCGCGCAGCTGGTTAAAGCCGACCCCTGCAAGCCGCATCAGCCCGTACCCGATCACCAGCCCGCCCGCCGATATTCCAACCAGCCAGCCCGCATCGCTTGCTGCATTTTCGGGGGCCAGAATATCAACCGCCTTCATATAGAAAAAAGGTGTCAGCACTGTGGCTACCTTGGCAAAAACCAGCGCCACCATCGCCGCCACTACCCGAAACCGGATCCAGAAGTGGTTTTTAGGCCATAAATAAGGGGCAACCCGCTGTATGGTTTTCCAGCCGCTGTAGTTTTCGGCTTCGGTATGCTGTGTCATTTTTGCCCCTTTTTATACGTCTGTCACAGATAGGGGCTTTTGGGACAAACCACCAGAGGCCGCGCCTATTCCTCTACTCGCGGAATAGAAAATATCTGGCCGGGATAAATCAGATCCGGGTCGCGAATAGTATCCTGATTGGCCGAAAATATCTGCGTATAGGCACCACCATCTCCGTAAGCCTCGCTTGCCATCAGCCATAGTGTATTGCCGGGCTGGACAATAATTTTAGCCCCCTGAGAGAAGCTATTTGGCAATTGCGCCGCCGGAAAATCCCGCTGGAAGGGCAGCTCGGCGCGGCTCAGCACCTCGCCAGCCGTATTTATTTCATCTACCCGAAGCACATAGCGCCCCTTGGCAATATCCATTATTTCCAGCTCCCAATTACCCCCGGAGGCAATAATTGCCTCACCGGCCAGCATCTCGTCGACATATATCCGCGCCGTATTACCCGGCTTCCCCCGCCCCGCAAGCAATACGGTACCGCTCTCGGAATAGCTGACCAAATCAAGGCTGATATTGCGCGGCGCAGCTGGACCGGAAGGTTGAACAATCTGCACCTTGTCCGGCGTGCGACGCAGAACAATGGGGGTGGCATCCGGCATATCGGAGCGCGGCGGCAAAATCAAAATATCATCCTGCGAAAAAACCAACCGTGCCGGTGGCGATATTTCCGGAATATCTTTTTCAGATATGTCGAGATATGGCGCTTGCAAAAACACAACAAATTCGCCGCCCGCACTGGCCTGCACCTCGGCCACGGGCCGCCCATCCGAGATCACCTGTATGAGCGCATTGGCCTCCGCCCTGCCCGCTATCAGCGTGCTCCCATCCGGCGAGACCCGCACCAGATCAAAGCTCGGTGGAATCTGTGCTGGATCAGGCGGCGTGCCGGGAGGCAATACCTGCGCAAGGCTGAGCGGTGTAGCAGTGGCAGGCAGCGGCGTATCGGCCTGCATCGGCGTGGGGGCGTTATTTTCCAGCTCGGCTGGCGGCGCAGAGTTTTCGGGAGCGGAAGTAACAGTCGGTGCTGCTGCCACTACCTCGGGAATACTCTCTGCCAAGGAGGGCGACGGGGAGAACTCTTCGGCTGGCTTTGCTTCAAGCTGCGCTTCCCCATCAGACGGCACCAAAAGGTCCGGCTTTGCGGTTTCTGTTTCAGCGGGAGGCAGCGAGGCTCTCGAAGGCACTCCGGCAGAACCTGTAGAATCAGCCTGAATCGAAGTGGCATCTATCGGAGAAACCTCCTCCGGCCCACCCGAAAATCTAACGCCAAAAACAACAGCCAAACCGCCGAGGGCCATAACAGCCACCGCCCACATCCACCAGGATTTTAGCCGGGATTTCAAAGAATTGTCCCCACAATATGTCCTCTTTAGCCCTGTCGTGTCCGTCATCATATAAAGTTGGACACATGAGCATTTGAATTATCGGAGGCTCTGGTTCGATTTATTGGCTTTATTATGCAGCTTGTTTTTAATGTTGCAAGCGGCGTTTTTGGATTGTTTGTATTTTGAGTTTCGTCCTTTCCCTGATAATGGATAATCGCAACCGAAGTAAACATCTGCGGGGGGGTTACGTTGACGCACTCCATGCTTCGTTGAGAACTCCGCCAGCGGCGACAGCTCCTCACGGACCACCTCCACTTATACTCGCTCAAATACCGTTCTCTTCGTCATTCCGCGATTTGGCAAATGGAATATGGCCACAGCCGGGCTGGCACTCCTGCTGTGGCAAAGAAGAAAAAATGCAGGCGCAAGATAGCACAACAAATCATATGGCCACGCCACAAAAAAGGCCCGCGCTTTTGCGCGGGCCTTTTCCTGTTTATCGCAAAGCCGCGTTAGTTGGGCAACTCGCCGTCAATGCCTTCAATATAGAAGTTCAGACCGGCAAGAGCGCCGTCATCTGCCACTTCGCCGTCAGCCAGCCAGACAGAACCGTCCTGCTTGTTGATCGGGCCTGTGAAGGGGTGCAGCTCACCAGCTGCCAGCGCGGCAATGGTGGCTTCAGCGCGGGCGCGCACATCGTCAGGCAGCTTGTCTGAAAACGGTGCAAAGCCAACCATGCCTTCCTGAACGCCATCCCAGGTGTCAGTGCTTTCCCATGTGCCATCCATAACGGCCTGAACCCGCTCGATATAGTACGGGCCCCAGACGTCGATGATACCGGTCAACTGTGCATTCGGGCCAAAGTTGGACATGTCAGACGCCTGACCAAAGGCATATACACCTTTTTCTTCAGCAATCGTCATGGCAGCCGGGCTATCAGTGTGCTGCATAATCACGTCTACACCTTGCTCGATCAGGGCATTGGCGGCATCAGCCTCTTTGCCCGGGTCAAACCATGTGTAAACCCACACAACCTTGAACTCCACATCGGGGTTAACCGATTTGGCCGCGAGATATGCCGCATTGATGCCGCGCACAACTTCGGGGATCGGGAAGGAGGCGATATAGCCGATTTTGTTGGTTTCGGTCATCGCACCGGCGATTTCACCAATCACATAGCGGCCCTCGTAGAAACGCGCCGAATAGGTCGACACGTTATCGGCCCGCTTGTAGCCGGTTGCATGCTCAAAAGCCACATCGGGGAAGTCGGCCGCGACATTGATGGTCGGGTCCATATAGCCAAAAGACGTGGTGAAAATAATATCCACACCGCTGCGTGCCATCTGGCTCATGACCCGCTCTGCGTCGGCGCCTTCAGGCACACTTTCGACATAGGAGGTTTCGACCTTGTCACCAAATTCGGCTTCAACAGCCAAGCGGCCCTGATCGTGGGTCCATGTCCAGCCGAGATCACCGATCGGGCCGACATAGATAAAGCCGGCCTTGACAGGATGATCATCCGCCATGGCGCCGCCTGTGAGTGCAAAGCCCATGGCCGCTGCCGCTGCCAGTGTTTTGGTAAATTTCATTTCAAACCTCCGTTTGGATTGTTGGCTTCGCCTAGTGCGAAGCATGGAAAGATCGGCCCAGACAGGCCGGTGCATTTAGACTGGCCCGTTTCCGGTCAGCCGACATAATAACCAAAACCACAATCGTTACAATATACGGTGTCATAGAAAGATATGCCCCCGATATGCTGATGCCCAGCGCTTGCAACGATAGCTGCAAAATAGTGATTCCGCCAAACATATATGCTCCAAGAATAACCCGCCACGGCTTCCACGATGCAAACACCACAATTGCCAGTGCGATCCAGCCCACACCGGCGGTCATGCCTTCTGTCCATTGCGGCACGCGCACAAGGCTGACATAGGCGCCACCAAGCCCCGCACAAGCCCCGCCAAACATGATCGCACCAAAGCGAATCAGCTGGACGTTATAGCCAAGCGAGTGCGCGGCCTCGTGGTTTTCGCCGCATGCGCGCAGCACCAGACCTGCACGGCTGCGGTTAAGAAACCACCAGACAGCCAGAACCAGCGCGAGGGAAAGATAGATCACCGGATCATGGGAAAACAGCAGCTTGCCGACAATTGGCAGGTCGCTCAACCCTTCCACTTCCAGCCGCGGCATACGCGGCGGGCGAATACCGTTATAGGCGCTGCCCATAAGCGCCGCCAACCCGAGGCCGAAAAGCGTCAGCGCCAGCCCGGTCGCCACCTGATTAGAAAGCAGATACTGGGTCAAAAACCCGAAGGTCATCGAGACAAGCGCGCCCCCGACCGCCCCGCCGAGCAGCCCCATCATCGGGCTGTCAAAGGTGGTGGCGGCAATAAAGCCGGTGACCGCGCCGATAATCATCATACCTTCAACCCCGAGGTTGAGCACACCCGACTTTTCGACCACCAGTTCTCCGATGGCGGCCAGCAGGATTGGTGTAGCCGCCCCGATGAGCAATACAATCATGGCCACCGGATTAAGAGAAGAAAAATCCATTACACAGCCCTCCGCAGGCGTTTTATTCTATAGTTGATCAGGATCTCGAAGCCGAGCAGGAAAAACAGCATCATGCCCTGAAACACCGTGACCGCCGCCGCAGGTAATTGCAGCTGGAACTGGGCGTTTTCACCCCCGATATAAGTGCCGGCCAGAACAACCCCCGCCAGCAGTATCCCCACCGGATTCAGCCGACCCAGAAAGGCTACAATAATCGCGGTAAATCCGTAGCCAACCGGAAAGTCGATCGTCAGCTTTCCGGCTGCGCCTGTTAGCTCGAACAGCCCTGCCAAGCCGGCAGCCGCCCCCGATATACCAAGGCAGACCGCAATGATAATACCCGGCTTTACCCCGGAAAAGCGCGCGGCGCGCGATGATTCTCCCGTCAGCTTGATCTGGAAGCCGAGCGCGTGCTTTTGCAGCAGGAAAAACGCCAGTGCCAGCAAAACCAGCATCACCACGCCGCCCGCATCAATCCCCAGCGCCGGAAATACATCCGGCAGGGAGGTTGCATCATTGCGCCCGAGATTGCGGCTTTCGGGAAAGCCCATACCATCAGGCGCGCGCAGCACCCCCTGCACCATCTGCGCCAGAAAATTTTCGGCAACATAGACCAGCATCAGCGATACCAGTATTTCATTGGCGTTGAACTTGATCTTCAGCACAGCAGGGATCATCGCCCAAAGCCCTCCGCCAAGTGCTGCGGCAATGGCCATCAAAGGCAATATCCACCAGCCCTCCGTGCCCCAAAGCGCCAGCCCGACAGCGCCGCCGGCAATCGCTCCCACGATAAATTGCCCCTCGGCCCCGATATTCCAGACCCCGGCCCGAAACCCCAGTGACAGGCCCATTGCAATCAGAATCAGCGGCGAGGCCTTCACAAATAGTTGCGACAGGTTGTAGCTGTCGACAAACGGGTCGATAAACAAAAGATAGATCGCACTTCCGGGATCAATCCCCAGCAGCGCAAATAGCGCCGCGCCGACAATCATCGTCGCCAACACCGCTATTACCGGCGTTAAATACAGCATCGTCTTTGACGGCTGCGGGCGTTGCTCTAGCCTAAACATGGGCTGCTCCTTCCAAATCACCGCCCATCATCAGGCCGATTTCCTCGATCGTCAGCCCCTCGGATGGCTGCGGTTTGCTCAGCCGCCCTTCGGACAAGACCGCAAATGTGTCGGACATCTCCATCAGCTCGTCTAGATCCTGCGAGATCACGATCACCGCAGCCCCCCGCGCAGCCAGCTGGCGCAGCGCCTGCCGGATAAACGCCGCCGCCGCCGCATCCACGCCCCATGTCGGCTGGTTAACCACCAACACGCTAGGCTCTTGCAATATTTCACGACCTATCACGAATTTTTGTAAATTTCCGCCCGAAAGCGCCTTGGCGGCAACATGGATACCGGGGGTGCGCACATCAAACTGCTTGACGATATCGCGGGCAAAGGCATTGGTCTTGCGGCTATTCACTACCCCGCCCGGCGAGAGATGCTTGCGGATGCGCCCTGTCAAAAAGGCATTTTGGCTCAGGCTCATCATCGGGGCAGCCGCATGGCCCAGCCGCTCCTCGGGGGCGGTCAAAAGGCCCCGGCTGCGCCGCTCGTTCGGCCCCAGCTGTCCGATAGGTTTGTCCGCTATTTTCAGCATCCCCGCCTCGACTTTGGCCTCGCCCGAAAGCGCAGCCAGCAATTCGTCCTGCCCGTTGCCGGCCACCCCGCCAATACCAAGGATTTCGCCCTTGCGCAGGTTGAGGGATATATCTTTCAGGCTGGTGCCAAACGGATCTTTTGAGGCCAGCGACAGCCCCGAAATGCTCAGCGCCACTTCGCCCGGGGTGAATTCGGTTTGCGCATGGATTTCCAGCTCGCCACCGATCATCATTTCGGCCAGCGACTTTGCGGTCTCGTCTTTTGGGGTGCAGGTATCGACAACCTTACCCATGCGCAAAATCGTAGCATGGTCGCACAAGGCCAGAATTTCGTCGAGCTTGTGGGAAATATAGAGGATAGCCACACCATCCGCCGAAAGCTTGCGCAGGGTGCTAAACAAGGTATCAACCTCTTGCGGGGTCAGCACGGAGGTTGGCTCGTCCATAATCAGCAAACGCGGGTTTTGCAGCAGGCAGCGGATAATCTCGACCCGTTGGCGCTCGCCCACCGACATATCGCCGATCAACCGGTCCGGGTCGAGCGGCAAGCCGTAATCCTCGCTGACGGTGCGAATCTTTTGTGACAGTTCTTTGCGGTTGGGGGCGTCATCCATACCAAGGGTGATATTTTCAGCCACGGTCAGTGCCTCGAAGAGCGAGAAATGCTGAAACACCATCGAAACACCGGATTTGCGTGCCACAATCGGCTTGGCGGGTGTATAGGCCTCGCCGCGCAGCACCATTGTGCCGCTATCGGGTTTGACCAAACCGTATATCATCTTTACGAGGGTTGATTTTCCGGCGCCGTTTTCTCCCAGCAACGCATGGATTTCCCCCTCCTGAATGACAAATGATATATCGTCATTCGCCTTCACCCCGGGGTAGGATTTTGACAATCCCCCGATTTCAAGCAACGTGCCCATTTACAGCCCTCTCCCCCTTGGCTTTTCCAGTTCGACTTTACGGCGCATCAGCCAATGCGCAACCCCGATTGCGATCCCTTGCGGGGTTTTCCCGAGGCTGCGGTCTCCAATCGGGCATTGTAGCTGCTCCAGAACCTCCCGGCTGTGCCCAAGCTCTGCTAACCGCTTTAAAAATCTTGTCTTTTTGGTTTTTGATCCGATCACTCCCAGATGGTCAAATGGCCGTGACAACACCTGATGGCAAATCTCCAGATCATGGCTATGCGAATGGGTCAACACAAAATGAATCGCGTTATCCGGTGCCAGCGACACTGCGGCTGCCGGGTTGGTTTTGATCAACCTTTCAGCCACTGTCTGTGCGCCCGGAAAACGCGCAGCAGCCACATCCACCCAAGTGATGGCAAATGGCAGCCCCTCCATCACCCGCACGATCTCACGCCCGACATGACCGGCCCCATATAGATAAACCGGTGTTTTTTTGTCTTTTTCGGTCTCTGCCTCGCCCAAATCAGATACCTGCTTGAAAAGCAGTTCAACCCGCCCCCCGCAGCACTGGCCGATATCCGGTCCCAGCGCGACGCTTTGTCGATCTTGGCGGACATCTTGCGCCAGCATTTCGCGCGCCCGCGCTGCGGCGTTCCACTCCAGCACACCACCGCCGATGGTGCCTTCCTGCCCGTCTTGCCACACCAGCATAGACGTGCCGGCCCCGCGCGGAGCCGAGCCGCTGATGCCGGCAATCAGCACCTCGACACATGGCACAACCCTGCCGGGCATTGAAATTTTTTGCGAAACGCCCATCAGTTTTGTAGCGCCATCAGCAGCCGCTCGGCCGTGGCCGGCGCATCGATATGCCGCTGGCCACCAGCTGCCGCCAGCGCCGCCGATAGCGCCATAAAGACCGACATGCCATGCACAAAAGGCGGCTCGCCCACCGCTTTGGAGCGGTAAATGGTTTTTTCGCGGTTGGCTCCGTCCCACAGCGCGACATTGAGCTGGTCCGGCGCATCTGAGGCGCAGGGTATCTTGTAGGTCGCAGGCGCCGCGGTCAGCAATCGGCCATCATCTGCCCAGCGCAACTCCTCGATCGTCAGCCAGCCTGCGCCTTGCACAAAAGCGCCCTCGATCTGCCCGATATCCAGCGCCGGATTAAGGCTGTTGCCAACATCGTGCAAAATATCCGTGCGCAATATCCGGTTTTCGCCGGTCAGGGTGTCCAGCTCGACCTCGCTCACCGCCGCTCCGTAAGAAAAATAAAGGAAGGGGCGCCCCTTGCCTTCCAGCCTGTCCCACTTGAGTTTGGGGGTCTTGTAAAAGCCGGTCGCCGAGAGCGATACCCGCGCCTGATAGGCCATCGCCGCCGCCTCGGCAAAAGAAATAACCTCGCCAGCTATCGTGACATTGCCCGCCTCAAAGCGGATATCCTCCTGCCCACAATCATATCTCTCACCCAGAAACCGCATCATCCGCGTGCGGATTTTTTCGCAAGCATCCTTGCAGGCCATACCGTTGAGGTCAGCGCCCGAGCTGGCAGCGGTAGCGGAGGTATTGGGCACCTTACCGGTATCGGTGGCCGTGATTTTTATGGTCTCCACGCCCAGCCCGAATACTTGCGCCGCCACTTGTGCAACCTTGGTGTTCAGCCCTTGCCCCATTTCGGTGCCGCCGTGGTTGAGCTGCACCGAGCCATCAGCGTAAACATGCACCAAAGCCCCGGCCTGATTAAGAAATGTAAGGGTAAACGAGATGCCGAACTTCACCGGCACCAGAGAAATGCCGCGCTTCACCACCTTTGATCCGGCGTTGAATTTTGCAATTTCTACCCGCCGCGTTTTATAGCCGGCGCTATCGGCCAGCTGCGCCACCAGTTCGGCAGAAATACTATCTTCAACCTCCATATGATAAGGGGTAAGCTCTCCCTTGGCGGCATAAAAATTCGCTTGCCGCACGGTGAGCGGGTCCAGCCCCAAATCGCTGGCGATATGTTCGATCACCCGCTCGATACCCAATATCCCCTGCGGCCCGCCAAAGCCCCGATAGGCGGTATTGCTCTGGGTATTGGTGCGCAACCGGTGCGATACGATCTTGGCATTTGGCAGGTGGTAAGCGTTATCCGCGTGCAGCATGGCGCGGTCAGCCACCGGGTGAGAAAGATCCAGCGCCCAGCCGCATTTTACGAAATGCTCGAAAACCACGCTTTCTATCTTGCCATCAGGGCCAAAGCCGGCACGGTATTTGATCCGGAAATCATGGCGCTTGCCGGTGATGATCATATCGTCATCGCGGTCATAGCGCATTTTGGCAGGACGGTCGAGGCGCAGCGCCACCACGGCACAACTTACCGCAAGCGCATTGCCCTGGCTTTCCTTGCCGCCAAAGCCACCGCCCATCCGGCGGGTCTCGACCCGCACCGCATGAAAGGGCAGATGCAGCGCTTCAGCCACCTTGTGCTGTATCTCGCTCGGATGCTGGGTGCTGGAAACAACCCGCACATCCCCCTCTTCGGGCAGGGCATAAGCCGCCTGCCCTTCAAGGTAAAAATGCTCCTGCCCGCCGATCTCCATCGTGCCCGATACTGCGTGCGGAGCGTTTTTTAGCGCATTTTCGGCATCGCCAATGGCAAAGGTCAGCGGCTCGCCAAAGCTGCTGCCTGCCGCAATTGCCTGATCCAGTGTCACCAGCGGGGTTTTCTCCGTATAGCTCACCCTGCCCAGCCGCGCCGCGCGCCGCGCATTGAGGTGGGTGTCGGCAACCACCAGAAAGATAGGCTGGCCGATATAATGCACCACATCCACCGCCAGCAGCGGCTCGTCACGGGCGGCAGGGGATACGTCATTTTCGCCGGGCAAATCAGAGGCGACCAGCACATCTATCACCCCCTCCGCCGCGCGCACCACGCTAATATCGAGCGTGAAATCCGCATGGGCATTGGCTGACAGCCCAAAAGCCAGATGCACGGTATCTGCCGGCATCGGATAATCATCCACATAGCGCGCCGCGCCGCTGACATGGCCTTGGCCGCTATCATGGGGAATGGATTTTGCCACACTCATGATGCGCCCCCCACAACCCGCACACGCTCGGTGCCGGTTTGCTCCAGAAAATACCGTTTTAGCAGGTTTTGGGCAAGGATCATCCGGTATGCAGCACTGCCGCGCTGGTCAGACAGCGGGGTATAATCCTCGGCAAAAGCCGCCTGCGCGGTGGCAATCGAAGCTTCGTTCCATGGCTGGCCGACCAGCGCCGCCTCGACCGTTTTTGCGCGCTTTGGCGTAGCAGCCATGCCGCCAAAAGCGATGCGCGCCTTGCTCACAACCCCGCCTTTAACCTCGATATTGAAAGCACCGCAAAGCGTGGAAATATCCTGATCAAAGCGTTTGGATATTTTATATACCCCCAATGTGTCCGCCTGCTCAGGGATGAAAACACTCTCGATAAACTCCCCCTCGGCCTGATCCTGTACCCCGTAGCTTTGGTAAAAATGCTCCAGCAAAATCTCGCGGCGCTTGCCGCCCTTGCGCAGGGTTATGGAGGCTTCGAGCGCGATTAGCGCCGGTGGTGTATCCGCTATTGGTGACCCATTGGCGATATTGCCACCAATCGTAGCCGAATTGCGCACCTGCTCGGAGCCAAAGCGTCGTAGCATCTCGGCAAATTGCGGGTGTTTATCCGCCATCAATCCTTGCAGCCGCGCCAGCAAAACCCCTGCACCGATCCGTAGCCCGCCGATTTCGCGTTCAACCACCTGGAGGGCCTTGATCCGGTTGATAAAGGCGAATTTTTCGGGCTGCTTTAGCTCTTTGGTCAGTATCAGGCCAACCTCGGTTGCGCCGCCAACCAGTACCGCATCGGGGTTTTTTGCATACCAGTCGGCAAAGCTGTCCAGATCGATAAATCCGGTATCGGCCAGCGGCTTCATCAGGGCTTTTTCGTCATACCGCGCTGTCGGCACCTCGGCCGCCAGCACTGCCTTTGCCGCCTTCAAAATAGGCACATAGCCAGTGCAGCGGCACAGGTTTCCGGCCAGCACATCCTCATGGTCCTGCCGCCCGTTCCGGTGGGAGGCTGTTAGCGACATCACAATCCCCGGTGTGCAAAAGCCGCATTGTGAGCCATGATGCTCGACCATCGCCGCCTGCACAGGGTGATCACCGCCCAGCGCCTCGACCGTGGTGACAGACTTTCCGGCCAATTGGCCAAGCAATAAAATACAGGCGTTGACCGCGCGGTGCGCCAAAGCACCCTCCTCCACACTGGCAAGCATCACTGTGCAAGCCCCGCAATCACCTTCATTGCAGCCTTCTTTGGTGCCGGTCAACCCACGGGTAAGGCGCAGATAATCAAGCAGGGTCGTTGCTTCCCCATCTTGGGGCACACGCACAACTTCGCCATTCAGCACAAAGGAAATATCAGGCATCTAGCTTCCCCGGTAGGTCGAATAGGCAAAGGCCGAAAGCAGCAACGGCACATGGTAATGCTTGTCTTCCGATATGCCGAATCGCAGCGGAATCAGGTCCAGAAATTTGGGGTCGGGCAACGCTTGCCCTGTTTTATCCAGATAATCTCCGGCATGAAAAACCAGCTCGTAGGTGCCTGGCGCAAAATCCTCGCCCTCCAGAAGCGGCGCATCGACACGGCCATCCTCATTGGTGCGCACATCGCGTAGCTGCTTGCCATCCCGATAAAGCTCTATGCGCAGGCCCGCTGCCGGACACCCCAGTGCGGTATCAAGCACATGTGTGGTCAGTTTTCCCATTTCTATCCGCTCCCCTCTTTTCGCGACTTGGCCGAAGCCAGAGCGCGATGCGCGATCATTTACAACTGCACCCTATAAGTGGCGCCCAAGTCGATTGTGATTCCGCGCATTAAGGCCAAGCGGACCGGCCGACCAGGAGAACGCATCAAAGCCATAAAGACCGAAGCACACCAACCTGCTCACAGCCAGTTTAGCGAACCCCGCGCATTTTGCAATTTTTTTAGATTCTTTTTTCAATACTGTCAGAATTTTACAACATGCTCATAATACTGAAGAATTTATTTTCGTATTTTGCAGGTGTATTTTTTGCGGGAAAAAAACTAATCTGTCAAAAATGTACGCCACCCCCACCGAAAGCCACCCCATGAGCGCTGATCCAAAATTCATCCACCTGCGTGTCCACTCTGCGTATTCGCTGCTCGAAGGGGCAATTATCGCCAAAAAACTACCGGATATGTGCATCGCTGATGCCATGCCCGCTATCGCGCTCACAGACACCAATAATATGTTCGGTGCGCTGGAGTTTTCCGAGGTTGCCAGCAATGCCGGTATCCAGCCGATCATCGCCTGCCAGTTTGATCTCGCCTACGAGGCCGCCACCCGCGAAGCTGGAAAAACCCCCGAGCCGCGCCCGATTGTGCTTTTGGCCCAGAATGAAGCGGGCTGGAAAAACCTGCTCAAGCTCAATACAGCACTTTATCTGGAATGCGGCAATGCCGCGCCGCATATTACGCTGGCGCATCTGGCGGCCCATAGTGATGGCCTGATCTGCCTGACAGGTGGTGCACTTGGCCCCCTTGGCCAGCTTTTGCAGGATAACCACACCGACAAGGCCCATCTGCTTGCCGAGCATTTCAAAAGCCTGTTTCCCGACCGCCTTTATATCGAGCTTCAGCGCCACCCGAGCGCCGATAGCCGCCGCACCGAGGCCGAGGCGCAAACCGAGCCGGGGCTGGTGGAGCTGGCCTATGCGCTGGATATTCCGCTGGTGGCAACTAATGATGTCTATTTTCCGAAAAAATCCATGTATGAGGCCCATGACGCGCTGATCTGCATCGCCGATGGCGCTTATGTGGACCAGCAACAACCGCGCCGCCGCCTGACGCCCGAGCATTATTTCAAAAGTCAGGACGAGATGTGCGCGCTATTTAGCGACCTCCCCGAGGCGCTGGAAAACACCGTCGAGATCGCCCGCCGCTGCGCTTTTCGCGCCCGCACCCACCCGCCTATTTTGCCAAAATTCGCGGATGACGAGGTGGAAGCGCTGGCCGAGCTAGCCCGCGAGGGGCTAAAGGCGCGTCTGGCCGTAATCCCGCACGCCGCCAGCGTCGAAGAATACGAAGCGCGGCTGGAATTCGAGCTGAAAATCATCAACGGCATGGGCTTTCCGGGGTATTTTTTGATCGTGGCAGACTTCATCCAATGGGCCAAGGATCAGGGCATTCCTGTTGGCCCGGGCCGTGGCTCTGGCGCGGGCAGCCTTGTGGCCTATGCGCTCACCATCACCGACCTTGATCCGCTGCGTTATGCGCTGTTGTTTGAGCGGTTTTTGAACCCCGAGCGGGTATCCATGCCCGATTTTGATATCGACTTTTGTATGGATCGCCGCGAGGAGGTGATTACCTATGTGCAGGAGAAATATGGCCGAGATAAAGTCGCGCAAATCATCACCTTTGGCGCGCTCTTGTCCAAGGCTGCGGTGCGCGATGTGGGGCGGGTTTTGCAAATGCCCTATGGGCAGGTGGACAGGCTGAGTAAGCTGATTCCGGTGGAGGGCGTCAAGCCCGTCAGCATCAAGCAAGCCCTGAAAGACGAACCAAAACTGCGCGCGGCGGCAGATGAGGAAGAGGTCGTGGCGCGGCTGCTGAACTACGCCCGGCAGGTCGAGGGGCTGCTGCGAAATGCCTCGACCCACGCGGCGGGGGTGGTGATCGGGGATCGCCCGCTCGACGAGCTGGTGCCGCTTTATAAAGACCCGCGCTCGGATATGCCGGCCACGCAATTCAACATGAAATGGGTCGAGCCGGCGGGCTTGGTAAAATTCGACTTTCTGGGACTAAAAACCCTGACCGTCATTCAAAACGCGCTGGACCTGCTAAAAGCCCGCGATATCGAGATCGACATCGGGCTGATCCCGCTTGATGATGAAAAAACCTACGAGCTATATGCCAGCGCCAAAACCGTGGCGGTGTTTCAGGTGGAAAGCTCGGGGATGATGGATGCGCTCAGGCAAATGAAGCCGACCTGCATCGAGGATATTGTGGCGCTGGTGGCGCTTTATCGCCCCGGCCCGATGGAAAATATTCCGAAATTCTGCAAGGTAAAGAATGGCTTGGAGGAGCGCGATTTGATGCATCCTTCCATTGACCATCTGCTGGACGAAACCCAGGGCATCATTGTTTACCAAGAACAGGTGATGCAGATCGCGCAGGAAATGGCGGGATACTCCCTTGGCGGGGCGGATTTGCTGCGCCGCGCCATGGGTAAAAAGATCGCCGCTGAAATGGCCAAAGAGCGGCCAAAATTTGAAAAAGGCGCGCTGGAAAACGGGGTGGATAAAAAGAAGGCCACGCAGGTCTTTGACCTTTTGGCGAAGTTTGCCGATTACGGCTTTAACAAATCCCACGCGGCGGCTTATGCGGTTGTGAGCTATCAGACCGCGTGGCTCAAGGCCAACCATCCGGTGGAATTCATGGCGGGGGTGATGAATTGCGACATCCACCTGACGGATAAACTGCACGTCTATTTCCGCGAGGTGAAACGGCTGAAGATCGAGATGATCCCGCCTTGTGTGAACCGCTCGGAGGCCAATTTCAGCGTGATCGACGGCAAAATCGCCTATGCGCTGGGGGGGCTTAAGAATGTCGGCGTCGAGGCGATGAAGCTGATCGAGGCGGCCCGACTGGAGAGCGGGGCCTTCAAGGATCTGTTTGATTTCGCCCAAAGGGTAGACCTCAAACGCATGGGCAAGCGCCCGTTCGAGATGCTGGCCCGCGCAGGCGCCTTTGACCAACTCGATAGCAACCGCCACAAGGTGCTGGCCTCGGTCGATGCGCTGGTGGCTTACTCTGCCGCCAATTTCGAACAAAAAGCCTCGGCACAAAACAGCCTGTTTGGCGATAGCGGCGAAGACCTGCCGCCGCCGCGCCTGCCCATGCCCGATGATTGGTTGCAAACCGAAAAGCTGACCCAGGAGCAGGTGGCCGTCGGCTTTTATCTCTCTGGCCACCCGCTGGATGATTATATTGCCCCTCTCAAGCGCCAGCGCCCACCGGTGTTTACCTTTGAGGAACTGACCCAGAAATCCGAAGGCGTAGCGGCAGTCGCGGCCAAGGTCGCGGGCACGGTTGCGGGGGTGCAGCGGCGCAAATCGGCGCGCGGCAACCAATATGCCTTTGTGCAGTGCTCCGACCCTTCAGGGCTTTTCGAGGTTACGGTTTTTTCGGATGTGCTGGAAAAAGCCGACAGCCTGCTCAGCGTTGGCCAGAATATCGTGCTGTCCGTCGAGGCCACCCGCGAGGGCGACCAGCTCAAGCTGCTGGCGCGCGGCATTGTGCCCGTGGATAGCGCTATTGCCGGTGTAGCGGCCAAGGGGTTGAAGGTTTTTGTCAATGATGCCGAAGCTGTGCCACTATTGGCCAAAATACTGGCAACAGACGTAAAAGGCGCCCGCGGGCCTGTTAATCTGCTGCTCAGCGCGCCGGAGCTGCCCGGAGATGTGGAAATAACGCTGCCCGGCAAATATCCGGTAAACCCACAAATGAAATCAGCCCTGAAAAGCGTGGGCGGTGTGGTCGAGGTTGAGGAGTTCTAGGCCAGCGCCCAAGCCTATACCATCTTTGGCAATACCCGCCGATCAAATGATACGCTTTTCACCAAGGCATAGGCCCGCATGCCACAAACAAGCCCCAGCTCAGCCACAGAAGCACGGGTGATGCGCGCGCGCAGCGCCTGATCCTCACCTATATCGAGCAAAACCTCGGCAAAAGCCGTGTGCTCTTCCGTCGTAATATCCACAATGACCCCGCCAAGAATATTTCGGATACTCACCCCGACAGGCCGCTCCAGCGCCAGTGCCACATCCCGCGCCCTGATCCTGAGCCATAGCTCCTCGCCCATCGCCACCTGCGAGCCGGGCATGGAGAGCGGTTGCCCCGCCACTTCCAGCCGCGTGAGCATAAACTTCTCGTCCTGTGCAACCACTCTGGCCCTGACCACAGCCCCGGCCTCGAATTTGCCGCTGGCCTCCGAGATATCCAGTCGGGCCAGTGTTTCACCCACGCCTCCCGCCGCCAAAAACCGCCCCCCCGCAAGCACAACCATCTGCTCCGCCAGCCGCGCGACCTCCTCCACCGCGTGGGTCACATAAAGCACCGGTAGACCAAAAGCTGCGGGCAAGCGCGCGATATAGGGCAGCAAGTCCGCCTTGCGATTGTGGTCGAGCGCGGCCAGTGGCTCGTCCATCAACAACAGACGCGGATCACTCAGCAAGGTTCGGCCAATCGCAACCCGCTGGCGCTCCCCGCCCGATAGCCCGTCAACCCGCCGCGCCAAAAGCGGCGCGAGGTCCAGTGTTTGCACAACATTGTCAAACTGGCTACTTCGGCTGCGACGAGCGGCAAAGTGCAAATTTCCCAATACATCAAGATGCGAAAAGAGCCGCGCATCCTGAAAAACATAGCCAACACCGCGCTTGTGGGGTGGCACAAATATCTGCTCGTCCTGCCAGACCTCGCCGCCAAATACCACCCGCCCCCTGGCTGCCGGCTCCAACCCCGCCACCACCCGCAGCAACGAGGATTTGCCCGCACCCGAAGCCCCGAAAAGCGCCGTAATTCCCTGATCCGAAAAATCATATGCCAGCTTCAACTCGAAGCCCGGCTGGACAAGCCTGATATCCACCTCGAGCGCCATCAGCCCACCCGCACCGGCGCGCGCCGGTTTAATGTATAGACCGCGAGCAACACCACAAAGGAAAATATCAGCAAAATCAGTGACAGCGCATGGGCTTGCGCATAATCCAGCGTTTCGACCTGTTCGTAGATCGCGATGGATATTACCCGGGTCTGGCCCGGAATATTTCCCCCGACCATCAACACCACCCCGAATTCACCTATTGTATGGGCAAAGCTCAGCACTATGCCAGTTATAAAGCCGCGCCGCGCCAAAGGCACAGCAACAGTAAAAAACGAATCCAGCTTTGAAGCGCGCAGGCTGGCGGCGGCCTCCATCGGCCCGCGCCCTACCGCCTCGAAGGCCGATTGCAGCGGTTGCACCATAAAAGGCAATGAATAAAATGCGGATGCGATCACCAGCCCTGTAAAGGAAAAGGTAAGGGTGGTGCCGGTTACATCGCGCCAATAGCCACCGATGGCCGAATTCGGGCTAAGAAAAATCAGCAGATAAAACCCGAGCACAGTCGGGGGCAATACCAGCGGCAAGGCCGTGATCGCCTCGATAAACGGCCGCACCTTTGCCCGCGTGGTTGCCAGCCACCACGCCAGCGGTGTGCCAACCAGCAGCAAAAGCACCGTGGTCACCGCCGCCAGCTGGATAGACAGCCATAAAGGCGCAAGATCAGGCCAACTCATAGCGCACCGTATCCGGCAGCACGAATGGTCTTTTGCGCTGGCTCCGAAGCAAGAAACGCCATAAATGCCGCAGCCTCTTCCCGCTGATTGAGCAATATAGCATCTTGCAGGATCGGCGCATATAGTCTCTCGGGCATATCCCAGCGCACGCCTTGCCCCAATGCATAGGAGCGCGCCACCAGCCCCAGCGTTGCATTGCCCGATGCAACCAGCGCATAAGCCTGCGCAATGTTTTGCCCCATAACAATCCTGCCCTGAAGGCTCTCCCACAGACCAAGCCCCTCCAGCACCTGCTGCGCTGCCGCCCCGTAGGGTGCCAGCTTCGGGTTCGCAATGGCTATATACCCCGGATTTTCAACCCGTAAATCCTGCTCGCCAACCTCCCCTTCACCCGGCCGCCAAAGTGACAACAACCCCCGCGCATAGGAAAACCGGCCCGTGCCAAACCCGGCATCTTCCAGCTTGGCGGGGCGGTCCTGATCAGCGGAGAGCAGGATATCATAAGGTGCGCCATTGGTGATCTGGGCAAAAAACTGCCCTGTCGAGCCACCCGCCAGCACCACCCGCACCCCGGTTTCTGCCTCGAATTGCAGCACAAGCTGCTCGGCCACATTCATAAAATTGGCGGCTACCGCCACCAGCACCTCTGCCGATTGCGCCCGCCCGGGCCATGGGGCCATACCGGCCAGTGCGGCCAGCATCATCTGACGGCGGTTAAAACGCATTTCCCATCCCTTGCCTGAAGAAAATATACCGGCTCCCATCCTATCCGAGGCATCTGCCCGCCGCAAACGGGAAATCATTCTTCGCATACTACATGGCGCTTGCCTCGCTTTGGCTAGCCTCCTATCATCGGTATATCTGAAAATGGAAATCCGGTGTCTGAAGCGAATTCCACAGTTTTTGATGTTGCGGTTATCGGCAGCGGTGTGGTTGGCTGCGCCATGGCTCGCCGCTACACCCTGAACGGCGCCCATACGGTGGTGCTGGAAAAAGAGCCGGATGTGCTGGACGGAGCCTCCAAAGCCAATAGCGCCATACTGCACACAGGCTTTGATGCCCCGCCCGGCTCGCTCGAGCAGGCCTGTATTGCCAGCGGTTACCGCGAATATCTCGATATCAGGGAAGCGCTTGGCCTGCCGGTTCTAAAAACTGGCGCGCTGGTAGTGGCCTGGGATAAACCCCAGCTGGAGCAACTGGAAAGCCTGCTGAAAAAAGCCCGTCAAAACGGTGTGCCTGATGTCCGGCCAATGTCAAAAGCCGAAATTCTGGCACAAGAGCCAGCGCTGGCGACGCATTTGCTAGGCGGGTTTTCCATACCCGGTGAATACCTGATAGACCCTTGGGCAACGGCCCATGCCTATCTGTTACAGGCGCTGGCCAATGGCGCGGAGCTGAGGCGCAATGCCGAGGTGCTGACGGGGGTGTTCGATGGCGAAATATGGACCCTGAGCACCCCCGCCGGCGTGGTGCGGGCCAGACAGGTTATCAACTGCGCCGGCTTGTTCGGAGATATCCTTGACCAAAGATTGCTGGGCCAAAGCCGCTTCAGCATCCACCCGCGCAAAGGGCAGTTTGTGGTATTTGATAAATCCGCTGCCGCGCTGTTGCAGGCCATTGTGCTGCCGGTGCCAAGCAAAACCACCAAGGGCGTTGTGCTCTTCCGCACAATATTCGGCAATCTTGCTGTCGGACCAACCGCCGAAGAGCAAGACAGCCGCACCGATGCGAGCACTGACAGAACCACTTTGCAGGGCTTGCGGCAAAAAGGCATAGAAATGCTGCCCGCACTCGCCCGTCACGAGATCACCGCCACCTATGCCGGCCTGCGCCCTGCCAGTAACGAGCAAGACTACCGGATCATCACCGAACCACAAAAAAACTATATCAGCGTTGGCGGCATCAGATCCACGGGGCTAAGCGCCGCGCTCGGTATTGCCAGCCATGTGGCTGCGCTCAATACCGGTGCAGAGGTGCGCTATGCCCCCCTGAGCGCTCCAGCCATTCCGCTGCCCGACCGGCTGTCAGATTACCACGAGCGTGATTGGCAGGTTGCCGGAAATGGCGGTATCATCTGCCATTGTGAAAAGGTTACCAAACGGGAGATCCTTGCCGCGCTTGACGGGCCGATGCCCCCCGCTACCCTACAAGGGCTAAAGCGGCGCACACGGGTGACGATGGGGCGGTGTCAGGGATTTTATTGCACCCCCGCCCTTGCCGCCCTGACCAAAGGCCGGCTGGACCCGGCATTGGGAGAGCCGGATGAGTGAGGGCTGCAGAGTGGCGATTGTCGGCGGCGGCACGGCGGGGCTTTCCCTTGCCACAACTCTGCGCCGCCTTGGTGTATCCGGCATTGTGGTGCTGGAGCGCGAGGAGGATGCCGGCGGTGTGCCGCGCCATTGCGGGCATTACCCCTTCGGGCTGCGCGAGTTCAAGCGGCTGCTGAAAGGGCCGGACTATGCCCGCCGTCTGGTGCGCGAAGCCATCGCCGCCGGCGTGGATATCCGCACAGGCACAGCGGTTACCAAGCTCCATAAAGGCGGGAGGCTCAGCCTTGTATGTGGTGGAGAAACCTATGATCTGCAAGCCGAGAGGGTGGTGCTTTGCACCGGTGTGCGCGAGGCCAGTCGGGCGCAAAGGCTGATATCGGGCGACCGGCCGATCGGGGTAATGAGCACCGGCGCGCTTCAGGGGATGGTGTTTTTGCAAGGCCTGCGCCCCTTTCATCGACCGGTTATCCTTGGCAGCGAACTGGTCTCGCTTTCTGCGATCATGACCTGTGCGCATGCCGGTATAAAACCCGCAATGATGCTGGAAGAAGGCCCGCGCATGCTGGCGCGCGGCTTTATGCGGCCTTTTCCTGCGCTACGCGGCGTGCCGATGCGCTTCGGGGTTGGCAATATTCGCATTCTTGGCAACAGGCGTGTGGAGGCTGTCAGCTATACCGATGCCGGCGGCCTGCCCCGCGAGGTTTCATGTGACGGGGTGATTGTTTCTGGCCGGTTCCGGCCGGAGGCGGCCCTGATGCAGGACAGCCCGCTGGAAATAGACCCCGACACCGGTGGCCCCGTGATAGACCAGTTCGGCCGCTGCTCAGACCCGCATTATTTTGCCAGCGGTAATCTGCTTCGGCCGGTTGAAACCTCGGGCTGGTGCTGGCAAGAGGCTCGCGATACCGCCAAGCGGGTGGCCGCAGATCTGGCGCAGGAGGCCCGCGCACAGGCTACGGTCACGCTCTCTGTCAACAGCCCCGAATTACGGTTTGTGCTACCCCAGCGGCTTGTGCCCGATGCCCCGCCGGGCGGGATGGCACAGATGCAGCTCCGCCTGAACAAGCCGGTATCCGGCCGGCTTTATGCTACTTCCGGTGGGCAGCGCCTGTGGTCCGGCGCCCTGAATACCGTGCCGGAGCGGCGAATTCTTGCGCCGATAGGGCCGATCATCACCGCAGCCCCGATTCATGAAGTGCTGATGGAAACCTCCGTTGTATGCTCCATGGAAAGTCGCCCTCCCAAATAAAAAAACCTACAGACATAATCGCAAATCAGGGCAAGGAGCAGAAGGCAGGGCCGAGGCAGCGCTAGCGGATTACGCACCTTTTCTCCACGCATTCGAACGCGCAAGAATACCTTTTGACAAAAGCGAGTGCAGGATTCGAGCCCCGGCATTGGTGTAAAAAATCATCATGCCCATAGCCGCTGCGGGGGCGATATCTCCGGCGTCGTTCATATTCAGCACGGCGACCGAGGCAAGGGCTGTGTCCGTCGAATACAGGAATACTACAGCGGAAACGGTCGTCATGGCGTTGACAAAAAGATAAATCGAAATGTTCAGGATTGCCGGAAGGGAAACCGGCACCGTCACCCGCCAGAACAGCTTGTAAAACGGTTGTTTGAGGGACTGGCTGACGCTCTCGAACTCCCCGTCCATCTGCTTTAGCGCGGTTACCGCTGTCAGGTGGCTGACGGTATAAAAATGGGTAACTGTGGAAACCACAAGAATAATCATGGTGCCGTAAATGAAATTAAGCGGGTTATCCGGGTTGTTGAAAAAGAAAATATAGGCAATGCCCAGCACCATCCCGGGTATCGCCATCGGTAGCATCGCCAACCCCTGAAACAGCGCCCTTCCCCGCTCGAAGCCTTTGGTTTTTTCGACCATATATGCCCCGAGAAACACCACGATCGTACCGATAATCGCTGTAAAAATCGCCAACAGAAGCGAATTGGTATAGGAGGCCCAGCCGCCGCCATCCATTCGCGAGAAATCATAGTTTTTCAGGGAAAGCGACAGATTGTAGGGCCACTGCCGGATCAGCGCCGCGTATTGGCAAACCGCAATTATTCCGGCAATAAACACCGCAACCAGAGTTGCGTAGGCAAAGAAAAACCAGTCAACCACAGGGTTTGGCTTTGGTTCATAAACCACCGAGCGCGCGGTCAGTAGCGCCACCTGTTTTTTTTGCATCCGGCGGTCAATGCCAAAGGCCATCAGTGCCGGCACCAGCAGCACCATAGATACCACTGCCCCCATTTCAAAGTTTTGCTGCCCGATCACTTGCTTGAATATATCCACCGCCAGCACGTTGAAGTTTCCGCCAATCACTTTGGGCAGGCCAAAATCGGTAATCACCAGATTAAAAACAACAAACGCAGCCGAAAATATCCCGTAGCGGGCGCCGGGAATGGTCACGGTCCAGAAGGTTTTCCAGCGGCTGGCCTTGAGAGATTCCGACGCCTCGAAAAGCCGCGCATCCGATATAGAAAGCGCAGTTGAAATAATGATCATCGCGTGAGGAAAGGTAAAAAACACCGAGCCGATCACGATGCCGATCGGGCCGTTGATATCATAGCCGAACATCAGCTCCTTCAGCATCCCCTGACGGGGTGAAAACAGATAGAGCAAGGCAATGCCCGGCAAGAGCGAAGGCACCAGAATCGGCATCATCGCCACCATGCGAAACACCCCCTTAAAGCGCATCTTGCTACGCGCCAGCGCATAGGCAAACCAAAAGGCCAGCGAGACCGTGATCACCGTAGTGATCACCGCGATCACCAGCGAGTTTTCGACCGATTGCACCAGCGCCGGTGTTGAAAAATAGGTGGTGAAGTTGCTCAGCCCCCGCTCGCTGGCTGGTCGTATCACCACCCGCCTGAAGGTGTTGCTGTCAAGCTCTATCCAGTCAGGGCCTGCATTGCGCTCCGAACCAACCAGATAGATGGCACCCTCGGAAACCGCTCTAAAGCGGTAGTTGACCGGACTGCGAAAACTGAAATCGGGAAACAGCTTTGTCAGGCCGAGGCGCCCGTTGGTATTGGTTGCCAGATCATCAAAAATCGGCGGGCTGCTCTGGTTGTTGAGGGTCGCAATATTCTGAACAGGGCCAAACACCCCCGCCCCGTCGCTGACCTGCACCTCGTATTGGCTCAGGTCAAAGTAATAGGTGCTGAAGGCTTTGGAGAGCATGGCATAAAGCGGCAAGGCCAGCGCGATCACAAGATATAACCCGATCACCAGCATAAAACTGCGCTGCGCCCAGTCATCCCGACCTAGTTTGGGCTTTATCTTTGGCCCCATTTGCGCACCCATCTAGCCTGCCTCGGCAAATATTTTGATCCGCTCGGCGGGAAGCTGCACCAGCAATTTCCCCCCTTCCTTCAAGCCAATCCGGCGCATGGCGTTGATCGAAAAATCAGCCATAAGCATAGCTTCACCAAGCTCGGGGCTAGTCAGCCTGGTACGAAAGAACGAGCCGAGAAACTCCATTTCAAATATCGTCACCCGTAACACATTTTTGCCGTTCTCCTCCACGGGCAGGATATCCTCTGGCCGGATAGTCGCAATAACAGAACCCGATAGCCCATTATTATTGCAACTTAAATGAACATTTTTTATAACAACACCACCCGCCTCTGCCGTGGCCGGTATCTGGTTCATCTCGCCAACAAAATCCGCCACAAACAGGTTTACGGGATCACGGTAAATCTCCAACGGCGTACCGACCTGCTCGATTGTGCCATGGTTCATTACCACAATCCTGTCGGCCATAGAAAGCGCCTCCTCCTGATCATGGGTCACCATCACCGTGGTAATACCAAGCTTGCGTTGCAGCTCCTTGACCTCGTGGCGCAAAAATACCCGCACCTTGGCATCAAGCGCCGAAAGCGGCTCGTCCAGCAGCAAAAGACCGGGGCTGGTGGCAATGGCGCGGGCAAGCGCAATGCGCTGTTGCTGCCCGCCCGAAAGCTGCGCGGGGTATTTTTTGCCCTGATCCGGCAGGCCGACAAGTTCGAGCAGCTCTGCCACCCGCGCCTTGACCTCGGCGCGTGGCCGCTTGGCGTTTTCCAGCCCGTAGGCGATGTTTTTCTCGATCGTCAGGTTGGGAAACAGCGCATAAGATTGAAATACAATGCCAAAATCCCGCTCGGCAGGCGGCAGGTTGGAAACATCTTTTCCGGCCTGCTCGATCCTTCCCGCAGTCTGGAGGTCCAGACCCGCGATCGCCCGCAACAGTGTGGTTTTTCCGCACCCCGACGGACCGAGAAAGCAGAGGAACTCGCCCTCCAACACCTCCAGGGATATTTCGCGCAGAGCCGTAAACACGCCGAAATTCTTCCACAGGCCTTCTATGCGCAGGTATACATCGGGAGTTTTGTCCAGCATTATATTTCCTTAATCTCAGGCGTGAAGAGGCGGGTATACCGCCTCTTCAAAATTCATCCGAATCCCTTATTTAGGGTCGGATTTGCCGTCATAGCGGCTGGCCCATTCTTCAAGGATCCGCGCGCGGTTATTGGCCGCGAATTCGAAGTCGTTGTCGATCATTGCATCGACCAGACCTTCGGGGAAATACTCCACCGGCTGGGCAACACCCGGATAAGCCACAACAGCATAGCCTTGATTATAAAGCTCGTTAGCCTTGCGGGTCACGGTCCAGTTGACCAGCGTTTGCGCGGCTTCCAGCTGGCTGGTGCCGGCAACAATCGCTGTGGCTTCCATATCCCAGCCCACACCCTCGCTTGGCACGATGATCTCGATTGGCGCACCGGCAGCCTTGGATTTGGCACCACGGAAAGCAAACGAAATCCCGATCGTGGTCTCGCCGGCGGCTGCCAGCTTGCAGGGCGCAGAACCGGAATGGGTGTAGCGCGTAATGTTTTTATGCAACCCATCCATGTATTCCCAGCCCCCGTCTTCACCAAAAATCTGCAACCAGCTTGAGACGTCGAGGAAGCCGGTGCCGGAAGAATTCGGATTTGGCATGATGATCTGTCCGGCATAAACCGGATCGGTCAGGTCTTGCCAGCTGGTTGGTGCGGGCACATTATTGGCCTCGCCCTCAACCGTATTGTAGCAAATTGCGGCTACCCACGCATCCATACCTGTCCAGTATGGCGGGTTGGAGCTGTCCACAAATTTCGGGTCAAGCTCCTCCACGCCGACCGGCGCATAAGCCTCCAGCATACCTTCGCCCTTCATCAGCAAAAGCGAAGTCGCAGCCAAGCCCCAAATAACATCCGCCTGAGGATTATCACGTTCGGCCAATAGCTTGGCGGTAATAACGCCAGTAGAATCACGCACCCAGTTGATGGTAATATCGGGGTAATCCTCATTAAAAGCGGCCGCATAGCGTGCAAGGTCTTCGGCCTCGACAGCCGTATAAACGGTAAGCTCAACCGCCATGGCCTGCGCCGCAACGCCAAGCGCCAGCACAGATGCAAGTGCAATCTTTTTCATATCTTCCTCCATGAGTGTTCGGAAATCCTTCGAATCCGGTTTCCGTTTTTTTTAGTATCGCTAGTTTATGACAGTTTCTTTGTTTTTGAGTAATTTTTTTTAACCGGCAATGGCACTGATGAATCAGCACACTTCACCTCTTCTATTATGGCTGTTTGCAACCTTGAATTAGAGCTTCAAGACAAAAGGAACCCCGAACGTAAACAGCCCCGGTTTATAGAAATAAAAAAGGCACGCCCTTTCAGGCATGCCTCTCTTCGGTCAAGCCGTGATCGGCTAATGAGCGATTTGTGCTTCGCTCCCTTTTGATATGTCCAAGGCTGCCGCGGCGGCCATTTCGTCCCACTCCACCGGCTCGGGCATCTTCTCCAGTGCAATCTTCAGCACATCCATGACATTAGACACAGGGATCAAGTCCAGCCCTTCCTTTACATTATCCGGAATCTCGGCCAGATCCTTTTCGTTATCCTTGGGGATCAGCACGGTTTTGATACCGCCGCGCAGCGCCGCCAGAAGCTTCTCTTTCAGCCCGCCAATGGGCAGCACATTGCCCCGCAGCGTTACCTCGCCGGTCATCGCCACATCGCGCTTCACCGGAATGCGGGTCAGCACCGAAACGATAGCGGTTACCATAGCAATCCCGGCGCTAGGGCCATCCTTTGGGGTGCCGCCATCGGGCACATGCACATGGATGTCCATTTTCTCAAATTCCGGCGGGGTAATACCAAGCGTTACCGCCCTTGAGCGCACAAAACTTGAAGCCGCCTCGATGCTTTCCTTCATCACATCGCCAAGCTTGCCGGTGGTTTTCATCCGGCCCTTGCCGGGCAAGCGCAGCGCCTCGATATGCAGCAAATCGCCGCCCACGCTTGTCCAGGCCAGCCCGGTAGCCACCCCGATCTGGTTTTCCTCCTCGGCAAGCCCGTATTTGAAGCGTTTTACCCCAAGAAAATCCTCGATATTCTCCGAGGACACCACCACGTTTTCAGCTTCACCCTTGATGATCCGGGTCACCGCCTTGCGGCACAGTTTGGCGATCTCGCGCTCAAGGTTCCGCACCCCGGCCTCGCGGGTATAGTAGCGGATGATATCGCGCAAAGCGTCATCTTGCAGCGTAAACTCACCCTTCTTCAACCCGTGGCCCTTTTTCTGCTTCTCGATAAGATGCTGCTTGGCGATCTCGGATTTTTCGTCCTCAGTATAACCGGCAAGGGTGATAATCTCCATTCGGTCCAGCAATGGCCCGGCCATGTTATAGGAGTTGGCCGTGGTCAAAAACATCACGTTGGACAGGTCGTATTCGACCTCCAGATAATGGTCGGTAAAAGTGCTGTTTTGCTCCGGGTCCAGCACTTCAAGCAAGGCGCTCGACGGGTCGCCACGATGGTCGCGGCCCATTTTGTCGATTTCATCAAGCAAGATTAGCGGATTGATTGTTTTGGCTTTTTTCATCGACTGGATGATTTTGCCCGGCATCGAGCCAATATAGGTGCGCCGATGGCCGCGAATTTCGCTCTCGTCCGAAACCCCGCCCAGCGAGATGCGGATAAATTCACGCCCCGTGGCCCGCGCCACCGATTTACCAAGGCTGGTTTTACCCACGCCGGGAGGCCCGACAAGGCACAGAATTGGCCCCTTGAGCTTGCGCGAACGCTGCTGCACCGCGAGATATTCGACAATGCGTTCCTTGACCTTCTCAAGCCCGTAATGATCTTCATCCAGCACCTTTTGCGCAGCGTTCAGGTCTTTTTTCACCCTCGTGCGCTTGTTCCACGGGATGCTGATAATCCAGTCAAGATAATTGCGCACCACGGTGGCTTCGGCAGACATCGGCGACATGGATTTGAGCTTTTTCAGCTCGGCGGCCGCCTTTTCAGCCGCCTCTTTGGAAAGCTTGGCCTCATCAATTTTAGCCTCCAGCTCGGCTATTTCACCGCCGCCTTCCTCGCCGTCTCCCAGCTCTTTCTGGATCGCCTTCATTTGCTCGTTAAGGTAATATTCGCGCTGGGTGCGCTCCATTTGCGATTTCACCCGGCTTTTGATTTTACGCTCAACCTTGAGCACCGACATTTCGCCGTGCATCAGCTCGAAAATCTTTTCCAGCCGTTTGACTATATCATCTTCCTCGAGCAGGGTTTGCTTGTCTTCCTGTTCCACGCCAAGATGTCCGGCAACGGTATCGGCTAGCTGCGCTGGGTCTTTGGTATCTTTTACCGCTTCCAGCGCCTCGTCGGGAACATTGCTATTAAGCTTGGCATAGCGTCCGAATTCGGCTGAAACGGTGCGCATCAACGCCTCGATCTCGTCCGAGCGGGCCTCGCTTTCGACCAGTAACTCGGCCTCGGCCTCGAAAAAGTCCTCGTTATCCAGAAAATGCGACAGCCGCGCCCGCTGCTTGCCCTCGACCAGCACTTTTACCGTACCATCGGGCAGTTTCAGCAATTGCAGCACATTGGCCAACACCCCTGTTTTGTGGATACTGTCAACGGTTGGCTCGTCTTCTGACGGGTCTATCTGGCTGGAAAGCAAAATTTCCTTGTTTTCCGTCATCACCTCTTCCAGCGCGCGCACCGATTTTTCACGGCCAACGAAAAGCGGCACGATCATATGCGGAAATACCACAATATCGCGCAAGGGCAAAACAGGCAGGGTTATGGTTTTCAGCTTGGTCATCAACATTCCTCAATTCAGCCAGATACGTCGCCCCGGTTATTCGGCAGCAAACACATCTTCCGTTTGTTGCCTCTGAAAATGGCGATGAATCGCGGGGATTACAAGCCTTGCCTGCCCATTCTTGACAAAATCAGTTTTCGCCCGGGAGTTTTATGCCTTAAACCTGCGGCAAAGCGATGATGATCAGATAAACCCCGCCGGCCAGCCCCAGCAGCATGGTCAGGCTTGCTCCGATAAAACGCAGGGGCGTGGTGCCACTGGAGCGCAACAACCCAAGCGGATGCATAATCCGCGCGATCACAAAAACAGCACCAAAGATCACCATCAATGTGCGGCCTGCACCGCCCATTTCAAGCAATGCCATAACGATCAGAATAACCGGAGCATTTTCGATCAGGTTGCCATGCATGCGGATACGCTTGAGCATATCGGCATTGCCACCATCGCCCAGCCCCTGCCGGTGCTTGCCGCGCCCGCTCGCCGCATACATCATCAAGACCATCTGGATAATAATAATCGCACCGGCCGTAAACGCGGTAATAGCTGGGTAGGTTAGCATTTTTCTCCCCTTTTCTTTTCGCTTATAGTTCTGTTTCATACCCGCACAAGATCGGGCTATTTATCCTGCGCCAAAATCCACTCCGCCACGGCTTTTATGACCACCGGTTCCATCGGGCGCTTTAGCTGCTCGCCATAATCGGCAAAACCGTGCTTCTCCCCCTCAAAGCGCAACATATGTGAAAGATCAGGGATCAGGATATGGGTGGCGTTTTCACCGATAAGCCCGGCAATTTCCGCACCATCCTCGGGGGGGCATTGCACATCCGCACCGGCAACCACAATCAGGGTCGGGCATTTGACCCGCGTAAAAACCGCCGCCGGATTCACATCCAGCAATTCCCGTATCCAGCGCGCCGGCACCCGGTTCAGCCCTCGCCTTATCACCGGCTTGCTGGTGCGGCGCACATGGGCGACCAGCCGTTTGTTGATCATCACCACCCCGCCGGCAAAGCGTGTATATTGGCGCACCAGCCAAGCGGTGATCCCTTTGTTGGTGTCTATATGGCGCTGCATGTTCTCGCCTTGCCACGCCAGCACTTCCTCCAGTGGTGTAACAAAAGGCGCAATCAGGATCAGCCCGTCTACCTTGCAAGATTGCGCAACCTGTGGGGCTATGAGCGTGCCCTCGGAATGGCCAAGCAGCAACAGCTTTTCCACCTCCGGATCAGCCTCGAAATTTTGCGCGATCGCCAGCGCATCCGCCACCAGATCACCATGCCCGGCAGAAAGAAAATGCCCGCCACTTTTGGAGATACCGCGCTTGTCATAGCGAAAACAGGCGATGCCATTGCCGGCCATCTCCTCGGCCAGCGCATTGAATATATTCAGCTTCAGGAACGGAATGTTCTCGTTCCTGTCCAGCGGGCCGCTGCCATGAATGCAGATCACCAAAGGGTGCGGGCCGGGGGTGTCCGGAGTGGTCAGGCTACCGTAAAGAAAAATGTCACCCGATTTAATCTTTATTTCCCGTTCCTGCACTACAAGACCTCCAGATCCCCCACAGCACGCCGCGCATGAAAGCCGGCGGCGAATGCGCTCAGATTACCAGCTTCAATAGCTTCGCGCAAACCGGCCATCAACTCCTGATAATAATGCAGGTTATGCCAGGTCATCAGCATCGAGGAAATAATCTCGTTGGCCTTGAATACATGGTGCAGATAGGCTCTCGAGTAGCCGGTGCAGGCCGGGCAGCTGCATTCCGGATCCAGCGGCCTCGGGTCATCGCGGTGGCGGGCGTTTTTGATATTCACCGCCCCCATGCGGGTGAGTGCCTGACCATTCCGCCCCGAGCGGCTGGGCAAAACGCAATCAAACATATCCACCCCGCGCTGCACGGCACCCACAATATCATCGGGTTTGCCCACCCCCATTAAATAGCGCGGCTTGTCCTCGGGAAGCATATCAGGCGCATAATCCAGCACATCGAACATCATCTCCTGCCCTTCACCCACGGCCAGCCCGCCAATGGCGTAGCCGTCAAAATCAATACCCTTCAGGGCTTCGGCGCTTTCCTCGCGCTGCTCGGGAAAAATACTGCCTTGCTGGATGCCAAACAGCGCATGGGCGGGGCGATTGCCAAAGGCATCCTTGGAGCGCTGCGCCCATCTCATCGAGCGCTGCATCGAGTCAAGCGACACCTCGCGGGTGGCCGGAAACGGCGTGCATTCATCAAAAGCCATCACGATATCAGAGCCAAGCATCGCCTGAATATCCATACTGGTTTCGGGCGAGAGGTAGTGTTTGGAGCCGTCCACATGGCTCTTGAAGGTCACGCCATCCTCGGTCAGCTTCCTAAGCCCCGTTAGGCTCATCACCTGAAAACCGCCGGAATCGGTCAATATCGGCCCTGCCCAGTTCATGAATTTATGCAAGCCGCCGAGCCTCGCCATGCGCTCCGCCCCCGGGCGCAGCATAAGGTGATAGGTGTTGCCGAGCAAAATATCCGCGCCTGTGGTTGCCACGCTCTCGGGCAGCATTCCCTTCACCGTTGCCGCAGTGCCAACCGGCATAAAAGCCGGCGTCTGAATGTCGCCCCGCGCGGTCTTGACCACGCCCCGCCGGGCCTTGCCATCAGTGGCTGCGACCTTATACCCGAACAATTTTGTCATCTTTACCCCTAGACGTAGCTTTGCTTATTTCCTATATGTTTTGTCAGGAATTCCAAGAGGCATATCATGAACGCTCAAACAGAACCGCTTATGGAAGGCACACCGCTGATCAAGCCCTCCTCCACCGATCATCCGCTTTATGAAGCGCTGGTGGAAGCCTGCCGCTCGGTGCATGACCCCGAAATTCCGGTCAACATCTATGACCTCGGGCTGATTTATACAATCGAGATTTCGGATGAAAACGAGGTTGAGGTAGCAATGTCGCTAACAGCGCCGGGCTGCCCTGTGGCCGGTGAAATGCCGGGCTGGGTGGCGGATGCTATCTCACCCGTGCCGGGGGTTAAATCGGTTAATGTAGAGCTGATCTGGGAGCCGCAATGGGGCATGGATATGATGTCTGACGAGGCGCGTCTCGAACTGGGCTTTATGTAAAGCCTTGCGTGTGGCGATGGCTTTTGCCATGCTGTCAGCATGAGTTTTGACCTTTCAAATACCGCTGTCCTCACGGGCGACATCGTTAAATCCACCGCCCTGAGCCGCGAAGAGCGCGATGCGCTTTTTGCCGCGCTCAAGCTCGGGGCCGAAGCCGTGGCGGCCCTGCAAAATGACGATCCTTTTTTCGAGCGCTTTTCCGGCGATAGCTGGCAAATGCTGGTGCAGCCCCGCTTTGCCTTGCGCGCCTGCCTGCTGATGCGCGCCTATATCCGGCAAGAGAGCAAAGTTTTCGAGACCCGCATTTCCGTGGGCATCGGCGCGATAGAGCCTCTGTCAAACGAAGGGCTAGGGGCCTCGGACGGCCCCGCCTTTCAGGCCTCCGGGCGGGGGCTGAAGGCACTAAAGGGCGGGCAATATTTTGCCATCAATACCCCCGCACGGCCAATTTTCATCCTCGCTGACGAGGTTTCAAAACGCTGGACCCAAGCCCAAGCACGGGTGCTGGCCATTAGCCTGATGTGCCCGCGCCCAACACAAGAAACCGTTGCCAGCAAGGTCGGCATTGCGCAACAGTCGGTGCGCAACCACCTGAGCGCCGCCGGAGAGCCCGCGCTTTTGGCAGCGCTAGAGGATATGGAATACAGCCCTTAAAGGCTGTTAATTGCAATTACAGCCTCTAATGGCTGTTAAAGGAACGCCATGCTCGAAACCCTGATCGCCCTGCTTTTCGCCCATATTCTGGCGGATTTTTTGCTGCAAACCGGCTGGATGGTGGCGCATAAGCGCAATCCGCTGGTGCTACTTGGGCATATCGGCATTGTCGCCGTGCTTTCTTATGCGGCGCTGGGGTTTGCCGGCCATTGGGTGGTGCTGGCACTGGCGGCAAGCCATCTGTTTTTTGATGCACTCAAGGTTTATTGGCCGGCCTCGGGCTGGCGTTCTTTTCTGCTGGACCAAGCCCTGCACGGGGCGGCTATTCTTGTGGTTGCCACGCAATTTCCCGCACTTTTCAGCTTGGGTATATGGCAAGATTACGGCATGCTCGGCTCGCCGCCTGCATGGCTGGCGCGCATTCCCGATGGCTGGGTCGCCGCCCTGCCCCTCTTGATGCTGCTCTCTGGCGGGCTGGTGCTGGCCACGCGTGGTGGCGGTTTTTTTATTGGCCTGTTCATGAAGCCCCTTGCGCCAAAAGCGCCCGAAGGGTTGCCGCGCGCTGGCGCGATTATCGGCAATCTGGAGCGGGCGCTGGCATTTTTGTTTATCCTTTCGGGCCAGCCGCAAAACATCGGTTTTCTGCTTGCCGCCAAATCGGTGCTGCGTTTTAGCAGCGCCAAGGAAGATCGCGGGGTGAGCGAATATGTCATTATTGGCACCTTAATGAGCTTTGGCTGGGTGATCGCGATTGCGACCGGGGTGCTGGCCCTGCGTGAATTGATCGCATGAGGCTTGTTTTGGCGGACAAGAGCGCCTAAATTGAGGGCAAAGAAGGGGATAATATGTTTAGCATTCCAGGCAAAGCCGCCGTATCCATGACGCCGCGCGCCGCTGCACAAATCACCAAGCTTATGAATGGCGGGGCCAAAAAGGGCCTGCGCATCGGTGTCAAAAAAGGCGGCTGTGCGGGCATGGAATATACCATGGATTATGTCGACAAAATCGACCCGCTCGACGAGGTAATCGAGCATGAAGGCGCCCGCGTCATGATCGCCCCCATGGCACAGATGTTCCTGTTTGGCACCGAGATTGATTACACCACCTCCCTGCTTGAATCCGGTTTCGAGTTCAAAAACCCCAACGTGACCGAGGCTTGCGGCTGCGGCGAATCGGTGAAATTCGCGGGCATGTAATGGGTGTTGGCCCTTCTGAAATCGAATTTGTAAAAGAGCTTTTTGCCACAGTCGGCGAGATCAGCACCCGCAAGATGATGGGCGGGCTTTCGATATACGCCAATGGCAAAATCTTTTCCGTGATGCGTCAGGACGGGCGGCTTTATATCAAGGCCTCGGGGGCGCTTGCCGAGCGGCTGGACGCCGCAGGCGCAATGCTGTTTACCTATCGGTTTTGCAACGCAGGTTTTATAAAATTCAGCTATATGACTTCGAAATACAACAAAAGAGGAAATTGAATGCCCAATCTCATCACTAAGCAACATCACACCAAACGCGTTCGCCATGAAAATAGTATTGCAGAACAGTCCGCATAGGGCCAGAAGAAAGTTAGGTCCCAGTTCATATCCAAAGAACTGCGATTTCTACAAGGTTCAATATTGAACAGTAGAGTGTAATATAGTTAGGATAAAATTTGATGAAAATTTGTTTACTTTCGTACGATGCCCCACATCTAAAAACGGCTCAAGTATTTATGGCGCTATACAATCGCGGTTTTAGAAATATCGATCTTTTGCTTATGCCCTTCGTAAAGCGCCCAGAAAGAGCTGTGGCCTTTAAACACCGGCCACCGCAGTTTGAGGGCGCCGACCCGCGTTCTTTGGCTGCCTTCAGCGGTGGGATAGTCGTAGAATACAGCGAATGGCGCAACGTGTTGAATGATTACGATTGGTTTCTTGTTTGCGGTTCAAATTTAATCGAAGCGGATTTTGCAAATTCGGGACGCATCCTAAACGTTCATGCAGGGCTAATACCATCGGTAAGAGGTCTTGACTCATTTAAATGGGCAATATTGCATAATATGCCTTTAGGAAATACTCTCCATAAGATCAATGAGCTGGCCGATGCAGGTGAAGTTCTTTTTCACCTTCCAACTCCCGTATTCCCAGAAGATGATTTGGCGACTCTCGCAAGGCGACATTATGAAAATGAAATTTGGATGCTTACAAATTTTGATATTTTGCTGGATAAACTTGAAGTTCTGGATTTGCCAGAAAATGACGCAACAATGAGAATGTCGATTGACAATGAGGCATTAATGCTGCGCGCCTTCTATAAATTCAAAGAGGAGCATGTGGTAAATGGAAAACACTAATTCGCGGACACCGCTGATGGAGGCTTGTTGGCGTGGTGATTTGTTAGAGGTCAAGCGATTGATAGCGATTGGTGCTTCGGTCAATGCTCAAAATGTAAATGGGACAACCCCACTCATGTACGCAAAGACGTATGCATTCAGCACTGGCAGCTTTGAAATAATGAAAATTCTATTTATGCATGGAGCCGACCCGCAGATTAGAGATAATGCGGGTAAGACAGCCAGAGACTATACGGTCGAACGGAGTCAAACGATCCTCCAAATTATTGAAAAAAATAAACCCGTATTCCCTGAAAGAGCAAGGGAGTCGCAGAAACCATGATAAGAAAGACGGCAAACAAGGCCATATGAATTACTGGACACTACCCGAAGCCGCGCTGGATGACCCCGACACGGCGAGTGAATGGGCCAATGCGTCGCTTGACGCCAACTAAAGGGAATAAAATGGGACGTAAAAAACTCGCCGCCGGCAATTGGAAAATGAACGGGGTGAAGGCCTCGCTTGGCGAAATCGAGGCGCTGGTATCGGCCTTTACCGCGCCGCCAAATTGCGATGTTTTGATCTGCCCGCCGGCCACGCTGGTATCCGCCATGGTGGCGGTTTCGCGTGGCATCAGCATTGGCGGGCAGGATTGCCACGCCAATGCTTCAGGCGCGCATACCGGCGATATTTCAGCCGAGCAGCTGGCCGATGCAGGGGCGAGCGCCGTCATAGTCGGCCATTCCGAGCGCCGCGCTGACCACGGCGAATCCGATGCCGAGGTGGCCGCCAAGGCCGAAGCCGCATGGCGCGCAGGGCTAACGGCGGTGATCTGTGTGGGCGAAACCGAAGCCGAGCGCGATGCGGGCGAGGCGCTTTCCATCGTTGGCGGGCAGATGGCCGGCTCCATTCCTGCGGGAGCAACCGGCGCAAATACCGTGCTGGCCTATGAGCCGGTTTGGGCAATTGGCACCGGCAAGGTGCCAACGCTGGAAGATATTGCCGAAATGCATGATTATATGCGCGCCGAGCTGGCCAAGAGCCACCCTGCCGAGGCCCAAAATATCCGCTTCCTTTATGGCGGCTCGGTAAAGCCGACCAACGCGGCTGAAATCTTTGCGGTGAGCAATGTGGATGGCGCACTTGTGGGTGGAGCCTCGCTAAAGGCCGCTGATTTTGGCGGTATTATCAAGGCCGCGAGCGAGGCCTGAACCGCCGCCTATCCAGCCATTTTGGTTTCTTCGCTGTCATTCATGCCGTAATGCTGGGCGAGGCGTTGCAGCGCGATGCGCAGCACCACCTTGCCCGAGCGCGCCGACCAGCCAAGACGCTTTTCGGCCTTCTCTAATCCGTCCAGAAAACAACACACCCGAAAGACAATATCTGCCAGCCCCGGCCCCAGTGCGCTCAGCGCCTTGGACACCCGCGCCCGCGCCGCCGAAGGCCCCTCGGCGGGGGTGTTGCCTGAAAAGCCGCCACGCGAGGCCGAGGTTAAAAACCGGTCCCAGTTTTGCGCAACGCGCGGCCCCATATGCGCCAGCTCGAAATCCTCGCGCAGGCGCTCGCCCGCTGCCATTTGCGCCGCTGTCAAAAATGCCCCGTTGGCGCCGCGCTTGCGCCCGAGCAGGCTGAGCGGGCTTTCGGCAATATTGTAGCGCACCCGCTTGATACTGCCATCCTCGGACAGCCTGATATCGCGCTCGCCAAACTCCTGATGCTGCTCGGTAAAGCCATTATCCTGAGCCATCATCCGGCGCAATGCAGCCCGCCCGACCGAAGTGATGGTATAGCGCCCGACCACACCTATTTGTTTGCCGCTGATCCACTCCTGCAAGGCAAAACGATGCGCGATGCGGGTTTCGACCGTGGCAACCTTGCGTCGCTCCTCGCCGTTTATTTCCTTGAATACCGCGGCTTTGGACATTTGCTTCGAGGCCAGCAAATAGGTGCCGGATTCAGACAGGTGCCGCAATATGCGCTTGGCTTCGGCATTGGTGGTGGGGGTATTGGCCATATGTTTTTGCTCCGGTTTATGGGGAAGTAGCTCGCGCGCCGCAGCATCTAGCGCCTGATCGACAAGCGGGTCTTCACGCCTCTCCTCATATTTACGCACCTGGCGCAATATGGTCGAGGCATGAACCCCCTTTTGCCGGGCGATTTGCCGCAAAGGGACTCCGAGGGTTGTATGGCTTAGATATGTCACCGCAATTTCAGGAACCCAGTCCGGCAACGCTTTGGTCAGCGGTCCCAGGTTGGTGAAAGTGTCGGAATTTGTCAGCGTGTCATCAGTCACTTTCTTATCCTTTTGAATAAAATTTTAGACAAATCGTTAATAGACCGTGGAGGTATACATACTGTTAACCATTCAACAAAGCTCAGTATATTAATCAAATATTATCAAGTGGCTACAGGACAGAGCTGTGAAATCGCATTAAGCGCAACACGGGAAAAAGCTGCGGTATTATCAGGGTATCCAACATTTACAGGAGACAAAAATGACCAAGATATCCAAGCTTACCCCAAGCACCCACCGCCCAAAAATACTGCTGGAGGCCGCACGGATTTGCGCCAAAGGCTACAAGCGTGAAACCATGCTGCCACGGTTGCTGGGGGCCAGTCCGGCGCAGGTGGTTGATCTACTGCAAGCCCGTGAAGAAGGGTTGGAAATTGGACGCCGCGCCCATGATGCCACCTATAGCGCACAAGCCCATGTGGAAGTGCTTTCTGCGCTGATCTCTGAAATAGAAAAAGCGGCCTAGTATATTGTTACCTATACAAAACTATCGGGCATGCATGCTTTTTTACGTGCAATATAATCTTGCAATGCCTCGTTAATGGCGGGGTCCATTTCGGGTTGCCGGTAATCGGCCAGCATCTGCTTTACCCGCAAACCGGCAAGCTGCATCGCATCCTTGCTGCCCTCGTCTTCCCATTGCTCAAAGGGCTTGTAATCCAGCACATTACTGCGCCAGAACGCAGTTTTGAAATTGGCTTGGGTGTGCTCGCAGCCCAGATAATGCCCGCCGGGTCCAACCTCGCGTATCGCTCCCATAGCTTGGCCGTTTTCCGATACATCAACCCCTTCAGCCAGCGCATGCAACGCACCGAGCTGGTCGGCATCCAGCACGAATTTCTCGAAGCTCGATACCAGCCCGCCCTCCAGCCAGCCGCAAGCGTGTAACATAAAGTTAACCCCGCCAAGCAGGGCGGCATTTAGCGTATTGGCGGTTTCATAGCCCGCTTGCGCATCCGGCAGCTTGGCCCCGCAAAGCCCGCCACCCGAGCGAAACGGCAAGCCCAGGCGCCGCGCAAGCTGCCCCGCACCATAGAGGATCTTGCTGGCCTCGGGCGTGCCGAAGGTTGGCGCACCGGACCCCATATCGATCGAGGTCACAAAGGCGCCAAAAATCACCGGCGCGCCGGGACGGACGAGCTGGGAATAGGCGATGCCCGCCAGCGCCTCGGCCAAAACCTGTGTTAGCGTACCGGCCACCGAAACGGGGGCCATCGCCCCGCCCACGATAAAGGGTGAAATAATGCAGGCCTGCCCCGCCGCCGCATAAACCTCCAGCGCGCCAACCATGATCGGATCAAAGGTGAGCGGTGAATTGATATTGATCAGCGAGGTCATTACCGCGTTTTCATCCACAAATTTTTCACCAAACAGGATTTTGGACATTTCCACCGAATCCGCCGCCCGCTCGGGGGCTGTCACCGACCCCATATAGGGCTTGTCGGTCAGGGTCATATGGGCATAAAGCATATCCAGATGCCGCTTGTTGACCGCCACATCGGTTGGCTCGCAGACCGTGCCGCCGGAATGGTGCAGGTATTTGCTCATATAGCCCAGCTTCACAAATTTTCGGAAATCGGCAATGGTGCCATAGCGCCGCCCGCCATCCAGATCGCGCACGAATGGCGGGCCATAAACCGGCGCCAGCACCAGAGATTTACCGCCGATTTCCACGCTGCGCTCGGGGTTACGGGCGTGCTGGATAATCCGGCTAGGCGCGGTGGCGCAAAGCTGGCGCGCCAAGCCACGCGGGATGCGCACGCGCTCGCCCGTCACATCTGCCCCCGCCTCGCGCCAGCGCTTCAGCGCCTCGGGACAACCGGAAAAGCTGACGCCGATCTCCTCCAGTATGGTCTCGGCATTTGCCTCGATAATCTCGATTGCCTCTTCGGTCAGAATTTCGAAATTCGGAATGTTACGCTCGATATATTTTGCGCTTTCAAAACTGACAGTGGCGCGTGCAGCCCGCCGCGCAGCCCCCCCTCCGCGCCCGCGGCGGCGGCTGGTTGATTCCGGGCTGATAGGAATTTCGCGCATGTGCAAGCTCCTGAACAAGGGGGTGTTCTCGCTTGATAATAGCAACCCCATACCGCCATATCCGATATTCCCGCCTGAATTTGCTCCATCTGCGACATATGCGCCAATATTCTCAAAATTTTGAATGACACATACCAATTTATGCCCTCCAAAGCACATTACCTAACGTAAGGGGGCGCGCTCAAATGATTGACAAAACAGGCAGCTCCCCCTAGCGAGCATTTCGAATTGATCAAACGTAAATTGTAGGTAGTTTTATGAAGTTTTTTCCCTCTTTCATCGCCATAGGCACGATTAGCATTCTATTCTTAACGGGAAACCCTATTCTCCCCACCACGGCGAGCGCAGAGACCCTCGACCAAGCCCTCGTGCGGATAAACGTATCTGCACGCCAGCGCATGCTTGCACAGCGTATGGCGGGCTTGTCTTGCCTCGTGTATCTCGACATCGAGGCCGAAACCCACGCTAGAGACGCCTTGGATACCCGTGATTTGTTTGCGCAGTCTCTCTCGATTTTGCAATTTGGCGGTGGTGATTCGGGGCTGGATATCGAGGCCCACTCAAAAATCATTAGCGATATCGCTAAAGCAAAGCGTCTGTTTGATCGGTTATCCGGATATCTGGATGTGCTTTCATCCTCCGGCACTATAGAAACGGACCGCCTTCAAGCAATTTCTTCGGTCTCGAATTCCCTGTTTGAAGTGTCGGATGTTCTGACCAATGACATCCAGTCCATCTATAGCAGCGAGATCGGCAATCTGCCGCTAATTCGCACCATGATCCTTAATTTTGCCGGGCGGCAGAGAATGCTGTCCGAAAAAGCATTCAAGGAGTTTTGCCTGTCTCAGGCCGGTATTGATACACAGATAAAGCTTGCCAGCCTGGAAGAAACCGTCCGAATCTTTGAAAACACCCTGACTGCCCTGATCAACGGAATGCCCGGCCTGATTATTGCGCCCCCTACCACCGAAATTCGCGACAAACTGGAAGAAGCCGGAGCTGTGTGGTCTCGGGCGAAGGTCGTTCTTGATCGTGCTATCGCCGGCGAGATTTTTGAAGCCGAAGATATTCTTTCCACAAGCCAAAATCTGGTCGCTGTCCGCATTTTAATGAACGAGGCGGTGCTTCTCTATGGGCAGGTAGATACCGAAGGGTAGGCAGCTGGCATACTGACCCTTGATCTATTGGGGCTTGTGCGAATCCGCCCATGGGCATAACTAGCCCCATGACAGATACATCCCATGACCGCCTTTTAATCATCGACTTCGGCTCACAGGTTACGCAGCTTATTGCGCGGCGCCTGCGCGAGCTGAATGTCTATTGCGAGATCCACCCGTTCAATAAGGTTGACGCCGGTTTTCTGGCAGCATTTGCTCCGAAAGCGGTGATCCTGTCAGGTGGTCCCGCCAGTGTGATTGATGCCGGTTCGCCCCGCCCGCCCGAAGCGGTTTTCAGCCTCGGCGTGCCGGTGCTTGGCATTTGCTATGGCCAGCAAGTGATGATGCAGATGCTCGGCGGCAAGGTCGAAAGCGGTCATGGCACCGCTGAATTTGGCCGCGCTTATGTCGAACCGGGCACCAGCCTGCCACTGCTTAAGGGTTGGTTCTCGGATGGCAAAGAACAGGTCTGGATGAGCCACGGCGACCATGTTTCAGCCATCGCGCCGGGTTTCGAGGTGTTCGGCACCTCGCCCAATGCGCCTTTTGCGATCATCGCTGACCAAGCGCGCGATTTTTACGCAGTGCAGTTTCATCCCGAGGTCCACCACACCCCGAATGGCGCCAGGCTATACGAAAATTTCATCAAAATTGCCGGTTTCACCGGTGACTGGACCATGGGCGCCTACCGCGAGGAGGCCATCCGCAAAATCCGTGAGCAGGTGGGCGATGCCAAGGTTATCTGCGGGCTTTCCGGCGGGGTTGATAGCTCGGTCGCTGCCGTGCTGCTATACGAGGCCATTGGCGACCAGCTGACTTGTGTGTTCGTTGACCACGGCTTGTTGCGGCAAAACGAGGCCGAAGAAGTGGTTGCGATGTTCCGCGACGAATACCATATGCCGCTGATCCATGCCGATGAGCGCGCGTTGTTTCTCGGCGAGCTTGACGGGCAGTCAGACCCCGAAACCAAACGAAAAATAATCGGCCGGCTGTTTATCGATGTCTTCCAGAAACACGCGGCTGCCGTGGGCGGTGCCAAATTCCTCGCCCAAGGCACGCTTTACCCAGATGTAATCGAGAGCGTAAGCTTTTCGGGCGGCCCGAGCGTAACCATAAAATCCCATCACAATGTTGGTGGTCTACCAGAAAAAATGGGCCTGAAGCTGGTCGAACCCCTGCGCGAGCTGTTCAAGGACGAGGTCCGCGCCTTGGGCCGCGAGCTTGGTCTGCCCAAAAGCTTCATTGGCCGCCATCCGTTTCCCGGCCCCGGCCTTGCTATCCGCTGCCCCGGCGAGATCACCCTTGAAAAGCTTGAAATCCTGCGCAAGGCCGATGCTGTCTATATCGACCAGATCCGCAAACACGGGCTTTATGATGAAATCTGGCAGGCCTTTGTTGCCATCCTGCCCGTGCGCACAGTCGGCGTGATGGGCGACAGCCGCACCTATGATTTTGCCTGCGCACTGCGCGCGGTCACAAGCGTGGACGGTATGACCGCCGACTACTATCCTTTTTCGCATGAATTCTTGGGCGAGACAGCCACGCGGATCATTAACGAGGTCGAGGGCATCAACCGTGTGACCTATGATATCACCTCGAAACCGCCCGGCACAATCGAGTGGGAATAGCTGGACACCTCCCGCTACCCCGCCTAACATAAACAGTAAATACAGGGAGGGTTTTGACAATGGCAAAAGTATATCTGGACGGGCAGCTGGTTGCCAAAACCGCCGCGCAACGTGCCGTAATCGACCTTTATCTGGATGAACATATCGCGCTCACCCGCGCCGAGCCGGGCTGCCTGAAGTTCGAGGTCACAGAAGACCCGAAAGACCGCAACAAATTTCACGTTTCCGAGGTTTTTGACTCCGAAGAAACCTTTGCCGCCCACCAAACCCGCACCAAAGCCTCTGAATGGGGGCAGCATTCGGAAAAACTGGAGCGCCGGTTCAGCAAACGTGTCGGGTAGCAACCCGACATTCAAGGCCCTGCTCTGGATGATGGGAGCCGTTGTTTCCTTCACCCTGATGGCGATATCTGGGCGGGCTATATTGCTCGAAATAAACACCTTCGAGCTGATGCTTTACCGCTCGATCATCGGGGTTTTGATCGTCAGCTTTGCTCTATCGCGCTCAAATCGCGGTTTTTCCCAGCTAAAGACGGCCATTCCCGCGCAGCACCTGATCCGCAGTATTGTGCATTTTACCGGTCAAAACCTGTGGCTCTATGCCGTAGCCATTATCCCGCTTGCCCAGTTGGTCGCGCTTGAATTCACCAATCCGCTCTGGGTTGCCTTACTCGCGCCGTTGCTGCTGGGAGAGCGCCTGACACGGCAGAAATTTATTATTGTTATTATGGGCTTCATAGGTGTTCTTATTGTAGCTCGCCCCGGTGTAGAGCCGCTAAACCTTGGCCATCTGGCAGCTATTCTTGCCGCTATCGGCTTTGCCCTGACCAATATCGCTACCCGCCGGATCATGCGCCACGACACCGTGCTGACCCTGCTGTTCTGGATGACCTTATCGCAAGCCGTAATGTCGTTTTTCCTATCGCTTCCCGGCGGTATTCCATGGCCCGAACCAGCGCTGTGGCCGTGGATTTTTATTATGGGAATCACCGGTTTGAGCGCACATTATTGCCTGACCCAGGCGCTAAACATCGCCCCTGCCACCACGGTCGCTCCGATGGATTTCATCCGGCTACCGATCAGCGCCGTGGTCGGGGTGATGCTTTATCAAGAGCCACTACTGATCACTGTTTTTATTGGTGGCGCCATCATACTATTTGCCAACTACCTGAATTTGAAGCAAAAAAATTAAGCCAACACAGCCTTTACCGCTGCGCCAACTTTGCCAAAATCCATCTTGCCGGTGTATTTTTCCTTGAGCACAGCCATCACCTTGCCCATATCACGGATAGAATCGGCGCCGACTTCGGCCACTGCCTCGGCAATGGCTTTTAAGACCTCGGCCTCATTCAACTGCTTGGGCAAAAACTCCTCGATCACCTTAACCTCTGCGCGCTCGCCTTCGGCCAGTTCGATGCGACCCGCCTCTTCAAAAACCCGCGAGCTTTCCTGTCTCTGCTTGATCATTTTAGCCAGAATAGCCATGATTTCGGCGTCATTGACCCCTTCATTTCCATCCTCGGAGCGCGCGGCAATATCCCGGTCCTTGATCGCGGCGTTTACCAGCCGCAGCGTTGAAAGCCGCTTTGCCTCGCGTGCGCGCATTGCATCTGTTTGCGCATCCATCAGCCGTTTTCGGATCATCTTCAATTCCTAGTCATCGCTGGCAGCCCAGCAGAGCGCCCCTTATATATTGCCTGATCTAATTTCACAATATCCCGCGCTTTGCCTCGCCCTATGGCTTGACCTTGGGCCGCCAGCCGCATATTTTGCGCAAAATCCCCCTGCACAGGATTCCCCATGCCCGATCACCTCCCCTCCGAGCAAGCCGAGGCGCTTGCCCCGGCCAAAGACAGCAAGCCCACAGCCTGCATAGCCCTTGCCGATGGCACCGTCATCTACGGCAAAGGCTTTGGCGCAGAGGGGATAGCGGTAGCCGAGCTTTGCTTTAATACCGCCATGACCGGCTATCAGGAAATCATGACCGACCCGTCCTATGCCCGGCAAGTCATTACCTTTACCTTCCCCCATATAGGCAATACCGGCACCACGCCCGAGGATCACGAGGCCACCGCCCCCGCCGCGGCCGGTATGGTCGTGAAATGGGATCCTACACCCCCCTCCAATTGGCGCGCCACCGATAGCCTCAAAGCATGGATGGAAGCGCATGGCCGCATCGGGGTTGGCGGCGTGGATACCCGCCGCCTTACCCGCATCATCCGCCAGCAAGGTGCGCCGCATGTCGCGATCCAGCACGCCGCCGACGGGGTGTTTGATATTGACGCCCTTCTAGATAAAGCCCGTGGTTTCAACGGTATAGAAGGGGCAGACCTCGCCCGCGAGGTCACTTGCGATGCCCCCTACAAGTGGAACGAGCAGCGCTGGGTCTGGGGCGAAGGCTTTCCGCCAGTCACAGGAAAAGGTCATAAAGTCGTAGCGATCGACTATGGTGCCAAGCGCAACATCCTGCGCTGCCTCGCGTCGGCGGGCTGTGATGTCACCGTCCTGCCGGCCACGGCCACAGCGGCCGACATCCTGTCTCACAATCCTGAAGGGCTTTTCCTGTCCAACGGACCAGGAGACCCCAAAGCCACCGGCGAATATGCCGTGCCAATGATCAGGGAAATACTGGAAAAAACAGACATGCCGATCTTTGGCATCTGCCTTGGCCACCAGATGCTCGCCCTCGCGCTTGGCGGAAAAACCCTGAAGATGAACCACGGCCACCACGGCGCAAACCATCCGGTAAAGGATGTCCAGACCGGCAAGGTCGAGATTACCTCGATGAACCACGGGTTTGCGGTCGATAGCCAAACCCTGCCAAAAGGGGTAAAAGAAACCCATATTTCCCTGTTCGACGGCTCGAACTGTGGCATCGCCATGGAAGATCGTCCGGTTTTCTCGGTCCAGCACCACCCCGAGGCCAGCCCCGGCCCGCAAGACAGCTTTTACCTGTTTGAGAGATTCGTCGGGCATATGGCCGCTGTTAAGTAAATATTAAGGGTATTTTAAGCTTTATGACTGAAATCTATCGGTGAGATATTCACCGGTAGCCATATGAACTATTCCCTCAAAGACCCGAAAAACACCCATCCGACTCGACTGGGCGAAATCCTGCTTTTGCATGGCTCGGTCCGCCAGAATGATCTCGACCACGCCCTCACCCTGCAAAAAAATCGCGAAGCACGGCTCGGCGATATACTTGTCGCCCATAAATACTCGACCCCGAACGCGGTTGATGCCGCGCTACGCGCCCAGATCAGCGGCGAATCTCTTGATATTACCGCCAGCCCGCCGGACCCGGCTGTGTTAAAAGGGCTAGACCCGAAAGCCTGCATCCGCCTGCAAGCCTTGCCATGGCGAAAAGTTGGCGCGACTCTTTTGATCGCTGCGGCTGACCATACCAAAGAAAAAGACATAGCGGCCCATTTTCCCGGTCGTATCCGCCTTATTCAAGCGGACCGGGTCGATATTTACCATCATATCGAGCATCACTTTTCCACCGAACTGGCAGAGGCCGCCGCCACACTATGCCCCCCCCGTTTCAGCTGCCGCACACTGACACTTGCCCCGCAACGAACCCTGAGCGCGACTGTGATCGGGCTGATCTTGGGTCTAGCCCTTGCCGCACCTGATTATACCCTTGTTATGTTGCTTTTATGGGCGCTGGTTAGTAATTTTGCTACCACGGTCCTGCGGCTTTCAGCCCTGATCGCTTTTCTAAAGCCTCGCCCTGCCACGCCGGATACCGGCTGCCTCAGCCATATTTCCGACCATCGAAAGCACCCGCGCGTGTCTATCCTCATCCCGCTGTTTCGTGAAGACAAGGTTATCCCTGCGCTGCTCAGCGCTCTGGGCCGCCTCACCTATCCAAAAGAGCTTCTTGATATCAAAATATTGCTGGAAGAAAACGACACAACCACCCAAGATGCCTTAAAAAAAGAAAATATCCCCCATTGGGCCGAGGTGCTCGTGGTGCCAGCCGACAAATTACAAACCAAACCCCGCGCAATGAACTACGCCTTGCCTTTTTGTACCGGCAGCATCATCGGTATCTATGACGCGGAAGACCGCCCCGACCCCGACCAGATAGACAAGGTCGTGGCCCACCTGCTGGCCGCCCCGCCCGATATAGCCGCCGTGCAGGCCAATCTTGATTATTACAACACCCAGGACAACTGGCTGTCGCGTTGCTTTACCATCGAATACGCTGCATGGTTCCGGGTGATCATGCAGGGTATGCAGCGGCTCGGCCTACCCTTGCCGCTGGGTGGCACCTCGGTATTTATACGCCGCAGGGTGCTGGAGAGGATTGGCGGATGGGATGCCCATAATGTCACCGAAGATGCCGATCTCGGCATGCGGCTGGCCCGTTTTGGCTATCGCTGCGATATGGTCGACTCCACCACATGGGAAGAAGCCAATAAAGTGCCTGTAGGCTGGATAAAGCAACGCTCTCGCTGGATAAAAGGCTTTATGATCACTTGGTTAAGCCAAATGAGGCAACCGATAAAATTAAAAAATGACCTTGGTTGGATCGGGTTTTTGAGCCTGCAAACCGTGCTGCTCGGCACCGCTACCGCCTATTTGCTGGCACCGGTTTTCTGGTTGATGTGGCTTGGCCTGTTTGGCGCGGAATGGGCGTTTTTATCGCTATTGCCGGATTGGTTCTGGAAATTCGCTTTTCCCGTTTTGCTGATTGGCGAGGCGGTTATGGCTGTCATTTCCGTTATCGCGGTCAGCCGCAAGCGCACATTCTCTCTGCTGCCGTTTATCTTGACCATGCCACTTTATTGGCCCATCGGCACTCTTGCGGCCTATAAAGCCCTCTACGAGGTAATTGTCGCTCCGTTTTACTGGGATAAAACCACCCACGGCCTCGATTAGGTAGTGAAAGTCACCGCACCGAGCGCCCCCAGCTCCAACCTCAGCCGGCGCCCTGCACCGACCTTGTATAAAGGACAATGCGCCCCGAGCAACACAAGCGACCCCTTGGGTAATATCTGGCCGCGTCCGGTAAAGTGGTTAGCCAAAAACGCCAATGCCTCTGCCGGGTTTTGTGGGGCAATACCAATGCCTTGCACCACATCGACACCATTATCCGTGCACTTGGTTTCCAGTGATGCCCAGTCAAGCTCCGCCGGCGGCAAGCCCGCCCCGCCCAGCACAATTCCGGCATTAAAAACATTATGGGCAATCACCGTTGGCGGGTGCATCATGCCCTCGAAATTTCGCCTGTCCAGTAGCTCGAAAGCCGGATAATAGCACGCCACAGCCTTCTCCGCCGTTGCCGCCGAAAACACCTCGCCCGGGGTCATATCCTCCGCCAAAACCGCCGCGATTTCCGGCTCGATCATAAAATGCCGATAACACCCGACATCAAGCTCCACACCACTCTCGAAAACCTGATCCCGAAATATCCGCCCCATTCCGGGGTGGGGAAGGCCGAGCTTGGCCATCATGTCCTTCGTATTAAAAGCAATTTTGTAGCCGGCAAAGCCACCCCGCTCGGCAGATATTTTCGCCAACGCTTCATCCTGAAGGTCAAAAGCAGTAGCCAAATCGGGTATTTCAGCGCTGCAATCCCTGATCCAGCCTTTACCGCGCAGAGTTTCGACAACCCGGTTCATTGAGGTGACTCAGCAGCATCTTGCTTTAACCTTGTCTCGTAAGCTTTTGAAATGTGGTCTCTTAAGGCCTTATCTGCTATCTGCCCGTCACGATCGCTGATCGCCCTGACAATCAGCTCATGCTCGCACAAGGCATCCTCTCCGCGCCCTTCAGCCGCCAGTGAGGTGGTTGTCAGCAGTGCCATCGTGCGATGCACCGAGTCAAGCTGGCGGATAAGATACCGGTTATGGCTCGCCAGATGTATTTGCCGGTGAAACCGCCGGTTGGCCCGCGCCAGCCCCACAGGGTCATTGACCAAAGCCTGATCCTGCGTCAGCATATCTTGTAATATTTTAATCTCCTCGGGGGCGGCATGCTGTGCTGCCAGTTGTGCCGCCAGCCCCTCCAATTGCGCCCGCACGGCATAAAGCTCTCCGAGCTGATCATGATCCAATGAGGCTACCACCATCGAGCGCCCGTCTCGCGCCAAAATATTCTGGGTTTCCAGCCGCTGAAGTGCCTCGCGCACCGGCGTGCGTGACACCCCGAAGCGCTCCGCCAGCTCGGATTCAACCAGCCGGTCGCCGGGCATATAAATACCGCTATCAATCGCTTCAAGCACCAGCCCGTAGGCGTCTTTGCTTTGCTCTACCCGTCTTTGCATCAAATTCTCCTGTTTTCACCACAAGGATACGGCCCAACCCGCGAAATGCAATGGGTGTTGCGCGCGCACCCCGCAAAGGTTATCCATAGCCATGCCTGCAAAAGATTTCACTCACATTCAGGATTGGGTCTTTGACCTTGATCATACGCTTTATCCAGCCACCAGCCAGCTTTTCAGCCAGCTAGAGGTGAATATGGAGCGTTATCTGATGCGCGAGCTTGACCTTGACCAAAAAGCCGCCGCCACCCGCCGTGCCACCTATTGGCGCAACCACGGCACCACCTTGGCGGGGCTGATGCTTCACCACAATACCGATCCGGTCGCCTATCTTGATGAAGTCCAGCAAATAGACTTTTCGGTGCTGGCCCCCGATCCGGCCCTGCGCGCCGCGATCTCCGCCCTGCCCGGCCGTAAAATTATCTTCACCAACGGCTCGCGCACCTATGCCGAAAATGTAACCGCCGCCCTTGGTCTCGACAATGTTTTTGATACCATCTACGGGGTGGATGACGCCGGTTTTGTCTCGAAGCCGGCAGCCGAGGCCTTTCATACTGTTTTTACCAAGGCCGATCTGGCGCCCACCCGCGCCGCGATGTTCGAAGATGATCCGCGAAATCTCAAAACACCCCATGCCCTCGGCCTGAAAACCGTGCTCGTCGGCCCTACAGCTCCCGCGCCCCATATTCACCACCACACCGCCGATCTTCCGGCCTTTCTACGAAAGCTGCGTGATGCGCCTCCCCTGTGATATCCTGATCGCCGGCGGTGGCATCGCCGGCCTTTCTGCGGCCTGTGCCTTCGCCAGTGCCGGCTTTGAAACCATCTGCGTAGACCCTGTCCCCCCGATCACCGACAGCACCACAAAAGGTGCCGATCTGCGCTCGACCGCCTTCCTGCTCCCCTCAATCGAGCTGCTTGGCGAGATCGGCTTATGGTCCCATCTGGAGCCAGAGGCCGCACCCCTGTCCATCATGCGCATACTCGATGCAGGTGGCGAAGCGGGAACAATACGCGAACAGGCCGATTTTCTCGCTGCCGATATCGGGCTGAAGGCTTTTGGCTACAATCTACCCAATACAAAGCTGCGCCAAATCATGCTGGATTTCCTCGCCCGCTTTGATAATTTCCGTCTCATCACGCCGGATTCGGTCACCCATGTCACCCCGCGCAGCAGCGGCGCTCTCGTGCAACTCGAAAGCGGAATGCAGCTCTCGGCAACTCTCGTCATCGCCGCTGACGGTCGCAACTCGCCCCTCCGCGAGGCGCTCGGCATCAAGATAAAAACCTGGCGATATGGCCAAAAAGCAATTGTTTTCAACGTATCACATACAAAACCACACCAGAACATCTCCACCGAAATCCACCGCTCTGGCGGCCCCTTCACGCTGGTCCCCCTGACAGACCCCTATAAATCCGCTGTCGTCTGGATGGAGCGCGGCCCCCGCGCCGCCACCCTGTTTGAAATGAATGATACCGATTTCAACAAAGCCCTCAGCACCCGCGCCTGCAATACCCTCGGCTCCATCGAGATCATCGGCAAGCGCGCCATTTGGCCAATCATCGCCCAGCGGGCCGCAAGGCTAAACGGCCCGCGCACAGCGCTTCTGGCCGAAGCCGCCCATGTCATCCCTCCGATTGGCGCCCAAGGCCTGAATATGAGCCTCGCGGATTTAAAAACCCTGAAATCCCTGGTAATCGCCGCCCGCCACCAAAATCAGGATATCGGCTCGCCTGCAATGTTGGAAAGCTACCACCGCCGCCGGTGGCCAGACATGGCGGCCCGCATAACAGGCGTAGACCTGCTTAATCGTGCTTCAATGGCCAGCGCCCCCTTCCTGAAAGACCTGCGCCGCACCGGCCTAAAAACCCTGCACAGCATCAAACCCCTGCGCAACACCCTGATGAAACACGGTCTCGGCGCCAAATAAGCCTCTTCTTTGTAAAATACTCGCAGGGTGAATAGCGCAGCCAGAGGGGCGGCAGCCCCTTTTACACCCGTTCCACCTTACCCGCCACCAGCCGCACCACCCGGTCCATCCGCGCTGCCAGCTCGTGATTATGGGTAGCAATCAGCGCCGAAAGCCCGGTTTCCCGCACCAGCTCCATCAACACAGAAAACACCGTTTCAGAGGTTTCGGGGTCAAGGTTTCCTGTTGGCTCATCCGCAAGCAATATCTTCGGTTCATTGGCCAGCGCCCGACAAAAAGCCACCCGCTGCTGCTCCCCGCCCGAAAGCTCGGCAGGACGATGCTCATAGCGCGCCGCCAACCCGACCCTGTCGAGCAAGGCCTTGGCGCGGGCCTCGGCCGCTCCCTTTTCCACACCATTGGCACGTTGGGGCAAAGAAATATTCTCGACTGCCGAAAACTCCGGCAACAGATGATGAAATTGATAAATAAAACCAATAGACTCGCGGCGCAGCCTTGTGCGTTCCTTATCGCGCACCTTCCCCACGGCCCGCCCCGCGATCAGCACCTCGCCAGAGCTGGGCGGATCCAACAGCCCCGCAATCTGGAGCAAGGTAGATTTCCCCGCCCCCGAAGGCGCGATCAACCCGACAACCTCCCCCGCCTTCAGCGTGAGAGATGCACCATTCAGCACCCTGATCTCATTGCTTTTACCCTCGAAATACACCTTCGAGAGGTCACGCAACTCCAGCACTGGATTATTCATACCGCAGAGCCTCCACTGGCGAGAGCCGCGCGGCATTACGCGCCGGAAAAATCGTGATCAGCAAAGACAGCCCGAGCGACAGCACCACCGTCGCCACCACATCCTCAAGCCGCAACCGTGCCGGTATTTCGCTCAAAAACTTGATCTCCGGGTTCCACAAGGTCGCCCCTGTAGCCCACTCCAGAAAGCGCTGTAAATCAGCGATATAATAGGCAAAGGACGTGCCGAGCGCCAACCCCATCAGCGTGCCTATTATGCCGATCAACGAGCCGCAAATAAAGAATATCCGCATAATCGACCCCTGCGTCAGCCCCATGGTACGCAATATCCCGATATCCCGCCCCTTGTTTTTAACCAGCATCACCAAGCCCGAGATGATATTCATTGCCGCGATTAAAACCACCAGTGAAAGGATGATAAACATCACCCGCCGTTCGGTATCCAGCGCGCTCAAAAAGGCGCCGTTGGCATCCCGCCACGTCCAGATCAGAGCGCCGCCGGTGGCTTCGCGCAGCGCGTCTCTCAGCTCGTCCACCGCTTGCGGATCCTCGACAAACACCTCTATTTCGTCCGCCAGCCCCTCGCGGTTAAAAAAGCTCTGCGCCTCGGCAAAGGGCATATATATCCGCGCCCGGTCGATATCCGCCCGCCCGACCCTGAATATATAAACCACCTCGTAATCATTGATGCGCGGCGTGGTGCCAAAAGGCGTGACCGCCCCGTTTGGCGAAATAAGCTGGATGAAATCACCAACCCGCAGGTTCAGCGCCCGCGCGATCCCCGACCCGATGGCCACCCCGTCCTCGTATTGCTCGATATCGCCAAAATAGCTCTCGGGGTTGGCAATCAACGGCAGATCCTTGAGGTCCGCCAGCGATTCGCCGTATATCTGCACGCCGGTATTCTGCCCGTTGGCAGCCGCCATCACCTGCGATTTGATAATAGGTGCGGCGCGGGTCACCCCCGGCACGGCGGCCACAGCGGCCGTGATCTCGCGGTAATCGGCAAAGCTGCGGCTCTTGGAGGCGCGGGTGTCATATTCAGCCGAATAGATCGTTACATGGGCATTTACCCCCAATATCCTGTCCGTAAACTCCTCGCGAAAGCCGATCATCACCGCCTGTACCACAATCAGCGCTGCCACGCCCAGCATCACCCCGATCAGCGCATACCATGCAATAACCGATATCCCGCCCTCTTTGCGCCGCGCCCGCAGATAGCGCCAGGCGATGGTCCACTCAAAGGCTGAAAAAGGGCGCGTATCCAAGTGCTTAAACCTCGTTGTAAATCTGGGTGCAACGGTCCAGCGCTGCAGCAGGAGACAGCTCTTCGCTCTCCCCCGTCCGCCGGCTGGTCAGCTCGACCATGCCGTTTTTCAACCCCCGCGGGCCAACGGTAATGCGCCACGGGCAACCGATCAGGTCCATGGTGGCAAACTTTGCTCCGGCGCGCGCATCGCGGTCATCATAAAGCGGCTCCAGCCCGGCAAGCTTCAGCCCCTTATAAAGCTGCTCACAAACCGGATCGGTTGCCTCACCACCCTGCTTGAGGTTGACAATCCCGACCTTGAAAGGCGCCACCGCTTCGGGCCAGATAATACCGCGCTCGTCGTGATTGGCCTCGATCAGCGCGCCAACGAGGCGCGAAACCCCGATCCCGTGGCTGCCCATATGCACCGGCACCGGCTTGCCATCCGGGCCACTGACCTTGGCATTCATGCTCTCGGAATATTTGGTGCCAAAGTAAAAGATCTGCCCGACCTCAATACCCCGTGCTGTGCGCTGATGCTCGGCTGGCACCTTTGCAAATAGCGCCTCGTCGTGGGTTTCGTCAGTGCGAGCATAAGGCGTAGTGAATTCCTCGAAAATGCCCTGACATTGCTCAACATTGTCAAAATCAATCATCCTGTCGCCGAGCGAAAGCTCACTGACCGCGCTATCATAAAACACCTCGGATTCGCCGGTTTCGGCCAGCACTAGAAACTCGTGGGAGTGGTCGCCGCCAATGGGGCCGGTATCGGCGCGCATCGGAATTGCCTTCAACCCCATGCGCTCATAGGTGCGCAAATAGCTGACCAAATGGCGGTTATAGGCGTGCAGGGCGGCGGCCTCGTCGATGTCAAAATTATAGCCGTCTTTCATGAAAAACTCGCGGCCCCGCATCACGCCAAAGCGCGGGCGCACCTCGTCGCGGAATTTCCACTGGATGTGGTAAAGCGTCAGCGGCAATTCCTTGTAGGAATTCACCGAGTTGCGGAAAATATCGGTGATCAGCTCTTCGTTGGTTGGCCCATAAAGCAAATCCCGCCCGTGGCGGTCTTTTATGCGCAGCATTTCCTCGCCGTAATCCTCATAGCGGCCAGATTCGCGCCACAGGTCAGCGGTTTGCAAGGTTGGCATCAGCATCGGAATATGCCCGGCGCGCTGCTGCTCCTCATGCACGATGTTTTCCAGCATGCGCAGCACCTTGAAGCCCAGCGGCAGCCAGCTATAAATGCCGGCCGCGCTTTGCCGGATCATCCCGGCGCGCAGCATCAGACGGTGGCTCGCAATCGCCGCATCGGCAGGGTTATCCTTGAGGACAGGCAAAAAATAGCGGGAAAGGCGCATCCATACACTCCAGTTCGAATATTTCTATCGGTTTAGGCCATGCCCGCGCCACGCGCAACGGCGGCTTGCAATATTGTCGCAGTTTTCCTTTGCCGAATCGGCGGTGTTCCGCTAACAAGACTCAAGGTTGATCGAGTGATCGCCAAGTGCCTCGCGCTTAGGATGGTTCCGTCAATCTCGGGTTATTGACCACATCTAAGCTGGCTCAAGCCTCAGGGAAGAATATAGAGGCGGCAGGCGAAAGCGTGCCGCTTCTTTTATTGCAGCTGCAAATATGGCTCGGCATCCAGCCCCCGCGCCAGCGCCTGAAAGCGTTTTTCCAGCACTTCGCCCATCAAGGCCCGCGACCGCCCCGGGAGCGATAACGTCAATATACCGTTTTCAAGGGTCAGTTCCGTGTCTTCAAGCATCACGGCTTGCGCCCCCGATATCATCGCCCCGAGCCGCATCGCCAGCCCGAGGCTGCGCGCCACATTCGCCCGCGCCTCGGGCAAAAGCGCCAGCGTGGCCCCCGCATCGGCACCACCGGCCTTATAGCGGCTACGAATGGCCCACGCCAGAAACAGCCGCCCCTGATGGTCGATCCCGCCCATATTGGCGCGGGTCACGGTCTCGAAACACATATCGGCGCGATAATCGGGGTGGGCGCGCCATGTGGTGTCATGCAACAGGCAAGCGGCCAGCACCAGCCGCATATCCTCGCCAGCAAACAGCCCCTTGAGCCACCGGAAAAGCGCGTCGCCAAAGCCGGGGAAACGCGCATTGCTTACCTCCATATAGCGGCAGGCCTCGATCATCGGATCAAGCTGCCGCATGGCAGATGGCATCGCCTCATAAAGCAGCCCCTCGCGAATACCGTAGCTGGAAAAGGCAATGCGCGAGGGGCGCAAACGCGCCAACACCCCCCCCATAACCTCCGCCGCCAGCGGCACCAGCCGCAGCCGCGCCATCGAGGTTTCACCCAGCGCTGAAAGCACTTCGGGAGACTGGCGCGAAACCCACGCAGCCGTCTCGCCCATTTCTACGCTGGTCAAGGCGTATTCGTGCAGCACATGCAGCGGATAATTGCGCCGCGCCATATCTATCCGCGCAAGTGCGCGCCACGAACCGCCAACCAAAAACAGCGTTTCCCCTTGTGGAATGTCCGCCCGCTCCATGGCCTCGGCCAATACCGTATCTATATGGGCTGCGAGATCACCCTGCCGTCCGGCCAGCTTCAGCGGCCCGAGCGGGGTGCTGGTGCGTGTGCCTACCTGCCCGCCAGCAAGCAGGGCCAGCTCCATCGACGCGCCGCCGATATCACAAACCACCCCTTCAGCCCCGGGCCAGCCCAGCAGCACGCCTTGTGCAGAAAGCCGCGCCTCCTCCTCGCCACTGGCGACCCGTAGCGCAATACCGGTATCCGCCAATACCCCGGCACAAAAATCGGCGCCATCACTGGCCTCGCGCACCGCCGCCGTGGCCACGGTTTCCAGGCGCGATACCTCCATATGCTCGAGCAACAGCGCAAACCGTTTGATCGCGGCGTGCGCCCTCACCCGCCCTTCAGGCGAAAGCCGCCCGCTCTCGGCCAGCCCGCGCCCCAGCCCGCACAAGACCTTTTCATTAAAAAAATACGCTGGCGAGCGCGCCGCGCCGTCAAACACCACCAATCGCACCGAGTTCGAGCCTACATCAATCACCCCGACCCGATCACAAAGCTGCCTAGTCGTCGCCATGGGTCAGCCTCGGCGCATCCTTGGCCCCCACCGAGCCGCGCCCGGAAAGTGACGGGTTTTCCATAAAGAACCGATGGCAGGAAAACAGGTTTTCTCCGGTGTGGCGCTGATAGCGGCCATCGCCCTTCAGCACCCAGCTCTGGGCGGTATCGGCCATATTTGCGGCCATGATTTGCTGGATGATCTGTGCATGCACGGTTTTATTATGGATCGGCACCAGTGTTTCTACCCGCCATTTCAGGTTTCGGCCCATCCAGTCGGCAGAGGAAATATATACCTTGGCCTTGGCGCTTGGCAGGCCGCGCCCCGCACCAAAACACACAATGCGCGAATGCTCCAGAAACCGCCCGATCACCGACTTTACCCTGATGTTTTCCGACAAGCCCACCACCCCCGGCCGCAGCCCGCATATCCCCCGCACCACCAGATCCACCCGCACCCCCGCCTGCGAGGCACGGTAGAGCGCATCTATCACCTCCGGCTCGATCAGTGCATTCATCTTGGCCCAGATCGCGGCCTTTCGTCCGGCTTTGGCATGGGCTATCTCGCCCTCGATCCCCTCCAGAATTGTGGTTTTCAGCGTGATCGGCGCGATAGACAAAGCCTCGAGATTATCCGGAGGCGCATAGCCTGACACATAGTTAAACACCTTGGTGGCATCGCGCCCCAGCACCTTGTCGCAGGTGAAAAGCGAAAGGTCGGTATAAAAATTTGCGGTCACCGGATGGTAGTTTCCGGTGCCGAAATGGGTGTAGGTCGCCAGTTTGTCTCCCTCACGGCGCACCACGGTTGATATCTTGGCATGGGTTTTCCAGTCAATAAATCCGTAAACCACCGTCGCCCCTGCCCGCTCCAGCGTGCGCGAAAGCCGGATATTGGCCGCCTCGTCAAAGCGCGCCTTCAGCTCGACCACCGCCGTCACGGATTTGCCCGATTCAGCCGCCTCGCACAGCGCCGCCACAATCGGGCTGTCGCGGCTGGTGCGATAAAGCGTTTGCTTGATGGCAATAACATTGCGATCACGCGCTGCCTGCTCAAGAAACTCGACAACGGTGTTAAAGGTCTCGTAGGGGTGGTGCAGCAGCATGTCCTTTTGGCGTATCGCCGCAAAAATATCGCCGCCGTTATCCAGCACCCGCTCGGGCACTCGCGGCGTGAATTGTGGCCAGAGCAGCTCCGGGCGCGAAGGCAGGATAAGCTCCGCGAGATCCCCATAACCAATCAACCCTTCAGACTCGATCACCTCGTCAGGCATGATACCGGTCTCGTGCAATATGGTTTTGCGCAATTCCGGCGGCGCGCCAGCCGAGATATTCATCCGGATCACCTTGCCCCGTTTGCGCCGCTTCAGCGCGGTCTCAAACTCCCGCACCAGGTCTTCAGCCTCGTCCTCGACCTCGAGATCACTGTCGCGCAGCACCCGAAACGCGCAATGCCCTTGCAGCTTGTAGCCAGGAAAAAGCTCGCCGATAAACATCTTCAACAAAGCCTCCAGCGGCAAAAACCGCTTTTCCCCCGCAGGCCCGTCCGCCAGCGGAAAAAACCGTGGCAGCTGTGGTGGCACCGGCAATAGCGCGGTCAGCTTGCCATTTTCGCCCCGCCGCTTAAGCTGTAGCGCCAGCGCAAAACCACCCGAGCCGATAAAGGGAAACGGGTGCGCAGGGTCGAGCGCAATCGGGGTCAGCACCGGAAATACCTGTTCGATGAAGGTGCGGGCCAGATCGTCCATATCCGCCTCGCGCACATCCGCCGCTTCCAGAATATTGATTTTCTCATCTGCCAGCGCTCCGAGCAAGGCCAGCCATGTCTTGCGCTGCTGTGCCATCAAGGCCTTCATATCTTCGTTTATCTTTTCAAGCTGCGCCTGCGGGGTCAGCCCGTCAGCGGAGACCTTCCCGATCCCCTCGCGGCACATCTCGCGCAAGCCAGCCACCCGCACGGTAATGAATTCGTCCAGATTGGTGGCTGATATCACCAGAAAGCGCAGCCTCTCCAGCAGCGGCACTTCAGGGTTGGCCGCCTCTTCCAGCACCCGCCAGTTAAAGGCCAGCCATGAAAGCTCGCGGTTGATAAAGCGCGCCGGCCCTTCGGCGGCATAGTCCATCGCTGCGGGCAGTTTTCTCTTTAAAAAGTCCGCTTCAACCATCTCCGGTCTCTTTCAGATATGCGGCAGCAAAGGGAATCGAGAGCGGTTTCTGGGCCTCGAGCGCGGCTTTGTCCAGCCCGGTTACCAGCGCGTTTACCGCCTGATAAGAGCGGCCAACCCGCTTGAGCAGATAATCCAGCAATTTTTGCGACACCCGTAACTGCCGGTCGTCAAACAGCTTTGCCATAATCATCGACAGCAGCCTGTCATCCGGGCTTTCGAGCGCCACAAGCGGTACCGATTGCAGCCGCGAGCGTAGATCCGGCAGCGCGATATCCCGCCGCGCCGGCGCGGCATTGCTTGTCATCAACAAAGCCCCGCCCATGGCCGCCATCGTATTATAGACATGAAACAGCGCCGCTTCGTTTTTACCGATTTTCTCGATATCCTCGACCACCAGCACCTCGGCTGCATCCTCGGGCTGAAGCGTGGCTGCCGGCAATATCCGCGCCCCGCTCAGCGCCGCCCACACATGGGCAAGGTGGGTTTTGCCACTGCCCCGAGGCCCGACCAGCATCAGCCGCCCCTCGGGCCAGCGGCTCCAGCCTTCAAGCTGCGCCACCGCCAACCGGTTGCACGGTGCTACAAAAAAGTCAGCCCGGCCAAGCGCCCGCCGCGCCGGATAGTCCATTACCAACTGGGTTTCCCGACTCATTCTCCATCCTTGTCTTGCTGGCCAAGATAGAGCGGCCCCTCAAGGTAGCGGCCCACCAGAAACCGCCCGAAAACCCCGATGCTGGCCGCAACCGGCACCGCGATCAGCAGCCCGGTAAAACCAAGCAGCGCCCCGAAGGCCGATAGCGAAAACATCAGCCATACCGGGTGCAACCCGACAGAACCGCCCACCAGCTTCGGGGTCAAAAAATTGCCCTCCACAAACTGGCCAAAAACGAATATCCCCGCGACAACCGCAATCCACACCGGTTGATCCCAGAAGTGAAACAGCGCTACTCCGATCGAAAGCGCCCCCCCGACAATCGACCCGACAAACGGAATAAACGAAACCACCCCTGCAATCAGCCCGATCACCGCCCCGAAGGGTAAGCCGACCAGCAGCAGCGCAATCGCATAAAAACTACCCAAAATAGTGCTGACCATCAACTGCCCGCGCACAAACCCCGCCAGCACCTTGTCTATATCACGGGCCAATGTGCGGATGACATCCGCATGCTGGCGTGGCAACCATGTATCAATCTTGGCCACCAGCCGGTCCCAATCCAGCAACAGATAAAACGAAACCACCGGCGTGACCACCAGCAAAATCAGAAAATCAAATACCGCCAGCGAGGAATTCAGCACGGCATTTGCCATGGCTGTCCCCTGATCCTTGAGCATATTCTGGAGCGAAACCAAACCATTGCGCAGCATCGAATCCTCGACAAATATCTGCGGAAACTGCTCGCCCAACCATAGCTGCAACTGCGCCACAAAATCCGGCGCCGCCTTGGCCAAGCCGACCAGCTGATCAATCAGCAGTGGCAATATTATCACCAGCGCCAGCACAAAAATCAGCGCGGTCAGCAATGATATCACCACCGTCGCCAGCACCCGCGACAGCCCCATGCGCTCCAGCCTGTCGGCCAGAGGGTCCAGAAAATACGCGATTGCGGCCCCCGCGATATAGGGCAATAAAGCCCCCCCGAGTACCCAGAAAAACAGCACCAGCAGCAGCGCGGCGCCCCCCCACCACATTGTTTGTTTTTTCCGGCTCAGTTCCACATGTATCTCCTATTGGAATTGTTCGTTGAGCAAACGCTCTTCCAGCCCGTGGCCGAGGTCAAACAACAGCACATGGGTTATCTTGCGCTCGATCGAAATATCCACGCGCACCACATGGCGCACATCAGCCGAGTCCGCCACCGCCGAAACCGGGCGTTTCTTTGGCTCCAGCACCTCGATGCTGATATCCGCATCCATCGGCAAAAGCGCCCCGCGCCAGCGCCGGGGCCGAAAGGCCGCCACGGCTGTCAGCGCCAGGATATTGGCATCAATCGGCAAAATAGGTCCGTGGGCCGAATAGTTATACGCCGTCGAGCCAGCCGGGGTCGAAACCAGCGCACCGTCACAAACAAGGCTTTCCATCCGCACCTGCCCGTTAATCGATATCCGCAGCTTCGCCGCTTGCGGGCCGGAGCGCAAAAGCGAAACCTCGTTGATCGCCAGCGCCTCCGCCTCCGAGCCATCTTGGCAGGTGGTGCGCATTTTCAAAGGGTGGATCTCGGCCCGCTCGGCAGCCGCAATGCGCTTTGGCAGGTTATCCTCGTTGTAATCATTCATCAAAAAACCGACCGTGCCCTGATGCATGCCATAAACCGGCACGCTAAGGCTTTGCGCCGCATGCAGGGTCGAGAGCATAAATCCGTCACCGCCAAGCGGCACGATGACATCGGCAACCTCTACGCGACTTTGCCCATAGACATGTACAAGGCGCCGCATGGCAGCCTGCGCCTTTTCGGTATCATTGGCGGAAAAATGTATTTTTTCAAATGCCATAGACGTCCCCAAGTTTGGGCTATATTTACAATGATAGCACCGGTTTACAAGCGGACATTCCTACAAATAGCCAACAGACAGCCCATAATAGCGGACAAAGCGCCACGCGCCGGTGATTTTGGTTGTGCCAAAGGGCGAATCCCCCCTATAGGAAGAAAATCCAACCAAGGAGCGCGCTATGACCACCGATGCCGGATTCTTCACCGAGAGCCTTTCCACCCGTGACCCTGCCATCAAGGCCGCGATCACCGGAGAGCTGGGGCGCCAGCGCGCCGAGATCGAGCTGATCGCCAGTGAAAATATCGTATCTGCCGCCGTGATGGAAGCCCAGGGCAGCGTGATGACCAACAAATACGCCGAAGGCTACCCCGGGCGGCGCTATTATGGTGGCTGCGAATATGTCGATGTCGCCGAAACCCTCGCCATTGACCGCGCCAAAGAGCTTTTCGGCTGTGAATATATCAACGTGCAGCCCCATTCCGGCTCGCAGGCCAACCAAGGCGTTTTCATGGCGCTGATCAAGCCCGGCGATACCATTCTGGGCATGAACCTCGCTTCAGGCGGCCACCTCACCCACGGGGCCAAGCCAAACCAGTCCGGCAAATGGTTCAACGCCGTGCAATACGGGGTGCGCCGCCAAGATAACCTGCTGGATTATGACGAAATGCGCGCCTTGGCGCTGGAGCATAAACCGGCCCTGATCATCGCTGGAGGCTCGGCCATTCCGCGCCAGATAGATTTCGCCAAATTCCGCGCCGTGGCGGACGAGGTCGGGGCGATCCTGATGGTCGATATGGCGCATTTTGCCGGGCTGGTGGCGGCGGGTGAGCACCCCTCGCCGTTTCCGCACGCCGATGTGGTCACCACGACCACCCACAAAACCCTGCGCGGCCCGCGTGGCGGGATGATTTTGACGAACGACGCCACCATCATCAAAAAGGTCAATTCCGCCATCTTCCCCGGCATTCAGGGCGGCCCGCTGATGCATGTAATTGCCGCCAAGGCCGTTGCCTTTGGCGAGGCGTTGCGCCCCGATTTCAAGGATTACCAAAAAGCCGTGATCGCCAATGCCCAAGTGCTGGCCGACACCCTGATCAAGGGCGGGCTGGATATCGTATCGGGTGGCACCGACACCCACCTGATGCTGGTGGATTTGCGCCCCAAAGGCGTAAAAGGCAACGCCACAGAGGAGGCATTGGGCCGCGCCGGTATTACCTGCAACAAAAACGGCATCCCGTTTGACCCCGAAAAGCCGATGGTTACCTCGGGGGTTCGCCTTGGCTCCCCCGCCGGCACCACGCGCGGTTTCGGGTTGGTCGAGTTTACGCAAATCGGTGAAATGATCATCGAAGTGGTTGATGGCCTCGCCGCCAATGGTGCCGGGGGAAACAGCGATATCGAGGCTGCCGTGGCCGCCAGAGTGGCCGATCTTTGTGCCAAATTCCCTATGTACCCAAAACTGTAAAATACTACATTTTGTGGGTCGCCACCGTTTTTAGGCGATATTTATGCATTTCGGTAACAATCCGGTAACCTTTCTAAGCGATACCTTAAATACGAAAAGAGAGCACGGGGTTAACCGGAGGCACCTGAAAATGGACATACAGGCACTTATATTCGATGTGGATGGAACGGTGGCAGAGACCGCCGACCTCCACCGCGCAGCGTTCAACCGCGCCTTTAGCGAGCACGGGATGGGCTGGCATTGGGATCGCGAGATTTTCTCCCAGCTGATGCCGGTCGAGTTTACTCTCCCCAAATTGCAACTTTTTGCCATGGCACTGGAGCGCACAGGCCATGCCCCCGCACCCGACATGGCGATGCTGGCCAAAATAGCCGCGCGCAAAGCGCATATCTTCACCAAATCCCTGCGCGAAGGGAGCATTCGCCTGCGCCCCGGCGTGGCTCGCTTGATGCAGGAGGCCCGCCATGAAGGGCTTTCTCTCGCCATCGTTTCGACCAGCAGCCGCGTTGAAACAGAGGCCCTGCTCACCGCCACCCTCGGCTTTCATGCGCTTGGCTGGTTTAGCGCGCTCAAAACCGCCGATATCACCACGCCCCCTGCCTGCGAGCGACAGCTTTACCGCGCCGTGCTTGACGAGTTGGGCATAGAAGGGCCGCGCGCCATCGCCATTGACGACAGCGACGAGGGCATCACCGCCGCCGCCAGTTGCGGCCTTCAAGCCATCGCCACCCCCAGCCTTTATACCGCGTCCAGCGCGTTTATCCCGGCAACACTGGTCTTGAGCGACCTTGGCCAGCCTGCCGAGGGCTTTACCCTGCTCAAAGGCAACACCTGCGACCATAGCTTTATCAGCCCCGCCCTGCTGCGCCATATTTTTGCGCCAAACGCTGCCGCGGCTTAACCCCGCGTTTACGCTTGGCAGATATTTGGGATAAATCGTATTTAAAGGCGCAAAATAAAGCTCGTTTTATCCCGTGCGGCCAAATCACACAAACGAAGCTGGATGCCAAGCTGACCAATAGCAATACCGGGTTGGGATACCCGGGCCCCTGCCCTATATCAAACCCGGAGTCAGCTTCCGGTTTTAGCGCTGCCCTGCATCACCAGTCCGCGTACCATACACAGATATATTTCCTCGATCTTTTCAACCGAAAGCCGCCCGTCATCGCGATACCATGTCGTGACCCCTGTCAGCATGGCAATAATTGCGTAGCTGGAAAGCTTGCTGTCACAAAGCTCGAATCGCCCCGCCGCGCTGCCATCCTGCAAAATCGCTTCCAGCAGTCGCTCGTATTGCCGCCGCTTGGCCTCGATCACCGCAAAATTCTCCTTCGAGAGGTTGCGCAGCTCCATATAGGCAATAAAAACCCCGTCCACCCGCTGCAAATGAAACCGGATATGAAAGCGCACGAACTGCTCCAGCCGCGCCATCGGGTCAGCCGGGCTATCCGCGCTCTCGCCCTGCCACGCGGTCAGCAAGTCATCCATATGCCGGTCCATGATCTGGAAAAGCAGGGTCTGTTTATCAGGCGTATAAAGATAAAGCGCCCCCGCCTGCACCCCGACTTCGGCGGCAATCTGGCGCATCGAAACAGCCGCATAGCCATATTGGGCAAAAAGACGCGTCGCCGCCGCGCGCAGTACTTGAGCAGTTTTTTTACCGTCTGATCCTGATTTTCGTGCCATAAAACGTCCGTTTTTTCTCAAACTAACTGAACATTTGTTCAAATAGCAAGAAAAACCGTCAGCGCAAATCAAACCTGTCCAGCACATAACTGCCCGGCGCATCTTCCAGCCCATCCTTTGGTGCGCGGGCAGCGCATAATTTGCCGCTGTGTTTTTGCAACCAGCCATCCCAGTCATTCCACCAGCTGCCGGGTTGCTCTTTTGCCTCGCCCAGCCACGCCTCCAATGTGGCGTGCGGCGCCAGTTCCCCCGCCCAATACTGGTATTTTCCGGCAGCGGGCGGGTTGATCACCCCGGCAATATGCCCCGAGCCGGCAAGCACAAAGCGCGTGGTGGCGTTTTTCATCATCAGCGCCCCGCGATAAACAGAGGTCGCCGGCGCTATATGATCTTCCTTTGTTGCCACATGATATATCGGCACAGCCACATCCAGCGGCGAGACCGCCTCGTTAAACAGCTCGAAATCCCCCTCCGAAAAGGCATTTTCCATATAAAACCGGCGCAAATAATACAGGTGCAGCCGCGCAGGCATGCCCGTGCTGTCCGCATTCCAGTAAAGCAGGTCAAACGGAAACGGCTCTTTTCCAAGCAGGTAATTATTAACCACATAAGACCAGATAAGATCATTGGCGCGCAGCATATTGAAAGCGCTGGCCATGGTTTGGGCTGGCAGATAGCCGTCCGGCATCTTGGCTTCCAGCTCACCCAGTGTTTCCTCGTCGGCAAATATCTGCAACTCGCCCGCATCCGTAAATTCGAGCTGGGTGGTAAACAGGGTTGCCGAGGCCACACGCTTGTCGCCCGCCTTACCCAGATACGCCAAAAGCGGGCCGAGCAGCGTACCGCCCACACAATAGCCGCCGATATTCAGGCTCTTTTCACCGGTTGCCTCCAGCACTGCATCAACAGCCTCAAGCACAGCAGCCGAATAGCTGTCCCATGTTTCATCGCGCTGGGCTTCGGTGGGGTTGACCCACGAAATAATAAATACCGAATACCCCTGCCCGACCAGATATTTCATCAGTGATTTTTTGTGGTTAAGGTCGAGAATATAATATTTGTTGATCCATGGCGGCACAAAGAGCAGCGGTCTGGTATATGTTTTGTCAGTGTCCGGCGCATATTGGATCAGCTGGAGTACATTGTTTTGCCAGATCACCTTGCCGGGAGTGATCGCCATATCGCGACCAACTTCAAAAGCCTCCATATCGGTCTGGCGGATCAACAGCTGGCCCTTGCCGCGCTCGATATCCTCCAGCAGCATTTTAAGCCCGCGCACGAGGTTTTCGCCGTTTTGCTCTGCGGTGGCCTCCAGCACTTCGGGGTTGAGCGCAAAAAAGTTGGCGGGGTGGATAGCATCCACATAGCTGCGGATATAAAAATCAAGCTTGCGGCGCTCGCTGTCCGATAGCCCGTCAGCCTCCGCGACCTCTTTGTGCATCCATTCCGAAGTAAAAAGATAGGCCTGCTTGATATAATCAAACAGCGCATTTTCGGACCAGCCCTTATGGGCAAAGCGCTTGCCGCCGCGCAGGTCGGGCGGAGGCGGGGTGTCGCCGGTCCAGCGGCGCATGGTTTCAAGCCAAAGCCCCTGCTGGCCAAGCCAGAAATCAGTGGAAGCCCGCATCAGTGCCTCGGGGGTATCCCACAGCGTCTTGTTTATCTCCTCGATAGCGCGGCCAGGCGAGGCAGACTTATCCTGTCCGGCCAGTGCCGCTTGCCATATTTGCACCGAAAGCTCGGAGATACGGGCAAAATTCTGCGCCGTCGCCACGCTCTTTTCAGCCAAATCCTCAATATCTTTCGGGGTATCGGTCATGCCAATGGGTCTCCGTGAGCGCTTGCGCCGGACAGGCCGACAAGTTACATTTGAAAACGCAATCACAACTTTTTCAAGGGTAAACTTCGGGTGCACGGGATAAAAACAATTACCCTCATAGCAGGGCTGGCGGTTTCGGGCTGCTCGGTCAACGATGATCTGCGCGATTTTCAGTCCACTATTCCCGAGCAAGTGGGTGGTCTTTCCTGGCCTGCGCTGGTGCCGTTGGGTAATTTTGCACAGCTCTCGCCACTGCTCGCCCCAAAAGACCAGCGTTCGCTGGCCGAACAGGTAATAGCCCTGCGCCAAAAGGCAGCCAGCCTGCGCGGTCCGGTGCTTTCAAGCGCCCGAGCACGCGCCATGCGGGCAGCCCTGCGGCGCGTGGCGGAGCAATAATTGGCGCTTTTCATGGTGCAGTCCTGCCCTTATAAGTGGCCAATATAATTTAGGAGAGCAATCTTGAGCGCAGAGCAGGAATTTGACCGTCAGGCCGCCACCTTTTATTCGGTGGCCGAGTTTTTGAAAGAAGGCAAGGTGACCCAAAACGCCCCCATCGCGCTGGAGCTGTTTTTCATCCCCGAAGCCGAGGCCGACCAGCCTGCTTTTCTCAAAGCCCTCAAAACCTTTGGTTACAGCGCGGTCACAGAAAGCGAAAATACAACAGATGGCACAGAGCGCGAGGCTGTGCTGGTCACGGTAGAAACAAAACTGACCGCCGAAGATATCTGGCTGCACGAAGAGCGCTGCACCAAGCTGGCCCAGCCAAGGGGCTTCGCCCCCGACGGCTGGGGATTTTTAGAGCCGGACGCATAGGAAAACCAATGAGCCAACCTCTCAGAATAGCAATCGCAGGCCTTGGCACCGTTGGTGCCGGGGTGGTGAAAATGGTGCAGACCCATGGTGATCTGCTGACACGCCGTGCCGGCCGCCCACTAGAGATTGTTGCGGTTTCGGCGCGCTCAAGGGGCAAGGATCGTGGCATCGATCTTGGCGCCTTTGATTGGGAAGACGATCCGGTTGCACTGGCCAAACGCGCCGATGTTGACCTGCTGGTCGAGGTTATGGGCGGTGAAGACGGTCCTGCCAAAGCCTGCGTCGAGGCGGCACTGGCTGCCGGAAAGCACGTTGTCACCGCCAATAAAGCGATGCTGGCGCTGCATGGACAGGCCATGGCCGAGCAGGCCGAGACCACCGGCGCAGCGCTGCGTTTCGAGGCCGCCGTTGCGGGCGGCATTCCGATTGTAAAGGCGCTCACCGAAGGCTTGGCGGGCAATGGTATTTCGCGCGTCATGGGCGTGATGAACGGCACCTGCAATTATATCCTCACCAAAATGGAAGCCACCGGCGAGAGCTATGGCGAGGTGCTCAAAGAGGCACAGGCCCTTGGCTATGCCGAGGCCGACCCGACCGTCGATGTCGGCGGTATTGATGCCGCCCACAAGCTCAGCCTGCTGGCCGCCACCGCTTTTGGCACCCGCGTGGCCTTTGATCATGTTGAAATCGAAGGCATCGAGCGCATCACCCTGCAAGATATAAAAAACGCCGCCGATATGGGCTACAAGATCAAGCTGCTCGGCGTTGCCCAGCAAAACAGTGACGGTATCGAGCAGCGCATGCAGCCCTGCCTTGTGCCCACAGCCTCGCCGCTCGGCCAGCTTGAAGGCGTTAATAATATGGTGGTAGTTGATGGCGATTTTATTGGTCAAACCGTATACCAAGGCCCCGGCGCGGGCGAAGGGCCAACGGCCAGCGCTATTTTGGGTGATATCATGGATATCGCCCGTGGCCTGATCATCCCCGCTTTCGGGCAGCCGGCCAAAGGGCTGACAAAACCGAACACCTCCTCCAAAGGCTCCGACGCCGCCTATTACCTGCGTTTCAGCCTGACAGACGCGCCCGGCACCCTTGCCAAGCTCGCCAGCATACTGGGCGCGCATAATGTTTCTATCAATCGCATGCACCAATACGGCCATGACGGAAAAACCGCCCCCTTGGTGATTGTCACCCATGCTACCCCGCGCCAACCGCTCGATCAGGCATTGGCGGAGATTTGCGCATTATCAGCCTCGAATGCCGAACCGGTAGCGTTGCGCATCGAGAGCTTATAGAAAGAGTGGCAGAAACAACCCGGTATTAAGGATTTATCCATGAAATTTGTTCCTGCTATTGCTTTTGTGCTGCTTGCCAGCACCGCCGCCGCCCAGAGTGACTCTGACAATTACGAAATGGCAAAGCTCGGCATCACCATGAACGGGTATGACTGCGAGAAGGTTCTTGAAGCCCAAACCACCGACAACGAAGACGTGCTTGAAATCACCTGTCAAAAAACCGCTGGCTCTGACGCCACGGTGGTATATATCTTCACCATCGACGGGTCGGGATTCTCTATCCAGCCCAAATAACCGCTGGAAAGGCCCGATATGACCGACGACACCCTCTACTCCGACCGGATGCTTTCGCTCGGCCTCGCCCGTGTATCCGAACAAGCGGCCATTGCCGCCGCCAAACTGGTCGGGGCAGGTGATGAAAAGGCCGCCGATCAGGCTGCGGTCGATGCTATGCGCACCCAGCTCAACAAGCTCGATATTCGTGGCCGCATCGTTATTGGCGAGGGCGAGCGCGACGAAGCACCGATGCTCTATATCGGTGAGGAAGTCGGCAACGGCAATGGTCCCGAGGTCGATATCGCGCTCGACCCTTTGGAAGGCACCACCCTTTGCGCCAAAGATATGCCCAATTCATTGGCGGTTATCGCCATGGGGCCAAAAGGCTCCATGCTTTATGCGCCCGATACCTATATGGAAAAGCTGGCCATTGGCCCGGGATATCCGGTTGATATTGTTACGCTTTCCATGTCCCCTTCCGAGCGGGTGCATGCACTGGCCACAGCCAAGGGGGTCGAGCCGTCAGACATTATGGTCTGTGTGCTGGAGCGCCCGCGCCACGAGGCCATGATCCGTGAATTGCGCGAAACCGGCGCTCGTATCAGCCTGATCACTGACGGTGATGTTGCCGGTATCATCCATTGTGCCGAGGTCGAAAAAACCGGCATTGATATGTATATGGGCAGCGGTGGTGCACCTGAAGGGGTGCTGGCAGCCGCCGCGCTCAAATGTATGGGTGGCCAAATGTATGGCCAGCTTATTTTCCGCAACGATGTCGAGCGCGCCCGCGCCCGCAAAACCGGTGTCGAGGATTTTGACCGCATCTACGCGCTCGATGATCTTGTCATGGATGATGTTATTTTTGCCGCTACCGGCGTGACCGACGGCTCTATCGTCTCCGGCGCCCGCCGGGTCAATGGCTACCTCGAAACCGAAACCATCCTGATGCGCTCCAAAACCGGCTCGGTGCGCCGCCTGTTTTACCGTCAGCGCAACCAATAATGACTAAATCTCCCGAGCCAACACGCCCGTATCGCATCTTGCGCGCCTTTCTCAAACTCTGGCTGCTAGGCTGGGGGATCAGTATTCTTCTGTTTATTACCAACCAGTTCAGTCCTGACCCTCTATTCAAATGGTCCTTCGCCCTGATCTGGGTCGGGATTTCCGCACTTGGCTGGTGGATCATTTTTCGCGTATTGCAGCGCCTGCGCGCCCTGCCCCCCGAGCAGCCTGAAGAATGAGCGCCTATCTCGGGATCGAGACCTCGCTAACAGGGCGGCGCTGGCTTGGCCCGCCCCCCGAAACAGAGCGACAGGCCGAAGCACTTTCCCAGGCGACAACCCTGCCCGATGTATTGTCTCTCATCCTTGCCAGCCGGGGAGTGCAGCCCTCCGAGGTGGATGATTTTTTGTCGCCCAGCCTGCGCGCCCTGATGCCCGACCCCTCACTCCTAAAAGATATGGACAAGGCCGCCGCACGCATCTTCAAAGCCCTGCAAGGTAATGAACATATTGCTATTTTTGCAGATTATGATGTCGATGGTGCTACCTCGGCGGCGCAACTTCTGGGCTGGTTTAAGGAGTTGGGCCATAGCGCCACCCTCTATATTCCCGATCGCTTAAAAGAAGGTTACGGTCCCAACGAGCCGGCCATGAAAGCCCTGGCTCAAGAGCACAGCCTGATTATTTGTGTCGACTGCGGCACCGTGGCCCACGCCCCGATAAAGGTCGCCGTAGAGGCCGGTGCCGATGTCATTGTGCTTGATCACCACCTCGGTGGCGAGACCCTCCCCCCCGCGCTGGCCGTGGTCAACCCCAACCGGCAAGACGAAGAAAGCGAATATACCTATCTCTGCGCCGCCGGTGTGGTTTTTCTTACGCTGGTTGCAGTCAATCGCCACTACCGCGAGGCCGGCATAAAAGCCCCGCCGCTGATGGATATGCTTGATCTGGTGGCGCTCGGCACGGTTGCCGATGTTGCGCCGCTCACAGGGTTTAACCGCGCGCTGGTCCGTCAGGGGCTAAAGGTGATGGCCGCACGCAACCGCCCCGGTCTGGTGGCGCTGAGCGATGTTGCTGCCATGGCTTCCGCCCCCAAAGCCTATCATCTGGGTTATTTACTTGGCCCGCGCATCAATGCCGGCGGCCGCATCGGCAAGGCCGACCTTGGCACCCGCCTGCTCACCACCACCGATACCAGCGAGGCGCAAGCGCTGGCCGAGCGGCTAGATGCCCTAAACAAAGAGCGCCGCGAAATAGAGAGCGCCGTGCAGGTTGCCGCCGAAGCACAAGCCGAAACCCGTTCGCTGGAAGGGCCGCTGGTCTGGGCTGCGGGCAAGGGCTGGCATCCGGGCGTGGTTGGCATTGTTGCCTCGCGCCTGAAGGAAAAATACAACCGCCCCGCTGTTGTGATCGGGATCAATGACGAGGGGCTAGGCCATGGATCGGGCCGCTCGGTTTCGGGCATTGATCTTGGTGTTGCCATAGCCGCACTGGCCCGCGAGGAAAAAATAACCAAGGGCGGCGGCCACAAAATGGCAGCAGGGCTGAGCGTTCCGGAAGCCGGAATTAAAAAGGCCATGGCCGCGCTTGCTGAAAAGCTCGCCAAACAAGGCGCCGGAGAAATCGGCCCCCGCGATCTGAAAATAACCGCCGCGCTTGGCACAGGTGCCGCCACCCCCGCCCTGATCGAGCAGATAGAAGCTGCCGGCCCGTTTGGCGCCGGCGCCCCTGCCCCGCGCTTTGCTATTCTTTCCGCACGCATCCGCTTTGCCAAACCCGCCGGCGAAAGCCACCTGCGCCTGACAATAGATAACGGCTCCGGCCCGCTTGATGTCATCGCCTTTCGCGCTTTCGAGACCCCGCTCGGCCAAGCGTTGCTTAACCACGCGGGGCAGGTTTTCCACTTTGTCGGGCGACTGGAGATCGACGAATGGGGTGGCCGCCGCAAAGCCAAATTGCAACTGGAAGACGCCGCCAAGGCAGAGTAAGCTGGCCAAAAGGAGTTTTTCATGACCCATATCCTCATTCTCAATGGCCCTAACCTCAACCTGCTCGGCACCCGCCAGCCCGAGACCTATGGCACCGTCACCCTCAAGGATATCGAAGGTATGTGCGCGGCCGAGGCCGGCAAGCTCGGGGCTACCTACGAGTTCGAGCAAAGCAACCATGAAGGCACACTGATCGACCTGATCCACGCCACCAAGGCCCAAGGGATCATCCTCAATGCCGGAGCCTACACCCATACCTCTATCGCAATCATGGATGCCATTACCTCGGCCAACAAGCCGGTGCTGGAGCTACACCTGAGCAATATCCACCAGCGTGAGAGATTTCGCCACCATTCCTATATCTCCAAAGTCGCTTTTGCCATGATCTGCGGCCTCGGCGCCTCCGGCTACCCGCTGGCAATGCGCGCCATGCATGAGCATCTGGCGCTTTAATTGGAGCCGTCCGCCTATTTTCTTATCGGCGTGGCCGCGTTTCTGGTTGGCTTCACCAAAACCTCGGTAGGCGGAGTAGGCATATTGGCGGTGCTGCTGATGGCACTGGCGATTCCCGGCCCTGCCTCGCCGGGCGTGCTGCTGCCCATGCTGATAGCGGCGGATATCATGGCGGTGATCTATTATCGCCGCGCGTGCGACTGGCGCATATTGCTGCGCCTGTTTCCCGCAACCCTTGTGGGGGTGGCGCTGGCATGGTGGTTTTTAGCCAACACTTCGGGCTATGATTTTGGCAAACTGATCGGCTGGGTGATACTGGCGATGCTGGCGTTTGATCTGCTGGTCAGCGAGGGGCTGCGCCAGCTGGTGCGCGGGCGATTACTGACAGCGGTGATCGGCGCACTGGCCGGTGGCGCTTCGATGATCGCCAATGCCGCCGGCCCGATTTTTGGCATTTACCTGCTCCAGATGCGCTTGAGCAAAGAGGCCTTTGTCGGCACGCGGAGCTGGTTTTTTCTGCTGATCAATCTGGCCAAGCTGCCTTTTGCCATCGCGCTTGGCATCACCACCGAGGCCTCGCTGACGCTCAATCTCTACTACCTTCCGGTTATTCTTGTCGGGGCCTATCTCGGAAAACTGCTACTGGGATATATCAACCTGAAATGGTTCAAAACCCTGATCCGCCTTGCGGTATTGACCGCGGCCGCCCGCCTGATCCTCGGCTAAAAATTTTGTGCCAAATGGCAAAATTTCCTCTTGCGCCCAACCCCTTTGCCCCCTAAAAAGCCCCCACAACAGAGCAATGCGCCCTTCGTCTATCGGTTAGGACGTCAGGTTTTCAACCTGAAAAGAGGGGTTCGATTCCCCTAGGGCGTACCACTCTGTTGCTATTTTCTTTAAATTTGTGTTTATTTGGCCAACATATGCTTGCGGTTTCCTCGCCTTTTAACTGGGAGTTATTCTGACATGAAAATCCACCAGCATTTTATTACGCTTTTCACCGCGCTCGGCCTCGCCCTGCTGGTGGGGGCGTCTTATTTTATCTGGTCCGCCCCCGATATCTGGATGCGCATGGGCTTTGCCGCCGCGCTTTATCTGCTATCAAACGATGTGCTGGCCGGAGCAGCTATCGGGCGCGGCGAGAAGCGGCTCTCCAACCCGGCGCGCTGGCTTTCTGCCTATTATCTGGCGCTCTATTTCGGCACTTTCATGATGCTTTTTACCTGGCGCGGGCTGGAAGGTCATCTCACCCTGCTGCCCGGCATTATCCTTGGCGCGCTGATATACGGGCTGATGCTGGCGCTGCTTTTTGAGGGCAAGGATTATCGCTATGCCCATCATTTTCAAACCGAAAAGCCATGGCGCTATGGCCGCATCACCCATTATGCCTGGCCCTTCATCAGCCTCGCTGGCATTTATCTGCTGGCCTATGGCGGACTGACCGGCGCGCTGACAACTGAAAAACTGTTTTTCTACCTCATCCTGCTCGGTTTTTTCCTGCCCCGCTATCCCCGCGTGAGCAAGGGCAACCCGCTATGGGATAATTTCCCGCGCTTCATCGGGCTGGCCCTGCTGCTCATCATTATTTCAACAGCGCAATTCTCCCCGTAGGGTGGGGCTACCTCCGACCATCAGTACATTCCCCATAGCACTTGGCTGGGTATAAACATAGAAAACCCCGCCTCTACATGTCGAATATCTACTTGAGATTGCAAAGTGTATCCTCTAGATAAAAAAGGGCCTAGCTGGAAAAAGCCGCTTTGATAGACAGACACAATCAACCTTATAAACACCATATCCCCATTCTGGGTTTTGTCGCCATACTTGTGGCTTATAGCGTTTGGGTGGATGGCGAGAGGCTGAACAGAATCGGCAAACCGTATGGACTATGCGGTGCCTGTTAGGGTTTTATTTAGGGTTATACTTCTCGACATTCATGACGCTTGTTTACTGGCGCGGCAGCAGTTTTTTCTGGGAAAATGCCAATGTTTTTGTCTTCAGTTTTATAATGTATGGCGCATTTATGTTTCTGAATGCAACTTTCACCAAAAATGAGGCCCCCGATGAGGTGGGAACAAAAATTATACTGATAAATCAGGCTTCCGTTTGGATTTTGGCGTGGTTGGCCTTGGCCATACTCGGGTTCTATTTCAAGCCAGACTTAAACATCGCACAGTTAGGATTCTTTTTGATTGGCCTTGGCTTTTTAGTGCCGCCTTACGTGCCTGCTGATAGGCGGGTGCGCGCCGCGCAATCAATCCCGCGGCGCATAGGCTATGGCGTGTTGCTCGTGCTTCTCGTTGCAGACCTATTTTTATAAACCGACCCTAGCCCCCGACCATCAGCGGCATCACAACCACCTCTGAATTCGAGCCAATAGGGGTAAACCACGCATCTTTATAAACCTCACCATCAATCGCCAGCGAGACCCCCGCCTCTATCACTTCGGCCAGCGCTGGATGGCGCTCCGATAGTTTTTTCAGCAATTCCCGTGTGTTGGAGGCAGATATTTCCATCCGCTCCACCCCGTCGGTAAAGGCGCGTAGCGAGCCGAATATCACTACGCGCGCCATTTAGAGGGCCTTCAATATTTTGGGAGGCGACATCGGCAGCTCAAACAACCGCTTGCCAATCGCCTGCGCCACCCCGTTGGAAATTGCCGCCAGTGGTGGCACGATCGCGGTTTCGCCGCAGCCGCGCACGCCATAAGGATGGCCGGGGTTGGGCACCTCGATAATCACCGCATCAATCATCGGCAAATCGGACGCCACAGGAATGCGGTAATCCAGAAAGCCGGGGTTTTGCAAGCGGCCATCTTCACCATAAATGTATTCCTCGCTCAAGGCCCAGCCAATGCCCTGCACCGCGCCGCCCTGAATTTGCCCCTCCACATAGGCGGGGTGAATGGCCTTGCCGACATCCTGAAAGGCGGTGTAGCGCTTGATGCTGGTAAAGCCGGTTTCCGGGTCCACCTCCACATCGACCAGATGCACCCCGAAAGAAACTCCGGCCTTGTCAGGCGCGCCCTCGTGGTGGCCGGCAATAGGCCCGCCGGTCTTGCCCGATGTGGCAGCGATTTCGGCAAGGCTCATCGGCGGGAAGTTACCAGCATTATGGCCGGTGGGTTGCGCCGCGCCGTCTACCCATTCTACCGCCTCCGCATCAATTTCCCAGATCATCGCGGCGCGTTTGCACAGCTCTTTAATCGCGGCCTTGGCGGCATTGATGGTGGCAATACCAACCGCGAATGTCACACGGCTACCATCGGTAACGTCTGAAAAACCAACCGAGGCAGTATCGCCAACAATGGTGCGAACGCGCTCGAACGGAATGCCGAGCGCCTCGGCGGCCATCATCGAGATCGAGGCACGCGAGCCGCCAATATCGGGGTTGCCCTCGATCAAATTAACGGTTCCATCAGTATTTATTGCCATAGAAACAGATACTTGACCACCAAAATTAAACCAAAATCCGCAGGCCACACCGCGCCCGGTATTGGCTGGCAGCGGGGCAGCATAATGCGGATGCGCCTTGGCGGCTTCCAGCGCCTCGACCAGCCCGATCGCCTTATAGGTTGGCCCGTAAGAGGATTTGCTGCCCTCGCGCGCCGCATTTTTCAGCCGCACCTCGATCGGGTCCAGCCCGAGCTTTTGGCACAGCTCGTCAATCACCGATTCGACCCCGTAAGTGGCCATCGGCGCACCGGGAGCGCGATAAGAGATCATTTTCGGGCGGTTGGTCATCACATCCCAGCCCTCGGATTGCACATTTTCCAAATCATAGCAGGCGAATGCGCTCATCGCCCCCATCATCACCATATTATAGGGAAAAGCCCCGCCCTGATAGCGCAGCTTGGCATGCCCAGCGGTGATCTTGCCATTTTTATCCATGCCGATTTTCACGTCCATCGAGGCGGACATGGTCGGGCCGGTGGCGCGAAACACCTCTTCGCGGCTCATTACAAGCTTGACCGGCTTGCCGGATTTTTGCGAGAGCTTCAGCGCCACCGGTTCGATAAACACCGTGGTTTTACCGCCAAAACCGCCGCCGATTTCAGAGGCGGTCACCCGAAGCTGGCTGGCATCAATGCCCAGAATTTCGGAGCAGACCTCGCGCACCATATAATGGCCCTGCGTGCTGCACCAAAGCTCGCCGCGCCCGTCGGCGCCAAGATCGGCAAGGCAGGCTTGCGGCTCGATATAGCCCTGATGGGTGGCGGCAGTTTTAAAATTGCGCTCGATCACCTTGTCAGCCTTGGTAAAGCCCGCCTCGATATCGCCATGGCCAAAACTGTAATAACCAACCGTGTTGCCCGAGACATCATCGCCAAGCTTGCGGCCCTTTACCCCCTCATGCACAAGCGGCGCGCCGGGGCGCATGGCCTCGTCAACATCGGTAACATGGGGCAGGGTTTTGTATTCCACCTCGATCAGCTTCAGCGCCTCGGCAGCGATTTTTTTGCTGGTGGCGGCCACGGCCGCCACAGCATGGCCATCATAAAGTGCGCGGCCTTGGGCCATGCAGTTTTGCATGGTGTAGCGGGTCCAGCGGTTTTCCACCTCGTCAAAATCAGCGCCGGTAATCACGGCCTTTACCCCCGCCAATGCCTCGGCTTTCGAGGTGTCAATCGACACGATCTCCGCGTGGGCGTGCGGGCTGCGCAAAATACGCGCGTGCAGCATGCCGGTGGCAGATTTATCCGCACCGAACATCGCTTTGCCGGTAACCTTTTCCAGCCCGTCTGGGCGAATAGGGCGTGTGCCGAGAATTTTAAAATCTTGCTTCATGGGTTTTCTCCCCGCATTTCCGCAGCGGCAGCCAGCACCGCGCGAATTATTTTATCATAACCGGTACAGCGACACAGATTGCCCGCCAGCCAATAGCGCACATCTTCCTCGCTCGGATCAGGGTTTTGCACCAGCAAGGCCTTGGCGGCGACAATAATACCCGGCGTGCAGATGCCACATTGCAGGGCCGCATGCTCCAGCAACTGCCGCTGCAACGGATGCAGCGCATCCGGCGCTCCGATACCCTCGACCGTCTCGATCTCGCTGCCTTCAGCCTCGGCACCAAGCACAAGGCACGAAGCGACCAAACGGCCATTAATCGTGACCGAGCAAGCGCCGCAATCCCCAGTGCCGCAGCCCTCTTTGGCTCCGGTCAGGTTTAGGCGGTCGCGCAGCACATCCAGCAGGGTTTCATCGGCTTCGCACAAAAACTCGACAGTATCGCCGTTAATAGTGCTGTTTACATGGATCTTGCTCATAGTGTGCCTCCAGCGCGAATATAGGCGATTTTGGCAGCGCGGGTAGCCATGACACCGGCAACCTTGGTGCGATATTCAACCGTGCCGCGTTTATCATCAATCGGGGCGCAGGCAGCGCTAGAAGCCGCCGCGCATGCCGCCAGTGCCGAAGCATCAAGCTTTGTGCCAACCAGCGCATTTTCCGCCTCCGGCACCAGCCGCGCTGTGGGCGCCACCGCCCCCAATGCCACCCGCGCGGCCTTTATCACGCCGTTTTCATCAAGCTCAAGACTGACCGCAGCACCGACCACCGCGATATCCATTTCGGTGCGCGGAATAAAACGCAAATAGGCGTCTGCGCTCTGCGGTACCCGTGCAGGCAGAAAGATCGAGGTAATCAGCTCTGCATCAGCCAGATGCAACTTTCCCGGCCCGGCGAGTAGCTCGACCACCGGCACATCACGCACCCCCTCCGGCCCCTCGATGCGCGCCAGAGCCGCTGCGGCCAGCATGGCAGGCACGCTATCGGCTGCCGGGGAGGCGTTACACAGATTACCAACCATCGTGGCACGCCCCTGCACCTGCGCCGAGCCGATCAGCTCGACCGCCTCCACCACACCCGGCCACTGCGCCTTTAGCGCCGCATGCGCGCCCATCTCTGCGCCGCTCACTGCCGCGCCGATCCGGAACCCGCCTTCTTCCTCGATAATATCGCCCATACCCGGTATCCGCTTGATATCAACCAGCAAAGCCGGCCCGGTTTCCGACAACTTCATCTGCACCAGAAGATCGGTGCCGCCCGCCAACACGCGCGCGCCCGCAGTCTCTCCCAATAGGGCAACGGCATCGCGGCTATCTTTGGCTACCACGTAACGCATATTTGATTCTCCCTGAAAATTTCAGCCAAAGAGTGCCAACCCCAAACCACCGACACAAGCCCCAATTTTCGCCCCGCACCACATAATTTTCCCAATATCAAGCGATATTAAACACTTGCAATCGGTTCTTTATACATTTTTTGCCAATTTTAGGTTGATTTTCTAAAATATTTGGGTAGCCTGCTAACAGGAATTGATCCATCCTGCTTTGTGGATGTTTCCAAATATGCAAAACAGGGGGCGCACCGTGCCAGTTATCAAGCCGTTTATATCATTTTTTCTGGGGCTTGCCCTGCTCGCCACACCCGCCATCGCTCAGGAGGTCTGGATCACCCAGGAGCTGCCTTTTGTCGAAGTCGAGGTCGGTGACGATTTCTTCGTTATCGAGCGTGAACAGGATAATGCCGCCACTGTCACAGCGTCCTTTGCCCAAACCTCCCGCCCCTGCCCGCCGTTTTGTGTGCAACCCATGAGCGTGGCTGACGGGGTAGAAACCATCGGCGAGCTGGAGCTTATCACCTTTATTGAAGAGGATGTGCAATCCGGCACCGGCCTCTTGATCGATGCACGCACCTCGCGCTGGTATGTCGAGGGCACTATTCCCGGCTCCATCAGCCTGCCGTTTAATCTGATGACCCCAAGCGAAAACAACCCTTTTCTCAAGCCGGTACTCATACAGTTAGGCGGCGAATTACAGGATGATGGCAGCTGGAGCTTTACCAACGCCCCCAAGCTCGCCCTGTTTTGTAATGGCCCGTGGTGTGGGCAATCACCCCGCGCCATAGAAAACCTGCTATTAATGGGCTATCCGGCAGAAAAACTCTTATACTATCGTGGCGGTATGCAAAGCTGGCTGATGCTCGGCTTGACGACGATTGTGCCAGATACATAAAACCGCTCACAGAATACCCGAAAACATAAAACATGGGGTAATAACCTTTTTCTTTCAGGAGAGGAAAGAGAAATGCACAATAAATACACGCTGATATTGGTTGCGAGCCTGTTTGCCAGTGAGGCAGTAGCCGATGCCCGTTTTGACACCACACAGCCAGCACCCCGGCTGGTCTCTCCCCTTTATGTGCAATATGTGCAAAACACCCCCGCCATCGAAGGCACAGCCCTGCGCCGCATGACCTTTTATACTGATCGCGCAATGGCAAGCCTGATGCAGGTTATCGAGGGAGCTGCCGATCGGGATCTCATTGCCCAAAACGAGGTAAATATGATATTCCGCGCCTCGGTTGCCCGGCTGGTAGATGCGGGAGAGCGCTCGAACCTGACCATCACCGAGGTCACTGACATCTTTACGGCCGCCATCTCCGAGCGCTTTGGCCCGGATTTCATACAGCGGGTCGACGCAGCTGCCAACGGGCTGGATTTTTATACCTTGTTCAGAAGTGTGTCGGTGACCCCTGACCCACGGGCATCATATATGGATCAAGGCATGCAGTTTCTCAATGCCCTGGCCAACGCCGCCACAGCCGAAGAGCAAAGCCAGCCCCCCCCTCCGGATAGTACAACACTCGAAACCGTCCTTCTGTCCACCACGACACCCATCGCCCTGCCCGGTGCAAATGCCGAAGAGCGCGCAATCATTGACCGTGTTGTGGTAAACGGTAATCAATGGAAAATCACCGTCATAGGCGGTGATTCCCTTGCATCGATAGCTTCGGCGGTCTACGGAGATTCATTTCTTTTTAATGTGATTTTTCAGGCCAATAGCGATATATTAATCAATGCAAGCACCCTCAATATTGGTGATGTGCTGATACTACCACAACCTTAATCGCTATTATTCCGGCCGTTTTTGCAGCAAAGGCAGCAGGCGTTTCATATCCGGCCCGTGCGCGCGGCCCGTCAGGGCTTTTCGCAGCGGCATAAACAGGGCTTTTCCCTTGCGGCCAGTCTCGGCTTTCAGCGTGGATGTCCAAGCCTGCCACGTAGTTTCGTCAACCGGCCCTGCGGGGAATCTTTCCAGCGCCAGCGCCACGAATTCCGCATCTTCAGGAGCAATATCAGGTGGTGTGCCATCGCGGCAAAGCGCCCACCACTCGGGGATATCTATCCGCTGCGCGACATTTTCACGGATCGCATTCCAGAAATCCTCGCGCAAAACATCCGGCACTCCGGCCCGCGCCAGATCATCCGCCACATCGGCCGCCTCCAGCCCGTGCAGATAGCGCGCGCTGAGCGGCGCAAGATCACCCTCGTCAAATTTGGTTGGCGAGGCGCCAAAATCCGCCAGATCAAACCCCTCGATTATTGCCTGCATGTCGCGCTGCAATTCCACCGGCTTGGAGGTGCCAAGCCGCGCCATCAGAGATATAATCGCCATCGGCTCCACCCCGCCAGCCCTAAGATCACGCAGCGACAAAACCCCGAGCCGCTTGGAGAGCGCCTCCCCTTCAGGGCCGGTCAGCATGGAGTGATGGGCAAAGCGCGGCACTTTGCAGCCCGCCGCCTCGATGATCTGGATCTGGGTTGCGGTATTGGTCACATGGTCCATGCCGCGCACCACATCGGTGATGCCCATTTCGGTGTCGTCACTCACAGAAGCCAGCGTATAAAGCACCTGCCCGTCGGCTCTGATCAGCACAGGGTCGGATACACTCGCTGCATCAATCGACTGCGGACCAAGGATGCCGTCTACCCACTCAATCCGCGTGTGATTAAGCTTGAAGCGCCAGTAGCTGCCCCGCTCGGTGCGCAGAGCGTCCTTTTCGGCTTCGCTCAGCGTTAGCGCTGCCCTGTCATAAACCGGCGGTTTGCCCATATTGAGCTGTTTTTTACGCTTGAGGTCCAGCTCGACCGGCGACTCGAAGCATTCATAAAGATGCCCGCTTTCGCGTAGCTTTGCCGCCAGTGCCGTATAGCGCTCCAGCCTCGAAGACTGGGTTTCGAGCTGATCCCGCTCCAGCCCGAGCCAGCGTAGATCCTCCATGATCGCTTCGGCATATTCTGGCTTTGAGCGCGCCGGGTCGGTATCATCCAGCCGCAAGATAAACCGCCCGCCGGATTTGCGCGCAACCAGAAAATTGAGCAAGGCGGCCCGCAGGTTGCCAATATGGAGATAGCCCGTTGGAGAGGGGGCAAAACGGGTGGTGATCATGGTACTACCTTATAATATTGGAGGCCGGAAAAGATGGAGGCGCCCCCCCCAAAGAGAAGGGCGCAGATAGAGTACCGGCAGCGTGCTCTGCCGCGCGCCTAATTACCGGCAGCGGCGGCAGCCTCTTCTTCGGTGGCCGGGTTGCCGTTGGCCCAGAAGCCGTCATATTCCTCACCGGAGGCATAGCGCATAATCCCGCGCCCCTGCCGCTGGCCCTTGGCAAAGAACCCCTCATAGACATCGCCATTGGGGTATTTGGCAGCCCCTTCGCCGTCGATTTCGCCGCCAGCCCAGTTGCCGTTATATTCAAAACCGTCCGGCATGGTAATGGTGCCCGTGCCCTCGCGCTGGCCCGCAACAAACGCGCCGGTATAGATGGTGCCGTCAGAATAGGTGGCTACGCCTTGGCCATCGCGCAACCCGTCTTTCCATTCGCCGGTATACTGGTAGCCATCCTGATAGGTCATAGTGCCCTGACCGTGGTTTTTGGCATTTTTGAACTCGCCCTCGTAGACCAGCCCGTTTTCGTAGCGTGCGATACCGCTGCCCTCGATCACACCGTTAACCCACAAGCCTTCATAGGAAGAGCCATCGGCATAAACGATCTTGCCCTGCCCGTGCGCTACATCATTAAGAAAGCTGCCCTCGTAGATCGAGCCGTCCGGATAGGTGACCTTGCCATCACCCTCGATCCGGCCATCGACCCAGATACCGGTATAGACATAGCCGTCCGCACCGGTAAAAGTGCCCTGCCCGTTGCGCTGATCGGCTGAAAACCCACCCTCGTAGCTATCGCCATTGGCATAGGAGGCCACGCCCTGCCCTTCGCGCTGGCCGTTAAGCATCTCGCCCTCAAAGCGGTCGCCATTGGCTTGCGTCAGCACGCCGGTGCCATTGATCTGGCCGCTTTCCCAGGCTCCGACATAGGCTACCCCGTCCGGCAAGGTCAGGCTGCCCTGCCCTTCACGCACACCGCGCACGATATCGCCTTCATAGATCGCGCCATCGGGATAGGTGATTTTACCTTGCCCGTGCTTGACCCCGTTATCCCAGCTACCCTCGTATATATAGCCGTTGGGGCTGGTCATGGTGCCGGTGCCATGATGCACCGCGTTCAAAAACTCGCCGGTATAAACCACGCCGTTGGCATAGGTCGCCGTGCCGGAGCCGGATATTTTGCCATCCAGCCAGGAGCCTTCATAGGTGCCACCATCGGAAAAGGTGATCTTGCCTTGTCCTTCGGGGCGGCCATTGATGAAATCGCCCTCATAAACAGACCCGTTGGGAAAGCGCGCCACGCCCACCCCTTCTATCCGCCCCTCGACCCACTGGCCGGAATACTCGTAGCCATTGGGCAGGCGGTAGGTGCCGCGCCCGTGCTGCTTGCCGTCAAGAAACTCGCCCTCGTAGATGCCACCGGTATCATATTGTTTGGTTTCGACATTGGTTTCCTGCGCGAAGGCAGGCGACAAGCCCGCTGCAACTCCAAAGGATACTGCGCTAATGGCAGCGGCACTAAGCAAAAGTCGATGTTTCAACATATTTCTCCGAACGCTTGGGCAATAACCGCACAAAAGCGGTTTTGCGCTTGTTATACAATTATTAGAAGCTAAAGCCCCAAGGGGCAACGGTTTTTTATTCCCGATGGCCAGATGATGCCGCCAAGGCTTGTGTTTTGTCGCCCAGCCCGTGTATTTCTGGCAAAAGAACGACCGTCCGGAGAGCAACATGCCGCAAAATTTCCGCCTCACACTGGGCCAGCTTAATCCGGTATTGGGTGATTTCACCTCAAATAGCGAAAAAGCACTGGCAGCATGGCATACAGGAGCCAAGGCCGGTGCAGACCTTGTCGCCCTGCCCGAAATGTTTCTGACCGGCTACCAGACCCAGGATCTGGTGCTAAAGCCCGCGTTTCAGGCCGAAAGCCAAGCCGCTCTGCACGCGCTGGCCAAAAATGGCCCTGAAGGGACTGCGCTGGCCATTGGCGCACCACTACTTGAGGGCGGCAAGCTCTATAATGCCTATTTCTTGCTGCAAAACGGCGCAGTGCGGGTGATTGCGCGCAAGCACCACCTGCCCAACGAAGATGTGTTTGACGAAGTGCGCCTCTATGATAGCGCCCCCATCTCCGGCCCGTTCGAGCTGAACGGGATGCGCATCGGCTGCCCTGTATGCGAAGACGCATGGCATGAAGACGTGGCCGAAACCATGGCAGAGACCGGCGCCGAGCTGCTGCTGGTGCCCAACGGCTCGCCCTACCGGCGCGACAAACACCCGCTGCGCACAGGGCTGATGGTGGCGCGCGTGGTCGAGACCGGCCTGCCACTGGTGTATCTGAATATGGTAGGCGGTCAGGATGATCAGGTGTTTGATGGCGCCAGCTTTGTGCTGAACCGTGGCGGCGAGCTGGCCGTGCAGATGCCGGTATTTGACGAAGCGATCACCCATGTGGATTTCGAGCGCACCGGGGCCGGTTGGCAGGCCATGCGCGGCGAGCGGGATATCCACGGCCCCGCCTATGAGCAGGATTACCGCTGCATGGTCGAGGCCCTGCGCGACTATATGGCGAAAACCGGCTTTAAAAAGGTGCTGCTCGGCCTGTCGGGCGGGATAGATTCGGCCATTGTCGCCACCATCGCCGCTGATGCCCTCGGGCCCAAAAATGTGCGCTGCGTGATGTTGCCCTCCGAATATACCAGCCCCGAATCGCTAAAAGATGCAAGTGCGGTGGCCAAAGCACTGGGCTGCCAGCTGGATACGGTGCCGATTGCGGCGGGTCGCGCTGCCATCACTCAAACCCTCGCGCCGCTGTTCGAGGGCATGGCCCCCGATGTAACCGAAGAGAATATCCAGTCGCGCCTGCGCGGGCTGCTCCTGATGGCGATGAGCAACAAATTTGGCGAAATGCTGCTAACGACGGGCAACAAATCCGAGGTCGCCGTGGGTTATGCCACCATATATGGCGATATGGCGGGGGGGTATAACCCGATCAAAGACCTCTATAAAACCCGCGTTTTCGAAACCTGCCGCTGGCGCAACACCCACCATTTTGACTGGATGAAAGCCCCGGCAGGCGAGGTGATCCCGCCCCGCGTGATCGACAAGCCGCCAACCGCCGAGCTGCGTAACAACCAGAAAGACGAAGACAGCCTGCCCCCCTATGATGTGCTTGACGCCATTCTGGAAGCCCTGATCGACCATGATAAATCGGTGGCCGAGGTGGTGGAGGCCGGCTTCGAGCGCCAGATGGTCAAACGGGTTGAGCACCTGATCTACATCAGCGAACACAAACGGTTTCAATCGGCACCGGGCACGCGGCTGACCCTGAAGGCCTTTTGGCTGGACCGGCGCTACCCGATCGTGAACCGGTGGCGAGATCAGAGCTGAGGCCAAAAGGCGCTTTATCAGCAAAGCTGAACAGGGTTTGCCGACGGCCATGGCCTCGGCTACGCCTCGGCGGCCTGCTTGATTGCTCGTTAAAATTCATCGACGGGTCACTTTTTCCCTTTAACTCCGCTGCGCTCCGCTTATAGTGGCGCACATGTGTAATGATACGCCACATTTCTTGATTCCGCTTGGCCGCAATGCCATTGCCGAAATCCTACTCCTTAGCCGCCTCTGAGCGCGCCGGGGTTTTGGTGCGTGCGCTCAGGGGAGCTTTAATGCGCACCAAAATCCTCTAAAAGCTAAGGACCAAAAAGATGACTTCCATGACCAATGACCAATCCCGTGTGTTGATATTTGACACCACCCTGCGCGATGGCGAGCAAAGCCCGGGCGCAACCATGACCCATAACGAGAAGCTCGAAATCGCCGAGATGCTCGACAATATGGGGGTGGATATTATCGAAGCCGGCTTCCCGATTGCCTCGGAAGGGGATTTTGCCGCCGTGAGCGAGATCGCCAAACGGGCGGACCGCGCGGTGATCTGCGGGCTTGCTCGCGCCAAGCCCGGCGATATCGAGCGGGCATGGGAGGCGGTAAAACACGCCAGCCTGCCGCGCATTCATACCTTTATCGGCACCTCGCCCTCGCACCGCGCCATTACCGGCATGGATATGGACGAGATGGCCAATGCCATTCATGAATCTGTCAGCCTTGCGCGCAACCTGTGTGATAACGTGCAATGGTCCCCGATGGATGCCACCCGCACCGAGAACGACTACCTCTGCCGCGTGGTGGAAATCGCGATCAAGGCCGGAGCCACCACCATCAATATCCCCGATACCGTCGGCTATACCGCCCCGGCCGAAAGCGGCGATATTATCCGGATGCTGCTTTCGCGCGTGCCGGGCGCAGACGAGATCATCTTTGCTACCCATTGCCATAATGATCTGGGCATGGCTACGGCCAATGCGCTGGCGGCGGTAGATGCAGGTGCGCGGCAAATTGAATGTACGATCAACGGCTTGGGCGAGCGCGCGGGCAATACAGCACTTGAAGAGGTGGTGATGGCGATCAAGGTGCGCAATGATATCATGCCTTACCGCACCAAAATCGACACCACCCAGATCATGAATATCAGCCGCAAAGTGGCCACGGTGTCCGGCTTTCCGGTGCAATATAACAAGGCGATTGTGGGCAAAAATGCCTTCGCGCATGAAAGCGGCATCCATCAGGACGGCATGCTGAAAAACGCCGAAACCTTCGAGATTATGCGCCCCGAGGACATTGGCTTGAGTGAAACATCGCTAGTGATGGGCAAGCATTCAGGCCGCGCCGCGCTGCGCTCCAAGCTGGAAAACCTCGGTTTTTCCTTGGCAGATAACCAGCTCAAGGATGTGTTTGTACGCTTCAAGGAACTGGCCGACCGCAAAAAAGAGATTTTTGACGATGATCTGGTAGCGTTGATGAACACCTCGTCAGGCCAGCCGCTGGAGGGGGAGTTGAAGCTCGAAAGCTTGCGGGTGGTGTGTGGCACCGAAAGACCGCAAACCGCTGAAATGCGCTTGAGCATCGGGGGGGAAACAAAAGAAGTGACCGCCACCGGTGACGGACCGGTTGATGCGGTGTTTAATGCTATCAAGGAGGTGTTTCCCCATGGCGCGCGCTTGCAGCTTTATCAGGTGCATGCGGTGACAGAGGGCACCGATGCGCAGGCCACCGTGAGCGTGCGCATGGAGGAAAACGGCAAGATCGTGACCGGCCAAAGTGCCGATACCGATACTGTAGTTGCCTCGGCCAAAGCCTATATCAATGCGCTGAACAACCTTGTGGTGAGGCGGGAAAAGACTGCGCCCGTTTGAGGTGTGTAGGGGCGTTTATGTGCCCCCGCCGAGGATATTTTGCAAAGCGCATAATCCGGCAATAATTTGCCTTCGCAGGTAAAATCTTGCTGATTTACCTGCGGACTGGAAAAGCGGGCTATTAACTGGTAAGGCTTGAGCCTATAAGAGCGCATTGGTAAAAACGCGGCCAAATGGCCCGTTTCTTGAGGCAAGGAAACGTATATGGTTGGGCTATTGAGCGGCATATTCTCAGCGGATATGGCCATTGATCTGGGCACCGCAAACACACTGATTTACATGAAGGGCAAGGGGATTATTCTCAATGAGCCTTCGGTTGTGGCCTATCATATCCGTGATGGCAAAAAACAGGTACTGGCCGTGGGCGAGGATGCCAAGCTGATGCTGGGGCGCACGCCCGGCAGCATCGAGGCCATTCGGCCCATGCGCGACGGGGTGATCGCCGATTTTGATGTTGCCGAGGAGATGATAAAACATTTCATCCGCAAGATCCACCGGCGGGCATGGTTTGTGCCCAAGCCGCGCATTATTGTTTGTGTGCCCCACGGGGCTACTCCGGTTGAAAAGCGCGCCATTCGCAGCTCTGTCGAGCAGGCGGGTGCCGGCAAGGTCGGCCTGATTGCCGAGCCGATTGCGGCGGCGATAGGTGCAGGAATGCCGATCACCGACCCTACCGGCTCGATGGTTGTGGATATCGGCGGCGGCACTACCGAGGTCGCTGTGCTTTCGCTCGGCGATATCGTATATGCGCGCTCGGTGCGCGTGGGCGGCGACAGGATGGACCAGGCGATTATTGCACACCTGCGCCGGCAGCATAATATTCTGGTCGGAGACGCCACCGCCGAGCGCATAAAAACCTCGATCGGCACCGCCCGCATCCCCGATGACGGGCGCGGCGCCAGCATGGAGATCCGGGGCCGCGATTTGCTGAGCGGCGTGCCAAAAGAAACCGAGATCACGCAAGCGCTGGTCGCCGAGGCACTGGCCGAACCGGTGCAGCAGATATGTGATGCCGTAATGGCCGCGCTGGAAAGCACCCCGCCCGATCTGGCCGCCGATATTGTTGACCGCGGTGTAATGCTCACCGGTGGTGGCGCGCTCTTGGGCGACCTTGATCTGGCCTTGCGCGAGCAAACCGGACTGGCAATTTCGGTCGCGGACGAAACTCTGAATTGCGTGGCGCTCGGTACCGGCAAAGCGCTCGAATTTGAAAACCAGCTTCAGCATATTCTCGATTACGGCAACTAGCGGGGCATCGTGGCTGCAAGTGAGCAAAGCAATGCGTGGCGGGCGATCAGGCGGTTGATCGTTGGCCTCACGCTGTTCGTGTTTTTTGCTCTTTTCATCTTGTGGCGCATTGACAACCCCCGCGTCGAGCGCTTCCGCATGGCGCTGGTGGATCGCTTTGTGCCCAATATGGAATGGGTGCTGGTACCCGTCACCCGCTTTGCACGCATCACTTCCGACTATCAGTCATACGCACAAATATATCAGCGTAATCAAGAGCTTCGGCAAGAATTACAACGTATGAAAGGCTGGCAGGAGGCCGCACTCCAGCTTGAACAGACCAACGCCCAGCTGCGCGCGCTCAACAATGTCCAGCTCTCGCCCGGGCTTGGGTTTGTTACCGGCGAGGTGATTACCGATAGCGGCAGCCCGTTCTCCCAGTCCGGCCTGCTTAATGTCGGCGAGATCGACGGGCTGCGCGACGGGCAGGCAGCGGTAGACGGGCTGGGGCTGGTTGGCCGTATTTCGGGGTTGGCGGATCATACTGCGCGGGTGGTTTTTCTGACCGATGTTTCCTCTCAGGTGCCGGTGATCATTCGTCCGACCGGTCAGCGCGCCATCCTGCACGGCGACAATACCCTCACCCCCAAGGTGTTGTTTATCGAAAACCCCGAGGATGTTTTACCCGGTATGCGGATCGTAACCTCGGGGGATGGCGGGGTTTTTCCGCCCGAGCTGCTGGTTGGCCAGATCGTGCGTAGTAGAGGGGGCGATATCCGCGCCCTGCTCGCCGCTGATTTCGAGGGGCTGGAGTTTGTCCGCATTTTGCGCAGCTCGCCGCTGGACCGAATAAATGGCGCCGGCACGCTCGTCGGAGGCAGTATCGGCCCGCCCCTGCCCCCACCGGAGATGCCAGGTGGCAGAAACACACCACCGGAGGAGGACCATTGACCCCGCAAATATGGGGGTATCGCCTGCTTTTTGTGCTGCTGGGCACGCTGGCCATTGCCTATCCGCTACTGCCGCTCCAGTTTTCGCCAGAGCGCCTTGCCCCGCCGGACCTGCTTTTGGCGCTGGTGCTGGCATGGCTGGTGCGCCAACCCAAAAGCGCGCCTCTGCTACTGATCGCCGCGCTGGCTTTATTTGCCGATGCGGTCCTGATGCGGCCCCTTGGCCTGTGGGCAGGGCTGACCCTGCTCGCCAGCGAGATTATCCGGCATAGCGCCCGCACCATTCAGGAGCGCGGTTTTTTGATGGAGTTTACCAGCTTTGCGGCGCTGCTTATCGCCATGGCGGTCATCCAGAATATCCTGCTCTGGGCCAGCTTTTCACAACCGCTTGATCTGCGGAATACCGCCCAGTTCGTGCTGCTCACGCTGGTTTGCTACCCTGTTATTGTGCTATGCATGCACTATATATTGCGCATAAGAAAACCCGACCACAAAAACCGCCCCGACCGGCTTGGAAAAATCAGATGATCAAACCCGGTAAAAAGAAAAAAGATCTCTCCAGCCGGATCACCCGCCGCGCGCTGGTGCTTGGCGGCATGCAGGCTGCGGTTATCCTCGGGCTGAGCTGGCGCATGCGCGATCTACAAATCACCCAAAGCAACCAGTTTCGCCTGCTCGCCGAAGAAAACCGCATCCGCGATCGCCTGATCCGGCCCGAGCGCGGCCTGATCTATGACAGAAACGGGCTGGCGCTGGCTCAAAACCAGCCCAATTACCGCATTGTCATGATCCGGGAGCAGGCCGGAAATGCCCAGCAGGTGCTGGCCGAGCTGGCCCGCCTGATATATCTGCCGCTGGAAAAACGCACCGGGATATATAATGAAATGCGCAAGCGCGCGCCTTTTGTGCCGGTCTCGGTGGCCGAACAACTAAGCTGGGAAGATTTTTCGCGGGTTGCAGCCAATGCCCCGGGTCTTCCGGGTATCATCACCGAAGTCGGGCTGAACCGAAGCTACCCCATGGGCGAAAATTATTCCCATGTCATCGGCTATGTCGGGCCAGTCAGCGAAGCAGACCTCGAGCGCTATGACGACCCCGACCCGGTGCTGCAAATACCCGATTTCCAGATAGGAAAAACCGGTATCGAGCGGCGCAAGGAGGATATCCTGCGCGGGGTCGCCGGCACCAAGCGCGTCGAGATCAATGCCGTTGGGCGGGTAATGCGCGAGCTGGGTCGCAATGAGGGCCTCAAAGGCGCGGACCTGCAACTGACCCTCGACCATGATCTACAAAACTACGCTCAGTACCGCCTCAAGGGCGAAAGCGCGGCAGCCGTGGTGATGGATGTAAACTCCGGCGATGTGCATGCCCTGGCCTCTACCCCCGGCTTTGATCCCAACGAGTTCACCTTCGGCATATCCAGAACCTACTGGAACGGGCTGATCGAAAGCGAATATCGCCCGCTGGCCGATAAAACCATCTCCGGCGCCTATCCGCCCGGCTCAACTGTAAAGATGGTAACAGCACTGGCCGCACTGGAAGAAGGCCTTATCGACCCCGAGGAAGAGATATTCTGCCGGGGTTATATCGAACTCGGCAACCGCCGGTTCCATTGCTGGAAGCGCGGCGGCCACGGCAACATGAATATGACCAACGGGCTGAAACAGTCCTGCGATGTCTATTATTACGAAATCTCCCAGCGCATCGGCATCGATAAAATGGCGCTGATGGCGCGGCGCTTCGGCTTTGGTGCCAAGCCCCCGCTACCGCTGCCCTCGATCAGTGGCGGTCTTACCCCAAACAAGCAATGGAAATTTGACCGCTATCAGGAGCCGTGGCGCATCGGTGATACGCTGAACGCCGCCATCGGGCAGGGTTTTGTGCTGGCCTCGCCGATGCAGCTTGCGGTAATGACCGCGCGCCTCGCCTCGGGCCGTGCGGTACAGCCACGGCTGGTGCGCCGGATAAACGGCGTGCCCGAGCCGCTGGAGCTGGCTCCCTCCATGCAAATAAAGAATGAAAACCTGGACCTGATGCGGCTCGGCATGTTTCAGGTATCCAACGAAACCCGCGGCACAGCCTATCGCTCGCGTATTGAGGAGCCAACCATGATTATGGCCGGCAAAACCGGCACCGCGCAAGTCAAGGGGATCACCATGGCCGACCGCGAAGCCGGTCTCGACGAGACCGAAACGCCGTGGAAGTACCGCGACCACGCGCTATTCGTCGGTTATGCCCCCTATGACAATCCACGCTTTGCAATCTCTGTGGTCATCGAGCATGGCGGCTCCGGTTCTGCTGCGGCGGCGCCGGTGGCGCGCGATATCATGCTGCGCGCCCTCTACGGCACCCAACCCCCGATCGAAGCCTACCCGCGCGCGCTCTGGAAAGACATGCGCGAGCAGCAGGCCAACGAGCCGCCCCCCAACCCCGGCGCACCACTTGCTCAAAGTGACCGCGCATGAGCTTTCTTGACCCCGCCACACATCTGGTTCCGCGCGGCTGGCGCAAAATCCTTTATATCAACTGGCCTCTGGTTTTGCTGGTAGTGGCAGTTTCCGGCTTTGGTTTTCTGATGCTGTATTCGGTGGCCGGCGGCGATATAAACCGCTGGGCGCGCCCACAAATGACCCGCTTTGCCCTTGGTATGGTGCTGATGTTTTTCATTGCCTTTACCCCCCTGCATTTCTGGCGGCAATTCTCCTCGCTGGCTTATCTTGGCGGGCTGCTGCTTTTGCTGGCAGTCAATTTTTTTGGCACGGTCGGCATGGGGGCACAGCGCTGGATAGATCTCGGCTTTATCCAGCTCCAACCCTCGGAGCTAATGAAGATCTCGCTGGTGATGGTGTTGGCGCTCTACTACGACTGGCTGCCGGTCGAAAAGGTATCGCAGCCACTTTATGTGCTGATCCCGCTGGTGCTGATCGCGGTGCCCTCATTGATGGTGGTGGTGCAGCCAGACCTTGGCACCGCCATTTTGCTGGTGCTGAGCGGCGGGGTGGTGATGTTTCTTGCCGGGGTCAGTTACTGGTATTTCGCGGCAGCCATAAGCACGGCCATCGGGGCGGTTGTGTCGGTATTTATGTTGCGCAGCACCCCGTGGCAGTTCTTGAGGGATTACCAATACCGCCGGATAGACACCTTCCTTGACCCCTCTCTTGATCCTCTGGGGGCAGGCTATCATATCACCCAATCCAAAATAGCGCTTGGCTCGGGCGGGCTTTCGGGGCGGGGGTTTATGGAGGGCACGCAATCAAGGCTTAATTTCTTGCCCGAAAAACAGACCGATTTTATTTTTACGACCCTCGCCGAGGAATTTGGCTATATCGGCACCACTATATTGCTTATTCTCTACACCCTGATCATGATTTTCGCGATCTCTGCCGCGATCAAAAACAAAAACCGTTTTGGTGCCTTGTTAATCGGCGGGGTGGCTGCAACATTTTTCTTTTACTTCGCCTTGAATATGGCGATGGTGATGGGGCTGGCTCCGGTAGTGGGCGTGCCGCTGCCGCTGGTGTCTTATGGTGGCTCGGCAATGCTGGTGTTGCTCGGGGCTTTCGGGCTGATCCAGTCAGCGCATATCCACCGGCCCCGATAGGATAAACCAATGACCACAGTGCTTTTTTCCGGAACCGGTAAAAACTGGGAAACCTACAAAACCCTGATCCCCGAAGCGCTGGCCGCTGCCGGGGTCAACGCCACATTCACCCGTAATGCACCACCTGAAACGGTTGACTATATCGTCTATTCCCCGCTTGGTCCGGTGCAGGATTTCAGCCCCTATACCCGGTTGAAGGCCGTGCTGAGCCTGTGGGCCGGTGTCGAGCGGATGGTGGGCAACAAAACCCTGAAAGCGCCGCTGTGCCGGATGGTCGATGACGGGCTGCGCAAAGGCATGGCCGAATGGGTAACAGGCCATGTGCTGCGCTACCACCTCGGCATGGACGCCCATATCATCAACCCCGAACATAAATGGAGCACAGGCTCCGCCCCGCCACTGGCCAAGGACCGATGTATCGGTATTTTGGGGTTGGGCGAGCTGGGGCAGGCCAGCGCGCAGGCTCTAAACTGCCTTGGCTTTGATGTAGCGGGCTGGTCGCGCAACAAAAAAGAGCTGGATAATATCACTTGCTTTTATGGTGACAGCGGGTTGAAACCTCTGCTGGAGCGTAGCGAGATTCTGGTTTTGCTCTTGCCCCAAACAGATGCCACCTTTCACATTATAAACGAGAACACACTGGCGCAGCTCCCCAAAGGCGCGCGCATCCTCAACCCCGGGCGTGGACCGCTGATTAAGGATAGCGCACTTCTGGCCGCGCTTGCCTCGGGCCATATCGCCCATGCCACGCTTGATGTTTTTACAACCGAACCCTTGCCAAAAGACCACCCCTATTGGGCGCAGAGCAATATAACGGTTACCCCGCATATCGCCTCCGAAACCCGGCCCGAAACAGCGGCGCAAGTAATCGCGAAAAACATTGTGCGGGGTGAAAACGGCAGGCCGTTTTTGTTTCGGGTGAACAGGCATTTTGGGTATTAGCGGCGAGGCGCGGGAAGCGTGGCAAAGGCCCTGCGCCCCCCTCGCTGCGCTCACCCCCCGGAGTATTTGAGCAAGAAGAATGCGGATTAGCCTTCCATTGCTTCCAGCTCGTCGATCATGGCTGAAATCATGCCTAGGCCCTTATCCCAAAACGCGGGGTCGCTGGCATCAAGGCCAAATGGGGCGAGTAGTTCTTTGTGGTGTTTGGAACCACCGGCTTTGAGCATTTCGAGGTATTTATCCTGAAAGCCCGCATCGCCCTCCTCGTAAACCGCATAGAGCGCGTTGACCAAGCCATCGCCAAACGCATAGGCGTAAACGTAAAATGGTGAATGGATAAAATGCGGGATATAGCTCCAGAAGCTCTCGTAGCCCTCCATGAAGTTAAAGCCCTCGCCGAGGCTTTCATGCTGCACTTCCATCCAGATTTCGTTGATCTGGTCAGGGGTTAGCTCGCCCTTTGCCCGCGCCGCATGCAAGCGACACTCAAAATCGTAAAAGGCGATCTGGCGTACAACCGTGTTGATCATATCCTCCACCTTGCCCGCCAGCAGGCGCTTGCGGGTGGCTTGGTCGGGGGCCTCGGATAGCAGCTTGCGGAAGGTCAGCATTTCGCCAAAAACGCTGGCGGTTTCGGCCAGCGTTAGCGGGGTGTCGGCCAGAAGCTCGCCCTGCCCCGCAGCCAGAACCTGATGCACACCGTGGCCCAGCTCATGCGCCAATGTCATTACATCGCGCGGCTTGCCGAGGTAGTTGAGCATCACATAAGGGTGCACATCGGTAACGGTTGGATGGGCAAAGGCGCCGGGTGCCTTGCCGGGCTTCACCCCGGCATCAATCCAGCCGCGCTCAAAGAACGGGGTAAGAATTTTGCTCAGGCGCGGATCAAACCCTTCATAGGCATCCATCACGATCTCGCGGGCCTCATCCCAGCTCACCAGCCGGTCTTCTTCATCGGGCAGCGGCGCGTTGCGGTCCCACATCTCAAGTTTTTCCAGCCCCAGCCATTTGGCCTTGAGCGCATAATAGCGGTGCGAAAGCTTGGGATAAGCCGCCACCACAGCATCGCGCAGGGCCTGCACCACCTCGGGTTCTACATCATTGGCGAGGTGGCGGGATTTTTGCGGGGTTTCCAAGCCGCGCCAACGGTCCTCGATCTCTTTTTCTTTGGCCAGCGTATTGGTGATGCGGGCAAAAAGCGGCAGGTTTTTCATAAACACCTCGGCCAGCGCTCTGGCCCCGACCTCGCGCCGCGCACGGTCGCTATCCGATAGCAGGTTGAGCGTGGCTTCAAGGCCGGTTTCCTCGCCATCGACAATAAAAACCAGCCCCGCCATGGTTTCGTCAAACAGCCGGTTCCATGCGGCGGCGCCAACCACCGAGGTATCGTGCAGAAATTTCTCCAGCTCGTCGGAGAGCTGGTAGGGCTTCATGGCGCGCAGCCGGTCCAGCACCGGCTTATAGCGATTGAGCGCAGGATTTTTCGCCAGCAATCCCTCCAGCACCGCATCGTCGATCCGGTTCATTTCCAGCGTGAAAAACACCAGCGGGTTACTGAGGTCGGTGATCGCACCTTGCATATCGGACATGAATTTGGCGCGCTCGCTATCCGAGGTATTTTGATAATAGCGCAGGCCGGCATAAGACATGATCCGGCCCATTTTGCCCTGCATCACCTCGTAGCGCTCAACCACCCGCAGCATTTCAGCCGCATCCAGCGACGCCAGCTTGCCCTCGTAATCGCTGGCAAAACCGGTGGTTTCACCTTTCAGCCAGTCAATATCCGCACCGATTTCGGCGCAATCCGGCGCGCTGTATAGATCATCGAGATCCCAGCTGGGCAGGTCTCCCAAGGTTACACCGCCCGAAGGCTCGGCGGCAGAAAAATGGCTGTCAGGCATGGCAGAGGGGCGCATAAGCATGGGGGTCTCCAGTTGGTTATCGGGCAATATATGGCGGCTTAAAGCATAAGGTCAACGCAAACCGGAAAATGATCGGAGGCGGTCAGTAGCGCCTGTTGCAGCGGCTGGTTTTTGAAGCACTCCGGGTCATCAAACGGGTGGTAAATGCGCCAGCTGGCGGTGGGGGCAATATCGGGCGACAGCATCACATAATCAAGCAATGTGTTTACATACCACTTCAATTTTGAGTGATAAAATCGCGCCGAAGAAAGCGCCCAGCCCTGCATCGGGTCCAGCCACAAACGGGCGTTGGGGTCTTTAAGGTGGGTTTGGGGGCTGGTCTCGCTGCCCAGCACCACCTCGACCCCGGATTGCCGAAACCACGACTCGGAGGCAAAGCCGCTCTCGTGGCCCTCGTATTTGGGACCATCATTGAAATCACCCAGCACAATCAGCGACTCGCCCCGCGCCAGATGGTCTTCAACCCGCTGGCGAAGCCATGTGCATTGCGCCAGTTGTTTTTCACGATTGGCAATGGCGATTTTCAGCGCGCGGACCTCACCCTTTTCACCGTGCACGGCCTTGGATTTGGCATGCACCCCGATAAGGCGCAGCGCCTTGCCGCTAGGCTTATGGGTCAGCGCGACCTCCAGCGGTGGCTTGGAAAAGGTATATATTTCAGCCTCCCCTGCCCTCTCGACCCTGAACTTGCTATCAAAGCGCGGGGCGTGCAGCACCTGCTGGCCATTGGCGCGCAGCCCCTCGGGGGCATGGCTGACCTCTACCTTGTCAGGGTCATACATCAGGGTGATTTCCTGCTTTGTGTGGCTTTCAAAGCCGCTGAGCGCGCGGGATTGGCGCAGGTTGAACGCCTCGGCAAAGCTTTGCAAGGCGCGCACCGAATTGCGATCGCCACCAGTATCTGGTGCCTCGATCACCATGATCGCATCCGCATCTACCGCCTTCAGCACCTTGGCAATCGCCATCAGCTGGTCGCGCCGCTTTACCTTATAGCGGCTTGACCACTCGTTATCATCCAGCAACACATCATGATCGCCAAACAGATTGGTGAACCACTCGATATTATAGGTGGCGATGCGCAGGCGGTGGCCTGCTTCCGGCTCAGGCCAGCTCGGGTTGGCGCTCGGCACGAACATTCTCCCACGCGGCATTGATGGTGGCGAGGCGGTTGGTAGCGATCTGCACCGCCTCTTCGGGCAACCCGCGCGCGATCATCACATCAGGGTGGGAGGAGCGCACCAGCACGCGGTATCGCGCCTTTAGCTCGTCATAGCTGGCGCTTGGCGCAATGCCGAGCACCGAATACGGGTCCGGCACCATACCCGGCACATGGCGGGCGCGCAGGCACATAAACACCCGTGACTCCAGTCCGAAAATCTCGGCAACGCGGGTTAAAAACATATCTTCCTTGGGGTGATATTCACCATCCGCCATCGCAATATGGATCAACCCTTCCAAAAGATCGATCAGCATTTCGCGGTCATTCTTGAACATTTTGGCGATCTTGGCAGCATAAGCCTCATAGCCCGCCACGTCTTGGCGCGCGAGATCAAACACCTTGGCGGCATGGGCCTCGTCCTCGGGCGGAATCTGGAAGATTTGCCGAAATACGATCACCTCTTCACGGGTCACCTGCCCGTCGGCCTTGGCCATTTTGGCGCCAAGCCCGATGATGGCAATAGTAAAGCCTATCGAGCGCTCGGGCGGGGTGCGCAGCTGGTCAAACAGGTTGGAAAGCCCCTCGCCAGAGGCAAGGGCTTTAAGCGCGTCAGAGATTCGGGTCCAGATCGACATGGTTCATTATACGCCATGCGCCCGCCATTTGCGATTTCAATTTTACGTTAGGATAACGTGATCGGCCAAAATCGGCAGATAGACCGGAAGGCCGGTATTTTGCGCGAGTAGATTATTGCGGTATTGCGCCCTGCCCCGCAAAGCCCTAACCAAGATAAAACAGCTTTGGAGGATGCAATGACAGCGTGGGATTTCTGGGTAGACCGTGGCGGCACCTTTACCGATATTGTGGCGCGGGATCCATTGGGCGCGCTGCATACCCGCAAGCTGCTATCAGAAAACCCCGAACAATACGAAGACGCTGCCCTACATGGTATTCGCGGCTTTCTGGGGCTGGAAGCGAGCGCAAAAATACCGGCCAACATGGTGGCCTCGGTCAAAATGGGCACCACGGTCGCCACCAATGCGCTGCTTGAGCGCAAGGGTGATCCGGTGGTGCTGGTGATTACCAAAGGGCTGGGAGATCAGCTACGGCTTGCCTACCAAAACCGCCCAAAACTGTTTGACCGCGAAATCCTGCTGCCCGAGATGCTTTACGACGAGGTGATCGAAGCCGATGAGCGGGTGCGCGCCTCGGGGGCCATCGAGACCCCCCTCGACGCGCCTGGCCTAGACGCGGCGCTGCGTCAGGCGTTCAAGCGTGGCATCCGGGCTTGTGCGATTGTGTTTGTGCATGGCTATCGCCACCACGCCCACGAGGCCAGGGCGGCTGAAATTGCCCGCGAGGTGGGCTTTACGCAGGTTTCCGTCAGCCACGAGGTATCTCCCTTGATGAAGATGGTCTCGCGCGGGGATACCACGGTGGTGGACGCCTACCTGACGCCCATTTTGCGCCGCTATATCGACCGCGTCGCAGAGGCGTTCGAGGGTGACACCTCCGGCAAGCTGATGTTCATGCAAAGCTCCGGCGGGCTGACGGACGCACAGGCGTTTCAGGGCAAGGATGCAATCCTCTCCGGCCCGGCGGGCGGGGTTGTGGGCTGTGTGGCCACCAGCCAGATTGCCGGCAAAGACAAGGTTATCGGCTTTGATATGGGCGGCACCTCAAGCGATGTCTGCCATTTTGCCGGTGAATACGAGCGGGTGCTCAATACCGAGGTGGCGGGTGTGCGCATTACCGCACCGATGATGAATATCCACACCGTGGCGGCGGGCGGCGGCAGCCTGCTGAGCTATGAAAGCGGGCGCATGCAGGTCGGCCCAAAAAGCGCCGGGGCCAACCCCGGGCCGGTGTGCTATGGCCGTGGGGGTGTGTTGGCCGTGACCGATGCCAATGTAATGGTCGGAAAATTGCGCCCCGAGTTCTTCCCCGCCATTTTTGGCCCCGAGGCCGACCAGCCGCTGGATGTAGACGCCACAAAAGCCGCTTTTGCTAGCCTCGCCCAGAAAGTCGGCCAATCGCCCGAGCAGGTAGCCGACGGTTTTTTGCGCATCGCGGTGGAAAACATGGCCAATGCGATCAAGAAAATCTCTGTGCAGCGCGGCTATGACGTAACCGAGTATTGCCTGAGCGTGTTTGGCGGGGCTGGCGCGCAGCACGCCTGCGCCATTGCCGACACCTTGGGTATGAAAACCTGCCTGATCCACCCGATGGCCTCCCTGCTTTCGGCATACGGCATGGGCTTGGCCGATATCCGCGCCAGCCGCGCGCAGGCGATGGAGGCCGATCTGGGCGCAAAAACCCGCCTTGAAGCCGCCAGCCTGCTAGACGGGCTTGGGGTGCAGGCGCTTGGCGAGGTCGAGGCGCAAGGGGTGCCCGAGGTGGATATTTCACTGACCATGACCTTGCACCTGAAGGTAAAAGGCACCGATACCAGCCTGCCGATCCCCTTTGCTGACGAGGCGCAAATGCGGGGTGAGTTTGAAGCCGCCCACAAGGCGCGCTTTGGTTTTTCCTCCGGAGATACCCCGTTGGTAATCGAAAATATCAGCGTCGAGGCCGTGGGCCGCACCACCGATCTGGCCGAGCCAGAGCTAAAAATGCTAAGCCGCGATGAAAGCTACGAGAGCGCCCTCACCGCTCCGGTTTATCTTGCTGGGGCGTGGCACAATGCGCGGTTTATCAAGCGCGAGGCCGTGCAGCCGGGCGATACCATTACCGGCCCTGCGGTGCTGGTTGAACCCCATACCTCCATTGCTATCGAGCCGGGCTGGCGGGCGCGCATTACCGCCCATAACCATGTGGAATTACAGCGCTATCAGGCGATAAACCGCAACCACGCCATCGGCACCAAGGCCGACCCGGTGATGCTGGAAGTATTCAACAATCTTTACATGTCGATCGCCGAGCAAATGGGCGCGGTGCTGGAAAATACCGCCGCTTCGGTAACTATAAAAGAGCGCCTCGATTTTAGCTGCGCGGTGTTTGATGCAGAGGGTGACTTGATCGCCAACGCCCCGCATATGCCGGTGCATCTTGGCTCGATGGGGGCATCGGTGCAGGCGATCATCGCCCAAAATCCGGTGATGAAACCGGATGATGTTTATGTGCTGAACGCGCCCTATAATGGCGGCACCCACCTGCCGGATATCACCGTGGTCACGCCGGTTTTTGATGAGGATGGCAAGGTGCTGTTTTACACCTCGGCGCGCGGCCACCACACCGATGTTGGCGGGCTGACGCCGGGTTCTATGCCGCCGGACAGCCGCAGCATTCATGATGAAGGCGCGCTGATTGATAACTGGAAACTGGTCGATCAGGGCCATTTTCGCGAGGCCGAAACCCGCGAATTGCTGCTTTCAGCCAAATACCCCGTGCGGGCGCCGGATATCAACATCGCCGACCTCAAAGCACAGGTGGCGTCTTGTGAAAAAGGCGCGCAGGAGTTGCGAAAAATGGTGGAGCATTTTGGCCTGCCCATGGTGCAGGCCTATATGAAACATGTGCAGGATAACGCGGAGGAATGCGTGCGCCGCGCAATCACCACCCTGCAAAATGCCGAATACACCTATAAAATGGATCCGGATTTTGACGGCCAGCCGCGCGAGATCAAGCTGAAGATTAGCGTTGATAAAGCCGCCCGCACCGCGACCATTGATTTTACCGGCACCACCGGCCAGCTCGCCACCAATTATAATGCCCCGGAGCCGGTCACCAAAGCCGCAGTGCTTTATGTGTTCCGGCTGCTGGTGGATGACAACATCCCGATGAACGAAGGCGTGATGAAACCGCTGAAGGTGATATTGCCATCAGGCACCATGCTGTCACCGCAATATCCGGCGGCGGTGATCGCGGGCAATGTGGAAACGAGCCAAGCGGTCACCTCGGCGCTGCTTCTGGCGCTCGGTGTGCAGGCGGCCTCGCAATCCACCATGAACAACACCACATGGGGCAATGACAAATACCAGTATTACGAAACCATCTGCGGCGGCTCCGGCGCAGGGCGGCGCCATGACGGCACGGGGCACCATGGCACCAGCGGCATCCACACCCACATGACCAATTCCCGCCTGACCGACCCCGAGGTGCTGGAATGGCGCTATCCGGTGCTGCTGGAGGAATTTTCCATCCGCAAAGGCTCAGGCGGCAAAGGCAAGTTTCATGGCGGCGACGGCACCACGCGGCGGATACGGTTTCTGGAGCCGATGACCGTGGCGGTGCTATCGGGCCACCGCATCACCCCGCCGCCGGGGCTTGAGGGCGGCGCGGCTGGCGGGCTTGGGCGCACTCGTATTGTGCGCGCCGATGGGAGCATTGAAGAGCTGGCCTCGGCGGATAAGCGCGAAATGCAGGCAGGTGATACCTATTGGCTGGAAACCCCGGGCGGCGGCGGCTTTGGCGCACCATAGGTATGCCGGCCAAGACCCCGATTCTTGTTGCCCGGGCTGCGCATTGAAAGGGCTAAAGCCGCAAGCCCTTGCGCAAGGCCCACCAGATAACCACAAGGCTGATCACCAGCCAAACCCCGCCCCACAGCCAGGCCGTGCCGCCGAATTGCTGTGCCAGATTATAGGCGTCCGAGCGCTCCGAGCTGCGCAATATCGTGTCACTCAATATATCAAACGGCACATAAACCATGCTGGTCAGCCCGATCACCCGCAGTGCGCCGTCATTAACCCTGGCGTTGAAATACCGCGCACTCCCCAGCATCGCCAGCCCCGCCGCCACGCTAAACAACAGCGCAAATGTTTCGCGCATATAAAGCGCCGCAACCAGCAATAGCACCCCGCCAAGCAGCGCCATCACCGCCCTGTCTGTCCGCCCGCGCACCGCCAACAAAAACACCAGCACCCCGATCAGCAACGAGCCGATATACCCGGCAGAGGTAATCAAAAAACCACTGCCCCCGCGCGTCACCGCCAGCCCGCCCTGCTGGGGCGACAGGCTTATGCTCTCGACCCGCCCGCCACTCAATACCGCAGCCAGCCCGTGCGAAAGCTCATGGAAGAACACCACCAGTATCTTTAACGGCAGCATCACAGGCGTATTCCACAGCAAAAACACCACCGCAACCATCACCAGTATCCACAAACGCCCGCGCATCACAGCGGCCAGAATAGCGGGATCAGCGCGCTCGCCAGCATTCCGATTGCGATATTCAGCGGGATCCCTATCCGCATGAAATCGGTAAATTTATAGCCCCCCGGCCCATATACCAGCGTATTGGTCTGATAGCCGATCGGCGTGGCAAAGCTGGCCGAAGCTGCCACCATCACCGCGACCACCAAGGGCCGCGGGTCCACCCCGAGGCTGCTTGCCAGCCCGATCGCCACCGGCGTCACCACCACCGCCACCGCATTGTTGCTGACCAGCTCTGTCAGCACCGAGGTCAGCAAGTAAACCGCCCAGATCAGCAGCGGCGCAGGCAGCGCCCGCAACCACGGCGCCAACCCGTCCGCGATCAGCAGCACCGCGCCCGAGCGCTCCAGCCCCGCGCCAATCGCCAGCATCGAAAAAATCAGCACCAGCAAGCGACCATCAACAAAACCGAAGGCCTCGTCCGCATCAATCGCGCGGGACAGCAGCACAAAGGCCACCGCCACCAGTGCCAGCGCAAATATCGGCGCTACCCCGAGCGCGGCCAGCACCACCACCGCCACCAGCGCGCCGATCACCACCGGCGCATGGCCGCGCCGATAAGGGCGCGCCTCGGGGGTGGCGACATCCACCAGCTCCATATCCGCCGCCAGCCGCCTTATATCCTCCGCCGCGCCCTCAAGCAAAAGCGTATCCCCCACCCGCACCACAATACTCTCCAGCGCGTGGCCAAGGTTCTGGTTTCTTCGATGCACGGCCAGCACATAAACCCCGTAACGCCGCCGCAAACGCAGGCTGCCAAGGCTTTTGCCAACCAACCGGCAGCCGGGTGATATCAGCGCCTCGACCGTGGTCGTCTTGCGCTCGCCGATCCGGTCCACCATATTGAGCGCCGCGCTTTCGCGTAGCCCCAGCAGCTCATCCATGCCGGTTTTCAGCACCACCCGGTCGCCCGGTGCCAGCACCACCTCTTTCAGCCCGCGCCGCAGGCTTTCATCACCGCGCAACACATCGACCACCCGCATCCCCGGCCGCCTGAAAAGATCAACCTCGAGCACCGGCATACCCGCAACCTTGGAATCTTCCGGCACCACCACTTCGGTAAAAAAATTGGCCTTCTCGCGATGGCCCAACACATCGGCCATCGAAAACCGTTCGGGCAGCAGGCGTGGCCCCAGAAACCGCAAATAAACCATACCGAATGCCGCCAGTATAAGCGCCAGCGGCGTAACCTCGAACAAGCCAAAAGGCGCCATGCCCAAGCCCTGCGCCACCCCGTCCACCAGCAGGTTTGTCGAGGTGCCGATCAGCGTCAGCATCCCGCCGAATATTGCGGTATAAGATAATGGTATCAACAGCCTGGAAGGCATCAGCTCGATGTTGCGCGCCAGTTGCACCACCACCGGAATAAGCACCACAACCACCGGCGTATTATTCATAAAAGCCGACGCAATCAGGGTAAATCCTGCCAGCGCGGCCAGCACCGCCTTCGGGCGCGTTTTAGCGTGTTTTGTCACCAGCGCCGACAAGGTATTAAGCACCCCCGAGCGCACCAATGCACCGGAAAGAATAAACATCGCCCCCACTGTCCACGGCGCGGGGTTTGAAAAAACCTCGAGCATATCCGCCACCGGCAACACTCCCAAAACCAGCATCAGCGCCGCGCCGCCAAGCGCCACCACCTCGGTCGGGTAGCTCTCGCGGATAAACAGCACAAACATCGCCACCACGATCAACAGCGACAGCACAGCCGGTATAGGCACAGTGGTTAAAAATTCGGGCATAATGCCTCCTTGTTTGCCGCCCCAGCATATAGGCTAACCGCTAAATTGAAACCCCGTTGCAAGGGTGCGCGCGCTGCACTCGGCAGATATAAACCTTTGTTCACTATATTTGTTTTCGCCAATTGAGGCCTCAGGGCCGAACGGGAAATTCGCGCCGGGCAACGCAACACCAACGCTTGTAGCGGTCGATCAAAAAAACGGCTTGCCGCAAGATAATACCGAACCTGAAACTTGGCTTCAGGGTGTTACCGGCGCGAATATTCCGTTTTCTTTTCTTTCTTTCCCGTTGGAAAAGGCGGCCCATGTATAGCCCCTTCAGGCGGCACCGCACGGTGTTTCGCCATGTTGGCCTGTGCAAAGCTCAGGGTAGATCAAAGGGCAGGTCTATATCCGCAAGAATCTTTTTTACATATTCCTGTGTTTCGGGATAAGGCGGAATGCCACCAAAGCGGCTAACAGCCCCCGGTCCGGCGTTATAGGCGGCCAGCGCCAGCTCCCATGTGCCAAAGCGCTGGTATTGCTGTTGCAAATACCGCGCGCCGCCATCAAGGTTATCAAAGGCATCCCAAGGGTCTACGCCGAGTTCTTCAGCTGTGCCGGGCATAAGTTGCGCCAACCCGATCGCCCCGCGCGGCGATACAATAACAGGGTCCCAGTTGGACTCCGCCGTTACCAGATTAAAGAAAAGTTGCGTCGGAATATCGTATAGCTCGGCCATGGATATCGCCATTTCATAATAGCTCCCCTCCTGCACCAAAGGCGGAATGGCAAACGGCTCGGCCAGTATCCGGTGACGCAGGGCACTGAGGTTGTCACGCATGCTGCCCGACGGGGCGGCGCGGTTGTTGTAGTTATCAATAATACTATTGGAGCCTTGAAGTTGCAGAACATTCGTACCTACAGGCTGGGCGCCCGCCGCCAGGGCGCTGCCGCATATTGCTGCGATTATTATAGTTTTTTTTAGCAAAACATGCCCTACCCGTATAGATTTTCCTGACTATATCGGTAAATTTAATTAAATGTTAGCGATATATCTATGTGGTCAGTTCCGGCAATCTTGGTTAACAATAGCGCAACAGATTCGAAATGGGAGAACATCGTGGCCGGCAGTGTAAACAAAGTAATCATCCTCGGGAACCTCGGGGCAGACCCGGAGGTCCGCACCTTTAACAATGGCAACAAAGTGTGCAATCTGCGCATCGCCACGACCGAGAGCTGGCGGGATAAAAGCTCCGGCGAAAAGCGTGAAAAAACCGAGTGGCACTCGGTTGCTATCTTTTCCGAAGGGCTGGTGCGGGTAGCCGAGCAATACCTGCGCAAAGGCTCTTCCGTCTATATCGAGGGTAAATTGCAAACCCGTAAATGGCAAGACCAATCCGGCAATGACCGCTACTCCACCGAAGTGGTACTACAAGGGTTTGATAGCAAGCTTGTCATGCTCGGCGGGCGCAGTGATGGCGGCGGCGGTGGTGGCGGCCAAAGCGGTGGCTATGGTGGCGACAATCAAGGCGACAATTATGGCGGGCAGCAAAGCGGTGGCCAGAGCAGTGGCCAAAGCGGCGCAACGGGCGGTGCCATGGATGACGAAATCCCGTTCTAACGCAGGGTGGGGTTTTAGCCCGCCCCCCTCTATAATACTTTCTTCGAGGCCAGCAATATGCTGGTCTCGCTGCTGTTCACCCCGTCAAAACGGCGGATCGTCGCCAAAACCCCGTCCAGTTCCTCCAGCGTTTCCACCCCGATCTCCACCACCATATCCCACTTGCCGTTGGTGGTATGCACCGCCCGCACCTCCGGCAGGCCGCTGATACGCGCCAATATCCGGCCCGCGCCGCGCCCTTCGATAAAGATCATCATCAAAGCCCGCACCGGACGCGCCACAATATCGCCTTTTGTGACCACCCGATAGCCAAGTATGTCTCCGCGCGCTTCGAGCTTTTCAAGCCGGCTGCGCACCGTAGCGCGGGTCACCCCGACAAGCCCCGCAAGCGCAGAAAGAGATGCACGCGCGTCATGCCTGAGCGCAGCGATTAACCGGTTATCAATATCATCCACTTCGGGCACTCCATCTAACATTTTGAGCAAATCACCACCTTTTTGAGTAAATTGCCATCTATTGTCCACCCGCTTTATCGGCAACCTTGCCAAAAACGAGGTAAAAACATGAAACAGACACCCTTCACCCTGATCGGTGCGCCTGTCGATACCGGCATGTTGCAGCCCGGTTGCTGCATGGGGCCGGATGCCTACCGCGTGGCCGGCCTTGCAGACATGCTGAGCGCGCTTGGCCACAAGGTTCGGGATATCGGCAACATTTCCCCCCGCACCGCAGCGCCGTTGCCGCACCCCAACCCTGCCATTCACCACCTTGGCGAAACCGTCAGCTGGACAAAAGCACTGGCCGCAGCCGCGCCGTCTGACAGTTTTCCGATCTTCATGGGCGGCGATCATAGTCTGTCGCTCGGCTCTATCCGTGGTATCGCCCGTCAAAGCCCCCGCCCGCTTTTTATCCTCTGGCTTGATGCCCACCCCGATTTCCATACCCCTGATACCACCGGTTCGGGCAACCTTCACGGCACGCCCCTCGCCTACCTGACCGGCCAACCCGGCTTTGAGGCCTTTCCGCCCTCGCCAGCGCTTGACCCTGCCAATATCTGCATCCTCGGCGCCCGCTCAATTGACCCTGCCGAGCAAACGGCGCTGGAGGCGGCCAAGGTCAACGTGGTCGACATGCGCGCAATAGACGAACACGGCATAGCCCCCCCGCTTCGGGCCTTTCTGGCGCGGGTAAAGGCTGCAAATGGCCAGCTTCATATCAGCCTTGATGTTGATTTTCTCGACCCCGAGATCGCCCCCGCTGTCGGCACCACAGTGCCCGGCGGTGCCAGCTTTCGCGAGGCCCATCTGGTAATGGAAATCCTGCATGACAGCGCGCTGGCCACCTCGCTTGATCTGGTCGAGCTTAACCCGTTTCTGGATATCAAGGGCCGTACCGCGCGGCTGATGGTTGACCTGACCGCCTCGCTCATGGGGCGCAGGATATTTGACCGCCCGACAAGGAGCTTTTAACATGAAAAACCTCAATATCGTGCCGTTTGTCTCGGTTGAACAAATGATGAAAATCGTGCTTCATATCGGGGTTGAACGCCTGCTTCAGGATATGGCCGGCTATATCGAGGCCGATTTTTTGCGCTGGGAAAGCTTTGACAAAACCCCGCGCGTGGCGGCACATTCCAAAGAGGGGGTGATCGAGCTGATGCCGACCTCGGACGGCGAGTATTACGGCTTTAAATACGTCAACGGCCATCCGCAAAACACCCGCTCCGGCCGCCAGACCGTGACCGCCTTCGGGGTGTTGGCCGATGTGGCCACCGGCTATCCGGTACTGCTCAGCGAAATGACGATATTGACCGCCTTGCGCACCGCCGCCACATCCGCCATGGCGGCAAAATATCTGGCACCCGAAGGTGCAAGCACCATGGCGATCATCGGTAACGGTGCCCAAAGCGAATTTCAGGCGTTGGCCTTCAAGGCGATTTGCGGCATCAAAAACCTGCGCCTCTATGATATCGACCCGGTCGCCACGGATAAATGCGCCACCAATCTGGCCCGATACGGCTTTAATATCACCAACTGCCCCAGCGCGGAGGCAGCAGTAGAGGGGGCGGATATTATCACTACAGCCACAGCCGACAAGCAATACGCCACGATTTTAAGCGACAATATGGTTGGTGCAGGTGTGCACATAAACGCAGTTGGCGGCGATTGCCCCGGCAAAACCGAACTGCATCGCGATATATTGCTGCGCGCCGATATTTTTGTCGAATACCCCGAGCAGACCCGCATTGAAGGCGAAATCCAGCAGCTTTCACCCGACCACCCCGTGACCGAGCTTTGGCAAGTGATCGCGGGCCATAGTCGCGGGCGCACCGGCCCGCGCCAGATCACCCTGTTTGACAGTGTCGGTTTTGCCATCGAGGACTTTTCGGCGCTGCGCTATATGCACGACCAGCTGGCACCGGGCAACCATACCGCACTTGATATGCTGGCCGACCCCGACACCCCCAAAGACCTGTTTGGCATGCTGTTGCGCGCCGCCGGCTAGGCCGGATGATCCAGCAATTTTCGATATAAATGCCATGTGGCATGGCCCAACACCGGCAGCACGATAAACAGCCCGAGCAGCGCCGGCAGCATGGCCATCAGCATCAGCACCCCGATCATAAAGGCCCATACCATCAGCACCACAAAATTCTCCCTGACGCATTCAATGCTGATCAGGATCGCGGTAACAAAATCCAGCTCCTTTTCGAGCAACAACGGCAAGCTGACCAGCGTGATGCTAAACAAAACAAAACCGAAAGCCGCGCCGACAACCACCTCGGCCGCCAGCATTACCATCCCCTCGGGGGTGAAAAAAAGGTTGAAAGAACTGGTGATATCGGTCAAAGCGCTCAGCCCGAGGGTGACAGCAAATATCACATGCGAGATCAGCATATAAAACATAAACCACACCACAATAATCGCCCCGACCCAGGGGATCTGGCGTTTTCGCTCGGCAAAAGCACTACCCAGAACCTTGCGCCAGGTGATCTCCTCGTTATTTTCGATCAGGCAGGATGTGGCATAAAACCCAACTGCCGCAAAAGGTGCCAGCAGCGGAAAGCCAACGGTAAAAGGCAATATCCACCACATCTGCCCCGACAGCGCCACCACCGAAAAAACAATATATCCGCCAAGCACATAGAAGGCGGAAAAGAATATCCCGATCAGTGGCGCGCGCTTATAATCCTGCCAACCGCGCTTCAGGCTGTCAATCAGGTCAGATACAGCAATACGGTTGATATCGGGCACAGCGCTGGGCTGTGCCTCGTGAGCAATTTCCATAATTCTCCCCTTTTTCTTTTCAGTAAAAGGGATTTTTGGAGTGCGGTCTAGAAAAATCTTCAGGCGCCGGTGGTTTTCAGCTGTCGGCCTGTGCCTCTGCGCGGCTCTTTCCGGTCACTTCCAGCGCCAGCGCGGCGGCCATAAATTTATCAAGGTCGCCATCCAGCACCCCTTGTGAATCAGAGGTTTCGACATTGGTGCGCAAATCCTTAACCATCTGGTAAGGCTGCAAAACATAAGAGCGTATCTGGTTGCCCCAGCCGGCATCGCCCTTGTTGTCATGGGCATCCTGAATGGAGGCGGTGCGCTTGCGCATTTCGATCTCGTAGAGCCGGGATTTAAGCGCCGCCATACAGGTGGCGCGGTTCTGGTGCTGGGATTTGGCGCTGGCCGTCACCACAATATTCGTTGGCAGGTGGGTCATACGCACGGCAGAATCGGTTTTGTTAACATGCTGGCCGCCCGCGCCGCTGGAGCGATAGGTATCAACCCGCAAATCAGAGGGGTTGATCTCTATCTCGATGGTGTCGTCGATTACCGGATAAACCCAGACCGAGCTGAAAGACGTGTGCCGCCGTGCCGCACTATCAAACGGCGAAATCCTTACCAGACGATGAACGCCAGACTCACTTTTTAACCAACCGTAAGCATTTTGACCCTTGATCTGGTAGGTGACAGATTTGATACCCGCCTCCTCGCCCGCATTATACGAGGTGGTTTCAACCTTGTAGCCGTGCTTTTCGGCCCAGCGGGTATACATCCGCGCCAAAATAGAAGCCCAGTCGCAGCTTTCGGTGCCGCCCGCGCCGGCATTGATCTCGACAAAACAGTCATTGCCGTCAACCTCGCCGTCAAGCAGTGCCTCCAGCTCCTTTTTGGCCGCAATCTCGACCAGATCGGCAATCGCAGCCTCGGCCTCGGCCACCACCTCTTCATCCTCTTCGATCTCGCCCAGCTCGATCAGCTCGATATTATCCTGCAACTCGGAGGAAAGGGTTTTGTGGTTTTCAATCGCATCGGCCAACATCTGGCGTTCGCGCATCAGCTTTTGCGCCTTGGCCGGATTGTTCCACAGGTCGGGGTCTTCCGACATAGCGTTAAACTCTTCCATCCGGTGCTCGGCGGTTTCCAGATTTAGCCGCTGGGCCAGCAGGTTGATGGTTTTGCGAATCTGGATGATCCGGTTCTCGGTTTCTGCGCGCATATGGCTGCTCTTTTCTTAGTATTCGTCACCGGCAGAAAGCCCGCCAAAGGTGGATTTGGGAGGCAAGACAACCTCGCGGCCATTAACCTCGATCGTCTGGTTGTCGGCCTCGCCACGACCAAAGAACAGCAGATCACGCCCCATAGTAAAGCCGCCATCGACAAACTCGCCATAAGCGCCATAAGCCGGCTCCTCGCCCGCGCGAAAAAGCTCGGTGACCACATTGTCGCCCGAAGCACCATCAGGCAGGCGCTCGCCGGTATAACGGTCGATTTTCACAAAGACCGTGCCGCCGGGCTGGGGGTACTCAAAAGAGCCGTGGCGCGGCAAAAACGCCTCCATGAATTCGACAAATACCGGCCCGCACATCGAGCCGCCATAAGCACCGCGCCCCATCGGGGTAGGGGTATCATAGCCAATATAACAGCCGGCAGCGATCTGCGGGGTAAAGCCGACGAACCAGGCGTCCTTGGCTTCATTCGTTGTGCCGGTCTTGCCCGAAATAGGCACGCCAAGCCGCCCGACAGTGCTGGCCGCCGTGCCCCGCGCCACCACACCACGCATCATGCTCGATAGCTGGTATGCCGTCACAGGGTCCATGATGCGCGGCGCATAATCGCGCACCCACGGCTCCATGTCCGTCACCAGTTCAGGGCCGGAGCAACCAACACAAGAGCGTGGATCGTGGCGCAAAATGGTATTGCCGTTGCGGTCCTGCACCCGGTCTACCAGAGTTGGCTCCACCCGCGTGCCGCCATTGGCAAACATCGAATAAGCCGTGACCATTTTATAAAGCGTGGTCTCGCCCGCCCCGAGCGCATAGGAGAGATGCTCGGGCATATTGTCATAAACCCCGAAGCGCTCGGCATAGGCCGCCACCACATCCATGCCGATATCCTGCGCAATCCGCACGGTCATCAGGTTACGCGAACTGACAATACCGGTGCGCATCGGTGCCGGACCATAAAATCTTTTTGACGCGTTTTGCGGCCGCCATACCCCGTCTCCGGTGTTAACCTCGATCGGGGCATCAACCACGATGGAGGCCGGCGTGTAGCCATTATCCAAAGCCGAAGCATAGACAAAGGGCTTGAACGCCGAGCCGGGCTGCCGCTCGGCCTGTGTCGCACGGTTAAAGCTGCTCGACTGGTAGGAAAACCCGCCCTGCATCGCCAATACCCGCCCGGTCTGCGGATCCATCGCCACAAAAGCGCCCTGCACACCGGGGATCTGGCGCAAGGACCAGTAATCAAGCTCCTCGCTATCCTCTTTCAGGATCGCCTTGACAAAAACCACATCGCCAACCGCCCAGATATCGGAGGCCACATCGGGCCGCGCACCGGGGCTGCCGTTTTCCTGCCTTGGTCGCGCCCATCTGGCCTCGCGCACGGTCAGCTCCGCCTCGCCTACGCCCTCGACACCAACCCGCGCGCTACCCTCGTCAAGCGACAGCACAACAGCCAGTTTCCACTCGGGGATATCACGCGGCAGGTTGCGCGAACGCAGGGCATCTTGCCAGCCGCCAGCCTCCGCCAGCTCTTCAGGTGGTATCTCTGCATAAGCGCCCCAATAAACCTCGAGCTTGCGGTCATATTCCTCCAGCCGGTCGCGCAGAGCCTGTGCCGCCACCGCCTGCAATTCGGGGTCGACCGTAGCGCGGATAGCCAGCCCGCCGCCAAATAGTTGCTCCGGCCCGATCCGTTCATTAAGCTGGCGGCGGATTTCGTCAGTAAAATAGCCGCGCGGCGGAATCTGGTCGCGCCCCGAGACAAAATCTCCGGCCTGCACCGAAAGCAAGGGGTCGGCCAGCGCGGTCTGGTATTCCTCGTCGGTAATATAACCGTTCTGGTTCATTTCGCGCAGCACAAAGGCCCGGCGCTCGATCGCCTTTTTGCGGTTACGCACCGGGTGGTAATCATTGGGGTCTTTCAGGTGGATCGCCAAAAAAGCCGCCTCGGCAATGCTCAGCTCCTCAAGGCTTTTGCCAAAGTAATTGGCCGCTGCCGCTGTTACCCCGTAAGAACTTTGGCCTAAAAACACATCATTCATATAGAGCGCCAGGATATCGTCCTTGGTCAGCACCTGTTCCACCCGCGTGGCGAGGATAATTTCCTTGATCTTGCGGTCTATTTCGCGCGAGCCGTCAAGCAGGAAGTTTTTCATTACCTGCTGGGTGATGGTCGAGGCGCCACGTACCTTTGCCCCGCGCGAGGTGACCGCGGTCAGCAAAGCCGAGGCCATGCCGCGCACATCATAGCCCGGATGATCGTAAAAGTTTTTATCCTCGGCGCTGATAAACGCAAATTTGACTATATCCGGTATTTCGTCGGTCGGGGTGTATATCCGCCGTTCGCGCACAAATTCGTCCAGCACATAGCCGTCAGACGAGTAGACCCGCGACAGCACCGCCGGAGTATAATTGCGCAGTTGATCAAGGTCGGGTAGATCGCGGGAATACATCCACAACACCCCCATCAAACCGATGCCGGACATAACCAGCCCCAGCGACAACCACGCGAAAATAAATCCGAAAAACCGCATTATCGAAAGTAACAAAAAATTTCTCCCAGAGAATCTCTCTTCCATATAGGCCGCGCGGCCCGAATGGTCAAAAGATCATCGCGATTAGTTGCGCAATAATCCGCGCATTTCCTCGGCCACCTCCAGCCACGCGACCAATCCCTCGCTCAGAGTTTCGCTTATGGCGCTTTGCCATTCGGGGTTCTGCATTTTTTCAAGGTCACTTTCGTCGGACATAAAGCCAAGCTCGATCAGCACCGAAGGGATATCCGGTGCGCGCAGCACCCGAAACCCGCCAGCCATGCGGCGAGACTTTATTTCACTGCCATTTTGAAACCACAGCGTCTCGGCCATCAGATCGGCAAAGCGGCTTGAAAGCGCGTCGGTCTCGCGATAGGCGAGCTGCAAAAGCACCTTGGTAATAAGGTCATCCTCCCCCGCCACCGATATCCCTGCCACCAGATCAGCACGGTTTTCAAGGGTGGCGATGGTCACGGCCTGCTGGTCCTCATCTGCGTCCGACAGGCTAAAAACCGTGGTGCCGCGCGCCTGCCCGCGCGTAACAATATCGGCATGCAGCGACAAAAACACATCTGCCCCCGCCCGCCGCGCTACCTCGACCCGCTCGCCAAGCGAGATAAAAACATCCGCATCGCGCACCAGCAAAACCCGAAACCGGCCGGTCTCCAGCAAGGTGTCGCGCAGCTGCCGCGCCATTTGCAGCGCAATCACCTTTTCTGTCACCTCGCCCTTGCTGGCCCCCTGATCCAGCCCGCCATGGCCGGCATCTACCGCAATCAGCGGCAGGCCCGATTCTCCCTGAACCTCGGCGACAAGCTGCTCGGGGCGCCACAGGCTGTTTTTACCGCTATCGGCGCGCACCGCAAATTCTTCCGCGCTACTCGGCTCGAGGCGAAATACAATCAGCGGGTCATCAAAGTCTCCTCGCCCGGCCAAAGCACTGACCACCCGCATCGGCGATTCCAGCTCCAGCACGATCCGCGCCTGCCCGATCTTGAAAAGCCCGTAGCGCAGCGCCGACACCTCGGACACCCCCGCAGCCAGCCCCTCCGGTATACCCTCAAGATCGGTATCGCCAAGGTCTATCAACAGCCGGGGCGGGTTTGCTATGGTAAATACCTTGAAGGGAGTCGGCTTGCTCAAGCCAAGGGTAAAGGTAAGGCCCGCATCATCACTCCTCAAAGAAGTGCTGCGCCCAAGAATCTCGGCTGCACTCAGCGGTGCCCCGAAAACAGCTATCAAAAGCCCCGTAAAAACAAAAAGACGCTTTGCGCCAAAAAATAAACCCATTACAATTACATCACTCCGTTTTGCGCTCCCGCAGAATTATATTGTGTTTCAGCATAGAACGGGTTTATGGTCAAAAAATGGCAAACAAAAATTAGTTTTGCCTGTTTCAGTTTCGCCAACCGGCCGACCAACGCGGTAATTCCCGCAGGCGGCCTGGCTTGGCCGGTGCATTGCACCACATTCGAATTCTCCGAAATCACTCTTTTCGGGGCGTATACATTTTAGCAGGTCCCTGACCTTGCTGGAGAACAAACCGCGATGAAGCGTGTGACATGGACGAAAACAACAAGTAGGCGGCGCAATGCGCGGTCCCTTTTGCATGCCCTATCCCGCTTATTTGCCCAAACAAAACAAACCTTTACGAGCGGGTCTGCCAACAGCGCAGCGCCGCCCGGAGGTTTGAGCGAGAAAACATGTCGAAAAAAATGCTTATCGATGCCACCCACGCGGAAGAAACCCGCGTTGTTGTGGTTAACGGAACCCGGGTTGACGAATTTGATTTCGAGGCCCTGAACAAACGCCAGTTGGCTGGCAATATCTATCTGGCAAAGGTCACACGGGTTGAACCGTCGCTGCAAGCAGCGTTTGTTGACTACGGCGGTAATCGCCACGGCTTTTTGGCCTTTTCCGAGATCCACCCCGATTATTACCAGATCCCCGCCGCCGACCGCGAAGAGCTTTTGCGCGAGGAAGCCGAATACGCCAAGTCCGTCGCCGAAGAAGAAGAGCGCGACAAGGAACGCGAACAGGCAAAGCCAAAATCCCGCTCGCGCCGCCGCCGTCGCAAGGCCGAGCCAGCCGCCGAAGGTGCTGCCAATGCCGAAGATGCGGTGATTGTGGAGGAGGTGCCAGCCGAGGATACAGACGCTCCGGCCGGGGACGCCCCTGTTGTAGAAGCGACCGTAGAAGAGCCGCAAGAAGAAGACGCGCTTTCACTGCTGGTGGAAACACCGGAAACCTCGGCCGCCGGACCGGATGACGCCGAAGTTGTGGCCGAATCCGACGAGGCCGAAATTGCCGAAGTCCGCGCCCCCCGCGTGCGTAAACCCCGTATGCGTCGCTACAAAATTCAGGAAGTGATGAAGGTTCGCCAGATCCTGTTGATACAGGTGGTCAAGGAAGAGCGCGGCAATAAAGGCGCCGCGGTTTCGACCTATCTGTCGCTGGCTGGCCGCTATTGCGTGCTGATGCCCAACACCGCTCGTGGGGGTGGTATTTCGCGCAAAATCGCCAATGTGGCGGACCGCAAGAAGCTGAAAGAGATTTCCAATTCCATGCCGGTGCCCGAGGGTGCGGGGCTAATCATTCGCACCGCAGGCGCGCAGCGCACCAAGGCCGAGATCAAGCGCGACTATGAATATCTGCGCCGCCAGTGGGAGAACATCCGCAACCTGACGATGAAATCCATCGCCCCTGCCCCGATCTATGAAGAAGGCTCGCTAATCAAACGCTCGATCCGCGATCTTTATAATAAAGATATCGACGAGGTGATTGTTGACGGCGAGCGCGGCTACCGCGAGGCCAAGGATTACATGAAAATGCTCATGCCGTCCCACGCCAAAAACGTAAAACGCTACAGCGATCCGCTGCCGGTTTTCTCGCGCTATAATGTCGAGAGCTACCTGTCGGCGATGTTCAACCCTACGGTGCAGCTCAAATCCGGCGGCTATATTGTCATCGGCATCACCGAGGCGCTGGTGGCGATCGATGTCAACTCCGGCCGTGCTACCAAAGAAAAGTCGATCGAGGATACCGCAACCAAAACCAACCTAGAGGCGGCTTCTGAAGTGGCGCGCCAGCTGCGGCTGCGCGATCTGGCTGGTTTGATCGTGATTGATTTTATCGACATGGAAGACCGCCGCAACAATGTCGCAGTTGAAAAGCGCATGAAAGACGCGCTGAAAGGCGACCGTGCCCGTATTCAGGTGGGCCGGATATCCAGCTTCGGGCTGATGGAAATGTCGCGCCAGCGGCTGCGCCCGGGCATGCTCGAGGCCTCCACCCAGCCCTGCCCCCATTGCCACGGCACCGGGATTACCCGCTCGAATGACAGCATGAGCCTCGCCATCTTGCGCGAGCTGGAGGAGGAAGGTGCCAAGAACCGCTCCAAAGAAGTGCTGGTAAGCGCGCCAGTCAATGTGGCCAATTATCTGCTGAACGCCAAGCGCGAGCATATTGGCATAATCGAAAGCCGTTTTGGGCTGTCGGTGCGGGTTGAAAGCGACCCGACGCTAATATCTCCGGAATACCGTGTCGAGCGTTTCAAAACCGCGACTCGCATCGTGCCTATTCCCGAAACATTGCCAATGCTTGATATGGCCGACATGCCTGATTTCGAGGATGAGCCGGAAACCGAAAGCACTGCCGAAGCCCCGGTCGACCCCCCTGTCGAAGCCCGCGCCGAAACCGATGAAGAGCCGCCCAAAAAGCGCCGCCGTCGTCGCCGTCGTGGTGGCAAGAACCGCAATAACGAAGGCGAGGCCACGAATACCGGCGAAAGCTCGGGCGAGGCTAAAACCGAAGCCGTACCCGAAGTGGCAAATCCGGCGGATGACAGCGCCGAAAAGCCCAAGCGCTCGCGCTCGCGCAGCCGTCGCCGCACCGCCAAGCCGGAGGCAGAGGCCGAAACAGAGGTTGCTGAAAGTGCCTCCGCGCCGGAAGTTGCACCGGAAGCTACGCCCGAGGTTGCCGAAAAACCAAAGCGCAAACGCCGCTCTCGTACCAAGGCTCCAGCCACCGAGGCACCGGTAGAAACGCCAACAGAAACACCGGTCGAGGCCAAGGTTGAGCCGGTTGTTGAAACCGCGGCAGAGCTTGCCCCCGAACAGCCTAAAAAGCGGGCACGGGTAACAGCAAAAGCGCCGTCTTCCGAGCCGGAAGTGGCAAAGGCTGAAGCCACGGCATCCGAGCCGGTGGAAAAACCCGAGGTTGAAGCACCGCCCGCCGCCAAAGCGCCCACCGAAGACAAGCCAAAGCGCCGGGGCTGGTGGTCTCGCAAGCCTAAAGAATAGGTGTTTAAGGGGGGCGGGAACGCTCCCCTTTTAGCTGCTGCGGGTGATAAACCAGCGCCTTAACCGCGCCACACCTTCGACCATATCTGCCGTGCTGCCCGCATAGGAAAACCGCAGGGTTTTGTGGCCGCGCACGGGGTCAAAATCCAGCCCCGGGGTCACGGCCACGCCAGCATCGCGCAAAATCTCGGCGGCCAGCGCGCGGCTATCATCGGTTAAATCACTGACATCGGCATAGATATAAAACGCGCCGTCCGGCGGGGCAAATTTACCAAAACCGGCTTTGGGCAGGCCGTCTATCAGCACCTCGCGGTTGGCGGCATAGGTTTTCTGGTGGCCTTCCAGCTCGGCCTCGCACTCCATTGCTGCCAGCGCCGCCACCTGTGACGCATGCGAGGCACAAATGAACAGGTTCTGGCTCAGCCGCTCGATCCGGCGCACATGGCTTTGTGGCACCACCATCCAGCCCACCCGCCAGCCGGTCATGGAAAAATACTTTGAAAACGAGTTAATGACATAGACATCGTCGCTGATTTCAAGCGCCGAAACCGGTTTTCCCGCACCAACCCCGTGATAGATTTCGTCAGACACATAGCTCACACCCTGCGCGGCACAGCGCTCTATCAGCGCCGCCAGTTCGGCCTTGCCAAGCATGGTTCCGGTGGGGTTGGACGGGCTGGCTACAAGCAAACCATCAATATTTTCAATATCTTCCGGCACTGGCTGAAAGCGGTTTTTCAGTGTGGTTTCGAGCCGCACCGGCTCAAGACCAAGGGATTTCAGAATATTGCGATAGCTCGGATAACCCGGATCGCCAATTGCAACCCGCGCACCGGTATCAAACAGGCTGATGAACGAGAGCAAAAAACCGGCGGAGGACCCGGCCGTGACCACCACCCGCTCGGGCGATAGCTCCACCCCGTACCAATCCTGATAAAGCCGCGCGATACGGGCGCGCAGCGCAGGCAGGCCAAGCGCCACCGTATAGCCAAGCGGTCCCTTATCCATTGCGGTTTTTAGTGCGGCCACGGCCGCGCGCGGCGCACCGCTGGCGGGTTGGCCAACCTCCATATGGATAATATCGCGGCCCTTGGCCTCTTCACGTCGGGCGGCCTCCATTACATCCATCACAATAAACGGAGCGACATCACCACGGCTTGATATTTTCATTAAAATACTCCTTAATGCCCGCTGATCTTAATGACGCCATGAAGCGCCATCCGTCAAGATGCGCAAGGCCAAAACAGGGAATGACCTATGCGATCCTTTTTTCTTTCAATTACTATGGTGTTATTTGCGGGGCTTGCCCTGGCGCAGGACTTCTCGAACATGTCCGACAGCCAGCGCGAAGACTTTGGCGCTGCCGTGCGGGCCTATCTGCTTGAAAACCCCGAGGTGATCATGGAAGCCGTAGCCGTGCTGGAAGAGCGTCAGACCGAGCAGGCCGCATCCTCGGATCAGGATCTCATAACCCAGAATTTTGACGCGCTGTTCAACGACGGCTATTCCTTTGTGGACGGCAACCCCGATGGCACGCTGCTGATGGTCGAGTTTATCGACTATAAATGCGGCTATTGTAAAAAGGCCCATCCCGATGTCAAAATCTTGCTGGAAAACAACCCCGATATCCGCCTTATCATCAAGGAATTTCCTATTCTTGGCGAGGAAAGCACCCTTTCGGCCCGCGCCGCGGTTGCGGTTTTGATCAATGACGGTGATGAAATCTACGGCGCCTTCAGCGATGCCCTCATGACCGAAAACGGCCCGCTCAACGAGATTTCGGTGCCAATGATCGCCGAGAGCGTAGGGGCTGATTCGGCAAAAATGATGGAAATGCTCGACTCGCCGATCATCACCCAGATCATCCAATCCAACTACGCCCTCGCCCGCGCAATGCAAATATCGGGCACCCCGAGCTTTGTGATGGCAGACCGGTTGATGCGCGGCTATGTTCCGCTAGCGCAAATGCAGCAGATCGTCGATGACGTGCGCGAGGCGCAAAACTAGGCCAAAAGCCAAAAATAAGCAGCAATTAAGCGCCGAGTCTTCACTCGGCGCTTTTCGTTTTTGGTCGATGCGGGTATACTGTCACAAATCTATTAACCCCGGAAATACCGGCCATAACCCCGAGGAAAAACATGGGCACGAAAAAACTTGATTCAGATGTCGAATTTATCAAAGCGCTCTCCGAAATCCTGCGCGAAAATGACCTGACGGAAATCGAAGTCAGCCGTGATTATGGCGAGAGCGATTCGATTGATGTGCGTGTGGCACGCGAGATCATGGTTGCGCCAGCGGCTCCGGTGGCAGTTGCCGCCCCTGTTGCGCCAGCACCGGTAGCAGCCGCCGCTCCCGCCGCTCCCCAACCCGAAGAAGATCCGGCGCTGCATGCCGGTGCTGTCACTTCACCTATGGTTGGCACGGTTTATCTCTCGGCAGAGCCAGGGGTTGCGCCTTTTGTTTCGGTTGGAGACAAGGTAACCGAGGGCCAGACATTGCTGATCATCGAAGCTATGAAAACCATGAACCAGATCCCCTCGCCACACTCTGGCGTGGTCAAGCGGGTGCTGGTCGATGACAGTGCCACCGCCGAATACGGCACGCCACTTATGATTATCGAGTAGCGCCATGTTTAGCAAAATCCTGATAGCCAACCGCGGCGAAATCGCCCTCAGAGTGATCCGCGCCTGCCGTGAAATGGGCATAAAATCGGTCGCAGTGCACTCGACCGCCGATTCTGACGCCATGCATGTGCGCATGGCCGACGAGAGCGTCTGCATTGGCCCCCCCGCTGGCACCCACAGCTACCTCAGCGTGCCAAATATCATTTCCGCCTGCGAAATTACCGGCGCTGAAGCCATCCATCCCGGTTACGGCTTCTTGTCGGAAAACGCCAATTTTGTGCAGGTGATCGAAGACCACGGGCTGAAATTTATTGGCCCGACCGCCGAGCATATCCGCATTATGGGTGATAAAATCACCGCCAAGGAAACCATGCGCAAGCTTGGTGTGCCGTGCGTGCCCGGCTCCAAAGGCGGGGTGGATACCATCGAGGAAGCGCGTAAAATCGCTGCTGAAATGGGCTATCCGGTTATCATCAAGGCCACCGCCGGTGGTGGCGGGCGCGGTATGAAAGTGGCAAAAACCGCTGATGATCTCGATGTCGCATTTTCCACCGCTCGCGCCGAGGGCAAATCTGTTTTTGGTAATGCCGATGTTTATCTGGAAAAATACCTGACCCTGCCGCGTCATATTGAAATACAGGTTTTTGGTGATGGCAAGGGCAATGCCGTGCATCTGGGCGAGCGCGATTGCTCCCTGCAACGCCGCCACCAAAAGGTATTCGAGGAAGCGCCCTCACCGGCGATTGATGAAGCCACACGGCAAAAAATCGGCAAAGTTTGCGCTGACGCGATCGCGGGTATCAACTATGCCGGTGCCGGCACTATCGAGTTTTTGTATGAAAACAACGAGTTCTTTTTTATCGAAATGAACACGCGGCTTCAGGTTGAACACCCTGTTACTGAAGCCATTTTCGGCATTGACCTCGTGCGCGAGCAAATCCGGGTTGCCGAAGGTATGCCGCTTTCGTTCAGCCAAAAAGACCTGAAAATCAACGGTCACGCCATCGAATGCCGGATAAATGCCGAAAAGGTGCCGGAATTCAGGCCCTCGCCAGGCACGGTGGCGCAGTATCATGCGCCGGGCGGGCTAGGGGTGCGCATGGATAGCGCCATTTATGACGGCTATAAAATTCCGCCTTATTATGACAGCCTGATCGGCAAGCTTATTGTCCATGCCGAAGACCGGCCGACCGCACTGGCGCGCCTTGAGCGTGCGCTTTCCGAGCTGGTGATCGACGGGGTTGAAACCACCCTGCCCCTGTTTGACGCATTGCTAAAACAAGAGGCCGTGCAAACCGGTGAATACACTATCCACTGGCTGGAACAATGGCTGGAGACCAACCCGGAAATCTGATGGAAAGGCTTACGCCCAAGGTGTTGCTTTACGCCTATGCCTCGGGCGTGTTCCCTATGGCGGAATCGGCTGATTCTGACGAAATATTCTGGTTCAACCCCGAAAACCGCGGGGTTTTGCCGCTAGACGGGCTACATATTTCGCGCAGCCTCAAAAAGGCGATGCGGGCGCAGGGCATCAAGATCACAGCAAACCGGTGTTTTGAAGCCGTGCTGGCCACCTGTGCTGACCGCGATGAAACATGGATAAATGAAGAAATCACCGCGCTTTATACCGAGCTGCACCGAATAGGCCACGCCCATTCGGTCGAGGTTTGGCGCAATGATACTTTGGCCGGCGGGCTATACGGGGTATCACTTGGGGCAGCATTTTTTGGCGAAAGTATGTTTTCGCACCAGAATAATGCTTCAAAAATGGCGCTGGTCGGGCTGGTCGCGCGGCTAAATCTGGGGGGGTATAAATTGCTCGATATGCAGTTTTTAACCCCGCATCTGGCCAGCCTTGGCGGGGTGGAGATATCGCGCGAGGCCTATCAGGCGCGACTGGAGGTGGCGCTAAAAATACCGTCTGATTTTAGCCGCCTCAAGGCAACAGATCCTTATTCGCTGGCGGCACTTTCACAGCTCAGCACCCAGACATCGTAACGCGGGTGGTCCAGCGCCGAAAGCGCGGGGCTGGAGGCAAACATCCAGCCATAAAATGAAGGCTCTTCATTGCGGATATCACGGATATTAAGCAGCGCGTAGGCATCAGCGTTGATATCGCCAACCGGATAACGGCAGGCCTCAAGCGTAATTTCGAGGCGCTCGAACTCCAGCGTTTCGCCGGTGGTCATGCTGAAATTATTGACCGCACCGGTTATCCGGTCTAACCCGCGAAGGATGGCGCCGGTGCCAATATCGGAATTTGCGCTGCGCTCGGTATCGAAGTTAAACTCCGGCATTTCCAGCGCCTGATCAAGCGGGTTTTCTTCTATCGTCGGCAGGGGCTGCTGGATGATTTGCGCTAGCCCTACCGCCGGAAAAAGTAACAAAAAAGGCAGTATCTTATTCATTTTCGCCCGTCCCCGATGCAAATTTCATAAGCAAATTCAACAAGCTGACAGAGCCTTGCGTATATTCAACCTCTTGGCCGGCTTCCAGCATATAGTCTGATCCGCCCGGGGTCAGCTCTAGAAAGTTACCACCCAGCAACCCTTCGGAGGCGACCTTGGCCTCGCTATCCTCGGGCAGCAAAACATCGGAGCGAACGGTGAAAGTGGCAACAGCTTCGTAGGTTTGGACATCAAGTTCAAGCTTGGTGATTGTCCCGACCTGAACACCGGCGAGGTTGACACTGCCGCCAATATTCAGCCCTTCGGCACTGGAGAATTTGGCATTAAGCTCGTAGGTTTCTCCACCGACCGAAAAGCCTGTGCTTTGCCCGGCATAAAACAGAAAACCGGCAGCGGTGGCCACAACCACCGCCCCGATCAGGGTTTCTGCCACATTGCTTGCCATATCTTTTCCCTATTCCGGCCGCCAAGCCTCATAATCCGGGGCTGCCGCGACATTGCCGTGCATCAGGCTACCCTTGGGATGATAGGCATTCGGGGTGCCGGTCTGGTTTGGCTGGCTTGGTTTTTGCCACTCATGTGTGGGCAAAGGGTTATCGCCGGGGCGATTGTCAAAGGTGTGGTGCAGCCAGCCGTGCCACTCGGCGGGCACCCGCGAGCCTTCAATCGGGCCATCATATATTACCCAGCGTTTTTCGCCTTTGGTATAGTATTTATTACCAAGATCATCAGTGCCAACCAGCGTACCGTTGCGCCAGGTATAAAGCTGGGTGCCAATGGTCTGGCCGTTCCACCAAGTAAACATGCGTAAGATAAATTTCATGGTTTTTCTCCGCTACGAGGCCGAGGCCTGCTTGCTATCTGCGTATATCTTCAGCGGCTCGCCATCACCGGTAATGGCCTCTTCGTTGACCACAACTTCAACCACATTTCCCAGCCCCGGAAGCTCAAACATGGTGTCGAGCAGCACTTCCTCGAGGATAGAACGCAAGCCGCGCGCGCCGGTTTTGCGCTTGATGGCGCGGTTTGCGATGGCGATCATGGCTTCAGGGGTAAAAGTCAGCTCGACATTTTCGAGGCTGAACAGCCGCTGGTATTGCTTGATCAGCGCATTTTTCGGCTCTGACAGGATGGTGACCAGCGCGTCAGAATCAAGATCCGTAAGCGTGGCGATCACCGGCAAGCGGCCGACAAACTCGGGGATCAGGCCGAATTTAAGCAGATCTTCCGGTTCGAGATCCTTGAAAACTTCACCAATATTGCGGGTTTCATTGTCGCGCACATCGGCACCGAAGCCTACGGCCGAGCCTTTGCCGCGCGCTGAAATTATTTTGTCCAGCCCGGAAAAAGCACCACCGCAGACAAACAGGATATTGGTGGTATCTACCTGCAAAAACTCCTGCTGGGGGTGCTTGCGCCCGCCTTGTGGCGGCACGCTGGCAACCGTGCCTTCCATGATTTTTAGCAGCGCCTGCTGCACGCCCTCGCCCGATACATCGCGGGTGATCGAGGGGTTTTCGGCCTTGCGGGAAATTTTATCAACCTCGTCAATATAAACAATACCGCGCTCGGCGCGCTCGACATTATATTCAGCGGCCTGCAAAAGCTTGAGGATAATGTTTTCCACATCCTCGCCGACATAGCCGGCCTCTGTCAGGGTGGTGGCATCGGCCATGGTAAAAGGCACATCAAGCGTGCGCGCCAATGTCTGCGCCAGCAGGGTTTTGCCGCAACCGGTCGGGCCGATCAGCATGATGTTGGACTTTGCCAGCTCGACGCCGTCATCCTTATCTTTGTGCTCCAGGCGTTTGTAGTGGTTGTGCACCGCCACCGACAGCACCTTTTTGGCCAATTCCTGCCCGATGACATAATCATCAAGCACCGCGCAAATCTCTTTTGGCGTTGGCACCGCGTCAGAGCTTTTGATCTGGCTGGATTTACTTTCTTCACGGATAATATCCATGCAAAGCTCGACACATTCATCGCAAATAAACACCGTTGGTCCGGCAATAAGCTTGCGGACCTCGTGCTGGCTTTTGCCACAAAACGAGCAATAAAGGGTGTTTTTACTATCCGACCCGGTTGATTTGGTCATGGCATTCTCCTGCCCTAAAATCTTTTGCGTCACCGCTAACAGAACATCACAAAGCGCCTGAATACAAGCGCAAACGCGGCTCTGCGGTTAATCTTCGCTCTCGACGGTGCGTTTTTGCACGATCTCGTCAACAATGCCCCATTCCAGCGCGGTCTCGGCGGTCATGAAATTATCGCGATCAAGCGCTTGCTCGACCTCGTCCATTTTTTTGCCGGTGTGCTGCACATAAATACCGTTGAGGCGTGCTTTCAGTTCCAGTATTTCCTTGGCGTGCAGGGCTATATCGCTGGCCTGCCCCCGAAACCCGCCCGAGGGCTGGTGCAGCATGATGCGTGAATTAGGCAAGGTAAAGCGCATGCCAGGCTCACCGGCGGCCAGCAAGAGCGACCCCATTGAAGCCGCCTGACCAATACACACCGTCGAAATTTTGGGCCTGATAAACTGCATGGTATCATAAATCGACAGGCCGGAGGTCACCACCCCGCCCGGCGAATTGATATACATCGCGATATCTTTATTGGGGTTTTCTGCCTCCAGAAAGAGCAGCTGTGCAACAACAATCGTCGCCATCTGGTCCTCGACCGGGCCGGATACAAAAATGATCCGCTCCTTGAGCATACGCGAAAAAATATCATAGCGCACGGAGCCGCGCGCGGTGGTCTCCTCCACGCTCGGAATTATAAAACCGGTTTCTTGCATTACGGGGTCAAACATGCGGCACTGCCTTTCAAACATCCTGAATCCGTTTAGCGCGAATTCCTTTCCCAATGGTTTAATCCTTGCACGGAGGAGCTTCAAGGCCCGTCATGGCAAGTTTATCCCTTTGGGTGGATATTGGCCGGTGGTTCATGGTGAAAAGGGTGCTTTTGCTATAAACCACAATATTCCCGCGCCCCGCCGTGATAAATTGCGGGAAGTTTCTCTCGAATGTCAGTAAATATTCCTGATAGATTTTTTGGCGTAGATCAGGCCGTGAATGGTTTCATCATGGTCATCTGTCAGCTCATTGACGTTGGAGCTTTTATAGATCCATGCGTTTTTCTTGTGGGGGCATGGCCTGTGCCAATCGCGGCCTCGGAAGGGTCATAATATTGCGCGCATAAAAAAAGGCCCCGCGCAGTGCGGAGCCTCAATAACGTGATGCGCAAAAAATCAGTCTTTGTCGAGCGCTTCAATAGCTTTTTGCAGATCATCCTTGGAAACGGTTTTTTCAGAAACCTGAGCCAGTTCCAGAATATAATCAACCACTTTGTCTTCATAGAGCGGGGCGCGCATCTGCTGCTGGGCCTGCTCGTTTTTCTGGATGAATTCAAAGAACTCGCGCTCTTGGCCGGGGTATTGGCTGGCGGCCTTGAACATGGCGCGCTGCATTTCCTCGTCCGAAACCGTAACCTCGTTTTTGTTGCCAAGCTCGGCCAGCAGCAAGCCAAGGCGCACCCGGCGTACTGCGAGGGTTTTATGCTCGTCGGTGGTTTCGATCTCGGGGTGATCATGGCCCTCGACCTCTGGGTTATCCTCGTGCCACAGCGTGTGGGCAATAGAGGCCGCCTCGGCCGTCACAAGGCTCGGTGGCAGCTCGAAATCAAACATGGTATCAAGCTTGTCCATCAGATTGCGCTTGAGCACGGTGCGCGCGGCACCTTTATACTCGTCAGCCAGCCGCTCGGAAATCTGCTTTTTCAGGCCGTCGAGGTCTTCAGCGCCATAACGCTTTGCCAGCTCGTCGTCGATTTCGGCCGGCTTAGGCTCGTTGACCGCTTTGATATTACAGGTAAATACCGCGTCTTTACCCTTGAGGTTCTCGGCCTGATACTCGGCAGGAAAGGTTACCTTAACCTCAAGCTCGTCGCCCTCTTTAGCGCCAACAAGCTGCTCTTCAAAGCCCGGAATGAAGCTGTTGGAGCCAAGCACCAGCGGGTAATCATCAGCCTGACCGCCCTCGAATGCCTCGCCATCAACCTTGCCCAAAAAGTCGATCACAACCTGATCGCCGTCTTTGGATTTCGAGCCTTTGCGGCGCTTCTCGAAATTCTGGGTTGATTTGGCGATGTTGTCGAGCGCTTCCTGAATGGACTCGTCATCGGCCTTAACCACCAAACGCTCCAGCTCGATGCTGCCAAAATCGCCTTCGGGCACATCGGGCAGGCACTCATACGAAACAGAAACGGCCACATCGTCGCCCTCTTTCCATTCTTCGCTGGTCATCTTGATCTCGGGCTGCGCGGCCGAGCGGTCGCCGGTTTTTTCAAACTGGGCGGCAACAGCCGCATCAACGGTTTCTTGCAGAGCTTCGCCCAGAACCGACTGGCCAAACATCTTTTTCATCAGGGCGAGCGGGGCTTTACCCTTGCGAAAACCCTTCATCTGGAAATCGGCGCGCGCGGCTTCGATCTTTTCGTTTACCTTGGTTTCCAGCTCGGCGGCCGGAATCACGATTTCATAGCCGCGCTTCAGGCCTTCGTTCAGGGTTTCGGTAACCTGCATGTCAATTCCTCGGTTCATCGCCCAAACGGGCCTAAATATTGGTACGGATGAAGGGACTTGAACCCCCACGCCTCGCGGCACCAGAACCTAAATCTGGCGTGTCTACCAATTCCACCACATCCGCATAAATTCCGCGCCTCTTTAGCAGAGGTTTTTGCGGCTGGCGAGGGGAAAATGAAATTGCGGGCGCAATGTTTGTTTTGTGGCGGATGCACATGTAAGGCACGGCTTGCCAATATGACTGCAATGCAGGGCTAAGCTGGCTACGCCGACCCAAACGAAGGGGCGGCGTAGCAAGGTCGGCTAAAACTTGAGACTTTGCTCAACCATTTTAACCTTGATTCGCGCCATGCCAAGATTGGCTTTTTTCTCCAGTGCGGCATAGAGAAAAATGGTTGGCGTTTTCGCCAGTGGCCGGAGCAAGTGCACCTGCGTGCCCAAGGTGATCAGAATATCCTCGATTGAATCATCGCCAAGGCCAAGAGCCTCCATCGCAGCCAGCTTGGCTTTGACCACTTCGGTATTGGCGGCAGCGGCGATATCCAGATCAAAATCCTTGCCACCCCCTTCTGCGGCGAGCATCAGCCCGCTATCACTATCCACAAGGCAGGCTCCGATAAACCCGTTGATCTCTTTAAGAGCTGAAATATCTATAGACATTGTTAATCCTTTATTCTTCCTATGAGTAAGTACGCACCAGAACCTAAAAACCGGCCGCGCGGGGATGATTTGGGCAAAACGGCCCAAAGCGCTTACTAGCGTAATAAGGTAGCTATGCCCAGCGAAAAAAATACAACCAGATAAATATATTTAATTACGATAAATCAAAGTGTTACGTATATTTTCTAATCTAATGTATGCACTTTTAACGCGCAAAACACCACCGGAAGCTGCTCGGGAATGTCCTCTGCAATCAACCCGGGGCCAAAATGAAGCGCACATTCCACATGCAGCAAAGCGGCGGCCTCACAAGCCTGCATGGGGGCAAAGCCGCGCGCCAAAAGGCCGGTGATGAAGCCCGCCAGCACATCGCCCGAGCCAGCAGTGGCCAGCCACGGCACGGCACGGGCGTAATGGGCGGAGTTGATAGCCGCCCTGCCCGCGGCATCGGCAATCACCGTATCCGCGCCTTTGAACAGCACCGTGCAGCCTGCCCGCTTGGCGGCCTCTCGCGTGGCATCCACCTTTGAGTAGACAGGGCCGGTAAGCGCGGAGGATTCAAGCTTGGCCATAATATCGGGAAACAACCGCTTGAACTCGCCCGCATGGGGCGTGAGGACAACATTTTTGTGCAGCATGGCAAAGAGCGCCGGGGCTTCAGCCAGAATCGTCAAGGCATCCGCATCAAGCACCACAGGGCGAGGCTCCACCCCGCCAAGCGCCTCCTCCACAAGCCCCCGCCCCCGGTCATCCACCCCCAATGCCGGCCCGAGGCACAGCGCATTAATGCGCCTGTCCTGCAAGGTGGCCATGAGCGCCGGACCATCCTCAATCGGGGCAAGCATGATGGCGGTGAGCTGGGCCGCGCACTCGGCGACAGCTTCCTGCGGGCAGCCAAGGCTGACCACCCCTGCCCCGATGCGCAGCGCCCCGCGAGCGGCAAGGCGGGCAGCGCCGGTGCGGGTGGCAGGGCCGGAGAGTATCAGAGCATGACCGTGGGAATACTTGTGCCTGCCTCCTTGTTTTCGCAGGCTTTCCGCCAGAGCCGGACCAGCTCGCAATACCCGTGCCCTGCGCCCGCTCATCGAACACCCTCCGCCGCATCTGCCCATTTATCCAGCCCGATATCACAAATAACCAGCTTGCCGCAAAGCGCGGGGCCGTCTGCCAGTCGATGGCCGCGCTTGGCCCCATGGAAGGTTACACTCAACATCACCCGGGGAGCGCGCAGCCCGTGCTCCGGCTCTCCTCCCGATACCATGCCAGAATCGCTACACAGCCCCGAAGGCATATCCACTGCCACCGTTCTGGACGCCTGCCACTTAACACCCCCATGCTTATCAGGGTCCAAACCCTCCAGAGCGAGCACATCCACCGCATCATCAATTAGCCAGAACCACTCCCACAGGCAGGGATCATCCACCGGTCGCTTCAGCCCTGTGCCAAACACCGCATCCACCAGCAGGTCACAAGACGGCGGCAGGGAATCCGCCTTGACGCCCCGCGCAAGCGGACAAGCCGGATGCACCTCGCCCATCTCCCGCCACCGCTCACAATTCACCTTTGCGTCCGACGGCAGCCTATCGACATCCCCATAAAGAAAAACACCCACCTCCCAGCCGCGCTCTTTCAACAGGCGCGCAACCACAAAACCATCACCGCCATTATTGCCGGGACCACAGAGAACCACCGCTTTCTGCGGGGCTTTGGCCATCTCCGGCCACTCCTCCAGAAGAGCCTTGACCACGCTACGCCCTGCCCGCTCCATCAGTTCAAGGCCGGTGACCTCACCACTTTCAATCGCAGCTTGCTCGATGGCGCGCATTTGAGCGGCAGTCAGAAGTTCGGTCATGGTATGCTCCGGTTGTTTGGGAGGAGTAAACACGAGATGAGAGAGGGGGGGAAGGGCGCGTTAGAAATTCCGTGTCATTTCTGCCAACTGAAGAAAAGAAATGACACATGCGAGAAGAATTTGATTTTGATGCAGCGTTGACCAGCTTGTTAAGCCCCCCCGTATTGCCCAGCGGTGCCAGACCGCCAGGTATGAAAAACAGGCTACGCCACCGGGGGCCGCTCGCATTATTTACAGATAGTATAGTGGTCCCTAACCCGGCTTTGGTTCAAATTAATTCGCCGTCCGTGGTTTTTGAAAAATTGCACCATAGTGATAGGGTGGAATTTGCACCACCTCGATCAGCTCGAAACCGGCGGGCTCAACCGCTTGCGCCACCGCCACCGGGGGCATGCGCAACTCTTTGCGCGGGCCGCGTGGCTGGCCTAGCACCGGTGTCTCCTCCCGCTCGGCCACATGCCAATTAAGCACCACAAACAACCCGCCGGGCTTGAGCACCGGCAGCACGCTTTTGGCCATTCCGGTGGGGTCGGGCACACCGTGAAAGGTATTGGCGATGAAAACAATATCGACAGGTGCTTCGATATGTTCGGAAATTTGCGCCGCATCAGACTCTATCCAGCGCACGCCGGCGGCACCCCGCATTTTGGCCTTGGCCAGCATTTCGGGGTCGATATCAAGCGCATAGACATCACCGCTCGGCATAGTCGCCATTGGCGCGGTAATCAACATAGTCGCCATTGGCGCGGTAAAATGGCCATCACCGCAACACAGATCGATGGCGCTCATTCCGGGCTTGAAGCAAAGTTTGCGCAGCACACATGAAGGATCGGGCCATAACGCCTGCCACCAGGCAGAATCAGGCATAGTGGTAGCGGTAAAAAACTTGTCAGGCATTGGCGACTCCGGCAGGTACCGCACACATATAGGCAATGAAAAAGCGTAAAAAAGGTCCGAAGCAGGCCCTTTTTGTAACGGGGAAGTTACAAAAGTCAGCTTAGCGGCGCAGCAGGAGCAGCCAAGGCCAGCCAGTCAGCACCCAAACCGAGGCTATAACCGGTTAAACTGAGCGAAATTCGCCGCCGCCGCCACCGCATTTTGCATCAGGGTCAGCGCGCCCATACCGCGGGTCAACGGGCCGGGACCGCTGTTGATCTGCTCACGGGCAAAGAAGTTTTGCAGTAGTTTGTCCACATTTTCGGGGTCTTTAAGCACATCCATCGATTTGCTACCAAACATTCGGTCGCTGGCGTTCTGGAAAATCTCGCGCTGGCGGTCGATATCAAGCGTGCCGACAGATTTAGGCAGGCCAAAGGCGGTCTCAAACACCTCGCGCAGCGGCGGATTGGCCATCAACTGAAACCACGCCACCGTTTCGGGAAAGGGTGCATTGGCATATTTGCCAACCTCGCGCTCGAGGTTGAGCGCAAGGCGCATCGAGCCGTTATCCTCGCCCACCGCTTTTTCGAATTGCCGCACCTGATAGGCGTCGGTGATCTTTTGCGCAAAATCCGACTCGCCGACCTTGGCTCCTCCCTCATTGCCAAAACCAAAAGCCTCAGCCATTTCACGATAGCGGGTGTCGGTAAACTTGAGGGCAAAAGCGCCATCCTTCTCGCTGCCCTCCTCCAGTAATTTTTTGAAAAAAAACTTGTCTGCCACCCGATCTTCCATGCCAAAAGCGCCGAGTGCTACCTTGAACAGAGTAAAATCCTTAACCAGCTCCTCAGGCGAGGTGATCTTGGAAATGTTTTCCTTGAAATAATTCAGCTCGCGGTCCAGCACCGGGCTGGCCTTGAAGGCCTCCATCTGGCTATCTGCCGTGCGCTGCATAAAGCGCCAGCCGGCAATGCCGCCAATCGGCGTTGAGGGGATCATGGGGAGGCCTCCATCAGGCGCGCCTCGACAGGCAGGAGCAGGCGTAGAAACTTGAGCGCCTGATAATCGTTTCCCGCCTGTAGGTTTGCTTGCGCCTCACGCAGGTGAAGGCCGGCCTCGGGGTCATCAAATACAGACGAAAGCTGCTTGATCCCTTGCTGCAACTGCGCTCTCGCTTTTATTGGCTCGGCCTCGCCAGCCAGCAAAAGCTGGGCGATATAGCATATCCGGCGCACGGGCGTATTTGCCTCGCTTGGATGAATAGCATCTCGCAGTCGCAGCACATTGGCATTGGGGGTCAGTACATTTAGCCTTGTGCGGCGGTCGCCATTCTCGATTACCACGCCATTGATCATAATGCGCTCACTGGGGCGCAGCTTCAGCACCAAGCCGCTCATGGGACCAGCTCGCTTACGCCGCCAGCGCAATCGCGCAAGCCACGCATGATGCTGGTGTTGATCTCGACCAGTATTTCCGGCGTGGCCTCACCCGCCATTATCTTTCGGGTTTGGTGGTTGGTAAACTCGGTCAGATAAAAAAGCTGGGCCTTTAGCGAACTGGGTAGCCCGTTGCCTTGATCGGCAACATCAGCACCCAGCACCGTCCATAACAGCTGGTTTTCGCAAAGAGCTTCCGCAAGCTTGGCAAAACTGTCCTCTCCCTCTTTCCAGCAGGCCAAACGGGCCGTAACCTTGGAGAAGGCCATATATTCAATGCCCCGCGCCGTTCCGAGTTCCCGGGTTGGCTTTGCATAGAGCGACTGCGCTAATACAGCAGTATTCATGGGGTGTATCCTCCCACTCAAGCCGGAATTCCCGGCGGTTTAACATGATGAAGTGGCGATAAAAAAGGCGGAGGACAGCCCCCGCCTTTTCAATTATTCTACCGGAACAGCGACAAGATATTCTGCGGCGCCTGATTGGCAATGGAGAGCGACTGGGTCGCCAGCTGCTGCTGCACCTGAAGCGCCTGAAGGCGAGCCGAGGCCTCTTCCATATTGGCGTCTACCAAAGCGCCAATACCAATTTTCAGCGTGTCAGTGAGCTTGCTGACAAATTCGCTTTGGGTATCAATTCGCGCCTGAGAGGAGCCAAAAGCCGCGGCAGCATTGATCGAAGTCTGAATTAGGCTCTCGATGTCGGCCAACGCCTGGGTTGCGTTACCACCGGCACCATCATCCACATTGATTCCAGAAAGCCCAGAAAGGCCACCGGTACCAACAGAGACAACCTCGGTAGTCATGTTCAAGGTATCACCGGCAGCGTTGGTTACGGTAATCGTATCGCCAGCCACGTCAGCAGAAATATTGGTGCTGTCCATACTGTTGATCGCAGAGCGAATACCGTTGGCAACAACTTCCTCAGACGTGGCAGCAGCCACATCTTCCGAAGTTACGACATAGGAGACATATTCACTGCCAATCTTGACATTGAATGTATCTCCAGCTGCCAAAGCGGCATTGACGATCACAATATCTGCCGAACCAGCCGCATCAATAAAGATTGCGGCAGTAGCGCCGTCACCACCAGCCCCGTCAGAACCGGCAAGCGCCGCCTTGATAGCCCCAGCGCCAGTCGAAAGGTTTTGGCCTGCAACATTGATGCTTGAGGCAGTTACCCCCCCTGACGAATCACGGTCAAGCGAGGCCAGAACATTCACGGAAGCATTGGTGCCATCCACAAGGTTCAGCCCGTTAAACTGCGCGGCATTTACCACCGAACCAACCTGATTGCGCAACTCGGCAATATCGGTTTGCAGTTTGGCCTGGTCCGCAGACGGATCTTGTGCCGCCACAATCTTGGATTTGATCTGGCCGAGCAAACCGGTGATCGATTCAGACGCTGTCCGCGCCACGGCGACCGAGGCAGAACCGGTGGCTAGTGCATCGGATATACCCCGAAAGCCGTCCACATCAGATTGCATGGTCTGTGAAATCGCCCAGATGGAGGCGTTATCCCGCGCGGTATCAACCTTTCGACCTGTCGATATCTGACTCTGGGTCTCGCTCAGGCTTTTGTTGATGCTTTGCAGGGTTTGTAGCGCAACCATGGCGCTGGAGTTTGTAAGAATGCTAGACATATGCATTTCCTTTGGCGATGCAGCGCATTCGGCGCCGCTGTTTCAATAAAAAGCGTGTTTCACGCCCGCTATTCGCCATTCTGACGAGGTGTGAGGAAAGCCCCACCGGCAACCCATTCAAGATTGCCTGCTCACTCTCGCTGACAACACATAATGAATTCTTAACGGCAACCTTTTGGATGCAAACAATTTTTTATAAATACCCCTCATACTTTATGCCCTTTTCCCGGCGGAGTATGGGCCACCACCATCCGCTCTCCGTTTTTGGCATAGGTAGCCAGCTTATTGAGCTCTTCTTCCATGTTAGCGACCTCTTTCATGGCAGCCTTCATACCCTCCATCGCTGCTTTTATCAGGCCGCCATTACGTGTCGCCATTTCTCGAATATCGGCAAGCCGCAAAGCCAAAACCTGCCGTGTCACCGGCCCGCCACCAACCAGAGCTTCCAAAAGCGCATCCCGTTTTGCCGATATTTTTTCAAGATCTTCCAGCGGCCCGCGCAAAAGAACCTCCCGCTCCGCCTCCATCACTACCATTAACTGGCGCACTTTTCCCCGGGCAATAACCGTATCAATCATAGCCGAACTCCATAGCCGAACTCCCGCGCGCGCAAGCTTTCGAATATGGCCTCGCTCAGCCCGATCCCTCCCCGCTCGACCATCAGCTTTGCCTGTTCGTCAACCATCATCGAGGAAAAGGCATCCTCTCCGGCCCCGCCACCAAATTCGCTACGGGATTTTCCGGCCCCGCTCGCCTTGAGCATTTCAGACAGAAATGAAGCCTCAAAAGCCTTGGCAACTGTGCGCAACGCATCTTCGCGCTCACGCCGCGCGGGTTCTATGGCCGGAGCAGCGCTGGCCTGAGATGAAATTTCCATAAAATGATACCTACTTTCAGTCGATTCTCCTGATGATGGACCCAACACGGTAAATAAATAGTAACCCCTGCCCGTCATTCTCCCCTCAACCAACAAATATGGGTACACCGTGGAAATTGATCAGAACGCTGGGTTTTTGTTACCCAAATCAAACAAAACCTCCCCCCCCCTTCTCACCAAAGAAGCCGGGGCAGAGCTTGCCGCCATGGTGGAACCCACCAGCTTCACTCTCTTTTCGTCAGAGAAAAGCAGGGAGGAAACTCCGCCAGTGCCCTTACAGCAAGGCGAAACAGAAGGCAGGGATTCCCCTTCGGGGGTTGCCGGTTTTTTTGTTGCAATACCCGAAGCTTATAACGCATCCGTGCCAGAACCGGAGGCCGACCCTCCTATCGTGACTGCCCCGCCCACAACAGATAATGTGGAAATTCCGGAAGCGGCCACACCGATCGCGCCCCTGATTGCCCCCGAACCCCGCGCACCACAAACGGCTCTGGCTCCCGCTACACTGGCAGTTTTTGCTGAAACAGGCCCTGCCACTTCAACAGTTAAGCCATCCGAGAGCCAAAAAACCGGTGAAGAGGCTCTTCGCTCTCCGGCAACAAAACCGGTTGCAGAAGCTGCCATAACCGGGGCGCCAGGCACCAAGCCGGAATTCCCTGAAAGGCTGGATAAAACCATCACTAACCAGACAGGTTTTGTTGACAAGGCTTTAACATCCGAGAAAAAAGATATCACGGCTCAAGCTGTGGCTTCCGATGCACCCTCTGTCAAAAAAGTCACACCTAATTCGCTAGCAATAGCAGCGATTTCCCCTCCCTCTCTGTCAGTTCCCTTAGGCCTATCCGAGTCATTTTTGCAAGAAACCGACTCCAGTTTTGAACTAGCCAATAACATCAAGATAAACGAACAGTCTTTTGGAATACAAAAACTTTCACCACAAACACCGCGCATTTTTCCATCGATCGGCTCTCAGATCACGGTCCAATTACAAAGCCTTCTTTCCCAAAATAGCAAACAGGTGATCGAGTTGCGCCTTGACCCGCCCGAGCTGGGGCGAGTGACAATCCACCTTTCTCCTCTAGATCAAAGCATCACCGCGCAGGTTTCAGTCGACCGGCCCGAAACATTGGACCTGATGCGGCGCCATGCCGACCTTCTGCTTTCAGCACTTGAAAAAGCTGGGTTTTTACACGCTAATCTTTCGTTTCAACAAGAAAACTCCCAGAAAAACCCACACGAATCCGGGGAATTTCAAGGTTTGGTTTCAAGCAATGAAAGCGAAGCTACAGCCCAACTCCCGCTTTTGCCGGCAACGAACGGCCGGCTCGATATTCGCCTCTAACCAAAGGATCCACCATGGAACCCGCCTCGACCCTTTCGCAAGCCTCAGCCGGCTTTGCCCGTGCGACCGCTAGCGATGCTCGCCCTAAATCAGACACAGCCGGTGATTTTGAAACTTTTTTATCCTTGCTGACCGCACAATTGCGCAATCAGGACCCGCTAAAACCGGTAGAAAGCACCGCTTTTGTTGCCCAGCTTGCGAGCTTCTCTGCCGTTGAGCAACAGGTGCAATCCAACACCAAGCTCGAAAGCATTCTTGAAGCTCTGGCCAGTGGTGCCACGGGCGGCCTATCACAGTGGATTGGCCAGGAGGTACGAAACCCCGGCAGCGCCACTTACCAAAACAAGCCGCTGGATGTGCAATATCTCAGCCATACCGATGCGGATCGTATCGAGCTTCTGGTTTATGATAAAAACGACAATATCGTAGCCCGGCAGGAACTGGATGAAAATGCCAGCAATGCCCAGTGGTCAGGGATATTGGCCAACGGCACTCGCGCCATCGAGGGCGAGCGCTATCGTTTCGAGGCAAAATCCATGCGCGAGGGCGAGGTTATCGCCACAGCTCCCGGGCTAGTTTTCTCAACCGTGCAGGAAGTGCGTAAATTTGATGGCCAACCCGTGCTTTATTTTGCAGATGGCACCCAGATGTTTGCCTCGGATGTCGAGGCTATACGCACACCGCAAAGCTAACCTGCCCGCCGTCAGAGCTTGTTAGGCCAGAGGGTATTTAACCCAAGGGAGACCCGGTTTCGTCCAGTTGGCTTTTTATGCTGCAACTTGCGTGTACTACAGCGCGGGGTTTTGAGTGCTTTACGGCGCGGCAATAATGGCTCGATGACAGCCCATTCCTCATCTGATAAGCAAAACACCTAGTTTAGATATCCGCAGGGCGATTGCTCAACGGCAGGCGCATGGAGCTTTACGTCAGGCGCGTACACAAAACCGCATTGACCTTGGAAACATCTATTGTCATAAAAACACTCGCGTCCATCCCACCCTGACCTCCAAAACCATAGACACATGAATCGCCGTTTAACAGCGCATTCCGGTCTATTCTTCCTACGTCCAGATATCTTTGCACATCCCGCATGAAAATGAGCGCCGCATCACCTCTTTCCGCATCGAATTTGATCGTTCGTCCACTATCAAGATATATCTCCCAGTGAAAAATATGGGTGGTTGTATTGGGATGTGGGAACTTTGTAGCATCCATCAACATGGGAGCTCTCCGTGAAACTAATGTAATAATTATTAACCATTCATTAACTCTTATTACTAATTTCTGTAATTTTTGCAACAAAATTTCGTGATCAGGTTTCTTCTTGAGGTTTTATGTTGCAAAGCGAGCCGTTATTTTGCGCACCATCCAGGTGCCGGCAGCGAAAGAACTTGCAAGTTCATGCGGCTTGCCTAAATATTAGGCAAGCCTAATCAAGGGGATAAAATGCAGGATTCACTATATAAAACTCTGGGCGTCAGCAAAACCGCTACCCAGAGCGACATCAAAAAAGCCTATCGCAAGCTGATGAAAGAGCTGCACCCTGACCTCAATCCGGGTGACAGCAAGGCCGAGACGCGCTTCAAGAAGGTCACGGCTGCCAACGATATCATTGGCGATGAAGAAAAGCGCAAACGCTATGATGCCGGTGAAATCGACGCTACCGGCAATGAAACCCCGCAGCAGCAATATTACCGCCAATACGCAGATGGCCGCGGCCAAAACCCCTATCAAGGGCAAGCCGGGTATCAGGATGCCGGCGATATGGGCGATATATTTTCACAAATGTTCAACCGCCGGCAAGGTGGCGCCCAGCAAGCCTTCAAGGGGCAGGACCGGCGCTATAATATGAGTGTGGCATTTATGGATGCGGCCCTTGGTGGTAAAAAGCAGGTAACCATGGCCGATGGCGCCAGCCTTAATATATCTATCCCCAAAGGGATCGAGAGCGGCAAAACCATCCGGTTGAAGGGCAAAGGCGAGCCGGGCCACAATGGCGGGCCGGCAGGCGATGCCCTGATCCAGGTCGAGGTCGAGAACCACCCGGTTTTCACCCGAAACGGGCTGGATATCGAGGTCACCCTGCCGCTGACGCTTTATGAGGCCGCCCTTGGTGGCAAGGTAAGCGTGCCGACAATAAAAGGAAATGTCGGACTGAATATTCCTGCCGGCTCAAGCACCGGCAAAGTGCTTCGCCTAAAGGGCCGCGGCATCGAGACCGCACGCAAAAAGGGCGACCAGCTGGTAAAAATAAGTATCCAGATGCCCGAAAATATTGATGCCGATCTAAAAGCCTTCATGGAAAGCTGGCAAAAGGACCACCCCTATGATCCGCGCAAAAGCATGAAAGGGGCCGCCCATGTTTAGCGAAAGAGAAACCATCTCCCTTATACCGGGCCTGTCGGAAGCTCGGCTGCAAGCATGGGTGGAGCGCGGCTGGGTGGCCACCGTGATCACCGAAAAAGGGCGCATCTTTGGCGATATAGATGTGGCCCGCCTGCGGCTGATCTGCACGCTTCGCGACGAGATGGAGGTGGATCAGGATCTGTTGCCAACAGTAATGAGGCTGCTGGATCAGGTTTATGATTTGCGCCGTGATCTGCGCACCACATGGAGCGCCATTGCCGCCGAGCCTGAAAATATTCGTGACCGGATTGCCGCTCGCCTTGATCCGGCATAAAAATGGCGGCCCTGCATTGGGCCGCCTGCTTGCCTCATAGCCAAAGAGTCACTCCATCGTGGCAGCCGTATTATCGGCAAGGAATACATAATCCCCGCCCGGCGCGCCACCATGGCAGGCGATACAGCCAACCTCCGCGCCCTTGGCAACCATCCCGGCCAGCATCATGCCTTTGGGGTTTTTATCAAGCGTGCCATCTGGCAAATATTTGACCCAGAACCAGTTTTGGTTATCCGGGTCATAGCCGGCCTCGCGGCGAAACATCACCGTAACCGCTCCTAGATGTGCCGCAGGGTCGCTCATCACCTCTTCTGCGCTTACCCCGACAGGGCCATAATTTCGCTTCACGATCAAATCGCCGGTGTAGCCGTCAATCGTCGCACTGGCAAAAAAGGTTTCGAGCATCATGCCGTGAGGGTCTGTTCCCTCATAGGGCGTTACATGGATCTGGCTGGCGCCGGCAAGGTTCATTTCTGTCATCGCTTGCCATATTTTGGCGGCATAGGCGGCATCCTCTTCCGACCCGAAAGGCGCCATGCCCTGCGCCGAGGCTACCGAGGTCATCATGCCTCCCATTCCCGCAATAAGGGCCGCGCCCAGCAATAATTTTTTCATCATACTCTCCCTTTTGTTAAGCTTGTGCGAGCAATATAGCGGCATTGCACCTCAGGCTGGGGTAAACCATTTACACAACCCCTCTCGAAAACGAGAGTTTTTGTTACATTGATGTTACAATTAACACGTCTCCTTCATGATATAGTGAAGGCCGGATCATGGAGGCACTATGAACAAAACTTTCACCCCTTTGATGTTTTTAACTCTTTTCCCGCTATTCGGGCATGCCCAATCACAGCCCGACCAATTTTGTGTTTTGAACGGCACCACAGAAACCCTCTTTTTTGCGGTGGATGCCTTTGATGCGGGTCGCCAAACCGCCCTTCTGGCCCCCGCAGAGCGCCTGTGTACACCGCCCTTCGCAGTCGCCACGCGTGGATTTGTGAGTGTTTTCACCTCGCTTGAAGCGATCGAGGGCTGCTCGCGCCTTGCTGCCAGCGGATCCGAGCAAATCCTGCTCGAATATCACGATTTTGATAACTGCAACTGGCAAACTTCTCCCTGAGCAGCGCAATCGCGCTTTTCAAATCGCCAGATGTCGCTAATATACGCCAAATTTCAGGCGGACCCTTATGAGCGAAAAACACACGGTGATCTTCACCCCCTCGGGCAAGCGCGGCCAGTTTGCCAGCGGCACACCGGTGCTGGAGGCCGCCCGTAGACTCGGGGTAGACCTTGACTCGGTCTGCGGCGGGCGTGGCATCTGCTCCAAGTGCCAGATCACGCCATCCTTTGGTGATTTTCCCAAATTCGGCGTAGCCTCCAAGGCGGCCTCGCTTAGCAAATGGAACGCGGTTGAAGAGCGCTACGACAGCATTCGCGGCCTGCCAAAAGGCCGCCGGCTGGGCTGCCAGGCCAAGATCGAGGGCGATGTGGTGATAGATGTGCCGCCCGAATCGCAGGTCCACAAACAGGTAATCCGCAAACGGGCCGAAGCACGCGATATCACTATCGACCCGTCTGTCCGTCTGCTTTTTGTCGAGGTCGAAGAACCCGACATGCACAAACCAAGCGGTGATTTCGAACGGTTGCAAGGAGCGCTAAAAGCCGAATGGGGGGTGGAGGCGCGCGCCAGCCTGAGCACCCTCGCAGCACTGCAAGCCACGCTGCGCAAGGGGAAATGGCAGGTTACCTGCGCCTATCATGTGCCCAGCGGGCAGATCCTGCAAATATGGCCAGGCTACCATGACAGCCCGCTTTACGGGCTGGCGGTTGACCTTGGCTCCACCACCATCGCCGCCCATTTATGTGATCTGGCTACGGGCGAAGTGCTGGCATCATCCGGCCTGATGAACCCGCAGATCCGCTTTGGCGAAGACCTGATGAGCAGGGTTTCATATGTGATGATGAACCCCGGCGGTGATGTGGAGATGACCGCAGTGGTCCGCACCGCTATCAATGATCTGATCGGCGAAATTGCCAGCATGGCCAATATCACCCGTAATGATATTTTCGAGCTGGTGCTGGTGGCCAACCCGATCATGCACCACCTGTTTTTGGGTCTTGATCCGGTGGAGCTTGGCCAAGCCCCGTTTGCACTGGCAGTTTCAGACAGCCAAAGCTTTGCCGCCCGCGAGGTCGGGCTGGAAATGCAGCACAACGCCCAAATATACACCCTGCCCTGCATAGCCGGCCATGTCGGAGCCGATGCTGCCGCCGTGGCGCTTTCAGAGGCGCCAAACCTGTCGGAGGATCTGGTGCTGATCGTCGATGTCGGCACCAATGCCGAAATTTTGCTGGGCAATAAAGAGCGGGTTCTGGCCTGTTCCTCCCCCACCGGCCCTGCCTTTGAGGGTGCACAAATATCCAGCGGCCAGCGGGCAGCGCCCGGCGCAATCGAGCATATCCGCATCGGCACCGATAAAGAACCGGTGTTTAAGCTGGTCGGCAATGATCGGTGGTCCAACGAGGCCGGCTTTGAGCAATCAATCGCGCAGACCGGCATCACCGGCATTTGCGGCTCCGGCATTATCGAGGCAATTGCCGAAATGCGCATGGCCGGCATTGTCGATGCTTCGGGCTTGATCGGCTCGGCCGAACAAGCCGGCACCCCGCGCTGCATATCGGACGGGCGCACCAACGCCTATGTAGTTTACGAAGGTGGAAGCGGCCCAAAAATCACCGTCACCAATGGCGATATCCGCGCCATCCAGCTGGCCAAAGCAGCCCTATACGCCGGCGCACGCTTGCTGATGGACAAGCTCAAGGTCGATACAGTAGACCGCGTGGTGCTGGCGGGGGCTTTTGGGGCGCATATCTCGCCCAAACACGCAATGGTGCTGGGCATGATCCCCGACTGTCCGGTTGAGCAGGTGACCTCGGCGGGCAATGCGGCGGGTACCGGCGCGCGCATCGCCCTGCTCAATCTGGCTTCGAGGGCGGAAATAGAGGCGACCGTGCGCAAGATAGAAAAGATAGAAACCGCAATCGAGCCAAAATTTCAGGAGCATTTTGTCGAGGCGACCAACATTCCCCACGCCACCGCGCCGTTTTCAGGCCTACGCGCCACCACACCACTGCCCGATGTGAATTTCAATACAAAATCAGACAAACCAAGGCGGCGAAAGCGCCGCACCCAGCTTGAATAGCAATGGCGGCTGTGGCATCTACGATTGAGCAAACAAGGGACAGCCTACACAGATGACAAAAGCAATTTCCGCCTTGACCATGGTCCGCAACGACGCCGTCTTTATCCGTAAATGGGTGGATTATTATGGCAATGCGCTGGGGCGCAAGAACCTGTTTATCATTCTTGACGGCCACGATCAGGAAATGCCCGCAGGTTGCGAAGACGTAAATGCTGTTTTCCTGCCCAAAGTTCACGCCAAACTGGTGCGCTCGGACCGGCGGCGGGCAAAAGTGATGTCACATTTTGCAGCCGGGCTACTCTATCACTATGATATGGTGATCGGGGTGGATATCGACGAATTTATTGTTGTTGATCCCGCACTTGCGCAAACACTGCCCGAATACCTCTCCACCCTGCCCCTGCGCTCCTCTTGGTCTCCGCTCGGGCTGGATGTCGGCCAGCATATCAGCACAGAAGCACCAGCAGATTTCAGCAAGCCTTTGCTTTCGCAGCGTAAATACGCGATGCTTTCCTCGCGCTACACCAAGCCGTCAATTATCATGAAGCCGGTCAGGTGGGGGTCGGGCATGCACCGGATCAAGGGGCGAAATTTCAAGATTGACCCAAATCTCTACCTTTTCCACTTCGGCATGGTCGACCAAAAACAATCGCAAACCCGCGAAAATGACGCGGACCTGCTCAAAGCCGGCTGGGGCAACCACATGAAGCGGCGCGGCAATCTGCTGAATATAATCGAAAAAGCCACCCCGCTGGAGGGCGACAGCTACTTTTCGACCGCCCGCAAGCTTCAGCAAAACAAACGGCCGCTCTATGCGCTCAACAAGCCAAAAATGATCAAGGGTGATCCGGTCGTGCGCATTCCGGAGCGGTTTGCCACAGTGGTTTAACCGTCATAATCCACCACAATTTTGTCCGTTTTGGCGTGGCTCTGGCAGGTCAATATATAGCCCTGCTCGACTTCGTAATCCTCCAGCGCCTGATTGCTCCGCATTTCGACCTCGCCCGAAACCAGCTTGGCCTTGCAGCTCGAGCACACACCCGCGCGGCAGGCATAAGGCGCATCCAGCTTGGCGTTAAGCGCCGCTTGCAGCACCGAGGTTTCGGCATCCAGCGTCACCTCGTGACCTGTCCCGTCAAGCAAAACCGTCGCTTGCAGCGCGCCGTGCGCACCGGCACCAGCCATACTTTTCGCCCGCTTCGCGGCGCGACCGGGCTGGTCGCTCAAAAAATGCTCGATGCTTATTCTAGAGACTTCCAGATGCTTTTCTAGAGTAGCTTTCACCACCTCCATCATCGGTTTTGGACCACAAATATAGGCCTGATCAACCGCCTTGATATTAACCCAGCCCTGAAAAAGCGTCTCCAGTTTCTCACACTCCAAGCGACCAGCAAAAAGGTCGATATCCTGCGCATTATCCTCCAGAATATGGATGAGATGAAAGCGCGACAGGTAGCGGTCTTTCAAATCCTGCAATTCATCCCGAAACATTGTTGAAGCTACAGATCGGTTGGCATATATCAGCGTAAATATAGCTTTTTCATCATCTTGCAATGTAGTCTTAATGATAGAGAGCAGGGGCGTAATACCCGAGCCACCGGCAAAACCCAGGTTGTGAACCCCGCGCTTGCTGCCAAACGCCCCCATTGGCGGCATCGCCTCCAGCACATCCCCGACCTGCAAATCACGGTTGGCAAAGCTCGAAAAAACCCCGCCCTCCACGACCTTGATACCCACCTTCAGCCCTTCGTCGGCAGTCGCACAGAGCGAATAGCACCGCCGCAGCTCAACCCCGTCAAAGTCACGCCTGAAGGTCAGGTATTGGCCAGGTACAAAATCAAAATCTCCACTTTTCGGGCTGAGTGAAAGCACCACGGCGGCATCGGTCTCGCGGGTAATATCGGTAATTTCAAGCGGATGGAATTTTGGCATTTTATGGCTCCTACAAGCACTTAAAGGCGTCAAACGGTTCAAGGCAATCCTTGCAGCGGTGGTGGCTTTTGCACGGGGTCGAGCCGAATTTCGAGAGCATCTCGGTATTGGCGCTGGCGCAGCGCGGGCACAGAGCCGTGCCTGAAACCGGTGGTGCAATCCCGTAGGCACGCAGCTTTTCATGGGCTTCACGCTTGATCCAGTCTGTACTCCATGGCGGATATATCTGCGGCTCAAGGCGCAGGTTTTTCACCCCGTTGGCGCGCAGCTTCTCGGTGATATCAAGGTTGATAACCGAGGTTGCAGGGCAGCCTGAATAGGTAGGCGTGACCTTTATAACTACCTCTTCGCCGATCTCGACGCCGCGGATCACCCCAAGATCAACCAGCGACAAAACCGGTATTTCCGGGTCCGGCACCTCGTCAAGCCACGCCCATATTTGTGCCTCGCTTACCATCTACCAGCGTGCATCCGGATAGGCGCGCGGCAAAAACTGCATGGTGGCCAGCATATGGCCGAGATCTTCTGTATGCACACCGCTGCGCCCGCCCTTTTGGGCAAAATCCCCCGCCGGGCGGGTGAGGCTTGCACGTGAAAGCGTGATATTTAGCGCTTCGTCAAAGCGGGGGCGCTGGTTACTAGGTAGCGGTGCGATACCGGCTTTATCCATCTCGATATCCAGCGCGTCATCCGTAAACATCTCGCCAACATAGGGCCAGAGCGCCTCAACCGCGGTCTGCATCCGGCTATGGCTTTCCGCAGTACCACCTCCCAGACGAACAATAAGGTCTGTTGATCTTTCAAGGTGGTAGCTTGCTTCCTTCACGCATTTAGCTGCAATTCCAAGCACGCGATCATCCTCCGAGAGGCATATATCTGCCAGCCGCTCATGGTGCCAGAGATCAAACAGAAACTGGCGCATCAATGTATGGCCATAATCGCGGTTGGGGCGCTCCACAATCAGCAGATTGCGAAAATCCCACGCGTCGCGGCGATAGGCCAGCGCATCGGCATCACGCCCCTGCCCCTCCACCTCGCCTGCCAGCCCGAGCCACAGACGGGTTTGCCCGATCAGATCAAGCGAAATATTGGCCAGCGCGATATCTTCCTCCAGCACCGGCGAATGCCCGCACCATTCAGACACCCGATGCCCGAGCACCAGCGTGTTATCCCCCATCCGCAACAAAAACTCATACATCACATCGAGCCTACTTCGTCAGGGATATCAAAAAATGTCGGGTGGCGGTAGGTTTTGTCATTGGAAGGATCAAACATAGGGCCTTTGCGGCTCGGCGCGCTGGCTGATATATCGGCCGATGGCACCACCCAGATGCTCATCCCCTCATTGCGCCGCGTATAGACATCGCGGGCGTTCAGCATGGCCATTTCGGCATCGGGCGCGTGCAGGCTGCCCACATGGCGGTGGCTGAGGCCGTATTGACCACGAATAAATACTTCCCAAAGGGGCCAGTCTTTTGTCATTTTTTACTCCGCTGCAATCGTTTGTTTTTCGGCATAGGCGAGCAGTCCTTCGCGAAACCACGCGCCGTCGTCATGCGCTTTGTTGCGCGCCAGCATACGGTCCGCATTGCATGGCCCATAACCTTTCAGCACCGCAAAAAACTCGTCCCAGTCCGGGTCGACAAAACTGTAATGGCCGGTTTTTGGGTTTTTCCGGGCGGCTTTATCAGGCACATCCAGCCCCAAGTATTCTATCTGCGGGATGGTCTGGTCAACAAACTTTTGCCGCCCTTCGTCATTGGTCATCACCTTGATCTTCCACGCCATGGATTGCGCACTATGCACCGAATCCTTGTCCGGCGGGCCAAACATCATCAAGGCCGGCCACCAGAGCCGGTTGAGCGCATCTTGCGCCATGGCTTTCTGCGCCGCGGTGCCTGCCACCATTTTCATCATAATATCAAAGCCTTGTCGGGCGTGAAAGCTCTCTTCCTTGCATATTCGCACCATCGCCCGCGAATATGGCCCATAAGATGTGCGCTGCAAGGCCACCTGATTAATGATCGCCGCGCCATCGACCAGCCAGCCGACAGCGCCCATATCGGCCCAGTTCAGGGTCGGATAATTAAAGATGGAAGAATACTTGGCGCGCCCCGCTAGCAGATCATCAATCAGATCCGCGCGCGACACGCCAAGCGTCTCTGCCGCCGAGTAAAGATATAGCCCGTGGCCGGCCTCGTCCTGCACCTTGGCCAGTAATATTGCCTTGCGCTCCAGAGTGGGCGCGCGGGTTATCCAGTTGCCCTCGGGCAATTGCCCCACCACCTCCGAATGGGCGTGCTGGCTGATCTGGCGGACCAGGGTCTTGCGGTAGCCATCCGGCATCCAGTCTTTTGGCTCGATCTTTTCGCCCGCATCAATACGCGCCTGAAAGGCCCGCTCTTGATCGGACATCTCCTCAAGGCTTTTCACCTTGCGTCCGGTTGACTGCACCGTCTGGGCATACATGGCTCGCTCCATTAGCTGACTACGCGGTCAACTATAGCGATACCCCCTCCCCCCGCAAGTAATATTTTTTCTTGCACATCGCCAAGGTATGTGGCCATTTTCGCCGATGGAAACCACCGTCTTTCTTGCCATTCTATTTTCCGCCTTTTTACATGCGGGCTGGAATGCCATTATCCGTGCCGGAAAAAACCGCTTTCAGGGCGTGTTGTTACTAACCGTAACCCAAGGTGCCATGGGGGGCTTGATGGCGATTTTTGTGCCGCTGCCAACGGGGCAGGTCTGGCTTTGGCTGGCAGCTTCAGGGGTGCTGCACGCAGGCTACAAAATGTTTCTGGCTGCCGCTTATAGCCACGGTGACCTCAGCCGGGTTTATCCGATCGCACGCGGGGTGGCACCGATGCTGGTGGTGGTTGCCGGTTATTTCTGGCTGCCGGATACACTACTGCCCAAAGAATATGCCGGCATCGTTCTGATCGGCATGGGGGTTATCCTGATGGCGCGCGGGGTTTTCAGCTCTGGCGAGGCCAGAATGCTCATTCCGTTTGCGCTCGGGTCCGCCTTTGCCACAGCCGGATATTCGATCGTGGACGGCCTTGGCGCCCGGGTTGCTGTCAGCGCAACCCAGTTTACCGCATGGTTGTTTATCCTCGATGCGCTGATATTTTCCAGTGTTACGCTGCTCAAATCCGGTGTTGCTCCGTTTGTTGCCAGCCCGCGACAATGGGCCATGGGCGGCTTTGTGGGGGCTGTATCGCTTACCACATACTGGATCGCAATCTGGGCCATGACCAAAGCGCCGATCGCGCTGGTCGCCGCCGTGCGGGAGACCTCGGTGCTGTTTGCCGTGCTCATCGGTGTATTCCTGATGAAGGAAAAAGCCGAAACCGGAAAGATCATCGCAGCCCTTGTTATTCTTGGCGGTATCCTGATCATTCGACTCTGAAGCAAGATTGTCAGGATCAGGGCGTGTTAAACCCACAAACAACGGCGGTCAGAAACATATCACCAAGTAGGAAATATGTGGAGAACAGAAATATCTGATTAAAATGTGCCGCCAGCCTTTGAAGCCCCCACGCACAGCTTACGGTGTATCGATTGTGACAAGGTCGATCCTCGAGCAATCAAAGCTTGGCGGCAATCTCACGCTTTGACACATCCTTTTGGCTTGCCACCCCCCTCAAGCCACCATAAAACGGTCCGGACAACTTTATAAGGATGTGGCACATGAGCGAAACGCGCAAAAAGAAACCCGGTGTGATGATCTGGATCATCACAGGCTTTCTGATCCTTGGCCTCGGCGGCTTTGGCCTCACGGGCGCATTTCAAACCACCGGCGCTTCCAAAATCGCTACGGTTGGCGACCAGGAAGTTTCGGCCGACCGCTTCATCATCGGTTTTCGTCAGGACCTCCAGCGCGCTTCCCAGCAGCTTGGCCAAAATCTGACCTTCGACGAGGCCCGCGCCCTCGGCATTGATCAAAACAGCCTGCGCCGCCAGATCACCCTTGCCGCCCTGACCAACGAAAGCAAGCGTTTGCGCCTGTCGGTCGGCAATAGAAGCGTGCGCAATGCCTTGCTGAGCAACCCGGCTTTTCAGGTGGTTGCAGGTATCTTTTCCGAAGCAACCTACGACCTGGTGCTCAGCCAGCAAAACATGACCCGCCCCGAATACGAAAACCTGCTGCGCAGCGACGAAACCATGCAAATCATCGGCAGTGCCATTTCCGGTGGTCTTGCCTCTCAGGATACCGCCGCACGGGTGCTAATGGATTTCATCGGTGAAAGCCGCAGCCTGAGCTGGCTGGCGCTTGATGAATCCGTGCTGGCCACCCCGACAGAAACCCCCGGCGAGATTGATATCCAAGCCTATTATGATACCAACCCCGAGGTTTTCACCACCCCCGAGACCCGCAAGATAACCTACGCACTGCTGACCCCCGAAATCGTGGCGTCCCTTGTCAATATCCCGGATGCCGAGATTGAAGCCTATTACGAATCTCAAACAACTCTGTTCAACACCCCCTCCCAGCGGATCATGGACCAGCTGGTCTTCCCGACCGAGGAAGAGGCTATCGTCGCGCGTGCCAAAATCGAATCCGGTGAGGCAAGCTTTCAGGATATTGCCGACCAGTACCAGCTCAGCCTTCACGAGACCCAGCTTGGCGCCATCCGCGAAACCCAACTGTCCGAAGCCGCTGCCAAGCTGATTTTTGGCACGGACGAGCCTGGCCTATACGGCCCTGTCGAGGATGCTGACGGCAGCCCGACCCTTTATCGGGTCAATGCCACCATGGCCGCACAAAGCACCCCGCTTGAAGATGTTGCCGACGATATTCGCGCCAGCCTTGCCGGCGAGCAGACCGGCACCCTGTTGCTGACCAAAATCGGCAACATAGATGACCTTATCGCCGGAGGCGCCAGCCTTGAAGAGCTGACCGACGAAACGGACATGGAGCTTTTCACCATTGGATTCAACAGCCTGTCTGACGAGACCATCACCACAGACGCAGCTTTTCTGGCCGAAGCGCTTGCCGCCGATCCGGGCGATGAGCGTGATCTTGTCGAGCTGGAAAGTGGCGGTATCCTCGCGCTGCGGGTGGACGAGATCGTCCCCGCCAGATTGCGCACACTGGAAGAATCCCGCGAGCAGGCTATCAGCGGCGCCACCCGCGAGGCAACCCTGCGCCGGATCGAGAGCTTTGCCGAAGAGCTGAAAACCCGGATAGAGGCCGGCGCCGACCTTGCCGCCACCGCCGCCTCGCTCGGGCTTGAAGCGGGCAACTCCCCGAGCGCCACCCGCACCACACCACCAACGGGCCTGCCGCCGATTGTCGGGCTGGAGGCCTTTGATCAGGAGGCAGGCATTCCTGTGCTTTATCCGGATACTGAGGGCACATTGATTGTGGTAGTAGACAGCATCACTCCGTTTGACCCGAATTCGGCAGATGGCAAAGCCTTTCTCGCGCAGGCTCAAGCCCAGATGCAGCAGGATATCGGCGATGATCTTTATGCGATGTATGCCAACGGCATTGTCGTGCGCACCGATATCACCATCAATCAGGGCCTTGTGGACCAGATCATAGATAGTGTCACGGGTGGTAACGGCCTTAACCACCTATAATAACCACCATGAAGGTTTCAGAACCATGACCCCTGCGTTTGCCGATTTCGAAGCTGCCTATAACGCGGGCAAAAACCAGGTTGTCTGGTCAAGGATCGTTGCCGACCTCGACACGCCGGTATCCCTGATGCTCAAGCTGACCCGGGGCCGCAAGGATAGTTTCATCCTCGAATCTGTCACCGGGGGCGAAGTGCGCGGACGCTATTCTATCATCGGGATGAAGCCAGACCTTGTGTGGCAATGCCACGGCAAGATCGCGAAAATAAACCGCACCGCCCGCTTTGATGACAACGCATTTGTCGATGAAAAAGAAGAGCCGCTGACCAGTCTGCGCGCTCTTCTGGCCGAAAGCGCCATTGATTTACCCGCCGATCTGCCGCCGATGTCAGCCGGTTTGTTTGGCTTTCTGGGCTATGACATGATCCGGCTTGTCGAACACCTGCCCGATATAAACCCCGACCCGCTCGGCCTGCCGGATGCTGTTATGCAACGCCCCTCGGTGGTGGTGGTGGTAGACGGGGTCAAAGGCGAGGTGACCGTGATCTCGCCGGCATGGGCCAATTCAGGCCTGAACGCCCGCGCGGCCTATGCCCAAGCCGCCGAGCGGGTGGCGGACGCCCTGCGCGAGCTTGACCGCCCGGCTGTGGCCGGGATCAACGAGGTTGCCGAGATCGCGCAGTCCGAACCTGTCAGCAACATGACCAAGGACGCCTATTTTGCCATGGTCAACAAGGCCAAGGATTATATCCGCGCCGGTGATATTTTTCAGGTGGTGCCAAGCCAGCGCTGGAAGCAAAGCTTCACCCTGCCGCCCTTTACGCTTTATCGCGCCCTGCGCCGCACCAACCCTTCGCCCTATATGTTTTATTTCAATTTTGGCGGCTACCAGATTGTCGGCGCCAGCCCCGAGATACTTGTGCAGGTCAAGGGCGAGCGGGTAACCATCCGCCCGATCGCCGGCACCCGCAAACGCGGCGCAAACGAAGCCGAGGATATCGCGCTCGAAAAAGAGCTGTTGGCAGACCCCAAAGAATGCGCCGAACACCTGATGCTGCTTGATCTTGGGCGCAACGATGTCGGACGGGTTGCCAAAATAGGCACGGTTGACCCCAACGAGCAATTCATTATCGAGCGCTACAGCCATGTCATGCACATCGTTTCCAACGTCAATGGCGTGCTGTCCGACGAGCATGACGCGCTGAGCGCCCTGCTCGCGGGTCTACCCGCCGGTACAGTATCAGGCGCGCCCAAAGTGCGCGCGATGGAAATTATCGACGAGCTGGAAAGCGAAAAACGTGGTGTTTATGGCGGCGGGTTCGGTTACTTTTCAGCCAATGGTGATATGGATATCTGCATCGCCCTGCGCACCGCTGTAATCAAGGACCAAACGCTTTATGTGCAAGCAGGGGGCGGTATTGTTTATGATAGTGATCCCGAATCCGAGTATCAGGAAACGGTCAACAAATCCCGTGCTCTCAAACAGGCTGCACTCGAGGCGGCCCTGTTCGGCCAGAACCACGCCAACTTTTGACACCGCAAGGCTTGATCTCTCCGCCGGTTATTGCCTAAGCTTCAGGCAAAACAAAAAATGCTTGGGAGAGTGAAAAATGATTTTGAAAACCCCGCTATGGCGGCAGACCCCGCCGGCTGCCTTTCCGGTATGTCTCGGATTTTTATCGCTGGCGCTGGGCTGGCGTAATGCCGCCGATATCTTTCCGTGGCTTTCAGAGGATGTCGGCGCGTTGATGCTGGCCGCCGCAACCGGGTATTTCATCTGGTTTGCCGGTTTTTACCTTGCCAAGCTACTCGCCCGCCCTGCTGTTTTGTTCGAGGATATGCGCACACCACCCGCACGGGCCGGTATTGCTTCGCTGGCGATGTCGATGATGCTGCTGGCCGCAGCGCTATTGCCGCTGGGTATATCGGTGCCGCTGGTGTGGTGGACAGGGGTAATTTTGCAAATCGCTGCCAGTGCCATTGTGCTGCACGCAATCTGGAAAGACCCGCCCAAAGCGCGCCATTTCACGACCTTTCAATATTTGACCTTCGTCGGGCCGGTAATCGGGCCGCTGGCGGGGGTGCCGCTGGGCTACTATTGGCAGAGCTACTGGCTAATCATGGCCTCGCTGGTGGCCTTTGTGATCGTGACCATCGGTATATTTATCACACTGCAGCGCGACCCTGTGCCGCCAAAGCTGCGGGCCTCCTACACGATATTTCTCGCCCCGCTCTGCCTGTTTGCCCTTGGCTTTGATGTGCTGGATTATCACAGCGTCTATATCTATTTTTACTGGGCCAGTAATGTGGTTGCGGTATTGTTGCTGCTGATGGTGCCGTGGATGGTCCGCGGTGGATATACCCCCGCATGGGCCTCGTTTACCTTTCCGCTGGGGGCCTATCTGAATATGCAGATCGTCGGGGTGGCCAACGGGCATGGCACCATGGCTGTGATCGGGGTTTATGTGGCGATAGCCATCGCGACGCCAGTGGTTTTTTATCTGGTATACCGCACGGTGATGGAGTGGGTGACGGGCGATCTGGCCAAAAACTCCCGCGCCGCCACCGCCTGAGGCTAGTTGGTAGATCGCCGGATGGCCACACTCACCGGCACCACTTGTAGCCGCTGGGCAAAAGCACCATCCATCCAGCGCACGATCGCCTCGATGGTCGTGGGGCTGGTGCGGGCAAAGACAATCGCGCTACCCTTGGTCAGGGCATCAAACGCGGCACGGTCCAGTGCTTGCAGGATCAGATCTACATCCGGTGTTTCATCAATGATTTGCACCACATTTCCATAAGGCGCTCCGGCCCGCAAAGCCTGATCGCGCGCGACCAAATCTCCGGTGCCGGCAAAGGTGATCAGGCCAAGCCCCGCCGGGCGGGTGGCCTCCAGCACTTTATCCATGGCATCGCGGTTCAGCATCAAGCCACCGCTCCTTGCGTCCAGTATTGCAACCGCAACGGGCACGTTGTTCATGAAGCGGCGCATGTTTTCCTCAACCCCTTGGCTACGGCTAAGCCCGCGCGGCAGCATGGCCACGACCTCAAAGCCGCTCTCGCGAATGCTGCGCGCACTTTCGGACGAATCAACATCTGCCGACAGAGCAAAATTGAGCGGCCGGCCGGTATCGACCAACGGCTGGAGAGATGTTTCCAGTGTGTCTTCCAGAATAATCGCTAACATCGGGCTGGACATATCGCCGCTAAAGGCCACGGCAAAAACCTCGGTGGCTGGGCCGGAGACGGATTGGGCCAGCTCGGGGCGGGGTGCCGAGCCGCTGCCGTTTTCGGCAGAACTGCCGGTGACGGGCTGGTTTTCGCTCTGGCCGGGCACTTCGGTCTCGCGGGTAGTGTCGCCTATATTTGGCACTTCGGCACTTCTGGTTTCAACCAAAGGTTCGTCTTCAACCGTAGTATCCACCATTTCAGGATTAACCAGCGTGGCAGGGCTGACATCACCTGCCCCACCAAGCGATATACCGGCGCTGTCTCCCATTTCGGGCTGGACCATGGCTGCGACCGGGCTGTCAAGAGCTTCGGGGGTGGCCGAGCCTGTGCCTGTGGTTGTGCCTGTGGCTGTCGCGAGACTTTCGGGCGCGTCCGATATTGCTACTGGTGTTTCTGCCTGTGTGGCCTGCCCGGCATCCGCCGCTGCGTTTTGCGCGTTTTCCGGGGCATTAGCCGCTAGCTTTCCGGTATCGATTGGGAATAAAAACGAAAGCACGATATACAACACGACACTGGCGATCAGCCCGTAAACAAGGCCAAGAGAAAAGCCGCCACTTTTATTGCTTGAGGATGTCATGGATATTCCTTTGATTTCCTTTTCAAAACAGGGTTTTCACTTTTGCCCCGAAGATGTTAACACTGTAACTTCAAGAGGGGCCAACCGAAACCCCCCTCAAAGTAAATATTTTTTGAAAGAAAGCCGATGCTGCTCCTGATCGACAATTACGACAGTTTTACCTATAATCTTGTGCATTATTTTGGCGAGTTGGGCGAAGCTGTAACGGTAAAACGTAATGACGAGCTCAGCGTTACAGAGGCAATGGCCATGGCTCCCTCGGCGATTCTGCTTTCGCCCGGTCCGTGTGATCCCTCGCAGGCGGGTATCTGCCTTGAGTTGATAAGTGCCGCTGCGGCCGCACGCACGCCCCTGATGGGGGTTTGCCTCGGGCATCAGAGTATCGGACAGGCTTTTGGTGGCAAAATTATCACCTCCGATGAAATCGTGCACGGCAAGGTCGGTGAAATAATCCATCAGGGCAAAGGGGTTTTTGCCACCCTGCCCAGCCCGTTCAAGGCAACGCGCTATCACTCGTTGACTGTCGAACCGTCCAGCCTTCCTGATTGCCTCGAGATCACCGCCGAGGTGGCGGATGGCACAATTATGGGGCTACAGCACCGCGAGCTGCCGATCCACGGCGTGCAGTTTCACCCCGAATCTATTGCTACCGAGCATGGTCACGCCATGCTGCAAAACTTCCTCAACCTTGCCAGGGAGCCGGCATGAGCGATCAGATAAAACCCATTATCGCCAAGGCGATTGACGGCCCGCTGACCCGCACGGATGCTCAGGCCGCCTTTGATATCATTATGGACGGCGCAGCTACCCCCTCGCAAATCGCCGGCTTTTTGATGGTGTTGCGGACCCGCTCGGAGGGGCCGGTAGAAATAACCGCCGCCGCGCGGGCGATGCGGGCGCGCTGCAAGCCGGTGAATGCACCGGTGGGGGCAATTGATATCGTTGGCACCGGTGGCACCGGCAAGGCCACGCTCAATATCTCGACCGCCACTGCTTTTGTGGTGGCCGGTGCCGGTGTGCCGGTGGCCAAGCACGGTAATAAAAACATCTCGTCACTTTCCGGCTCGGCCGATGCCCTTAGCCAGATGGGGATTAATGTTATGGTTTCCCCCAAAGTGGTGGAGCGCAGCCTTGCCGAGGCCAATATCGGCTTTATGATGGCCACGATGCACCATCCGGCGATGAAGCATGTCATGCCTGCACGCCTCGAGCTGGGTACGCGCACGATCTTTAATATCCTTGGCCCGCTGACCAACCCTGCGGGTGTAAAGCGCCAACTCACAGGAGTATTTACACCACATCTGCTGGTGCATATGGCCGAAACCCTGCAAGACCTCGGCTCGGAGCGCGCCTGGCTGGTGCATGGCTCGGATGGCACAGACGAAATAACCATTTGTGGGCCGACAAAGGTTGCCAAGCTGGAAAACGGCGTTATTTTGCAAGGCGAGATCCACCCCGAAGATGCCGGTTTGCCGGTTTATCCCTTTAGCGATATCACCGGTGGCACACCGGAGTATAACGGTATGGCGCTGCGGGCGGTGCTTGGCGGGGCCAGGGGCGGCTATCGCGATGCGGTGCTGCTCAATGCCGCCGCCGCGCTGGTGATCGCCGATAAGGTATCAAGCCTGACCGACGGGGTGGAAATGGCGGTCGAGAGTATTGATAGCGGCAAAGCAATGCGCGCGGCCGTGATACTGGCAAAGGTAACCTCGGCAGGATAAAGGCGGCAAATGGGAATTGCGCTTTGCCAGCATTCCGCGCTAAAACCGCGCTATGAAAATACTAGACAAGATCAAAGCTTACAAGCTTGAAGAAATAGCGGCGCAGAAGGCCGATATCACGCTGGCCGAGATCGAGGCCCAAGCCAAAGCCGCACCACCTGTGCGCGGCTTTACCAAGGCATTGCGGGCAGCGAGCAAAAGCGGCTATGCGCTGATAGCCGAGATAAAGAAAGCCAGCCCTTCCAAGGGGTTGATACGGGCGAACTTTGAGCCTGCCGCCTTGGCGCGCGCTTACGAGGCCGGCGGAGCCACTTGCCTTTCGGTGTTGACAGACACACCCTCCTTTCAGGGCGCACCCGAATATCTGGTGGCGGCGCGCAACGCCACCACCCTGCCCGCTTTGCGCAAGGATTTTATGTATGACCCTTATCAGGTGGCGCAGGCGCGGGCATGGGGGGCAGATTGTATTTTGCTGATCATGGCCAGTATCTCGGATACGCAAGCCGCCGAACTGGAAGATGCCGCGATTGGCTGGGGTATGGATGTGCTGGTTGAAAGCCATAACAAAGCCGAGCTAGAGCGCGCTCTAAATCTTAAATCACCGCTGATGGGGGTAAATAACCGCAATTTGAATACCTTTGAGACCTCGCTGGACACCACCCGAAAGCTAGCCACTATGATCCCTGAAGAGCGGATTATCATCTCTGAATCCGGCCTGTTTACACCGGCGGATCTGAGCAATATGGCAGCACACCGTGCCCGCACCTTCTTGATAGGTGAAAGCCTGATGCGGCAAGATGATGTGGAAACCGCCACCCGTGCTTTGCTAAAACTGGAGAACTAAATGTCTAACCTGACCCATTTTGACGATAAAGGCGCGGCGCATATGGTGGATGTGTCTGAAAAGGCCACTACCAGCCGCACCGCGATTGCCAAGGGATTTATCTCTATGCAACCTGCTACGCTGGCGATGGTTGCGCAGGGCACCGCCAAAAAGGGCGATGTTTTAGGGGTGGCGCGGCTGGCAGGCATTATGGCGGCCAAAAAAACCCATGATTTGATCCCCCTTTGCCACCCGCTGGCGCTCTCGAAAGTGGCGGTGGAGCTGGAGATCGCCGAAGGGGGCATAGAGATCGAGGCTACCGTTAAAAACACCGGCCAAACGGGTGTGGAAATGGAGGCGCTGACCGCTGTAAGCCTCGCCGCACTCACGGTTTATGACATGGTGAAAGCGGTGGATAAAAGCATGGTCATTTCGCAAGTGCGCCTTGTGCTGAAAGACGGCGGCAAATCCGGATTGTTTGAGGCTAAATGATGGGCAAGGGGCGGACACTCGAACTCTACTTCATTGATGGCAAGCCCGACGGCATGCTGACCGCCGAAGTGTTTAACTGGACCGGCCATGTGCTGAAAACCCCGCGCACCCGCATTGCAGAGGCGCTGCGGCGGCCCGAGGCGGAGTATACGGGGGTTTATATTTTGCTGGGCGATGCGGAGGGGCAGCCGCAAGCCTATATTGGCGAGGCCGAAGACCTGAGGGCGCGCATTCGCGGCCATGTGGCCAAAAAGGACTGGTGGGAAACGGCGGTGCTGATTACGTCTGCGGCCAATAACCTGCATAAAGCCCACATAAAATACCTCGAATCAAGGCTGGTGGAGCTGGCGCTGGAGGCCAAGAGAATGCCCTTGGAAAACGGGAATGCCCCGACGCGGAGCAGCCTGTCGGAAGCTGGCGTGGCCAATATGGAAAGTTTTTTGGATACGCTGATGATGGTATTACCCGCGATTCAGGTGGATATGTTTGTGAATAAGGCTAAACCTGCAAGCACAAAATCACAAACTTCAGAAGCAAGTGATTTACCAGTCTTCGAACTAAAAACACCTAAGCATAGGCTTACTGCAACAGCAATTAAAGACGGTGGTGAAATGGTCATACAAGCAGGATCCAAAGCGCGTAAAACATGGACTCAAGATCCACACAGTAAATATAATAAAATTCGCGGTGAACTGTTGAATGCTGGCGTCCTGAAGCATGAAGGGGATTTTTGCATTTTCCAGCAGAATTATGCATTTTCAAGTGTAAGCACCGCCGCTGCTGTAGTGCAAGGTCGCGCTGCAAATGGGAAAGACTGGAAGCTCAAAGGCACCAACAAAACCTATGCCGACTGGGAAGCCGAGCAGCTAGAGAAAGACGACTGATATGGCCCTGACCCCTGTTTCTGAAGCGCTGGAACGCGTACTCAACCTCAGCCCCGTGATGGAAACCGAGACCGTGCCACTGGCAGAGGCCGCTGGCCGCGTGCTTTCCAAGCCCATGACCGCCACCCGCAACCAACCGCCATTCAGGGCATCAGCCATGGATGGCTACGCCATTAATGCGGCGGATTTACAGCCCGGTGCGCGGCTGTTGCTAATTGGAGAATCCCCCGCTGGCGGGCAATTTGAGGGTAGTGTCGGTGCGGGTGAGGCCGTGCGCATATTCACTGGCGGCGCTGTGCCCGAGGGCGCAGACCGTGTGGTGATTCAGGAAAATATCAGCCGCGAGGGTGATATTGTGGTGCTTTCAAGCACCCCCGGAGACGGCATGAACCTGCGCCCCGTCGGGGCCGATTTCAAGGTCGGGGATACGCTTAACGCCCCGCGCCGGCTTTCATCAGCCGATATCGCGCTGCTGGCGGCAATGAATATCCCGCAGGTGCCGGTGGCGCGCAAGCCGGTGATCGCAGTGATCCCCACCGGTGACGAGCTGGTCATGCCCGGCGAAAACCCCGGCCCGACACAGATTATTTGCTCGAACAATTTTGCCATCAAGGCGCAGCTGGAAGCACAGGGGGCAATTGTGCGGCTGTTGCCGATTGCCCGCGATAATCGCCCCGCCCTGCGCGCCGCTTTCAAGCTGGCCGAGGGGGCGGATATGGTGGTGACCATCGGCGGGGCCTCGGTGGGGGATTATGACCTGATCGCACCGATGGCCAAAGAGCTGGGGCTGGCGCTCGATTTTTACAAAATCGCGATGCGACCCGGTAAGCCACTAATTGCAGGGCATATTTCAGGGGTGCCGATGTTCGGGTTGCCGGGAAATCCGGTTTCATCCATGGTCTGCACCCATGTCTTTTTGCGCCCCGCAGTAGACAAAATGCTGGGGTTGGAGGCAGCGGCGCTGCCCGAGCAAAGCTTTGCCCTGACCGCCCCTTTACCAAAAAACGGGCCGCGGGCGCATTATATGCGCGCCCGGGTCGAGGGGGGGCAGTGCACACCGGCCAGCCGCCAGGATAGCGCGCTGATTTCGGTGATGGCGCGCTCGAACGCGCTGCTGATCCGCGACCCGCTTGCGCCCGAGGCCAAAATCGGTGACATGGTGCGTTGCATTTTATTTTAGTCTTTCGGGTAAATATGAAACACGATAGTTGACACAAATCAGGAACAAGTGTAGAACGTAAGCGATTGTAGCTGGTAGGGGCGGCGTTATGCTTACTAAAAAACAACTGGATTTGTTGAAGTTTATCCACAAACGGGTGCAGGCCGAGGGGGTTTCACCCTCGTTTGACGAGATGAAAGAGGCGCTTGATCTGCGCTCCAAATCCGGCATTCACCGGCTGATAACGGCGCTCGAAGAGCGCGGGTTTTTGCGGCGGCTGGCGCATCGGGCGCGGGCGATCGAGATTATCAAACTGCCCGACAGTATGGAGAACCGCTTTCAGCCCACCGTGATCGAGGGTGCGCCCCGCAGCTCGGTGGATATAAAGGTAGACGCGTTTGACCTACCGGTAATGGGAAAAATTGCAGCCGGCACTCCGATCGAGGCGTTGCAGCATGCCAGCAGCTCTATCGGAGTGCCGGGCGCAATGCTTAACACCACCGGCAAGCATTACGCGCTTGAGGTCAAGGGAGATTCGATGGTCGAGGCGGGGATCAACTCGGGCGATATCGTGATTATCCATGAACAGCCCGACGCCAATAACGGTGATATCGTGGTGGCGCTGGTTGATGATCAGGAAGCGACGTTGAAAAAGCTGAACCGAACGGGAACCTCGATCGAACTGATCGCGGCTAATCCAGCCTATGAAACAAGAGTATTTAGCAAAGATCAGGTGAAAATACAGGGCAAGCTTGTCGGGTTGATCCGCACTTATTAAGCATAGGCGGTGGTCTGTTTTGCAACAAGCGGGCAACGCGCTACGCTGCTGTGGCCTCGCTGTGGCCTCGCTGCGCTCGGCAGTAGGCAGCAGTGTTGCGGTGAATCCGGCACAGAGGCTGGCCGCCGTTCGTGCAGTGGTTCCCGCCACAAAATGTTCAATCAGACGGCCCGGATAATGTTTGCTTAAACGACTCTTTCTCATACGTTCCGTGATAACCCCATTAGCGGTTATCTAGACAGCCCCTAAACCTTTTATGGCCGGCCGCCTTCAACAGACAAAAATTTAGGTTTTTCAGAGCTTTATATACTTGATTAATAAAGGATCCATCTTGAATTGGTCGAAAATGCAGGGCCACCTCTGACCGAGCAGGGGAAATATCCGGCAGAGCATGTATTTTCTCCCTTATTTTGTTACCGGTAGGGCTTCCCCCCATTGGTCCATGGGCGGGGGGGGCTTTCGGGCACGGCTGATGTTATAATTGGAATATTGTCTTCAATATTGATCAAAAAACCCGAAAGACGGCGGACCTGCTGTTTGCCAATAAACTCACAGGCGCCGATCGGAAATACCTCCCATTTCGGGGCGATAAGTATCGTTTTCGATAGACATATCTGACTGTTAACCTCTCTTTCCTGGGATAAAACAAGCTGCCAGCCGTCCGGTAGCTGAACTGTTATGGTTTTGCCTTTTGTCACCATTCCCGCACGAGCAAAAGCCTCGCTCTGGGGGCTTGCATCTCCATCATTTTCCAGCCATATGCCGGCGGCAAATTTGTAGGCAGATACTTTGTTTAGCGCCCTGCCCTCACTTGTCATCACCCCGATAAGCGCGGCATTTTCATTGACCAGAACCAGCGGGCGGCGGCTATCGGCCCAAACCAGAACAGTAAGGACAGCCACGGCCACGCCCAACCCCCTCCCCCGGCCTTGTATCAGGAAAACAAGGCAGCCCGATGCGGCTATCAGCGGCAAAACCACGGATGGCCCCGTCGGGATATAGCTCACCGCCTGCTCAAGGCCGGAAAAATAGTCGGCCACAAACAGCACCCAGCCAACCCCTTTACCCATCAGCCAAAAAGCCCCGCCCCCAAGCCCGACAAGACTTGAAATCAGGGCTAAAACAGCCGCTGGCATGATCAGCGCACCCATCAGGGGCACGGTCAGCAGGTTGGCAGCCAGGCCAAAATTGGAAAACTGGTTGAAGTGATAAGCCGCAATCGGAGCCGTGGCTGCGCCGGCAACCGCCGATGAAACCAGCAGGATAACAAGCGGTGATAGCCGCCTAGGGATACGCTCTTTCAGCCAAAGCCACCACGATGCACCACGCAAGAACTCGAACACCCCAACCAGCGCGGTTGTGGCGGCAAACGACATCTGAAAACCCGGTTGGGTCAGGGATTCGGGGCGCATGGTCAGCACCAGAATTGCGGCCATGGCCACCGCGCGCAAAGTAAAGGCCGGACGGTCGAGCATGACCGCAACAAGTACCACCGCCGCCATGACAAAGGCGCGCTGGGTTGCAACATTTCCGCCTGACAAAAACAAATAGCCAAAACCGGCCAGCAGCGCAGCCCCTGCGCCGATCTTTTTGACCGGCAAGCGCAGTGCCAGACGAGGGATCGCGGCCAGACCATAGCGCATGAGCAAAAACACAAACCCCGTGAGCAGCCCCATATGCAGGCCGGAGATCGCCAGCAAATGCGCAAGGTTGGAATCGCGCAAGGTTTGCAGCACCTCGTCATCTATCCGGCTGCGATCACCGGTCAGGATCGCGGCGGCAAAAGCACCGTTTTGCCCGCCAATCGCTGCCGATATCCGGCCAGCCAGCGCCCGCCGCTTTTCTGCCAGCCAAAGGCCGGTATCCGGGTCGGGATAAGGGCGCATCAACAAGGCCGGATTGCGCGAATACCCAACCGCGCCAAGCCCCTCAAACCACGCATAACGACGAAAATCAAAACCACCCGGCTCTACCGGCCCGCCAGGAGGCGAAAGGCTGCCGACCAGCGCAACCCGCGCGCCCAGCTCCAGCCCCTCCGGAATATAGCCCAAAAGCGAAACCCGCACTTTAGCTGGCGGGGTGCTTACGCGCTCAAGCTGAACCCTGTCGAGCGTGAGGCGCATCGCCTTGCTTTTCGAGCGGTCGATCTCGATCACCCGCCCCTCGATTGGGCCGTAGTAACGAAAGGTCAGCACCGGCTCCGCGACGGAAGCACTGCGAAAAACCGCCGCGAGGTAACCCGAATTTAGGAATAATACAGCCAATATGGCCAAACGCACCAATCCGGAGAATTGCCATGCCAGATACGCCCATAAAAGCAGCGCGGCGCTCAATACACCACCTGCCCCGAGCGGAGGCTCGAAAGGTAGGGCAAAGTAAAGGCCGACACCGGTTGCCATCGCCACCGGTGTCCAAAGAAACATATTCGGCCGCTGGTTCTCCAGCCATTGCACGCCTTGTTCTCCCCCGCGCCTTGCCTTAAAACCTCACCATCACCCCTTAATGGTTTCTGAAAGGTTAACATATGTCTGCTATCGGCATGAAAGCGAAGGTCGTCACGCGCTTTGCACCCTCTCCCACCGGTTATCTGCACATTGGCGGCGCGCGCACGGCGCTATTCAACTGGCTGTTTGCCCGCCATCATGGTGGAGAGTTTCAGCTTCGCATCGAGGATACCGACCGCGCACGCTCAACCCCGGAGGCCACCGAAGCTATTTTCAGGGGCATGAAATGGCTGGGGCTGGATTGGGATGGCGAGGCCGTTAGCCAGTTTGAGCGCGTGCCGCGCCACCAAGAGGCCGCACAGCAAATGCTAGATACCGGCACCGCCTATAAATGCTATGCGAGCAAGGAAGAGATCGACGCTTTTCGCGAGCAGGCCCGCGCGGAAAAGCGCCCGCCGCTGTTTTTAAGCCCGTGGCGCGATGCGGCTGACACCCCCGAGCTGCCCTTTGTGGTGCGCCTGAAAGCGCCCAGAACCGGCGAAACCGTGGTTGATGATCAGGTGCAGGGCCGTATTACCTTCAAAAACGAAACCATGGACGACCTTGTGCTGCTGCGCTCTGACGGCACGCCAACCTATATGCTGGCGGTGGTGGTTGATGACCACGACATGGGTGTGACCCATGTGATTCGCGGCGATGACCACCTGACCAATGCTGCGCGGCAAACGCTGATCGCACAGGCGCTGGGCTGGGAGGTGCCGGTTTTTGCCCATGTGCCGATGATCCATGGTGAAGATGGCAAGAAGCTTTCAAAACGCCACGGCGCGCTCGGGGTCGAGGAATATCGCGATATGGGCTATCTGGCCGCCGCAATGCGCAATTATCTGGCGCGCCTCGGCTGGAGCCACGGCAATGACGAGTTTTTCACCACCGAACAGGCGATCGAGTGGTTTAACCTTAAATCCATCGGCAAGTCTCCGGCGCGGTTTGATTTCAAGAAACTTGGCAACCTGTCAGGGCAGCATATTCGCGCCGCCGACAATGTTGAACTGTTCAACGAAATAGCGGCTTATGTTGCAGCGCAAAATGGCCCTGCCTTTACGGATGAACAAAAAAACGTGTTTATCACCAATATGGACCAGTTAAAGGCTCGCGCAAAGACCATACCGGAACTGCTTGATATGGCTTATTTCTTTTTAGGAAGCCGTCCTTTCAAGCCCGATGCGAAGGCCGCGCAAATTCTAGATACTGTATCCCGTGGTATGCTGAACCGTTTGACTTCGCGGTTGCGAGATGCTACATGGACCTTGGAAAATCTCGAAGCGGAGATCCGCGATTTTGCCGAGGGGGAAGACCTCAAACTTGGCAAGGTGGCCCAGCCGCTTCGCGCCGCGCTGACAGGGCGCGGTGTCTCGCCCAGCGTTTTTGACATGATGGTCACGCTCGGCAAGGAAGAAACACTGGCCCGGTTGGAGGATGTCTCTACCTGAGCGGCACATGGTGCCCTCAATGGGTGTAATATGGTTAATAGCCACCCGCAGGTGGCGCAGCAAGAAAGAGGATACATGACAAACGCGACCCTTAAATTTGGCGATAAAGAGCTTGAGCTGCCAATGTTGAGCCCCTCGGCCGGCCCCGATGTTATTGATATCCAGAAGCTTTACTCCCAAGGGGATGTGTTTACCTATGATCCCGGCTTCACCTCGACCGCCTCGTGCCAGTCCGCGATCACCTTCATTGATGGTGCCAAGGGCGAGCTGCTTTATCGTGGCTACCCGATTGACCAACTGGCTGAAAAATCCCACTTTCTAGAGGTTTGCTACCTGTTGCTCTACGGCGAGCTGCCAACCTCTGAAGAGCTGAGCGATTTTGTGCCGCGCGTCACTCGCCACACTATGCTGCATGAGCAAATGGCCTATTTTTACCGTGGTTTTCGCCGTGATGCGCCGCCCATGGCGGTGGTATGCGGTGTGATGGGGGCGCTCTCGAGCTTTTATCACGATTCAACCGATATAACCGACCCCGTGCAGCGCGAAATTGCCTCTATCCGCATGATCGCCAAGATCCCGACCATCACCGCATGGGCCTATAAATACTCCATCGGACAGCCGTTTGTGTATCCTAAAAACGAGCTGGATTACACCTCGAACTTCCTGCATATGTGCTTTTCGGTGCCGGCTGAAAAATACGTGGTTGACCCGATCCTTAGCCGCGCGATGGACCGGATTTTTACCCTGCACGCCGATCACGAACAAAATGCCTCGACCAGCACCGTGCGGCTTGCCGGCTCCTCTGGCGCCAACCCGTTTGCCTGTATCGCCGCTGGGGTGGCTTGCTTGTGGGGGCCGGCCCATGGTGGCGCCAACGAAGCGGCGCTCAACATGCTGCGTGAAATCGGCACGGTTGACCGCATTCCGGAATATATCGCACGGGCCAAAGATAAATCCGACCCCTTCCGCCTGATGGGATTTGGCCACCGTGTGTATAAAAACTTTGACCCCCGCGCCAAGGTGATGAAGGAAAGCGCCGACGAGGTGCTGGCCTTGATGGGCGTTGAAAACAACCCCACCCTTCAGGTCGCCAAAGAGCTTGAGCGCATTGCGCTGAATGACCCCTATTTTATCGAGAAAAAGCTGTATCCGAATGTTGATTTCTATTCAGGTATAATCCTTGACGCAATGGGCTTCCCAAGCTCGATGTTCACGCCGATATTTGCGCTGGCCCGCACCGTCGGCTGGATCGCGCAGTGGAAAGAGATGATCTCGGACCCGACCCAGAAAATAGGCCGCCCGCGCCAGCTGTATACCGGCGCTACTTTCCGCGATTATATTGATGTGGAAAACCGCTAAAGCCCATATGTTTACGTGCAAATAAAAAAAGCCGCGCCGGGTGATCCGGCGCGGCTTTTTAATCAAGGGGTCAGTTTTTCAGAATAGTCGCTATTGCCAGCAACCCCCATGCGTTAAAGCTGGCTGAATTGCTCAGGCCGATAATGGTAACACCTGTCTCCGGGTTGGACAACCATAACGACTGGAAACCCGTTGTCTGCCCCTCATGCCCCCAAAAACCACTTGCCCCTTCAACAGTCGAAAAATCCATCACCCCCAGCCCGTAAGGAAAGACATCGGCTTCCAGGGCTGAATTCTCAAACTCCAGCATGAGATCCAGCGTTTCGGGGTTGGCAAACAGCCGACCCCGAGACAGCGCATGAATATAGGTGAGCAGGTCTTCAGCTGTCATGATCAGGCCACCTGCCGCCCAAGCTTGGGAAACGCTCCAGTAAGTGGTGTTTATCCGCTGCTCCGGGGTGAGCCAGTAATATCCATTAGCCATCTCGCCGACAACAGGGACATCAACAACCTGCTTTGCGCTTTGCATGCGTAGCGGGGCAAATATACGCTCGCGGTAAATATCCTCCAGTTTTTTGCCGGTGGCTTTTTCAATGATCATACCGAGCAAAATGTAGCCTGTGCTGCTGTAGCTCCATTTACCTTCCTCGCCCGGGCGAAATTCCGGGGCGCCCGCGCCGATTGCATAGTCTACCAGCTCTTCAGGACTGAAATATTGGCGCAGGTTTTCGTTGGTGCCTTCCACTGCCCAGGTAAGTACTTCGTCCCCATAGTCGCGAAGCCCGGAAGTGTGGTTGGCAAACTGCCTGATCGTCATATCTTTTCCGTTTGGGATTTTATCGGCCCATTCCGGCAGCCAGTCGCCAAGGGTATCATCCAGCGAAAGAACACCCTCCTCGACCAACTGCAACAACAAGACCGTAGTGAACGATTTTGAATTACTGCCAATTTGCAGCCGCTCGTCGGTGGCCATTGGTTCTTGTGTTTCGATCCGGCTGACCCCTGCCGCGCGCAAATATCGGCCTTCCGGGGTATCAATCAGCAATACCAGCCCGGGAGCGCGGATTTGGGGGGGAGAGCCATCATTCGAGACAACCGTCTCTAGCAAAAGATCAAGCTGTGCGGCCTTGTCTGCGGGGAACCCCGTAGCTGCGGCTGGCTCCTGCGCATTCCCCGTAAACCCGAGCGAAAACGCCAGGGCAATGCCGAGAAGGGTAGAGCGTGGAGATGATACCATGGTGAAATCCTTTTGGCTGTATAAAAAATGCTTTATCTATATCTGGCTGACTACCCGCTTTTTCCTAAACAAAACAGCGTTGTATTGTAGCAGAAAATGTCAGCTTTATGGAAAGCTATCGGTGCGTCGCTAAAAAGGCTACTATAATTGCTCCTCATTTTTTCTGGCATTACCAGGGTAATAGTCCAAAGGGCCGCCCTGACAGCACTGTAAAACCTTGCAACAAGAACCTTTATTACGTTTCTGTGTCGCGGCGCGGCGGCCCGCTCTCGGAGTAGAGTGTCGTGCTTACATCCTGTTTTGACGTTTTTAGGTTCCCAGAGGAGGGGCTCGGTGCTAGGATTTGAATATGTACTGGCTTTTTGCCCCATATCACCCTTACCGGACCAAAAGATCCGGATCAGCTGACCTTCGTCTTCAGGCGCAAAAATGCTTCCTTTGAATACACAGCTGAATACACAGCGACCAATCCCGTAAAATCAGCGGCCAACAAAATCAACGGAGAGATACTATGAAGAGAATACTTACTTCGGCGGCAATCACAACCTTCGCCATGAGCCTCGGCACAGCGGCAATGGCACAAGAGGATTGCGGCGATATAACCATGGCCGAGTTCAACTGGGCCTCCGGTGAGCTGCTCGCCAATGTAGACAAATTCATCCTCGAAGAAGGCTATGGCTGCAATGTCGAGCTGATCGTGGGTGGCACCGCCCCTATTTTTGCCTCGATGAACGAAAAAGGCGTGCCGGATATTGCCGGTGAGCAATGGGTAAACGGGGTGCGCACGTTGGTTGACGAGGCACTGGCCGAAGGGCGGCTTGTGGCTGTTAACCGCGGGCCGATCGAGGGGCTAGGCGAAGGCTGGTGGGTGCCCTCCTACACGCTTGAGGCCAACCCCGAGATCAAAACCGTGCTTGATGTAATAGAACGCCCCGACCTGTTTCCTTCATCCGAAGACCCTTCCGTAGGGGGCTTTATCGGCTGTCCCGCAGGCTGGGGCTGCCAGCAGGTAAATATCAGCCTGTTCGAGGCCTTTGGTATGGAAGACAAAGGCTGGGTGCTGATAGATCCCGGCTCGGCTGCCGGGCTTGACGGCTCTATCGCCAAAGCCAACGAGCGCGGTGAAAACTGGTTCGGATATTACTGGTCTCCGACCGCGATTATCGGCAAATACAACATGGTCCAGGTGCCCTTTGGCGTGGATTACGCCGGTGATGAACCCTGGAATAACTGCATAACACAAGAAGGCTGCGAGAACCCGCAGCAATCTTCCTGGGTCAAATCCGAGGTGTTTACGCTTGTAACCGATGAATTCAATGCCAAGGGCGGCCCTATCATCGACTTTCTCGAAAAGCGCACATATCCCGGCGAAGTGATGGGGGCAATGCTGGTCTATATGGTTGACGAGCAGGCCGAAGGCTCCGATGCCGCGATCGAGTTTCTTTTGCGCTACGAAAATATCTGGACCCAGTGGGTTTCACCTGAAGTGGCCGAAAAGGTAAAAGCCGCGCTCTAAGGTGGGGGAAAAACAATAAAAAGCCCGGCGGCCCCATGCCGTCGGGCTTTTGTTTTCAGGTAGGACAGGGGCAGAAATATGTGGGATTGGAACGAATTTCCGGAAATCAGCCGTACTGATTTGCGCGACCTCAAAAAGGGGCTTGATTCAGCCTTCAAGGATTTCACCCGCGCATGGGGAGATACGATCGAAGGTTTCTTCAATCCGCTGCTTAAATTTCTTGTCTGGTTCGAAAAGCTCCTGATCTCGACCCCTTGGCCGGTGATGATGCTGATTATCGCCGTGCTGGTTTGGCTTGGCTCGCGCAGCTGGCCACTTGTGGTGGGCGCGCTGGTTTCGCTTTGGCTGGTTGGTTATCTCGGGATGTGGGAAAACACCATGTATACGCTGGCGCTGATCTCTGTGGCGACGCTGGTATGTATTATCATCGGTATACCTTTCGGAATATGGATGGCAAAATCAAACCGTGTGCAGGCGATTGTTACGCCTATTCTGGATATTATGCAGACCATTCCGGCATTTGTATATCTTATCCCCATCATGTTGCTTTTGGGCATCGGCAAGGTGCCGGGGCTGATTGCTGTCTGTATCTATGCCATTCCGCCTGTGGTGCGGCTGACCAACCTCGGCATCCGGCTGGTTGACAAAGACGTGCTGGAGGCGGCGGATGCCTTTGGCGCCTCGCCTCACCAGAAGCTGTGGACTGTGCAAATGCCCCTCGCCCTGCCCAATATCTTTGCCGGCATAAACCAGACCATCATGATGGCGCTGGCGATGGTGGTTGTGGCAGCCCTGATCGGGGTGCGCGGCCTCGGGCTTGAGGTGCTGAAGGCGGTCAACAACCAGTATATCACCCTTGGCTTTATGAACGGTATGGCGATTGTCGCCATCGCCATTATTTTTGACCGGGTTTCACAAAAATACGGCAAGCGGCTACAAAAGCACTCGGAGGTGATCCATGGCTAGTCATGGCATTGAAGTAAAAGACCTTTTCAAAATATTCGGCCCGAATGGTGAAAAATATGTCGAGGCTGTAAAAAATGGAATGAGCAAGACCGAACTGAACGAGCAGCATGGCCATGTGCTTGGGCTGAAGGACATAAATATCTCGATGCCCGCCGGTAAAATCCAGGTTGTCATGGGGCTTTCCGGCTCGGGAAAATCCACCCTGATCCGCCACATAAACAGGTTGATCGAGCCGACTGCGGGTGCCGTGCTTTACGAGGGGGATGATGTCTGCCAGATGTCAAAATCCGAATTGCTGGAATTTCGCCGCCACAAAACCGCCATGGTTTTTCAGAAATTCGCCCTGCTGCCTCACCGCACCGTGATCGAAAATACGGTATACGGGCTGGAAATACAGGGCGTGGACAAAGGAGAGGCCAGCAAGCGCGCGCGGCGCTGGATCGACCGTGTGGGGCTGGACGGCTTTGAGAATCACTATCCCAACCAGCTTTCCGGCGGTATGCAGCAACGGGTCGGCTTGGCGCGCGCGCTGACTAATGATGCCGATATCCTGCTGATGGACGAAGCCTTTTCGGCGCTGGACCCGCTGATTCGCTCGGATATGCAGGCTGTTTTACTCGATATTCAGGCCGAACTGCAAAAAACTATTGTTTTTATCACCCACGACCTTGATGAAGCGCTTCGACTGGGCGATCAAATCGCTATTTTGCGTGATGGCGAGGTGATTCAACAGGGTAGCGGGCAGGAGATAGTGCTCAACCCGGCAGATGGCTATATCACTGATTTTGTTAAAGAAGTTAACCGTGGCCGTGTTATTTCCGTCGGCACGATTATGGCGGATACACCCTTTGATAGCTCAATCAACATTGAGCTATTACCCGATGACAAGCTGGAAATCGCCGCAAAAGCCATGACAGAACAAGAGGAAACCCGTGCAAATGTTCGTGATAGCACGGGAAAACTGGTTGGCTCATTGAGGTTGAAAGATACTATTTCCGCTATGGTCACTCCGGAATCGCCTTAAATAATCCTTGTTTTATGGGGGGAAGTTACGTCACTCCCGTAAAGTACAAAAATTGTTAATTAATTTACGACTATATAGCTCATAAGACTAGCGACAGCATATCTTTTCTGGTATGCAGGCAGAAGTTGATTTTAAGTTTTACTGTTTTTTATGATGCTAGAAGCGACAGACCGGATGATATACCTTCCGGCACCCGCTTGAAACCCGAGGAACCTGCCATGAAGCTGAAGCAAATAAAAGATTTTCGTGATGACGAAAGCGGCGGAATTCTAGCCTTCGTCCTGATTATGTTTCTGGTTATGGTCGTGGGCGGCGGCATGGCTGTCGACTTCATGAATTACGAATACAAGCGCGAAGGGGTGCAGGACGCGCTTGATCGCGGCGTGCTGGCAGCGGCCGGTCTTGGTCATGATGCCAAGGCGATCACTCCAGCGGAAATTGCAGCCGCAGAGGCTAATGCCGAACAAACCGTTATGGCTTATGTCCGGTCATCCGGCTTTGATCCGGTAGCCCTTGGTGTTACCGTAATCCCTAATTTCACGATGAACTCCCAGCGTGTTGCGGCTAATTCTAATTTTGGGGTGGATACCTTCTTCCTGAAAATCGCAGGTATTGAAACACTGTCAGGTGCTGCGGCTTCTTCTGCCGAGATAAAGCAGAACGAAATCGAACTATCTCTGGTGGTTGATATTTCAGGCTCCATGAGAGGGACAAAAATTGTTAACCTTCGCGCGGCCGCTGGTAATTTTGTCAGCGACATGCTTGACGGTGATCGTTCCGGCTACACATCTATTTCGCTTGTTCCTTTTTCCGGTCAGGTTTCTGCCGGCGCCAACCTGGCGGACCAGTTTAACTACGACCGCTGGCACGATTATTCAAGTTGTGTTGACTTTGATGCTAGTGACTACTCGTCCACCAATATATCGCGCACAGCAAGTCTGAGGCAGACCCGGCACTGGTCCGCGGCGTGGCTTTCTGCAGTGGATACCGATTGGTGCCCGCGTAGTGATATATCAATCGTGCCGTTGTCCAATGATATAGACGTTCTAACCGACGCAATCGACGATCTGCGTGCTACAGGAATGACCTCCGCCAATATCGGAATGAAGTGGGGCACAGCCTTACTGGACCCTGATGCACAGCCTGTAGTTTCCTCTCTGATAGCGTTAGGCGACATTGATTCGGCCTTTGATGACCGCCCTGCCCTCTTTTCAGACGAGGAAACACTCAAATTCGTCGTTCTGATGACCGATGGCACAAACACACCTCAATCTACTATCACATCTGTCGGCTATAGAATAATCCCTGGCTTTCCCAGCAGGTCGCAAGAAAACGCCGATTTTTGGGAGGGTAGGCGCATAGACTGGTGGGGTCCACGTCGCGAAGTCAGAGTCACCGGCGCTCAGGGTGACACAAGATTGCAAAACATATGTGCGCGAGCCAAAGAAGCCGGAATTGTTGTATTTACCATCGGCTATGCTGTGCCTGCCGGCGGGAATGCGGCAACACAAATGAACGCATGCGCCTCGGAGGGGCTGTTTTTCAATGTCGGAACCGATGACCTGGATGAAGCCTTCAGTATAATTTCACAAACAATCCAGAAACTGAAACTGGTAAATTAATGCCCTTGCTTGATCTTATCCGCCCGGCGCTCCGCAAATTTCGGGATGACGACTCCGCCAACCCGACGGTGGAGTTTGTCATTCTCATCCCCGTCGTTATGTGGATCGTGTTTTCGGTGCTTGAATCCGGATGGTTGCTGACCCAACAGACCATGCTCAATCGCGGTATCAATATGGCGGTGCGTGATCTCAGGATCGGCATAGACCCGAACCCCACCCATGATTCAGTCAAAACCGACATCTGCAGATACGCCACTATTTTGCGCGACTGCGATTCTGCCTTGCAGCTCGAGCTGGTCGAGAATACCAGCCCGATTTCTTCGGCGACAGCCCGTTGTATTGACCGTGCATCCGAAATAGAACCGGTAGTTGACTGGGCGCCCAACCCGGGCCCCCCAGTAATCATGGTGCTGCGCGCCTGTTTTGTGGTTGACCCGCTCATACCTGGCGCCGGCTTGGGCGCCTTGCTGCCCAAAGACTCTACAGGCGGATATAATCTGGTATCCTATTCAGCATTCTTGAACGAGCCGAGCTAGGCCCAGGAGGTAGCACCTAATGAAGGTTTTACGTGAAATACTTTCCCGTTTCAAAGATGATGACGAGGGAACAGTAACTGTCGAGTTCATTATCATTTTGCCGGTGCTGATTCTGTGGTGGATCGGCAGTATGGTGTTCTTTGATGCTTTTGAGGCCCGGGCTGGGGCTGCGCGCGTTTCGCACCTGTTGGCTGATATTGTATCGCGGCAAAATGCTACGAATAATGCCGAAATTGACGATTTGCTCACCCTACAAAACAAATTACTGCCGCGCGAGCCGGTCGGTAACGTCCGGGTGTCCGAGATATACCGGGATTCTTCTGGAGACTTAAGCGTCAACTGGTCTTATTCTACTGGAGGAAGCGCTCTGGAAACCGATGATATTCCGACATCGATATTGCCAACATTGCTAGACGAGCAATACGTGATGCTCATCGAAACCGCTGTCCCCTATATCCCGCTTGCGGATTGGGTGGGCATTGAGGCGCAAACATGGGTCAACCGAATCTATATTAACGCGCGTTTCAGCGCCACTATCCCGAATTCCGATATTTAGTGAATTTGGTAGGCCCGGTAGGACTCGAACCTACGACAAAAGCGTTATGAGCGCTCTGCTCTAACCAACTGAGCTACAGGCCCGCCTGCGCTTTATCTATCTGGGCAAAAAGCGATGGTCAACCACCCTTTGGGTGGTTTTCTTTTAGATACTGATCAGGTAAAGCTGCTGCAACTTTCCCAGCGAAGAATTCCGCGATGATCTCTCCCAAGAACGGCCTGACTTATGCCGATGCCGGTGGGGGTATAGATGCGGAAAATGCGCTGGTTGACCAGATAAAACCCATCGCCGCCAGCACCAAACGCCCTGGACGGGCTTGGCGGCTTCGGGGTGATGTTTGACCTCAAATCAGCCGGCTTTCACGACCCGCCAAGCGCGGGCTATAAACTGCTAGCGGATTTATGACCCCGCACGACAAGCACAAATGAAAACCGCGCTACACCGCATCCGTGACCGCAATGAGTTGTCAAAAAATACCAGCGAGATTATCAGTCTTATTTTAGGGGAATAATAATGAAAAACCCTATCGTATTATCACCGCCATCATTGTGCAGCTATGGACCAACATCACGGATGCAGGCGCCGGAAAACCGTGTAACTGTTCAGCTATTTCACCGTGCAGACCAATTTTCTGATCGCGGTCACATTGACGCTTTCGCTTCTGGGTATAGGTGGAAACAGCAGCGCCTGGCGCGGGGCATTGACCGTTTATATTACGCTGGTTGCGGTGGTCTACCATCTGGTGCTGGCCAGGGATTTCGACCCGGTTGGGCTGCGATATCTGACTGACCTTGCCTTCCATACCATTGTGCCGGTGCTGTTTGTCCTCGACTGGTTCCTGTTTACCCGTAAATCCGGGCTGCGCTATCGCCATGCTTTCATCTGGTTGCTGATCCCCACCGCCTTTTGCATCTATTCGCTGGTCAGGGGCGCATCTACCAACTGGTATCCCTATCCGTTCCTGAATGTCTCGGCATTGGGCGCAACCGAGGTGGTGATGAATATAACGGTTTTGCTGGCGCTGTTCCTGCTGGCCGGGGTTTTTCTGGTCTGGCTGAGTCGGCTTATGCCAAAACCCTTGCTTGCATAGCCTTCGGGTGCGGGCGCTGGAAGCTCGCCTCACCACCTCAACGCAATGGTAGTGCCTCGGTTTGAAATGCCTTTTCTTACAGGGAGGCGCTTCCAAAGCGGATCACAAGGTATTTCTCTTTGTTATCAGCACGATACGAGATATTGACAGGCTCGGCAGAACTTGAACCTACGACAAAAGCGTTATGGGCGCTCTGCCCTAACCAACTGAGCCACAGGCGCGCCTAAAGCGTTTCCTGTTCTTGTTAAAACAGATTCATCGCGATTTGCGTTTGAGCCTAGCGAAAGGCAGCGAATTGCGATGCACTATGAACTGGAAGCGCTACAAGGCTTTATCTATCTGGGCAAAAGCAATGGTCAACCATCCTTTGGGTGGTTTTCTTTTGCTCGATGATCAGGTAAAGCTGCTGCAACTTTCCCAGCGAAGGATTCCGCGATGACCTCTCCCAAGAACGGCCTGACTTATGCCGATGCCGGCGTGGATATAGATGCGGGAAATGCGCTGGTTGACCAGATAAAACCTCTGGCCGCCACGACAAAACGCCCGGGGGTGATGGACGGACTTGGCGGCTTCGGGGCTATGTTTGACCTGAAATCAGCCGGCTATAAAGACCCGATACTTGTGGCAGCTACCGATGGGGTTGGTACCAAGCTGAAGATCGCGATCGAAACAGGAATACTGGACACGGTCGGCATTGATCTGGTTGCGATGTGCGTCAATGATCTTGTCTGCCAAGGGGCGGAGCCGCTGTTTTTCCTGGATTATTTTGCCACAGGCAAGCTTGATATCAACGAAGCCCGCACCATCATCGCCGGCATTGCCGAAGGCTGCAAGCGCAGCAATTCAGCATTGGTCGGAGGAGAAACCGCCGAAATGCCGGGCATGTATGCCAAAGGCGATTTTGACCTTGCTGGGTTCAGTGTCGGGGCGATGGAGCGCGGTAACAGCCTGCCAAACGGGGTGCAGGAGGGTGATATTTTGCTCGGACTGGCCTCCTCCGGCGTGCATTCCAACGGCTATTCACTAGTTCGAAAAATTGTCGAGCAGTCGGGGCTGGGCTGGGAAGCTCCCTCGCCTTTTGGCGAAGGCACGCTTGGCCGCGCCCTGCTTGCGCCGACATGTCTTTATGTGCGCTCCGGTTTGGCAGCGCACCGCGCGGGCGGGCTGCATGCTTTAGCCCATATCACCGGTGGCGGGCTAACCGAAAACCTGCCGCGCGCCCTGCCCAAAGGGCTTGGCGCCGCAGTCGATCTTGGCGCATGGTCAATGCCGCCTGTATTGGCGTGGCTCAGGGATCAGGCAGGGCTATCACAAACCGAGATGCTCAAGACCTTCAATTGCGGTATGGGCATGGTGGCTATCGTACAGGCCAACGAGGCCGACAGGCTGGCAGAGATTTTTACCGCAGAGGGCGAGAGCGTCAGCCGTATTGGCCATGTCGTTGCCGGTGAGGGTGTCAGCTATAGTGGTGAACTCGGGTGAACAAACGGGTGGCCATTCTGCTCTCGGGCGGTGGCTCGAACATGGTTGCGCTGGCGCAGGATATGCACGGCGCTCATCCGGCGCGGCCGGTGTTGGTATTATCAAACACGCCCACGGCCGGCGGGCTGGAAAAAGCGGCTGGTATGGGCATCCCCGCGGCAAGCATCGATCATCGGCCTTTTGGCGGTGACAGAGCCGCTTTCGAGGCCGCACTAACGAAAAAGCTGGAGGCCGCTGCTCCGGATATTATCTGTCTTGCCGGTTTCATGCGCATACTAACGCCGCATTTCATAGCCCGCTGGCAGGGAAGAATGCTCAATATCCACCCCTCTATCCTGCCACTTTTTCGCGGGCTTCATACCCACCGGCAGGCGCTGGAGGCCGGCATGGCGGTGCATGGCTGCACAGTGCACGAGGTGACGGGCGAGCTTGATGGCGGGCCGATTCTCGGGCAAGCCGTAATACAAATCAAGCCGGGAGATACCCCGGACGACCTCGCCGCGCGGCTGCTGCCGCTGGAGCACCGCCTTTATCCGGCGGTGCTGCGCAAGTTTGCTGTTGGAGACCATAGCAAGGTTTCGCTCTGCGCCTAAAGCGACCTGCTATTTCCGGTAAGCCTTGAGATATATGCCCTCGAAAACCCGCTTGGCCCAATGGCCAAGCTTGAACATCGGCAAAAAGAATGTCTTGTCGCCGCGACGATAGACCATGATACCGCTGTCCAGGGTATCAACAATACAGATTAGCTCGGCCTTGAAGTTATGGCTCGGGGCCTGCCCGTTTATTTCGTTGACAATATTGGCCGCGGCAGCTTCGGCTTGCAAATCAGCCTGATGGGCCTGCTTTGCCAGCCAGTCCGGTCCGGGAAACGAGCCGGTATCACCGACAACATAGGTTTTATCCCAGCCAACAACGCGGCACTTTTCATCGCCCTGCACAAACCCGCCGGGCGAGCGTGGCAGCTCGGTATTGTCCAGCCATAGCGGGCCGGTCAGCCCCGGCATCATAAGTACCAGATCGGCGGGGATTTCTTCACGTTCGGTCACGACTTTATCGGCCTCGATACGGGTTGGCTTGGCACCGAGATGGGTGATGATATCACGTTTTGCCATTTGCTTGAGCAAGCCTTTAACCGCTTTTTCGCCCAACCGGATCCCCGGCTTTTCGGCCCCGTTGAAAAACACCATCTTGAACTTGTCGCGCCGGCCCTGCTTGCGCAACATTGTGTCGATGTTGAACAAAAACTCGAACATAGGGCCGCCGCGCACCGCTTTTGGCTCTTTAGGGTTGGTGCCAAAGCCGACCGCAATGGTGCCGCCATCCATTGCCGCGATACGGTCATGGATCATCTGGCCAAAGGCCGCCCCTTGGCAGGGGATGATCGCGTGCTCCTTGATGCCCGGCAGTTTCTGGATATAGCGACCGCCGGTGGCGATGATCAGAAAATCGTTTTCAAGGGAGCCGGTATCGGTTTCGACCGTGCGGCCGCCATCGCTGATACTTACCACCGCACCCTTATGCCAGATCACTTTTTTGCGAGCGAAGAATTTTTCGAGGTTTATGTCGATATCCGAGGCTTTTCGCAGGCCGGAGGGTATCCAGATCAAGCTGGGGAGATAGCTCAGATGGTTATTTGGTGAAACCACCGTGATTTTGGCATTAACCTTTGATTTACGGATCTGGCGCACGGCGGTTAGCGCACCAAAACCGCTGCCAAGTATAACGATATGGGTCATTTTATCTCCTGACAGCTACGACACGGCCTGAAAAGGCGTTTTTCCGTAAATAGGCGGCCAGCGCGGGATTTCACTGTGGCAAGTTGCCCCATACGGCGTTGCGCTGCCCGATAATGTCAGCCTAACATAGCACAGGTCAAACAAACAGGAATCAACGCATGAAAGTCATTCTCCGCAGCGAAGCCCGCCCCACCGAGCGCCGCACCCCCCTGACACCGGGCAACGCCAAGGCACTTATGGCCGCCGGATTTACGCTCTTGGTGGAAAGCAGCACACAGCGGATTTTTGCGGATGCCGAGTATGCGGCGGCGGGGTGCGGGATCGTGCCCGAAGGTAGCTGGAAAAAGGCAGAGGCCGGCACCACCATTCTAGGCCTGAAAGAGCTGCCACCCGCACCCGACACCCTGCAAAACCCGTTCGTTCATTTTGCCCATCTTTTCAAGCAGCAGGCAGGCTGGCAGGCGGAGCTGGCGCGTTTTTCAAAGGGTGGCGGGCGGCTTTATGATCTGGAATATCTGAGCGTGGGCGGACGGCGGGTTGCTGCCTTTGGCTATTGGGCCGGCTGGATGGGGGCAGCACTGGCAGCATGGCGACAAAAGGCGCAAGTGCTGGGCGAGGCCGGACCAGAGCGCGGTGTGCAAAGCTTTGAGAGCCGCAGCGAGGTGGCGGATATATTACAAGGGCTTGCCAGCCGCACGCCGCAAAAAACGGCGGTAGTGATCGGAGCAAAGGGCCGCTCTGGTCAAGGCGCGGCAGAGGCGCTGAAGCTGGCCGGATATAGCGTGACCGAGTGGGATATCGAGGAAACTCGCAACCTCGACCGCTCCGCCCTGCTTGACCATGACCTGCTGGTGAATTGTGTACTGATGACAGGTCCCGGCCTTTTGCTGCTACGCTCCGAAGATTTGGGGCAAGGAAAGCTGCGGATGATCTCTGATGTGTCTTGCGACCCGTTCAGCAGCTTTAACCCGCTGCCGATCTATAGCAAGCCAAGCACATGGGAGGCCCCGTTTGAGGCGTTGGCGGAGGGCGTTGAAATCACCTCGATTGACAACCTGCCTTCATTGCTCCCGCGCGAAGCTTCCGAGGATTTTTCCGATCAGCTTTTACCCACCCTGCTTGCCTATCCCGATGGCGAGGCATGGCAGGCCGCCCGCGCAAGCTTTGAAGATGCGCTAAAGCGGGCCGATGGCTGAGCCGGTTTCCAGCATTCGCAACCTTGGTCCGGCCTCGGATGCCGGCTTTGCGCGTGCCGGCATCACCAGCGCCGAACAACTTCGAGAAATAGGCGCGGACGAGGCTTATGGTCGCTTGCTGGCCGCAGGCACCCGCCCGCATTTCATTGGTTATTATGTGCTGGTCATGGGCTTGCAAGGGCGGCCATGGAATGATTGCCAAGGGGAGGAAAAGGCGGCGCTCCGCAAGCGGTTTGACAAATTAAAGGCCAGTATATTAAAGGCCAGTATACAAAAAAAAGACCACTCCGAAATCGAAGCGGCCCTTGATGCTCTTGGGGTTAAAGCCCCGGATCAACCAACCAGCTCAAGGCCGGAAAAGAAATAGGCGATCTCTTCAGCTGCGGTTTCAGGCGCATCGGAGCCGTGCACCGAATTTTCACCAATGCTCAGCGCGAATTCCTTGCGGATGGTGCCCGCGTCGGCATCGGCAGGGTTGGTTGCGCCCATCACTTCACGGTTTTTGGCAATCGCGTCTTCGCCTTCCAGCACCTGCACCACAATCGGCTCGGAGATCATAAATTCGCAAAGCTCACCAAAAAAGGGCCGCTCGGAATGCACGCCGTAAAATTCCTGCGCTTGTGCCAGCGTCAGCTGGATGCGCTTGGAGGCCACAACCCGCAGGCCGGCTTCCTCGAATTTGGCAACAATCGCGCCGGTCAGGTTGCGCTTGGTGGCGTCGGGTTTGATGATAGAGAATGTGCGTTGGATAGCCATGGTGATGGTCCTTTGAAATGGGCCATATGGCCCCGCTTAATGCTGTCGCGCATCTAACACGGGCGTGCGCAATTGAAAAGCCAAACTTATTAGATCGAGATCGCGCCGGTCGCCACATCATAAAGCAATTTCACATTGAGAATAATCACAATCAGCGCAATCAAAGCTGCGGTAATCGTCATCCAGCGCGGGGCTTGCAGACCCTTCATGGTTTTGCGATTGGCGGTAAACATAACCAGCGGAATTACCGCAAAGGGTAGCTGCAGGCTGAGCACCACCTGACTGAACACCAGCAATCTTGCCGTGCCGCTATCGCCAAAGATAAACACCGCAATCACCGCAGGTATCACCGCAATACCGCGCGTGATCAGCCGCCGCGCCCATGCCGGCATCCGGAACTGGATAAACCCCTCCATCACGATCTGCCCCGCCATGGTCGCGGTAACGGTCGAGTTCAGCCCCGAGGCCAGCAGCGCCACCGCAAACAGGGTGGAAGCTATGCCCAGCCCGAGCAGCGGTGAAAGCAGATTATAGGCGTCTTGAATTTCGGTCACTTCGGTGCGCCCCGTGGCATTAAACGTAGCGGCCGCCAGCACCAGAATCGCCCCGTTAACAAACAGCGCAAGCATCAGCGCCAGCGTTGAATCTATAGTACCCAAACGGATCGCATCGCGTTTCTCGGCATCTGAATCGCCGTAAGCGCGGGTCTGGATAATCGCTGAATGCAGGTAAAGGTTATGGGGCATAACCGTCGCGCCAATAATCCCGAGCGCCAAATAAAGCATCATCGGGCTTTCCAGAATATCGCGCTGCGGCACAATGCCGGCCAGCACCTCGCCCCACACCGGATCCGCATAGGCGATGTTCACCGCAAAGCTCACCGCAATCACCAGCGTGAGCGCCACAATAACAATCTCGACCTTCCTGAAGCCCTTGCCTTGCAACCAATAGATCAAAAACACATCCAGCAATGTCAGAATAACCCCGATCTCCATCGGCATGCCAAACAATAGATTAAGCGCAATCGCAGTGCCGATCACCTCGGCCAGATCGGTAGCAATGATCGCCGCCTCGGCCATCACCCATAAAAACCAGCGCGCCACCGGCCCGTAAGCATCAAAACAAGCCTGCGCCAAATCACGCCCCGAGGCCACCCCCAGCCGCAGGCTCAGCGCTTGCAGGATGATCGCCATAAAGTTCGACATCACCACGATGGAAAGCAGCATATAGCCAAAAGCCGAGCCACCGGCGATGGAGGTCGCCCAGTTGCCCGGGTCCATATAGCCCACAGCCACCAGATATCCCGGCCCCATAAAGCCGCCCATCCGCCGCCAGAATTTGCCGGAATGAACCGGAACCGAGCGGTGAACCTCGGAAAGCGAGGGCATCAGCCCTTTGGGGTTGTGGTCAGACATGTCGCGCCTTTGTGCTGTTTTCTCTGCCATAATGCTTTTGCAAATCATTCGCAAGTAGGAAGTACTATGTTGGCAAAAAAATGTACACCTGATCACAAGGCCAGTGCCCAGACGCTGGGTGCGGCGCAGCTTTGGCGGGGCGTTTGGGCTGCACGGGGCGCGACTGGCGGTTACTGATTGGTGCGAGTTGACACCCCCCTGCCCTTCGGGCAAAAGCCCCCCATGTTAGCAATTAAAAATATCACCTTCCGGCTTGAAGGCCGGGTTCTGCTCAATGATGCCACCGCGATGATTCCGGCTGGCCACAAAGTGGGCATCGTTGGCCGTAACGGCACCGGAAAAACCACGCTTTTCAAGCTTATTCGCGGCGAGTGGGCGCTGGATGACGGTGAAATCAGCATCCCGCGCAACACCCGCATTGGCGGCGTGGCGCAGGAGGCCCCGGCCAGCGACACCTCCTTGCTCGAAACCGTGCTGGAAGCCGATGTTGAGCGCCACGCCTTGCTGCAAGAGGCCGCAACGGCGAGCGATGAAATGCGCATTGCCGAGATCCACACGCGGCTGGCCGATATCGAGAGCCACTCGGCTGAATCCCGTGCCGCAGCGATACTGAACGGCCTTGGCTTTGATGCCGCCGCCCAAGCCCGCCCCTGCAAGGATTTTTCGGGCGGCTGGCGCATGCGGGTGGCGCTGGCGGCGGTGCTGTTTGCCAAGCCGGATTTTTTGCTGCTGGATGAGCCAACCAACTATCTGGACCTCGAGGGCACGATCTGGCTGGAGAATTTCCTCGTCAAATACCCCTATACCGTGCTGATTGTCAGCCACGACAAAGACCTGCTCAACCGGTCTGTGAACGCCATTTTGCATCTCGACCAGCAAAAGCTGACGCTTTATCAGGGCAATTATAACAATTTTGAAAACCAGCGCCGGGCCAAGCTGGAGCAGCAGGTTTCTGCGAAAAAGAAGCAGGACCGCGAGCGCGCGCATATGCAAAGCTTTGTTGACCGTTTCAAGGCCAAAGCCTCCAAAGCCAAACAGGCACAAAGCCGCGTGAAAGCGCTGGAGCGCATGAAGCCGATTGCAGCGATTGTTGGTGACACCGTTGCCAGCTTCAACTTTCCGACGCCCGAGGAGCTTTCCCCCCCCATTGTGCGCATGGAAAATGTCTCGGTCGGCTATGATGACAAGGTGATCTTGCACGGGCTGAATTTGCGGATAGACCAAGACGACCGCATCGCCCTGCTCGGGGCCAACGGGCAGGGTAAATCAACCCTCTCCAAGCTGATTGCCGGCCGGCTTGAAACCATGGGGGGCGATATGCATACCTCCAACAAACTGCGCATCGGCTATTTTGCCCAGCATCAGGTGGACGAGCTGCATCTTGATGAAACCCCGATCCAGCATGTCATGCGTGAGCGGCCAAAAGAAACACCCGCCAAAATTCGCGGGCGGCTGGCGGCGGGCGGCCTTGGGGTAGAGGCGGTGGAAACCGTGGTTGCCAAGCTTTCGGGCGGGCAAAAGGCGCGGCTTTCCATGCTGCTGGCCACAATTGATGCCCCGCATCTGATTATTCTGGACGAACCAACCAACCACCTTGATATCCAGTCCCGCGAGGCTTTGGTGCAGGCGCTGACTGCTTATAATGGCGCGGTTATTCTGGTGAGCCACGATAGCTCCTTGGTGGAGCTGGTGGCCGACCGGCTGTGGCTGGTAAAGGATGGCGGCGTAAAGCCCTATACCGATGATATGGACGCCTACCGCCGGATGCTGCTGAGCGAGCGCGGCGGCGCGGTGAAAGAGGTGGCCAAAAAGCCCAAACTCGCAAAAGCCGCCCCCAAGCCCAAACCGGGTGCCGGGTTGCGCGCCGAAGTGGCCAAATGTGAAGCCCGCGTAACCAAGCTGGAAGAAATGCGCGACAACATAGACCGTCGCCTTGGCAACAAAGCGCTGTATGAGCGCGGCGACCATGAAGAGATCGAAAAATGGACCAAAAAGCGTAAAGAAGTGATGAAGGGGCTTGAGCGGGCCGAAAGCTTGTGGATGAAAGCGCTGGAGCGGATTGAGCGAGGCTAAGGCGGGCAGATCAGGGCTGCGCCGCTGTCACCGCCATCTCGCGCCGGTTTATTACCACTTCGAGTATGCCCACTTCAAAATAATCTTCCATCGCTAACAGATATGTTGTCGAAATTTCGAACACCCGTCCACGCGCGGCATCATAGCGCGCTGCCATTTCATCCAAGGTCAGGGCGGCAAAGCCAGTGCCAGCGCCACTATTTTGAGCATTCTATAATCCATCTCTTGCATCATGTGAAATAACCCTCATAAATCAAGTGGATTTAAAAAACCTGTTTAAAAGAGAAAATATGGAAATCGAACTCGCCGTCACGGCCTTTGTTGCGCTGTTTGTCATTATTGATCCGATCGGGCTTTCGCCACTTTTTGTTGCCCTCACCCAGGATAACACCAAAGCCGAGCGGCGGGCGATTGCCATTCGTGCCTGTCTGGTCGGGCTGGGCATATTGGCGATTTTCGGGCTGGTGGGTGAAAAGGTACTGTCGACTATCGGAATAGGCATGCCGGCTTTTCGAATATCGGGCGGGCTGCTGCTGTTTTTAACCGCACTTGAAATGTTGTTTGGAAAGCGTGCGCAGCGGCGCGAAAACCAGGTAGAGCAGGCGCCAGACCCTTCGGTTTTTCCCATCGCCATGCCCCTGATCGCCGGCCCGGGCGCAATGACAACCATGATCCTGCTCACCGGCCAACAAAGCGGAAACATCACCGGCCAAGTTGTGGTTTTCGGAGTGATGGTATCCGTGTTGCTGCTGGTTTTCATCATGTTCATGGCCGGGAACCTGATCGAAAAGCTGCTGGGCAAAACCGGCATAAATCTCATTACCCGTCTTTTCGGCATGTTTTTGGCTGCGCTTTCTGTGCAATTTGTGATAGACGGAATTCGGGATATCGGGTTGGGGGGCTAGATGCGAGATCTAAACGGAGATGATCAGGTTGTTCTGGTCTATTTGATTCTGCTGTTGCTGATTGTCGGCGGCTCAATGATCATTTCCAGCCGCGCCCAGCTTAACAAAACCCTGCAACAAATGGCGATATGGGGGCTGATCTTTATCGGGGCTATTGGCGCCTACAGCATGCGCGACCAGATCGAAGCCGCAATCTACCCCGAGCGACCGGTAATCTCGGAGCGCGGCACGGTTAGCTTCACCCGTAATCGCGACGGGCATTTTTATGCGGAGCTGGAGGTCAACGGGCGCAAGGTCGGATTTGTGGTGGATACCGGCGCAACCGAGATCGTACTATCCGAGGCGGATGCAGAAAGGCTTGGATATCCGGTCAAAGACCTGATCTACTCCGGCCGCGCAAGCACCGCAAACGGCATAGTCCAAACTGCACGTATTACACTAAAAACCGTCACCCTCGGCCGCTTTCGCGACCAAAACCTGCCCGCCACCGTTAATGGCGGCGCTCTGGAGACCTCTCTGCTAGGCATGCGCTATCTTGGCCTGTTTCGCAAAATAGAAATCGCTGGCTCCAAAATGACCCTCACCCGCTGACCTAGATCAAGGCCTGCAGTCTCGTTTGGCTCTATCCTGAAGTTGTATGGCAACTACTGGAGGAGTTTTCTATGTCGATCAAAAATATCCTTGTCGCCTATAACGGGACGAAAAACAATCAGCCTGCCCTAAAGCTCGCGCAGGAGATGGCCACGCGCTACAAGGCCCACCTGACCGGTATTCTGGCGCATGGCATGCCCAATATGATGTTTGCTTATGGCGGGCATATCACCCAGAGCATGATGGATGATATGAATGCCGCCGACAAACAGCACCGCGAGGCTGTCCGCCAGAAATTCAAGGCTGGCACCAAGGGCTTTCCTGCCGCAAACCTTCACTACCTTGAGGCATACGGCCCGGCAGACGAGATGCTGATGGAGATAGCGCTAGGCTATGATCTGGTGGTCATGGGCGCCGGAAACAAGCGCTCGGATTACCCCCATATGGAAGTGCATGCCGATGTGGTGGCCCGCCATAGCGGCAAGCCGGTTTTGGTAGTGCCGCCACCCAATGGCCAACCGGCAGTAGCAAGCGGCAAGGTGTTGCTGGCATGGGATGGCAAACGCACCGCCTCGCGCGCCATGGGCGAAGCCATCCGCCTGCTTCCTTCCGGCACCGAAATATCGGTTTTGTGTATTGGTGCCGAAAAGCAGGCCAAAGCCCGCGCCCTGCCCGCGCTCACCCATCTTGAGCGTCACGGCTTTGTCGCAAAGCCCATAATTCTGAAAACCCGAAAAATCGCCAAAGCAATACTGAGAACAGCCAAGGAAATCGGTGCGGATATGCTGGTTATGGGCGCCTACGAGCATGCCAAACTGGCCGAAGACCTGTTTGGCGGGGTTACAAAGACGGTCTTGAAGAAATCCCGTATTCCGGTGCTGCTCTCCCATTGAAAGAGTGCCGGCTAACCCCGCGGAAAAAGGCTATTCCGCGGGGTCTTTCTTGGTGCCCGAGGTGGCTTTTTGCACCCAGCGCCCAGCTTCTTGCGCCCAGTAAACCGCCGGAATTCCTGCCGCAACCACGGCCTTCCAGTCTTCTCGCGCCCGGCTCACGGCTTGCGGGTCCGCGCCATCAAAAAACACAGTTACCAGATCAAACCCCTGCATGCGCGAGGGCGCGGCGCGGGCACCGTCAATCAGCATCAACACTCCGGCATTGTTGGGGTTTTGCTCGGTTACCGTCATCCAGATTGGCTGATGCGTGCCATCGCCTTCCAGACCGTGGGGCAAAAAGCTGTCTTCCGGCGAGGTCCAGAGGTGGGTATCGAGAAACGCCAGCCGCGCCTCATCCGCACCTTGCACCACCACCCGCCAACCGCGCTCCAGCGATTTGGCCAGCAGGCCGGGCAAGGTCTGCTCCAGTGGCGATTGTGTCAGATGATAAAACCGGATTTCGGTCATTCTCGTTTTCTCCAGAAGCCGGATCAGCCTTCGAAATTATCGGCAATAAGCCGGTTGAGCGCCGCCACACCCCAGCCTGTCGCCCCTTTTGGCGAAAGCGGGGTCGGTCCGGGAGAGGCGACACCTGCGATATCAAGGTGGATCCACGGGGTGTCTTCTTTCACAAAACGTTGCAAAAATTGGGCCGCAGTAATGGAGCCAGCCATGCGCCCGCCGATATTCTTCATGTCGGCCATGCGCGTGTCGATCAGCTTGTCATAGGCTTTGCCAAGCGGCATGCGCCATGCGCCCTCGTTTTCGGCAGCGGCGGCCTTCAAAAAGGCGTTACACAGGGTATCGTCATTGGAAAAGGCGCCGGCATTCTCGTGCCCGAGCGCCACTAAAATAGCCCCTGTCAGGGTCGCGAGGTTAATCATACCCTTGGGCTTGAAGCGCTCTTGCGTATACCAGAGCACGTCCGCCAGCACCAAGCGGCCCTCGGCATCGGTGTTAATCACCTCGATCGTGTCGCCTTTCATCGAGGTTACAACATCGCCCGGGCGGGTCGCCTTGCCGTCGGGCATATTTTCGACCAAACCAACTACCCCGACCACATTGGCCGCTGCCTTGCGGCTAGCCAGCGCCTGCATCACACCCGAAACAACCCCGGCACCGCCCATATCCATGGTCATGTCTTCCATGCCCGCTGCCGGCTTGAGCGATATCCCGCCCGTATCAAAAACCACACCCTTGCCGACCAGCGCAAAAGGCGCTTCCTTGCCGCCGCCCTGCCACTGCATCACCACCACTTTCGAGGGGCTTTCAGAACCTTGCCCAACACAAAGCAGGCTGCCCATGCCAAGCTTTTCCAACGCCGGTTCCTCAAGCACCTCGACCTTGACCCCGAGCCGGGAAAGCGCCTCCAGCCGATTGGCAAATTCAGTTGTTGTCAGCACATTGGCCGGCTCGTTGACCAGATCGCGGGTAAAATATACCCCCTGCGCCACCGCCATCAGCGGCGCAAAGCGGGTTTTTACCGCCGCCACGTCATTAACCATGGCCAGTATTTCCGCTGCCCGCTCTTTTTGTTTGGATTTGTGCTGATCAAAGATATAAGCGCCAAGCACCAGCCCATAAAGGATATTTTCGCTCCGGCTCTGGGTGGCGAGCAGCACGGTCAGCTTTTTACCCTTGGCAAAGCCAGCAATAGCAGCCCCCATTTCGCGGGCTTTTTCTACTGACGGGTTTTTTGTGGACTTCACCACCATAACCTCGGGTGCAGCCATACGGTCGGGCATCGGAATCACCACCGATTTGCCAATGTCCAGATCTTCCCACAACTCGCTTTGGGCCAAGCGCTTGAGCGCGCCGCGCATCAGGGTATTGGCTTTGCGTGTCAGGGTATTCATAGCGCCATCAGGGGCCATAAAAACCGCGATTCGTGTCGAAATGGTAGCGATTTCGGCGGCGGCGGCTGGCACAAAGGTCACTTTTTGGGGTTGGCTCATAATTTCCTCGGCTTTGAATAGAATCTGTTGCCAGACCCTATCGCCAATGGCTTCCCTTGACCAGTTCCGCAATTGCCAATAGGCAGGGGGAAGGCAATAAGGGCGATCATGCTAAACCGGTTAGACAGATATTTTCTTGCGCAGCTCATAGGGCCGTTTGGCTTCTTTGCGCTGGTGATCGCGGGGATATTGTGGCTGGCGCAGGCATTGCCGCTGATCGACAACGTGATCGAGAGCGGGCAATCAGGTGCGGTGTTTCTGGAAATCACCTCATATTTGCTCCCGAAGGTCTTGATGGTAGCGCTACCGATTGCGGCCCTTTCGGCCGCGCTTTATGCGCTTAACCGGCTTTATAGCGAATCCGAACTGGTGGTCATGATGACAGCAGGGCAGTCGCCCATGGCGCTTGCCCGGCCTGTCGCGCTATTCGGGCTGCTGGTAATGGCCTTGATGGCCGCTGTCACGCTCTATCTGGTGCCCACCAGCCAGACCCTGCTCAAACAGAGGATGGCGGATTTCAGGTCCGATTTTGCCAAAACCCTGATCCGCGAGGGGCAGTTTTTACATCCGGTAAAGGGGTTGACGATCTTCATTCGCGATACCTCCAAACAGGGCGAAATGGCGGGGTTGTTTTTGAGCGACCGGCGCGATGCCGCCAATCCGGTGGTCTATACCGCCCGCAAGGCCCTGCTGATGCAGGATAATGATAGCATCCGCATTGTAATGATTGATGGCAATATCCAGCGCCTGCCCGAAGGCACAGCGCAACTTTCGACCATTCATTTTGATACATTTTCCTATGATATAGGGATTTTACTTGCCGCGCCGGTATCGCGCACCCGCTCGCCTTTCGAGCGTTTTGTGCCAGAGCTGATCTGGCCCGACGAAAAAATGCTGGCCTCGAAAAGATATGGCCGCGCGGATTATCTAGCCGAGGCCAACCACAAACTGGTCATGCCGCTGAGCGCGCTGGTGCTGCCATTGGTGGCGCTCGGGGCAATACTGGCCGGCGGCTTCCGGCGGGGGGGCTTTATGGGGCGGGTCATGGGGGCGATCGGGATCGGGCTGGTGGTGCAGGCCGGCGTTGGCATCAGCAAATCTGTAGTGCAAGGCAATGGTGATCTTTACTGGGTCATGTATATGCCGGCTCTTTTCGGGCTGATCGTTGCAGTGCTATTGCTACGCAAGGCCGGCCGTGTGCCGCGACGAAGGCGGAGGATACTCCCATGAGGCTTGCACGTTATATTCTTGTTAAATTCCTGCTCAATCTGTTCAAGGTCCAGCTTGGCTTTTTGCTGCTGGTTCTGGTGATCGACGGGGTCGAGCAAGCGCAGTTTCTGGCGCGCTATGATGTGCCGGGGGCGGACACATTGCGGCTGATCGCGCTCAGAACACCGCAATTTCTGATGATGATCTTTCCGCTGGTGCTGATGCTGGCCTCGCTTTCAACTTTTGTTGGGCTGTCGCGCAGCTCGGAGCTGGTGGTGATAAGGGCCTCCGGGCAATCTGCACTGCGCCTGCTGGTTATCCCTGTCGGGGCAACATTGATTATCGGAGCCTTGCTGACCGCAGTGTTCAACCCGATCGTCGCCGCTACAATCCAGCGCTCTGATGCGCTGTTGGCAAAATACAATATCGGCGGGCAGTCGCTGGTTTCGCTCGGCAGCAACGGAATATGGCTGCGCCAAGGCTCCAAAGATGCGCAATTCGTCATTCAGGCCGACCGCACGAGCTTCAACGGCTCTATTTTATATAATCTCAACCTGTTCGAGTTTACGCTTGATGGTGTCCTGACACGCCGGATCAGCGCCCAGAGTGCCCGGCTGGCCGACGGGCTATGGCTGATGCGAAACGGCACCGAGTGGCGCTTTGATTATACATCCGGCGGCAGCCCCCTCAGCACAGATACCTTTACCACAAGAACCCAGGAAACCACCCTGACAAGCCAGGAGATCCTTGAAAAATTCGCCTCGCCCGAGGCGGTGTCGATCTGGGAGCTTCCCCAGCTGATCAACCGCCTGAACGAGGCCGGTTTTTCGTCACAGCGCCAACGGCTGTTTTTGCAATCCGAGCTGGCGCGACCGATATTACTGGTGGCAATGGTTTTGATCGGCGCCGGATTTTCGATGCGCCATGCCCGTTTTGGGCAGACCGGTATCATGGTGCTGATCGCGGTATTCTCCGCCTTTTTACTCTATGCGCTAAAGTCGGTAGCCGAGTCGCTCGGGGCCGCTTACGAAATTCCGATCGAGCTGGCGGCATGGGGTCCGCCGATGGCAGGAATATTACTAACCATGGGCTTGCTGCTCCACCTCGAAGACGGTTAATATAGCGCATGCTTCCGGAGTCTGCCTTGCCTTTTTTTCGTCCTATTTTCGCGGTTTTCATAGCCCTGCTTTGGGCGGGTGTCGCGCCGCTTCAGGCTCAAACATCGCCATTCTCCAACATGTCGGCAAATGACATCTCCTATAACGCCCGCACCGGCGAGCTGAGTGCCATTGGCAATGTTGTTGTTATCTTTGAGAAAACCAGACTTGAAGCCGATAGTTTGATCTATAACCAGATCACTGGCGAAATCAGAGCCAATGGACCGCTGAGAATTTCGGATGGCAGCGGTGCGGTATTTACCGCAACCGTTGCCACCCTCAGCCCCGACCTTAGCGCCGGAATCATCCGTGGCGCACGCCTGTTATTATCCGACCGGTTCCAGATTGCGGCAGCAGAGATCCGCCGCTCCGCCAACCGCTTTACCACCCTTTACCGCACAGTTGGCTCGGCCTGCTCGGTCGACCTGAACCGGCCGACCCCGCTTTGGCAGATCAGGGCCGACCGGATTATCCATGATACCGAGAGCCGGCGCCTCTATTTCGAGAATGCGCGTTTTGAAGTTCTCGGCCTGCCCATAGCCTTTTTGCCACGGCTGCGCATGGTCGACCCGACCGTCAAGCGCGCCACGGGGCTGCTCACGCCCGAAGCTGTTTCCTCCGAGATTTATGGCTACGGTATCAAGCTGCCTTATTATATCACCTTTGGCGATAATGCAGACGCAACCATCACCCCGTTTGTCACCACCAATGGCGCAATTTTGATCGAGGGAGAATATCGCCGGAGATTTGTCAACGGGTCGATAGATATTTCGGGGGCAATTGCCCTGAAAAACAGCGCCGGAGATAGCGGGCGCGGCTTTATAAATACCGATGCCAGCTTTTTTCTACCCAATGCAGACGAGCTGTTTCTCGATATTTCCGTGGCTGATTCTGACGGGTTCATGCGCCGCTATGGTTATGACAACGCCGATAGACTGGTCAGCCGCGCCGGGCTACAGCGCTACAATAGCGGGCAAATGCTTGAAGCCGGCGTGATATATTTCCAGAGCCTGCGCGATGACGAGGTGGATGCCGAGGTGCCATTTGTCTTGCCCGTAGTTGATTTTCGCCGCAGCTGGCAAGAGCAACTGACCGGCGGACGCATCGGGCTGGAACTTTCTTCTGCCGGCCTGTTTCGCCAGAGCGGCCGAGATGTATTCAGGGCCACGGCAAGTGCCGACTGGCGTCGCGACTGGGCGGCCCCGCTTGGCTTGCGCGCCACCACTTTCGCCAAGGTTCAGGCCGATATCTACCGCGTCTGGGATGATCCTCTCTTTGACAATACGCCGCTATTTCGCCTCTCCCCCACGATTGGCGGAGACCTGAGCCTGCCGCTTTCGAAAACCACGAAAAACGGCGCGCTGCTGGTTTTTTCTCCGGTGGCCCAGTTTATCTATACCCCCGAACTCGCCTTCAATAGCGCCGTGCCAAACGAAGACAGCCTGCAAGTCGAGTTTGACGAAACCAACCTGTTTGGCCTGTCGCGGTTTCCGGGAAAAGACCGCATAGAAACCGGCTTTCGCGCCAATGTCGGGATCAGCTACCGGCGCTATGACCCCTCGGGCTGGACCTTGGGTGTGGATGTAGGGCAAGTGTTTCGCGTAGCTGCCAGCCCGCAGTTTTCCACCGGATCGGGGCTGTCGGGTACACGCTCGGATATTCTGGCGGCGGTCAGTTTCGAGCTACCACCGCGCTACCGGATCATCAGCCGCGTGCTGTTTGGCCCCGACAGCGGGTTGCGGCGGGCTGAATCCGAGCTGACACTGCATTTCGAGCGTTTTAACCTTGAGGCCGCCTATGTATTTCTGGCAGCCGATGTAGTGGCGGACTCGCCTATAGATCGCTCGGAGGGGGTAATTACGGCCAATTACATCATTTCGGACAGCTGGAGCACCAATGCCGAACTGCGCCGGGATCTGCTGGCAAACGAAAATATTTTCGCCAAGATGGGCCTGACCTATAACAGCGATTGTGTCGAAGTGGCGGTTTCTCTCTCGCGGCGCTTCACCGCGTCGAATAATGTTCCCTCTGATACCAATTTTGATGTATCAGTGAAATTGGCCGGATTCGGCGGTGGTGGTACCCGTCGCGAAGGATCCAGTGGCTGTATGCAGATGCAATAATAGAGAAAAAGGCATGTCCATGGTTTGGCTCGTAAAACGCATTTCGCTCATTGGAGCACTGATTTTAAGCATGGTACTACCCTCGCTCGCGCAGGGCAGTTTTTCAATCGCCTATCGTGTCAATGAATCGGTAATTTCCAATTTTGATATCGACCAGCGGGTCAAGCTGATGCGCTTTCTTGGTGCCACGGATCAAAACCAGCGCCAAGCCGCTACCGAAGCGCTGATCGAGGACCGCCTCAAGGCCGAAGCCGCTCAGGCATATGGTGTGACCGTTGATGATTCTGCTCTGGCTCAAACAATCGAAAGCTTTGCCCAGCAGCGCAACCTGACCAGCCGCAGCCTGATGGCAAATTTGCGCCGCGCCGGTGTCGCGCGCACGAGCTTCGAGGAATTCATGGCTGTGTCGATCGTGTGGCGCACCTTGCTGCGCGCGCGCTATGGCCAGCAGGCAGCCCCTTCCGAGATCGACCTGAATGCCCAGCTTAATACCTATGCCGTGTCCAGCACATCCACCATCCAGATCGGCGAGATCATTTTGCCCTATCTCGGGCGCGGGCAGGATGCCACCGTAGCGCTGGCATCGCAACTAATTGCTGAACTGCGCAACGGCACAAGCTTTTCCAAGCTGGCGCAAGAGTATTCCCGTGCGCCCTCTGCAGCCAATGGCGGGGTTGTCGGCTGGGTGGCGCGCAACCGGCTGCCAGCCCAAATAGGGGCTGCCATTCGCGGATTGCGCCGTGGGCAGGTCTCTGAGTCGATCTTTATTCCCTCGGGCGTCGTGCTGATCATGGTGCTGGACGAGCGCACGGTGTCTCGCCAGATCGAGATTCCGGTCAATGTGAATGTAACCTATGCCGAGCTGGTTATCCCCTTTGGCGAAGGCGGCAATGCAGAGGCCAGCCGACAAGCTGACAGGCTGCGCCGCTCGCTAGACGGCTGCCGGGGGCTATCTGGCCGTGCGGCTGATTTTGCCAGTGGGAGCGGGGTGTTTGGTCCGGTTTCGCTCAAGAATATCGACACAGCTGTCGGGCTGGGCCTGGCACGGCTGGACCCGCGCCAAAGCACGGTAGTATCGGCAGATAATGCGCTACGGGTGCTGGTTTTGTGTGATCGGGTATCGGAAATGAGCGTCGAGGGGCGGGCAAGGCTGCGGGATCAGTTGTTTACTCAAAACCTTGGAGCGCTATCCGCCGGGTTTCTGCTGGAGCTACGTCGCAACTCGGTGATCGAGCGCAAATGAGCCTGTCTTCGCTGCCGCCCCTACGCGAGGTTATCGAAACGCACGGGCTGGCAGCACGAAAATCGCTCGGACAAAATTTTTTACTCGACCTCAACCTGACCGGCAAAATAGCCCGTCAGGCTGGCGATCTGACCGACTGCGATGTGCTCGAAATCGGTCCCGGACCCGGCGGGCTGACCCGCGCACTGCTAATGGAAGGCGCGCGCAAAGTGGTGGCAATCGAAACCGACCAGCGCTGCCTGCCTGCCTTGCAAGAGATATCCAGCGCCGCGCCTGGCAGGCTTGAAATCTTGCAGGGGGATGCGCTCAAGATCGACCCGCTACCGGCACTGGGTACACCAATAAAGGTCGTGGCCAATTTGCCCTATAATGTGGGCACCGAGCTGCTTGTCCGCTGGCTGACACCAAAAGAATGGCCGCCCTACTGGCAAAGCCTGACACTGATGTTCCAGCGCGAGGTTGCCCAGAGGATTGTCGCGCAGCCCGGCTCCAAAGCCTATGGCCGCTTGGCGGTGCTGGCGCAATTTCGCTGCGATGTCCGAATATGTTTCGAGCTGCCGCCGCAAGCCTTCAGCCCGCCACCCAAGGTTACCTCGGCGGTGGTGCATATCACCGCCCTGCCCGCCCCGCGTTTTGCGGCCAACCCGAAGATATTGTCAGAAGTGGTTGCCCGCGCCTTTAACCAGCGCCGCAAGATGCTGCGCGCCAGCCTGAAGGGGATGGTGCCCGAGGTGGAAGCGGTGCTGGAAAATGTAGGGATAGACCCGAAACGCCGCGCAGAAACGCTGTCACTCGAAGAATTTTGCGCCCTGAGTGAAGCCACGCGCCTGGCGCGTGCCAAATAGCGGCAACAGGCACTACTATACAGGATTTACAAAGAACGAGACCTATTCGACCAACGAACCCGTAGCATCTTCACCGGTTGCCGCTGGTTTGCGGGTGCGCGGGCGCGATTTGCGCTTGACCGGTTTACTTTCAGGGGTATCAACCAGCTGGATATCGGGTTGGGGGGCATCGGCAAGGTCCGCTTCGGCTGGCGCCTCTCGGGTCTGCTCTTGCGGCTGGGTGCGCTGCTCATTGCGCTGGCGCTGCTGCTCGGCTTGCTCGATCTGGCGGGCTGCATGCTCGGCCTGACGGTCTGCCTGTTCGCGCTGGGCGACGGCCAGCATACGAGAGTAATGCTCTGCGTGCTGCATGAAGCTTTCAGCGGCAACCCGGTCACCCGAAAGCTGGGCATCCCGCGCCAACTGGCTGTATTTTTCAACGATTTGCTGCGGGGTGCCGCGCACTTTGCTATCTGGCCCGGCGGAGTCAAACACTCGGTTTACAACATTAGTATTATTGTTACTATTATTTTGGCGGCGGTTGCCACCTTTGTTACGCGAACGCGATTTATTCGAAGGTCTCATATTTTGATTTTTATCCTTACCGGAGCCATCAAGCATTTTGCCTGGAATTTGGTTTTTAACCGCCCGATTTTCGATTAACATATCTGCGTTTAACTGGAGAGCCCGAGGTTCTATCCGTGCAGGTAGGTTAGTGTAGACGGTTTTCAGCCCAAATAACAAGCCTTTTTGTAGTAAATAGTAAATTTTTTTGTCTTATTTGGAGCTGACAAGGATCACACGGTCATGGCCCGACATATCTTGCAACACTCGAGGTTGAATAAAGCCGGCTTCGGTAAAAACATCACTAACATCCGCCGCCTGTCGGTAGCCGATTTCAAACAACGCCCGCCCCGCAGGCGCAAGGAAACCGGCCAGCCCTGTCGCCAGAATACGATACGCCGCCAGCCCGTCTTCCCCGGGTGTCAGGGCAAGGTGCGGCTCCCAGTCGCGCACTTCGGGGGGCAACCCTTCCATCTCGTTTTCCGCGATATAAGGCGGATTACTGACGATGAGATCAAACCGGCCGGAGAGGCCGGAAAACCAGTCAGCCTCGGTAAACTGCACGCGATCCGCCACGCCGATGCGGCCCGCATTGCGCCGTGCCATATCCAGCGCTTTTGGGCTGATATCAGTGGCAACACCCATGGCAGCGGGGCGCTCGGCCAGCAGGCTAAGAATAATCGCGCCGCTGCCGGTTCCGAGATCAAGCACATTGTCAAACGACTGCTCAAGCGCGGCGGCAACCAGGGTTTCGGTATCGGGTCGCGGGTCCAGCACATCTGAATTGACCAGAAATTCATGGTTCCAGAAGCTGCGCTTGCCGATGATGTGGGACACCGGCTGATGCAGGCTGCGCACCGCTATTACCCTGTCCATACTATAAAGCGCTGATTGCTTCAGGCGCTCGTCCAGCCGTGCGTTAAGCGCCGATTGATCAACCTTCAGTATATGGGCGAGCAAAATACGGGCATCGCGCACCGCATCCTCAATCCCCGCAGCAGAAAGCATCATGGTCGCGCGCTCCAGCGTCGAGCGGATGCTCTCGCTCACAGCGCCAGCTCTGCCAGCTTGTCGGCCTGATCCGCAGCGGTCAGCCCGTCAATGATTTCATCAAGGTCACCCTGCAACACCTGATCGAGCTTATAGAGTGTGAGGTTGATGCGGTGGTCCGTTACCCGCCCTTGCGGGTAATTATAGGTGCGGATGCGCTCCGAGCGATCCCCCGAGCCAACCTGCCCCTTGCGCGCGGTTGAACGCGCGTCGTCAAGCTTCTGGCGTTCCATATCATATAGCCGCGCGCGCAGCACCTGCATCGCCTTGGCGCGGTTGCGGTGTTGCGATTTTTCAGAGCTGGTAACCACAAGGCCGGTCGGCAGGTGGGTGATGCGCACGGCTGAATCGGTGGTGTTCACATGCTGGCCACCAGCGCCAGAGCTGCGCATGGTATCAATGCGGATATCTTTTGTCGGGATGTCGATATCGACCTCCTCGGCCTCGGGCAGCACCGCCACGGTGGCGGCAGAGGTATGCACCCTGCCCCCGCTTTCCGTCGCAGGCACCCGCTGCACACGGTGCACGCCGCTTTCAAATTTCAGCCGCGCATATACGTCTTTGCCGGTGATATTGGCGATCACTTCTTTATAGCCGCCAATCTCGGTTTGGGATTCTTCGACGATCTCCAGCTTCCAGCCGTTGTTTTCGGCCAGCCGTTGATACATGCGCAACAGATCCGCGACAAACAGCGCGGCTTCGTCACCGCCGGTGCCGGCGCGCAGCTCCATGATCGCCGGCTTTTCGTCGGCCTTGTCTTTGGGCAGCAGCGACAGCATGACCTTGCGCTCGGCGGCGGGCAATGCCTCTTTCAGGCTTGCCAGCTCCTCCTCGCCCAGTTCTTTCATCTCGGGGTCGGCCAGCATCTCTTCGGCCTCGACCTTGTCCGCCAGCATCTGGCGGTAAGCGTCGATCTGCTCGACCACCGATTTGAGGTCCGAATATTCTTTTGACAGCGATGCCAGCTCGCTCACCGCAGCACCCTCGTTGAGCCTGGCCTCGATAAAAGCAAACCGCTGGCAGATTTGCTCCAGTTTCTGTTCGGGTATCATGGGTTATTCTTCAAATGAGGCGAGAGATTGTAACCATATATCAATACGGGCTTTGTTGACCCCCATATCCCCATAACCGTAGCGAGAGCGGGAATAGATAGCCATCGCCGAGCCGCCATCCTCGAAATCCATAAACTGCACCGAGATATAATCAGGCATACGCAAAACGGGGGTGCGCTGCACATAAGTCAGCCAACCTTCCTCCACACTGCCTGCAAGCCGGGTGACTCTAGGCTGGGTCATCACATAATCATCAAAAGCCTTGGCCATAATGGCTGCCGGAGCCGCGTATACCGCAGCCTCGCGGTCTACCATGGCCTCGACCATACCTTGCGGTGCCACGTAATAGGTGTTGGGAGAAATCGGGCGGGTGATATTATAGGGATCCACATGCCACTCGGCCGGGTCGTGGCTGGCAGTAATCACCCGCACATACAGCGCCCCGATAATTGCGGAAATTGCTAAAACCAGATAGATCGCCATACGTAACATTCAAGAACCTTTATCAATCAGCGCTGCACGCGCCTCTACCAGCTCGACAATATGGTCGATCATGGCACTATTGTCCAGCTTGTGATCTTGTTTTCCGGCCACATAAACCATACCGCTGCCCGCCCCGCCACCGGTAAAGCCGACATCGGTCATTAGCGCCTCTCCGGGACCATTGACCACACAGCCGATAATACTCAGGCTGATCGGAGTGCGAATATGCTCAAGGCGCAACTCAAGCGCCTCGACGGTTTTGATCACATCAAACCCTTGCCGCGCACAAGACGGGCAGGAGATGATATTAACCCCCCGATGCCGCAGCCCGAGAGATTTAAGAATTTCGAAACCGGCTTTGACCTCGCGCACAGGGTCAGCCGAAAGCGATACCCTGATCGTATCACCAATACCGGCCCAGAGCAGTGTGCCAAGCCCGATGGCGCTTTTTATTGTGCCCGAAACCAACCCGCCCGCCTCGGTAATGCCAAGGTGAATGGGAGCATCCGTAGCCTCTGCCAGCCCCTGATAGGCGCTCGCAGACATAAACACATCAGAGGCTTTGACGCTGATTTTGAAATTGTCGAAATTATTATCGAGCAGGATACGGATATGATCCAGCGCGCTTTCTATCATCGCCTCGGGGCACGGCTCGCCGTATTTTTCCAGCAAGTGGCGCTCGAGGCTTCCGGCATTAACCCCGATGCGGATGGAGCAGCCGTTATCCTTGGCGGCGGCGATCACTTCGCGCACCCGCTCGGGGCTACCGATATTGCCCGGATTAATGCGCAAACAGGCCGCGCCCGCCTCGGCTGCCTCGACCCCGCGCTTGTAATGAAAGTGGATATCCGCCACCAGCGGCACCGGGCTTTCCCTGACGATCTCCTTGAAAGCCTTGGTCGCTGCCACATCTGGGCAGGAAACCCGCACGATATCGGCTCCGGCTTCGGCACAAGCGGTTATTTGCGCTACGGTCGCCGCGACATCGGAAGTGATAGTGTTGGTCATGGTTTGCACGCTGATCGGGGCGCCGCCGCCCACAGGCACATCCCCCACCATGATCTGGCGGCTTTTGCGGCGCACAATATCACGCCATGGTCGGATAGGGTTATGGGTCATGCGGAAGCACCATATATAGAGTTGTTCAAATGGAGATGTAGCGCTCAAAGCCGCAATTGTCACGCAGGGAGATATTAATAACGGAGTTATTCGGTTTCCAGCGCAGCGGCGCGGGTCAGGTCTTCGGAAACAACCTGCATTTCGGCGGTCAACGTGCCCAGCGGCGGATAGCTATCAGTGATATTGGCAGCGGTCAAAGACACATTGCTGGCCACGCTATTCACCCCTTTGAGCGGTCCGAAAACCTGCCCGTCAACCATCAAAAACAACCAGTCGGCATTGCCGGCACGCAAAGTTGCCAGCTCGCTGCGGGCCGGCAGGGTGTATTCCTCGCCGGGGGCAAGGATTTTCTCGAATAAAACAGAGCCATCGGCAGCGCTGACCCGCACCCAGGCTTCTCTTTGGGCAAAAATACTAATCAGTGGCTCGGCGCGGGCAACCCGCACCACCGGCTCACCGATTTCGGCAGCGGGATTCGCACCCTCCACCGTGAGGGTTGTGGCTTGCAGCGCGCCGGTTTGTGGCACAACCGGCACGGAAAAGCTGCTAGCCATCTGTTTGTTGATATCAAAAATCGGGCCATCGCGCGGGGTAACCACAGGCACGCTCAGCGCGCGATTGGAGTAAAGGCGGTTCATGTCCATTGCCTGCTCGGAGGAACGCGCCAGCGCGGCCGAATCCAGCCCCTCGGCAAAACCGGCCATCTCGACACTATCCAGCACCACGGGGGATTGCTCGACCGGCGCGATATCGACACGCTGGATATCCTTCAGCAGGGTCCAGCCGCCAAAGATCAATGCCGCGATCAGCGCGAGCATCACCAGCAGCGGCGCAAATGCCGAAAGATCAAGGATGCGGCTGCGCTGCGCGGTGCCGCCCCCGAAAACCGGGTTAAAATCATTAATGGCAGAAGCCGAGATAGCGGCAACGCGCGCCTTGTCCGCGCCTTTGCGCTGGCGACCAAGATCGGCGTGTGCGCCCTTGAAATTGGACTCGGCGCAAAAACGGGCATAGGTGGCTTCGGGGTCCAGCTCCAGATAGCGGGCATAAGAGCGCACATATCCGGCCAGAAAGCCGGTGTTTTTAAAGACAGAAAGATCACAGTTTTCGATCGCGGCGATATAGCTGGCCTTGATCCGCAGATCACGCTGCACATCGAGCAAAGATTTGCCCAGCGTCGCCCGCTCACCGCGCAGCTCGTCGCCAAGGCGCAATTCAAACGAATCAAACCCCTGCACATCTGCCATGTCTTTATCAGTGCGGGTCACTGCTCTGCCTTTGTGTTGCGATGCTCGTAGGCAATCGAATCGGCTCTTTCCGAGTTTCTTTCACGATTGTAACATTTTATTGAGGTCTTTTATGTATTCTTTTTAGCGGTGTCCAGCTATGTGCGCAGGAAAGCGCCCATGATCAGCAGGCAACGGCCGAACGGGCCAGTTCGCATTGCTTCCATAAGCTGTCCAGCGCATGGACCAGCTCATCCATCATACCGCCATCATGCACCGGCGAGGGAGTGAAGCGCAGGCGCTCGGTACCGCGCGGCACAGTCGGAAAATTGATCGGCTGGACATAGATACCAAAATCCTGCAATAGCGAATCTGACAGTATTTTGCATTTGGCAGGATTACCCACATGCACCGGCACGATATGGCTCGGGCTATCCATCACCGGCAAACCCATGGCCTTGAGCCGCATTTTCAGCACCCGCGCCGCTTCTTGTTGCCGGTCACGCAGCTCTTGGTGCTCCTTGAGGTAGCGGATAGAGGCCGCAGCCCCTGCCAGCACCGCCGGTGGCAATGATGTTGTAAAAATAAACCCCGGCGCATAGGAACGCACGGCATCAACCATTTTGGTACTCGCCGCAATATAGCCGCCCATCACCCCGTAAGCCTTGCCCAAGGTGCCGTTGATAATATCTATACGGCCTGTCAGGCCAAGCTGCTCGGAAACCCCGCCGCCCCGCGGGCCATACATGCCTACGGCATGAACCTCGTCAAGATAGGTCAGCGCCCCGAATTCCTCGGCCAGATCGCACACTTCTTCCAATGGGCCAAAATCACCATCCATCGAGTATACCGACTCAAAAGCAATCAGCTTTGGCGCGGCAGGGTCCGCCGCTTCGAGCAATTTGCGCAGGTGGGCAATATCATTATGGCGCCAGATGTGCTTTTCGCCCCTGCCCCGCCGCAATCCTTCAATCATCGAAGCATGGTTCAGCTCGTCGGAAAATATGACCAGCCCCGGAAAGAGCCTGGGCAGAGTCGAAAGGGTAGCATCATTGGCAATATAGGCCGAGGTAAAAACCAACGCGTCTTCTTTCTGGTGCAGGTCGGCGATTTCAGCTTCAAGCGCAGTATGATAGGCAGTGGTGCCCGAAATATTGCGCGTGCCGCCAGAGCCGGCGCCGGCATGCTCGATCGCTTCGTGCATGGCCTCCAGCACTACAGGGTTTTGCCCCATGCCGAGATAGTCATTGCCACACCACACCGCAATATCCTGCACGGTGCCGTCAGGGCGGTTCCATTTAGCGCGGGGAAACCGGCCTTTCTGGCGCACAATATCCATAAAGACACGATAGCGGTCTTCGCTGTGCAGCGCGTTTAGCGCTGTGTCCAGATATGTGTTATAATCCATGAACGGTCTCCGAGAGAATGGCATGGGGTCTCTATAGCGCAAGCAAATTTCTTTTTCACCCAACAAAATGCCGCATCATGGTAAATTTATAGTTTTTTCGGCCTGTTTCAGGGGATGTGCGCGAGTGCGCCCGCTATTTTTCAGCTCTCGGGGGTGGCGGGGGCGAATTTGCCGCCCTGTCCGGATATTGACGCGGCGCGAGGGGTGTGAAAAGACAGGCAAAACCCATAATCACCGGCCTGACATGACCCAGAACCAGCCTCCCCCCCTGCCCCTTGGCGCACCCAAAGATACCGCGCGCCTCGCGGCCGCTTTTGCCGGCCAGCTCGGGGCGGGCGATGTGCTGCTGCTCAATGGCGGGCTGGCGGCGGGCAAAACATTTTTTGTCAGGGCAGCGCTGGCGGCACTTGGCTCGAAGGATATCGTCAGCAGCCCGACCTATACGATCGCCAATCTTTACCAATGCACCAAATCTCCGGTGCTACATATTGATGCCTACCGACTGAAAACAACCACCGAATTCACCGATCTCGGACTGGAGGCAGAGCTGGAAAGCGGTATTTGCTTTATTGAATGGGGTGCCATGCTGGAAGACGAATTCGAGCACTGGGTGCAAATAGAACTAGCTACGGGAGATGTCGAAACCCAGCGCGTCGCGCATTTTTCGGCCTATGGCGCGCGGGGCGAAGCACTGCTGCGCGGGGCATTGGCCGCTTATATGGAGGGGGAGGCATGAAGCTGTTTTTGCAAACCTCCTCGGGGAAGCCCTCTATTGTGCTATGGGATGGCAGCTTGCTTTTCGAGCGCAACTTTGCGCAGGTCCAACGACTGGATTACGGGCAGGAGCTTGCCGCCGCACTAACAGAAATCGGTGCCAACATGGAGGATATCACACAGATTATCGTTGATATCGGGCCGGGCCGGCTTGGCGCGACCCGCTCTGCCGTGGCCTTTGCCAACGGGCTGGGCTTTGCACGCAAGGTTCCGGTTGTCGGGCTTGGCGCGTTTGTTATTCTGGGCGTTTACTGCGAAAAAGCCCATGCGCGCCCTTGCCTTGTGCTACGCAAAGCGGCGCGGCGCCAGTTTCACTGGGGGCTGGTTCGGGGCGGAAAGCTTGTAGAAACCGGCTTTGCCCCCGAGGGCGAGATTATCCCCCGCAGCTTTCAGGGACCGGTGGTGGTGGCTGGAGACGCCACGCCCGAAGCTGTTTCCCTCCCTTCTTTGCCCGATACTCTCTGGTCGAAAATCGAGGTTTCGCCCGGAACTGTGCTTGGTTTGCTGGAAGAAGCTGTGGCGACAGGCCCGGTGGTGCCGTTGGTCGAAACCGAAGCGAGGGTTTTTGATGCTGGATAAGGTGATAAAAATACTGGATGGCGGCGGTGTTGCGCTTTTGCCGACCGATACGGTCTATGGCTTGATGGCCCGCCCTGACCTTCCGGCGGCGGTCGCGCGGATATTCGCGCTTAAAAACCGGCCCGCAAACAAAAACCTGCAAGTGCTGCTGGGGGATATTTCCCAGCTTGATGCACTCGGGGTCATGCCGGATGCCCGCATCAATCGCTTGGTGCTGGCGGGGTATATACCCGGCGCGCTCAGCTTTGTGCTCGGGCTGGACCAGGCCCGCACGCCGGCATGGCTGCTTGGGCGCTCCGAGCTGGCCCTGCGCCTGCCCGACGATCCGTTCTTGCGCGAGCTGATATTGCAAACCGGCCCGCTGATGGCTACCAGCGCCAATAAAAGCGGGCAGGAGACACAGGAAACACCCGAAGGTATTTTACGCCAGCTTTATGGCAAACCCGATATCACCAGAGATGACGGCCCCCGCTCCGGCGCGGCCTCGACCCTGATTAACAGCCGAACCACCCCCTTCACCGTTGAGCGGCGCGGCGCGCTCAGCGAGGCCGCCCTCAGGGAGGTATTGGCAATATGACCCCAAAGCTTATCCTCGGCATCGAGACCTCATGTGATGATACCTCCATCGCGGTTGTTGACCAAAGCGGCCACGTGCTGTCCTGCAAGACCGCCTCGCAGGTCGAGGTCCATGAAGGCTATGGCGGAATTTATCCCGAATTTGCCAGCCGCGCCCATGTGGCGGCTATTATCCCCACGGTCTCGGCTGTGCTGAAAGAAGCCGGCGTGCCCCCTGCCGGTCTGGCCGCCATCGGGGTGACGCGCGGGCCGGGTCTGATCGGCTCTCTTTTGGTGGGTATTCACACCGCCAGCGGCCTTGGCGCGGGGTGGGGGCTGCCGGTTTACGGGGTCAACCACTTGCGCGGGCATTTGCGCAGCCCGCTCCTGGAGGGTGGCACGGTGGATTACCCGGCGATTGTGCTGCTGGCTTCGGGCGGGCATACGCTACTGGCCTTCATGAAAAATGCCACAAGCATTGAACTGGTTGGCACCACGCGGGATGATTCAGTGGGTGAAGCCTATGACAAGGTCGCCCGCATGCTGGGGCTTGGCTTTCCCGGCGGGCCAGAGATTGACCGGCTGGCCAAAACCGGCAGAGCGACCATCCGTTTCCCCCGGCCCATGCTTGGCAAGGGGTTCGAGTTTTCGTTTTCCGGTCTCAAATCTTCGGTGCGCCGCTATATGGAGCAAAACCCGGAGCCGGTGATCGCGGATGTGGCGGCATCATTCGTGGCGGCTTGCATGGAGGTTTTGGTTGGTAAATGCCGGGCCGCGATTTCGCATTATCGCCCCGCGAGCCTGATCGTGGTTGGCGGGGTTTCAGCCAGCCCGCAACTGCGCAATGCCATGAAATTACTATGCGAGGATACCGGGGCGAGGCTCGCCTTGCCCCCGCTGAAATGGGCCACCGATAACGGCGCGATGATTGCGATGGCTACCTTTGACTATATTGAGCAGGATAGTGACAAGCAGTTGGAAGTGGCTCCCAATCTGCCGATTAACATGCTTTAATCCAACTGGCTATTCGGGGCATCCCGGCTGAGCTGGGTCCTGCCGAGCGCAGCGAGGCCATCGGCGTCGCCAAACACCATTCAGCTCAGCTGAAAAGATGCCTTTGCCGCGTGGGGCTTTAGCTGTAAAATATCAGATATGTTCGACTTTTCGTCACAACATTGATCCAACTGTAGATCACTTCTTACCTTGAAACGTGCAACTTGCCATCCGACGTTCCTGCGAACGGTGAGATTGCGCTTTACTATTTTTGTATCCTGTAGCTAGCTTTCAGAAATTTTATGAAAGGCATTCCTATGGATTTTCAAATCTGGCTTGCGTTTGTTGCAGCCTCAACAGCACTTCTACTCATACCGGGCCCGACAGTGTTGCTCGTTCTTGGCTATGCCATAAGCCAAGGTAAGCGTGTTGCCTTAGCGACCGTAGCGGGAGTTGCTTTAGGCGATTTGCTTGCAATGTCTGCGTCCCTGGCTGGACTTGGCGCTTTGGTTTTAGCCTCGGCAACTCTATTCACTGCATTGAAATGGGTTGGTGCAATTTATCTGATATACCTTGGCGTGAAACTGTTTCGGAGTGCTTCAAGCGCATCACCAGGTAATATTGAAAATGTCTCGGAAACAAGCGCGTCAAACGTATTTGCTCACGCCACAGCAGTAACCGCGCTGAACCCCAAATCCATCGTTTTCTTCATTGCGTTTGTTCCGCAGTTTATCGTCGTTGATAGCCCTCTACTGCCACAATTTTCTATCTTAGTGGCGACGTTCGTTGGCCTCGCGTCGATCAACGCATTGGCCTATGCGCTGTTGGCAGACAAGTTGCGTACCAAAATAGCGCGCCCATCCGTCTTGGCTTGGTTCTCCCGTATTGGTGGTGGGGCGTTGGTGGCTATGGGTGTGGCAGCCGCAACATTCAAGCGTGCGCAATAATCTACCCATGCGTCTGGGGGCAAAAGTGCTTAGCATTCGGGCCGATATTGCATGACGGCCTCTGCTTACAGATTCAGCAATCTGTTCCAGGCGAGTCAATATTTCCTGAATTTCCATATTAGCCCCGCAGAGGGAAAGGCAATTCTGTCGAGAATGAAAAACCACGCAGCAACCAAGCGTGTTGCCCTCCACTCCGGTTTTATTGCTACGCAATAAAATCCTTGCGTTTGGGCCACGGCCTCGCCTTCGGCCCGGCGGGCTAGTGGCTTAGATCAGCACCAGCCATTCCAGTGCAGGCACACCCAGTTGATGCAGGGTCAATTCAGCCAGAAGGCCAACAAACAGGCCAAAAAGATAAAGCAGTGACAGCCGGAAAAACTTTTTCTCGGCTTTATAGTCGCTGCGCTTGGCTGCATCTTCATCGCGCCGCCACAGGGCAATCGCGCCTTTGACAAAAAGGATATTGAGCCAGAGCGCAATGGCAAGATAGACCAAACCACCAATGGAGGTAAAAGCCAGCGCCAGCGAGGTCGGAGCCAGAAGAACGGTGTAGGCCAATATCTGGCGGCGGGTAGCCGGGCGGCCATGGGTCACTGTCAGCATCGGCACTTTGGCGCGACTGTAATCATCATTCATGAAAAGCGAAAGCGCCCAGAAATGAGGCGGGGTCCACATAAATACCAGGCCAAACATTGCCACCGCCTCAAAGCTGATACTGCCTGTCACCGCCACCCAGCCAATAACGGGCGGAAAGGCCCCCGAAGCACCGCCAATCACGATATTCCACGGGGTCGAGCGCTTGAGCCACATGGTGTAGATCACCACATAGAAGAAAATAGTAAAGCCGAGCATTGCGGCGGCGGCCCAGTTTGTCACCAGCCCGAGCAAGCCAACAGAAAGCAGCGATAGCACCAGCCCGAAATTTCGGGCTGCAACGGGAGAGATTCTTCCTGCGGGGACAGGCCTGTTGGCGGTCCGGCGCATCAGGATATCGATATCCGCATCCCACCACATATTGAGCGCGCCCGAGGCGCCGCCACCAATAGCGATGAGTAAAATAGCGGCAAAAGCATTAAGCGGTGCAATGCTGCCAGGCGCAACCAGCAAGCCGATTGCTGCGGTAAAGACCACAAGCGACATCACTCGCGGTTTTAGCAAAGCAAAATAATCGCCAACCCGAGAGGGGCGGATATCGGTATTTACGGCGGTATCGGACATGGCGTTACTCCCAGTTTTTATGGGGCGCGGCCAATGAAGGCCGCGCCAGTTGTTTTGCAGATGCAATTACATCGCCATCGCCATGCCCGGTGTGGACATCTGGCCCATCATGCCCATTTGCATGTGGTAGGGCAGCATGCACATAAACATCCAGCTCCCTGCCTCCTTGATTTCGACAACGATCTCGAAACTACCGCCCGGAAGCATCAACGCCTTTTCAAACAAGGCCTCGTGCTCCAGCAAGCTCCAGTCCGCGCGGGTGATGCGATAGTTGGCAGCAGCCATCAAGGGACCGGTCATGAACATAAACTCGTGCAGAATCTCGCCCTCGTTGGCGATAACAAACTTGATACGCTCGCCAACCTTGACCTCGATGTCCATCTGGTTGTAGCCCCACTCGGTCATGGTCAGATCAATGGTGCGGTCAAACTCGCCCTCGCCCGTGATCAAAAGCCCGCCCTCACCCATCAAGGCCGCACTACTCGGAGACATGGCCATATCTGCCATTTCAGGTGTGCTTTCCGAACCGGACATATCCATGCCAGCCATTTCACCGGTATCTTCCGAGCCTGCCATATTCATGCCATCCATATTACCGGCATTCATATCGGCGCTGCCCATGTCCATGACACCATCGCCGTCCATGTCCATATCCAGCACAGCGTCTTCGCTATTGGCCATATCCATGCCCTCCATGGAGTCGGCCTCATTGGTAGACATATCCATGCCCTCCATCGAGCCAGCATCAGCGTCAGACATATCCATTCCAGACATATCACCCATGTTTTCAAGTGCGGCTTCGAGGTAGACCCCATCTTCTTCCGGCACCTCGAAAGCACCGGAGTCTTCAGCGCTGTGATCATCCGGCAGGTTGCGGTTTTCAGGCACGGAACCCTCTTCCCTGAACCCCTCCAGCAGGCTGACCGCGGGCGGGAGCTGACGCTCCGGCCCGACCCCGTATGTCACCAGATACCCGACACCAACAGTGCCGACGAGTCCGACTATTCCAAAAAACTTCAGCATATCGGTTCTCCCTATTCTGCTGGTTGAGCAGCCGGAGCCGCTTTGAAGTCCTGAACAACGGGCCAAGGATCGCCGGTGACGACTTTACCTTTGCTCGCGCTCCAGAACAGGTTGACCAGGAAGGCAAGAAAGCCGAGAGCGACCATATATCCACCAATGCTGATGAACATCTGGGAGACCGCCCAACCGGGGATATCAAGATAGTCATAAACCCAGCGCGGGAAGTAGAGATAGCCCGCCACACCCATACCGGTGATCTTGATAAACAAGCCGATCTGCCAGAGCCAGAAGTGCCAGTTACCCAGCTTCTGACTATACATCCGCCCCGTAAAATACGGAAACAGGAAGTAGACCCCGGCAAAGGCCATTTGCCCCGAGAAGCCGAAGAACATGGCGTGAAAGTGCGCCGGTATCCAGTAGCTATTGTGGATAAAGTCACTATCCGGTGCGATCTGCCCGTTCAGGAAGGCGGTTGCGCCGCCATAGACAATAAACGCAATCGAAAAAACCATGAACTTGAACGGTATCGCCCTTCGCGCTGAATCCGGTATCGGCCCCATAAACAGCGTCGATATCCAGTTGAACACGTGCAGCACCGAGGGAATAAACACCAGCATTGTCAATATCTGGATAAACCTCTGGTAATCTCCCGACACCGTATAAAGTGGCTGGAAGTGGTGCGGCCCAATCGGCATCGCCCCTGCGGAAAGCAGAACAAACGCCACAACACCTGACCAGTAGCTCCACATCGGGCGGCCCAGAAAACGCGGCATGATGGTATAGATGATCGCAATGGCAGGCACGAATGGCAGATAAACAGCCGGGTGGCCATAGGTCCAGAACACATAAAGGAAGAACTGCACCGAGCCGCCGCGAGACGGGTCAAACCATGCAACATCTGTCCATTGTCCCCAATCTGACAGCAGCCCGTAGCCCACAAAGGCAAGCGGGAAAACCGAGATCATGAAGAGCAGACCGATTGTGCCTGCGGCCCAGCCCATCAACGGAGTGTTTTTCAGCCCGCCCTTGCCGGAAATCGCGTTACGAAACAGCACCGCACCAGCAAGAAACTCGGAGATCGCCACCAGAATGATCGCTACATGACCCATCCAGACAAGATCATTACCGGTGCGCAAAGACATCGGCGCATAGGCTGTCCAGGTAAAATCAGGCCGCCCGATCACCAGCAATATCGCGGCAAGGATCAGGATCCAGTAGCTCCACTGAGCAGCGCCGGCCCAGAGAAGCCGGTCATTGCCCATGATTTTTGGCAAAATATAATAATTGACCGAAACCACTAGCGGGATCAAAAAACCGAAAACCATCACCATGCCGTGCAGGGTCATCAGGGTCATATAAACCCGCGCGCCCAAAAACTGCACATCCGGCAGGGCCAGCTCCGTGCGGAAAATAATGGCAAACATGCCGCCAAGTGCCAGCATGATAAAAGCGGTAAACATCCCCTTGAGGGCAATATGCCTATAGTCATTCGAGAAGAGAATCTGGCCGAGCGTCAGCCCCTTTAGCAAGTTCTCCGGCTCCCAGTGGACCTTGTGGCCCATCTTGGGATCATCCATTTCCATCGTCGCCATTTTATGCATTCTCCCCGTCGTTTTCTTCTTCACCATCACTTACGACCAGCCACGCTTTCATCTGCGCATGGCCAACGCCGCAATAGTTCACACATTGAATAAGGTATTTTCCCGGCTCGTCGGGGGCACGTATCCAGAGTTCCCGCTTGTCGTCAGGGTCGATCTCGGCGGTTATTTGCGCCACCGGAATATTGAAGCCGTGGATCACGTCATTCGAGACAACTTTCAGCAGGACCGTTTCACCGGGCTTGACCATCAGCGCATTCCGGCTGATTTCCTCGTCTTCGTTGATAAAGGCAAAACCCCACTGAAAAGCGATCACGGTCACCACCTGGTCAAAGGCGGCCTCGCCAATGCCCGAGTATTCCCCCGAAACCCTCCTCTCTTCCGCGTTCAGATTTGCCTGATAGGCGGTATAGGTTTTGGTCGATGAAAGATCGGCATACCACGCAAGCGCCAGCATAACCCCGATAAACACGAACTCCACCGCATAGCTGGGCTTCCAGCGCCGCTTCATCAGCATGGCGGCCAGCAGCATAACCATCCCCAATATGGTAAAGGATGCGGTGACGGCCATCATCAATGCTTGTGGCCCCCATATCCCTAGAGCGTTTTCCATTCTGTCTTCCTCTCTCCTGGTTCGCGGGTTCTCGCCCCGTCTTTTTCTGACAATCCGTTCCCCGACCCGGGGGCAGGTTCTTCTTGCAATTCTTTTGAAAGCGGCAGGCGCAACTCAACACGCAGCCCGCCCTGCTCGCGATTTTCCAGCCGGATATCGCCGCCATGGCCACGCACAATCGTCCGCGCAACAGACAGGCCAAGCCCGGTGCCACCGGTTTCGCGATTGCGCGAGTCCTCCAGCCGGAAAAATGGCCTGAACACATCTTCCTGACGGTCTTTGGCAATACCTGGACCGTTATCCTCGATGAAAATTCTGAGCGTTTCCGGCTCAACCACCACCCGGACCGAGGCCGAGCGCCCGTATTTGACCGCATTATCAACCAGATTGGACAGCGCCCGCCGCAAGGCAACCGGGCGGCACTCGACCAGCAGCCAGCGCGGCACCTCCTGAAGCGAGACATCAAACCCCGCATCAATAATATCATCGCAGACCCGCGCCAGCAGCGAGCCGATATCAACAGTTGCGCGTGGCTCGGAGGTGGCATCCTCGCGGATAAATGAAAGTGTGGAAACCACCATGTGTTGCATATCATCGAGATCGCGCAGCATCTTGCGGCGCAGGCTATCATCCTCGACAAACTCGGCCCGCAGGCGCAGGCGGGTGATCGGGGTGCCAAGATCATGGGCAATTGCGCCCAGCATCTGGGTCCGGTCCTCGACAAACCGGCGGATCCGGTTTTGCATGACATTAAAAGCATGCGCCGTGCGCCGAACCTCGCCCGGGCCGGTTTCGGGGATAGCGGATGCCTGCACATCTTTGCCAAGCTTTTCCGCCGCCTTGGAAAGCTGCTTGAGCGGAGCGGTCATCCGCCGCACCAAAAGTGCCGAAATCGCCACAACGGCGATCAGCATCACCGCCATGGAAAGCCCGAGCCGTGCCGTGAAAAACGGCGGCGACGACAGGATCGGCGAGGCCATATTCAGCCATTTGCCCGCGCCCAGATCAAGCGACAGCAATATAAGTTCTTCGGGAAAATCTCCTGCTTCATTCAAAAGCTGGCCACGCATCGGCGCAAGATCACGGGCGGTGTCTTTTGAATTTACATAGGAAATACGATAGTCTGACAGGTGGTCCGGCTCTACATGGCTGGCCAGTTCGCGCTGGAGGGTTTCTTCGCGCCAGCCACCACCGGTAGCCTCGCGCACCAGCGGCAAATTGGAAACCGTCACAAAGCGGGTATTGTTATTGGCCTGTAGCAGCACATCCCGCCAGTCATCGGCATCCACCCTGCCGGAAAAAGAGCCAACTGTTGCCGCCCACTGGATGGCATGCTCGCCCCCCGAAGAAAGGAGTTCGCTTTCACGGTCCGTGGCATAAAACAGATTGCTCACCAGATGGGTGACCGCAAGCCCCACCACCAGCAGAGCCATGGCACGAAAGGCAATGGTATCAGGCAGAGGGTTTTTCAATGGTCGATACCTCCGCTGCAAACCGGTAGCCACCACCGCGCACGGTCTGGATCAGGGTCGGGTTTTTAGGGTCATCCTCTATTTTGCGGCGCAGGCGGCTGACCTGCATATCGATCTTGCGGTCAAACGGCATCTCCACCTGCCCGCCAGCCAGATCCAGCAGCTGGTCGCGTGACAGGACAATTCCCGGACGCTCGACAAATGTGGTCAGCAAATCGAATTCGGTAGCGCTGAGGTCCACCAATGTGCCGTTTCGCGCGGTCAGCTGCCGCAGAGAGATATCCAGATGCCAGTTGCCAAATTCCAGCATGTGGCCAAAACTGTCAGCGCTGGTGGGCGGAGCCATATTGGTGCGGCGCAAAACAGCCTTGACCCGCGCGAGCAGCTCGTGGGGGTTAAACGGCTTGGCAATATAATCATCCACCCCGACCTTAAATCCCTCGATCCGGTCGTTTTCCTCGCCAAGCACGGTGAGCATCACCACCGGCACTTTCGAGATACTGCGCAGATCCTGGCAGATGCTCAGCCCGTCCTTGCCGGGCAGCATCCGGTCCAGCACCACAAGGTCTATCTTCCATTTTTCCAGTATGGCGAGCATTTCGTCATTATCGGCTGCGGTCGACACCCTGAATCCCTGCTTGCTCAAAAAACGGTTAAGCAAAACGCGGATTTCCTGATCATCATCGACAATGAGAAGATGGGTGGAAGAAGATTTATCGTATGAATTCATGCCCTCAAGTTACCTTTTCGTCCGTTACAATGTAGTGAAACCTTGTAACGAATTGTAACCTAGCTGGCGCAAAAGTCTCCCCTTGGGGTGGCTTTTGGTTTTTCTTTTTAAATTCCGCTATTTAACTCATCAGCGCTGCGTTCCGCCTCAAGCAAAAAAAGCAGATACCGGCTTATGTAACGCTAGCAGCAGGGCAATTTGGCATTGTCCTCGCAACAAAATGAAAGACTTGAGGTTGTAAACCAAGAGCAATGCACAGGTCGGCCACCAACCTACGAGCTACCCCCAACAAAGTCGCTGCACGCCGCAAGATATAAAATGGTGATGGATTCAGCCGGTCATCACAACACACCATGTATATCTAAATTTTGGAGGATAGTGTGTATGCAGAAATCATCATCGCCTTGCTATAATGGCCCACACCCCCTAGGAGGCAATCAGCATCCTGGCTTCAGCCACGCAATCGAGAATGGAGGAAATTGTTTCATCCAGCTCTTCGCGGCTCATTCCTACCGGCAAGCGAATATCACAGGCCCGCTTCAGCATGGCGCGCGTGATCGGTAATTCGGGCACATTACCGATAAACTTCCAGTTCCAGAATACCCGCGCATTATCGCCCTGCATACCAAAAATGCTGATGGGGTTGCCGCGCGCTGACGATATCTCCATCACCCGCATGGCTTGGGCATCGCTAAAACCGACGAGGTTGAACTGGAGGGAATCCGGCGCGCGGCGCTCCCGGACATCTGCCGGTGGCACTGATATCAGCGGCGAAGCACCAAGCTTTTCGGCAACATATCCGTAATTTGCCAAGCCTTTGGCAACCCGCTCGTCGATCAGATCAATCTGGGGCCGGATGACCGCCGCCGAAAGGTTGTTCATGCGCAGATTAAACAGCGGCAACAGGTTCTGGTATTTTTCAAACGGCACATCCTCGTGGCCATGCTTGGCCCAGTTATGCTCATAAGCGCCGGACATGAATACCGCTTTAGCGATAATATCTGCATCATCTGTCAGCAAAATACCACCCTCGCCACCATTGACCATTTTGTAACTCTGGAAGCTAAAGCACCCGGCGGCCCCGATGGTGCCAACCTTTTGGCCATTCCAGAGCGTGCCCAATGAGTGCGCAGCATCTTCAATCAGCGGTACATCGCGCGCGTCGCACAGCGCTTTGATTGCATCCATATCAGAGGTATGGCCTCGCATGTGCGAGATCACCACCGCCTTGATGTTACCAGTCAGTTTGGCCTCGAAATCGGCCATATCAATGCGCAGGTTTTCCCCTACCTCAACCAGCACAGGCAGCGCTCCCGCATGCACAACAGCCGAGGGCACGGCAGCAAATGTCCAGGCCGGAATAAGCACCTGATCGCCAGCCCCAACGCCTACGGCCAGCATAGAGAGATATATTGCCGAAGAAGCCGAATTGACCGCCAAAGCGTATTTGCTTCCCATAAAGGCCGCAAATTCCTGCTCTAGCAAGGTCACTTGCGAGGGGTTATCTACCTTGGCGGTATAACGAAACAAATCACCCGTTTCCATTAGCCCGTCAATCACTACGCGCGCTGATTGCGGGATAGGCTCGGCATCATATACGCTGCGCTTGCCAGATTTGTTTTGTTGTTTGCTCGACATATCAATCTCTTTTTGTTTTTCTAAACATAACATTTAAAAAAACTATACAAGAATTTTATGATTCGTAAAAGACCCGGATTTACGCTAGGCAAAATTCAGCCACTACGCAGATTTTGTCTTAGCAGCCCCAATACAACGGAACCTTGATTTTGGCCGATTTTATCCCGATAAAACCAACCCCCGCGCAAGCACTCGCCAAAATAACCGAAGGCCTGAAAATGGCCAATGCTTCAACGCGGTTTACAGATATAAAACTGATAAAGGCAACTTGGCGCAATGCCGTTTTCCATGCACGGATCAGCGGCGAACCGTTCATTTTAAAACAATTCTATCCGCCCGAAAAGCCGGACATCGTGGAGCGCCTTAAAACCGGGCTGGAAGTAGCTTCTCTCCATATGAAAGACCCGCACTTTCAGGTAAATAAGTGCCTTGAGGTCTTCTCTGCCCAAGGCATTGCCGTTTTAAGCTATGCTCCCGGTGTTACGGTCGCCGAACAGCTCGTCATTTCCTCCGCCAAAGAGCGCATCACCCTTCTGGAGCGGTGCGGGGAATGGCACCTGAATTATATCGGCAATCGGCACAAGCCCAGCCCTTTTCCAAAAACCTTCTGGGAAAGCAACCTCGAGCAGATAAAACCCCCTGCCATGAGGCCCGATAAAAAATATATTTTTGATGTATTGCGTGCCAATTTACACACGAGAATAGCCGGTATCAGTGGAAAAACCCAGATCACCGCCGCAACCCATGGTGATTTTAGCGTTGAAAATATAATAGTTGATACAGAAACCCTCACCGGAATTGATATTGAAGGCACAAAATGGATGCCGGTATCAAGAGAGAGCGCACGGTTTCTGGTTTACCTGCATTCCAGCTATCCACAACCGGCACAAACGATGGAGCATGGCCTGTTTCTGGAAGATAAAAACGCCCTGTTTACTTCAGGGTTGATGCAAGGTGGCGAAGCCCCCGAAATATTCAGGTTTTTCACCGGCTATCACTTGCTGCTGCGATATATGAATATGCGCGCAGACCCTGATATCTACGAGCGGATACTGACTATGATCGGCAGCTATCTGGAAGGTAATGGCGTATAATGGCTCCGGCGGTAGGAGTATAAATGAAAGACAGGAGCCGCTTTGATGTTGTAATTATTACTTTTATTTACAATGAGATTGCAAAGTTATGCATTTTGTTATTCATATTGTTATGCAAAAAAATATTCAGCTTTCCAAGCTGGTTGTCGCGAGTTCGAACCTCGTCGCCCGCTCCAATATTCCTAGGTTTTATTGATGTTTTGGAAGCTCAACAACCGACACTAATGGTCACAAGAGGACAGGAATACCCCACATTCACCCACTCTGGACCCACTCTTGTTCGCGTGTTGTTCTAAATTGAACTTAGTCACGTTCAAGTCCTAGCTGAAATTAGCCTCTAAGTTTTGCAATGGGCCGCCGATCCCAAAATTTGATCGATTTGTTGCCTGGAACCGCGCGCCTACATCTTCGGTGTCTGTGGAGCACCGCTTTCCGAGAAAAGGTGGTATTATAGGTTCGCTAATTTTTCACTATTAGACTGTCAATAACAAGCATCAAACAGAATGTTCGATTTTCATAAAACCCGTTTTTCTGGCCCCTAAAAAAACGGAATTTTGGTCTCAAAACACAATAGTATTGGAGAAAATATGAGTATTATATCAAAAGAAACCTTAGTTACTGCCAGCGCGCTCTTTCTTTCAGGAACTGATATATCCGCAGAACCTCAATGGCGTTTGGGGGTCAATATAGGTTCTTATCATATCGAATCGACGGGAGAATTTAAAGAGTTCAATCCCGGGGCATTCATCTCCGTTACATACGGGGATGAAAACCGCTTGCAGTATGGATTTCAATTTGGCGGATACTCAAACAGCTACGGTAATCGTACGACCTATGCGCTAGGGTTTGTCAATTATCGCATAAAAAAATATGAAGGTGCAGAACTGTTAATTGGTGGCTTTTCCGGTCTTTTTGAATATGCAAATCTTGTCAGTTACGCCGAATCAGCGGGAATTCCAACCGTTGGTGATATGGTGTACATCGCCGGGCCTACACTCACATATAGGTTGGAAAATGGAATTGATTTAACTTTGGGGTATATTCCTTTTCGCGGCAAACAAACCAATGGGATATTAACACTGCAAACATCCATACTTTGGGGGGGGGCTGGTTATTAAAAAAAGTTCGGCAAGTTAAAATTCCTGCATGCAAATCAACACTTTTTGCAGTGCCAACATTCTTTCAATTGCCGATTAATATAACCAATTACTCAAAAATATTTTCTTTTGGGAACCCGCCGTTGGAATTCAGCCTTACCAACGCTGCAATATTCTTAAATTTAAGATCAGATAAAACTTCCGAATAGCGAAATTTTGATTGATTTCGAAAGTATATTTCGGCGCGCTCAATACCCTGTATTTTTAGCAACAACGTTCTCTTTTTAAGGTAAATCATAAAATCTTCACTAAACATAATCACGCTAAATTCTAGCTTTTCAAGTCTGAGTTTTTATATCCGTTCGGATTGCATTTTTGAGGTTGAACTTGATTCTATTGGATTTCCTGCATTTTTGGCAAAAATATCATCACATTCCAACAGTAGCTCACATAGTTCAGCGACGATTTCAAACTGGCCAATGACAATAAAATGAACTATCGCGCCTTCCAAAACAGCCAGTGACTTTTTGTGTTGTATTGAATTCATTATCTTTCCAACTTGTTACCTGATACACGTCTAGGCTATGCACAAAATATGAATAAACGTTTAATAGATTTGACCTGCGCCCCAAATATCCTCCAGCTTGATGGCGGATATTTGGGGGCAGAGCACGCAGGTCACGCTTCTCGGGGGGTTACCTTACTATCAGATCTTTTATCAGAATAAATAAAATAGGCCGGCCAGTAAATATTCACTGGCCGGCCTTTTGTCAAACTTCCCCGTTTCGGCGCTACCCTGTAACGACGTACACCCCCCATAGGTTTGGATACGGGTTCCTTAAATATAGTGGATTTCGAGAAGCAACCGGGCGATTGAAGCGAACAGCTGTGGCATCGCCTGCCTTAACCCTCGGAGTCACACAATGAATTGACGTTGCCATATCAAAGCAAAGTTCTTCATTGGAAACAAACAACCATTTCCCACGCATCCTTTGGCCACGAAAATATCCATCCAATGTATAATCAGCGTTCAAAGTTAACGAGTAATATCTGGACGTTATCGTTTTCCCGATAAAAGTATCAAGAAAATTTTCATAACTTGTTACCTCTTGAAATCTAGAGTCCCCGGCGGCGACTGGTTGAATGCTAACTGCCTGCAAAGCTAATGCAAGCAAGAGTGAGCTAGCCAAAGTTGTTCTTTTGATATTCATAATATTCCCCCTTTTTTGTTACGACCAAATTACCTTCAATTCGGCGCTTCAAAGTTTCCCATGAGGTCAATATAGTTTGGAAATAGTTATCAGAATCTTTACAGAAATTCCCTTTTTATAAGCACTTATATATAATATTGAATCTTGAAAACGAGGAATTCAATACAGCCAGCAACCCAGCCGCAAGGCTCTAGGGTCGGCATACGTGGAAAACAAGGTCGAGGCGGTAATGGCAGGCGCATCAGAGCTGCCGAGTAGCGCCATGGCGGTTTCTGGGCTGTTAGTATCCACCACATCTATCCGCGCAAGAATATCGCGAAGCGGGGCATCAAGGGCCAGCTCGGCAGCGCGCCTATGCTAACCATGCACATCTGTGGCAGACCATGGAGGCGTGGGCGGAACGTGCTGACGATCCCAGGGCATGGCGGGCATCAATAATCGAAATGGCTCAACAAGACCCCAAAGCTCTACTTGCCCATCAGCGTGGACAAGTCGCACATGTTCTGAGGTCCGTGCCTGGTGCAAAGCTTTTCACTGAGGCGCAGCCAGATTATCGTTACTTACGGCTGATCGATCTGGTTGAACGAAGCTGAGAAAGATGCCCATAGCGACTGGTCTCATCATCCAACTTTGAAGCATAGACTAAGAAACGTCACCGATAGAGGCGATGTCGCCAGAATCCGACCTTGGACCCGAGCGCAGCGAAGGTCCGGTTTCCGCCCATCTCAACCTCAGCCACTCATTTCTACAAGGCCTTTGCGCAAGTAATAGCCTTTTTCTGGACCGTAGGATTCAACGAAGCCCGCGACCCAGCCGCAAGGCTCTAGGTAAAGGTTGAAATCCTCGCTATTTTCGGCCCCGATGCCCTCAGCGATTTCGATCATCTTGCCAGGGGCTACTTTAATGTAATCTTTCGCAAATCTAGCCATGAAAATCCCCTTTTCTACACCACACATAGCTCTGAGCCGCCCACATGGGAACGCCTCAGAGATTGCTCATTTAGGTGGTTTTTTGTCACATGATTGCTCATGCAAACAGGTCGACGGGCGGCGCGCTATCGGTGATGATCAGCTCGCTCGCATCGGTGGCCGCACCGGCAGACGCAGTGTATTTGAGGCGGGCTTCATCAAAGTGAAAGCCTGCGAATATCTCGCGGATTTCAGGCACGTCATTAATCGATAGAATAAATCGGCCCTCAATCCCTCGCAAAATATCCGCCATCCGTTGAAAATCGCCGCGCTCGAACATGAGTTTGCCATAGTCATTTTCCCCGCCCCAATAAGGTGGATCAAGATAGAACAAGGTTTCAGGCGTATCATAGCGCGGGATCAGCTCGGCCCAATCCAAACTCTCGAACACAACGCCCTCAAGGCGCTCGTGAGCCGCGTCAAGAATTGGCCCCATGCGCGACAAGCTAAAGCGTGGGCCGCTCGTGGGGGCTACGCCAAACACGCCCTTTACCTGCCCGCCGAATGCCAGGCGCTGGAGGTAAAGAAAACGCGCTGCGCGCTCTAGGTCTGTGAGGTATTGTGGGGGTTGGTCACGCAGGCGCTCAAACTCGCGGCGTGAGGTGATCTGAAAGCGCATCATCTCTATCAGCTGCGGATAATGCCGCTGAAGGATACGAAACAGATTGATGATCTCGCCATTGAGATCATTGGCCACTTCGAGCCGGGGCTGGAAGTGGCGGCGTAGAAATACGCCCCCCCATGCCGACAAACGGCTCCACATAGGCTTTGTGAGGGATCGCGTCGATCTTCTCGATGATCTTACGATGCAGTTTTGATTTGCCACCCAGCCAAGGGGCGACAGGTGCAGCAGCGCGCACTTGTTTCATTTTAAGAATCCGTGTTTAGTCGCGCAACCCACGCGTGGGTGCAGGCGATCGATTCTTCACTTTGGTCGGCGCGGCTTCAGTTAAATTTGGCCGCGTGGTGGGGCTGTTAGAGCAGCCCTGCCCTTGCCTTAAGGAGGCCTTACTGGCCCGACTTCCAAGCCTTCAGCGCTGCATTTGTGCCCTGCCCTGCTTCCAGCTCAGTATCGTCAGCGGCCACCGGCATGCTCTCGGGACGCAGACTGCGGATTTCCTCTATGTTTTGTACGATCTCACGCACAGCCTGCGGGCTGGCAGTTGCGGATCGTCTATAGCTCATCTCGCGCGCGCCAAAGTAAAACGATACGATTGCGCCGAGCAGCCACCAAAGTTGGTCCGGCACTGCGGCAAGGCCCACCATGCGCTCTGCAAAGCCTACGGGGTCATACATGGCGAAAACAAACAAGCCGATGGTGCCATAGGCCATCATCGGGCGCGGGAGGCGGTTCAGGCCATTCACCAGCGCGCTAAACCAGCCCAGCGTCGCAGGGGCGGCAAACTCGGCGGCAAACTGGCCCTGCGCGCCCATAGCGTAATCAGTGGCCCGCTGGGCGCTGCGCTCGGCATTGGGGCGGAATGCCTCTGCGGTCTCAACGATCACGTTGCGATTGCCACCAAAGAACCCGCCGAAAATGGCTCTCATCAAGCCCATGCGCGCACCCTCGCGGTATGTTCAGCTTTGCTGAAATGAAAGCGCGAAGAAATGAATTCCTCCGCGCGCTTAATCCAACCACCTTTTCCGCCATCCCGCCTTCGGGCAAATTTGCGCAAGCTCGGGCGCTTATCGCCCAACCGATAATAGTAATTCCGGCGCGCGATGCCGTAAGCATCGACAAATAAATCGGGCGCTTTCGCCATAGCCCGCTTGGTCGCACCGGCAGACTGCGGGCCGAGCGCACCATCCACCGTGACTGGCTCGTCAAATTCCCGCAATAGCCGCTGGAGGATTTTCACGGCATTACCACCGGCATTCACATACATATCCATAACCGACGGCTGAAGCGGCGCTGGCAGCAAGTTGATACGCGGGCGCTCATAATACTGCTTGATGAAGATATTCGCCGCCCTCTCCTTTGAGAGAATACGCACATCCTTTGGCGTAATCTGGCCATCACCATCCAGATCGAGGCCGAGGCGCTTCATAGTGCCGATGGTCACGCCAAAGTTGGTTGCCCCTCCCGGATCGTCGGGGTCGTTCACATAGCCACCCTCGCGGCGGATGATTTCTTCGGCTAATTCATTTACGGTTTTCATATCTGTATCCTTTCTTTATTTGTTGTTTTCTATTTTCTTTTCGGCCCAAGCGAGAACGAGCTTCATGAGTGTGACGCGATCTGCGCCGAGCGCCAGCAAACCCAGCAGCGGTGTTACCCACCAAGGCGGGTCATTCACCCACCAGTTCATCATTTGCCCCAGCACGATTGCGCCGAGAATCAGGAGCGCAATGCCTTGGAGCCAGCGGCTCCCCATCTGGATTTTTTTAGGCGGCATGGCTCACCCATTTTTTAGGAAGAGAAATGCAAGTAATGCAAAAAAACCTACCGATAAGCTGATTTGGCTAACAACCCAGAAACCGCCAAACGTCATTGCCGCCCACACCACGGCATGCTCCAGCGTGTTGTCTCGCCGCACGCGCCGCACAATTCGTTTAATGTCCATAAGTCATCCTTTCGCGCGCCGCTGGCGGGCTTTCTAAGGTTTTAAGGTTTTTGCTTTCAGTTTGCCGCTATCATGCCGAAAACAGCTTAAGCTCGTTCGCACTCCACGCGCCGATGCCGGATTCAGACCACGCATCATACCACGTAACCGCATCATCAGAATATTGGACGACAAAGGCCGACGGCGACAGTTCAAGCTGTGTGTGAATGGCCCTCACGCCAACCTGAACTATTGCTTGTTCACTTTCAGAGCCAAAATCCCAGCGTATCCACTCCCCGCCGGCTGAATACACACTGTTGCTGGATGTGAACCACGTTCCAGAAGAATGACTGTCGTCGAACGCCCTATCTGGCGTATTGCCGAACCCTATAGACTTCGAAGACGCGCGGGCAGCGGTCTCGGCTGGCAATGTTAGATCAGGCCCCCCCAAGACGGCCATAAACTCAATTTCGCTCACCGAGAATCGACCCGAGCTATCTCCATTATTTCCCGTTACAAGTATCTGCCAATATCTGTAGGTTGGGGCCACTCCAGCGTTTATTGTAATGAGGTCAAATTCTAAGTATCTTACCGATCCGGTCCGATAAGTGCTGACCACATAATAATTGTCACCAACGAGCGGCGTTAGATCATCGTATGCTGTAGCACCTACCGCAAGGGTTGCTATGGGGACGGGGAGCGCTGCCAAATCAATAGGTGCGCTGGACCTATAGACCCTAAACCCCTCCTCCTCTGCCGGGCCGCCATTGTTGTCGTCCCACGTTAGACTGACCGCGCACATTAGAAGCTGACCCCGGAAAACCGCAGCCACGTATCTGTGGCCACGCAAATATCAATGCCCGTGGCGTGTAGCCAGAACTGGCCTTTTGTGCCCGTGGAGGCCGCCGTTGCCGGGGCGCTGGCGGCAGGGGTGAGCACTTCAAGGAAAGAGGTGCCGTCGTGCATTTTCATCACGCCCGCTGCTGGAAAGTGTTGCAACATGCCTGCCACGGCATAAGCCGCATCCGTGTCACCGCTATGGCTGGAAAGATGTGCAGCATGCATTTCGCCATTGCGTGCCTGAATCTCATCTTGGGATTTCGGGGCATCCGCGGTGCGAAACACCGCCATTGTTGTTGCTTGTGACATCTATACAATCTCCATAATTGTTGGGTTAGAGGGCGCGAGGAAAGTGATTTCATCCGCTGAATAAAGCTGGCCGTTGCTTGGTGGTAAAAAGATCAAAGCCAAAACATGGGGCGCTTGCCAGCACTGAAGGCCCGCCCGAAAAGACAGAATTTCAATTTTAATAGCCGCCGTATCTAGCGGCAAAATAGACCCGAAGGCATCATTGGACGAAAAGGCGTCTACAGCCAGAAACACATTAAATTCGTAATCCGCCAGATTGAACGTAAACGCGGTCAACACACCTACATCAATATCTGCAAGCTCCATAATTTCAGCGCCCGCGCTGCTGACCCCAGAAATCCTGACGCGGTACGTTACACCAGCTTCAGGGCCAATATTACCTGCACTATGGTCTTCGAATACACTGGTGGTTTGCAGCGTTCTATCTCGCCCAACCCAAGTTATGGCCAAATCGCCCACAGCCAGCACATCGGCATAACCGCCCTCAATCCGCAAATCACCGGGCGGATATGGGCGCACCGCGCGGTGGTTAAGCTGGATCACGTCCATTGGCGCGTCCGCCAGGCTAAGCAGAGCCGCACCGGTCGTAGTTCTCAGCTTAACGCTCACCGCCTCCCCGGAGAAATACTCCTCACGGTTTGATGCGGGCAGGTCAGACCAAAAGAATATAGTCTTGCCAACCGCGTGGATGCGCGGCACGGTATCCAGACAGCCACGGCCCAAGGTAATGATTGCCGCTTTGGCAAACGCATCCGCAACAGCAAAAACGTCATCAAGTTGGAAAGCATCGGCGTAAACCTCAACCTTATCCACGCGCACATATTCCTCACCAATGCTTGCGAGAGAACCGATGCGGATTTCTTGCAGCTCCGGCAATAAATCAACTAGGATAGTGACGGCGTCAGCCCGCCTGCTCAGAGCTGATCGGAGTGGAGCCGCGCTCGCAAATTCCATCAAATAGTTCCCGCCAAAACCAGCGCCAGAATCCGCCGAAATTACCGCATTAAGCGCATTACCCGAGGGTGCCTGCCCCGCCACATTGATAAACCCGGTTGCCGGTTCATCGGCCAAAAGCGCATCCGCATCGGCCTGCCCCAAGTTGCGCACAATCTCATAATAGGGGGCCTCCTCAACCAGCCGGTTTAGAACAGGTAAGGCCTCCGTTTTAAGTGCATCAGGCACTTCAGGGGGAAGCACCGTCAGCGCCTCTTCTCCAAGCGAAAACACCTCCTCAATCACGCTGATTTCGATCTCGTTTGCGCGCCCGTCACCCTCTTTCAGGTCAACAATCCGGTAAACCGCCGAATTGATACCCTGTCTTGGATTATCCAAAATAATAGGAGACCCAATGTTTAAATCGGCTGGTAGGTCAAAAACCATCACCGTGCCACTGCGAAGCTGCGAAGAAATCGCCAATAAATCTCGGGCCGCAACCCGAGCCGCCAGATCATGGTTTCGAATGCCATCATAGGTTACGGGCTCATTAATAACGCGCCCTGCCAGCTGGACCCTTGCCGGATTGGTCAGGGTCAAGGCAACCGATTTATCCTCAGTTTGATCGCTATAGGTGAGGGTAATTTGATTGGGCAGGTTTTGTGCATCCCTCCACGAAAAGTTAGTCCAGGAAATCCCATTCTCCGCATTGATAACAAACAGGCTCGCTGGGTCATAATCATCCCGAATGAGCTTGATTTCCCACTTGCCTGTCAAGCGGTCCCGATAAACCCGCGCATCTATGTGCCGCTCGATTTCAGCTTTGTTTTCACGCCTTGCGCGCGGGTTTTGAAACTTCAAAGAAATGCCAAAGCGTTCGGCATAAAGCTTATTTGCCGCCACAGCAAAACTCTCCCCGAGATTGGCGGCCAGATCCGTGGTTGCAACGCTCGGATATAAGATGACATCACGCAAAAAGTGAACAGGGTTATAATCAAGTCCGCTTGAAAATACGGCTTTGAACACCTCAAGCAATGCATCAGCATTTTCAGCGTCAACCACTGGCACAGCGTCACCCGGCGTATTATCCAACAAGGCAGTAAACTCAGTATTCGGAAGGGCTATATTCACCCCGTAAACCTCAACAGCATCAATTGCGTGCAGCGTGTTTGCTGCCTCCTGAGCCGATGATACGGGGAACGCCTCCCCATCGGTCAGGAATACAAAAACCCGCCGCTTACTACCAGAACCCAGGTCACCTGATAACAGTGGAGCTATAACTCGACCGACCAAAGGAAAACCGTTGAACCCTGAAAACATGCCCCAGGGAGAAGTGTCTTGATCCCCGTCAAAGAACTGCTTTGCGCCGGAAACCGCCGCATTAAAATCCGTTCCACCGGCATATTCCGGGGCGGCGCTCACCCAATCTATCAGATCGTTATAGTCATCAAGACTGCAATTCCGCCGCTGAATCGAAAACACATTTAGTGATCCCCACATAACAATATTAATATCGTTTTTCTCGTCAAAATTATCTCGGATCAACTCCAATAAGCCGATTACAGCCGCTTTTTGTGCCGCCATCCGCGCGCCAGCCATCGAGCCGGAGCCATCCATCGCGATGCAAATAGCTGCATCACTTACAGAGACTGCACCGCCAATCCCAGCCTTATCCGGCAACCAATTCTCTTGCCCATCGGGTGTGGTATAAACCCGCTGAATTTTAGCGGACGGCTTTTTCAGGTAGGGATTATTGCCCAAGTAAAACTGACGAAACACCATCGCGGTCACACCGCGCCACGCAGGGATTTTACTCCCAAGAATACCCGCCAAATAGTCGTTTTGCCCCTGGTCGCTCAACCCCGTCTCAACGTCGATATAGCCCGAAACCCCGCCTTCCCTTTTTGCCCCTCCAAACAGTTCAGGGCGATCAATAAACATCCGGCCACCACTGGCCGCACCGCGCCAGGCCGTCCGGTCTCCAAATTTCAACTCAACAATTTTATCAACGGTTCCGAGGCAGTAAATCAGATGCATGCCCAATAAATATCGATAGCCAATTGTTGGTTTTTCAGTTAGTTCGCCCACGCGCCACCTCCGCCACTCGGAGAGCAATGGCGTCTCCGGTTTTCTCTAGCTTTTCAGCTCTAAGGCCACATCGCCGAAATTCAACAGGGTCAAAGCCATGTCGTTGCAAAAACAGCCGCGCCCCTCGCCAACAAACCCCAGCCGCGCGTAAATCGCGAAGCGTGACCATCACATCGCTCATTTCTTGCCCCCGGAATCTTTGATTGCCTGTGTTTTTAGGTCGCCACGCCATGCCATTTGTGGGTCATTCACCCAAACGGTGCCGCCAATCAGAGGGAATTCTCGCCCCTCCTTAACCACGGGCATATTGAAATCCTCCAGCGAAGCGGGCTGCGGCACCTCTGGCTTTGGGCGCGTCAAAATTGAGATAACGGTCGAGAGCACCCATAGGCCTATTTTCCACCACATTAGACGATACTCCGACCATCAAAGGGCGTGTTGGTCATCCATGGAAAACCCGAATAGTTGAGGTGGTTTGCAAACCGATCAGCACAGGTGTTCAGTGTTAGATCACAACCAGGCGACAGCTTTACCACAGCACTCCCGTTTGCCAAAATGTAATCTTCAAGGCCCGGTATTGCCCGCGCCAAGGTAATGGCGGTGCCAGCATGACCAACCACCATCTCTTTGAATACCCCCCATTGCAGTATCCCCGCGCGGTACCACAAATCTGGTTTACCTGAAGCCAGCGGCACCGTCAGCACGTTGCCCACGACAGAGGCAATCACCACGTCATCCTGCCAATCAGCCAAATTCAAACCACAGCCGCCAAAATATACCGCATGTGTGCATGGGCGCTGCATCACCTGCACCAAAGCTTTGCTATCCATAACCGCGCTGTCAGCGCCAAATTCGAGCATAATTTGCGTATCACTGGGCTTTATCTGCAACAATTCACCGCGATATTTCACCACAAGTTCCTGATCTGGATCATTAAGATGCCCGCGATAAAGCACCACCGAAGTGGAATATATGCCGGTTGGGGTTAGGTATTGCCGGGCAAATACATCAGAGTTTGCAAAGGTTATGGCGAGGGCAGATTTGCCCGGCTCGGTTGAGAACGGTATTTTCCCGTGCGATAAGGCCGACGCCTTCCAAATTCTAGAAAACGCATCCGGTGCCGCAAAAGCATCGGGGGCAGAAAAAGCATCAGGGATCGTGATAATATCCACAGCATGCGAGGTGAAATAGGTTTCAACCGTCCCCTGCCGAAACGCGTATAGCCAGTAAGGCTTTTTACCCGTCAGCAAAGCTTGGATCGCCGCATAGGACATGGTTAAACCTCCACCAATTGTAAGTTTGTGCGGCTGTGCATCCCTGCTTCATGGTCAATTTGAACGGTATCGGCATCGAGGCGCACCTTGCTTAAAAAACCCACCCGTGCCGTAGGCAAATCCACCCCGAGCGGCGACATATAAAGCCGGTGATTAGCCCCGCTAACTACAGCAGAGGTGACCTGCCTAAATATCGCCGGAGCCGCCTCGATCATGATATGCCGCCCGACATAATCACTGATATTTGGAAGCACAGGCGTAACGGTTATCGAATTGCTCAGTGCAGAAACCGACCCTGCCAATTGCATATCATCCGCCCAGGTCGGCAGCCAAAAATGCCGTTGCCGGCCATTCAGGTGAAACAGCCATTTTTTGCGCCGCCAGCGAGTTTCGGGCTTGGCATCAATAAACTGCGCGTTATGCCGCCCGCGAATAATATCGCGGTTGCTTTCAAGCACCACGGGGCCAAATCCGTTATCAATAACGGTGGTTGGCATAACCACGATGCCTGACAGCGCCTGAACTGTCAGGGACGGATCGCTCAAAACATCCAAGCCAAGATATTCACTGAAAGGCGTTTTTGGTAGCTCAAGATTATCGCGAATCTCAAAAACCATCGTGACAATGGTTCGCCCCAGATATTGCCGCGAAATATTCATACCCGCCGCGCAAAAGCCAACACGCAACGGCGCAACAGCTGCCAATAATAAGTTCTCGGCAATCGGAGCAACTAGATCGATTGATCCAGAATTCACAGCCGCGATTTCGAGTTCAGTCGCCCTGTCCTGCCCATGCAGAGCAACGGCGCGCCCACCAACCCGATAGTCACCGGCAGTGTTTACGGCCACCGCTGTATCGCCAGGCGCAAGGGCCGCCACTAAGCTGCGCTCGGGCCATACCGGCAACAACCAATCACCCGTTGGGTTTGCGCGATAAAGCCCCTCAGCCATAGCCATTTGTTGATTATCAAACGAAAATGTATAGCTGAACCCTTGCCGGGGGATCCGCAGCGAAAGCGCATCCTCAGACGTGCGGGATCGCAAAACATTGGTATTCCAAGTCAGCGTTTCAGTAACACTCACCAGCGGTGTAAACGGCCAGATACGCATCAGATTGCGTTTTTCCGCATGACATTTACCATCAATCGCTCGCCTGCCGAGGTGGATAGGTAATCTCCAACAATGGATGGATCAAACACGTTGATATTTTTAAGGCTGACATTTGGAGCCGCGCCCGCGCCTGTCGCCGCGCCAAGATCGGCATCAGGAATGATGTTGCCAGAAACATTGGGCACAAAAATCTCTGGCCTAAATTCGCCAACCAAATAGCTTTGTCCAGCCGTCACCGGCCCGCCAGCGGCGCGCGCGCCTGATAAAGAACCGAACAGCCCACCAAGAAATCCACCATCGCTGCCAGCACCACCATTCAGCCCTGCCAATAGGTCCTTAAATAGCGAATTCATCGCCATCTTTGCCAGATCGGCAAAAAGACCGCTAACAGCCGCGCGGGCGTCTAAGGTGCCCGCCAAAAAGTCATCGAAAACACCGGACAACCCATTGCCAATTGCGCCACCAATACTGCCAGCAAAGCTTTCAGCCTCATTAGCAGCATCAGCTAACCCCCCTGCGGCCTCACGTGCGGCACCCCCAACGCCTGCAATGCCAGACGCTGCGCCATTACTGGTTTCAGTTACACTTGCAAGCCTTTCGTCCGCTAGGGCGAGGTATTTGTTATACTCATCTTGGTTGATCACCCCGCTTCGAAGGCTCTCGTTAAGCTGATTGACCACTTCATCATAAGTATTCATCGCAGCAAGGGCTGGATCAAGGCTTTCAGCAAGTTGATCAAATTTTGCAATCATTTCATCCGTAGGCCCATCTTGGGCTGGAGGCGTTGCACCACCACCTACAGAGTCACCATTTATGGCAATATTAACGACTTCTCGTAAGCCTTTTCTCGCCTCTTGCAACTCAGTAACGCGCGTTGCCAACGCAGTTTCCGCTTGCGAAACGGCTATATCACCCATGCCACCAAATGCAGCATCCAGTATTGGGAAACCCTCGCTGAAGTTACTCATTACATCCTGCCGGTATTGCAATTCGGCTTCCGCAGCTTGAAGGCTGGCTTTTGCCAATTCCACCCGCGTTTGCGCAAGTGTGATGGCTTGCCTTGCCGCCCCCGGCATACTTGAGGCAGCCCCGGAAACTGCGGCCTTCAGATCATTTTCCGCTTTCTTTGCCGCTTCAGCAGCCATCGCGGTCTCGTTGGTCGTGCCAGTTAAGGCGAACAACCCTGCCCCCAAAGCCGCCGCCGCCCCGACCACCAGCAGGATCGGGCCGGAAATAGCCGAGATAGCAACCGCAAAAATGCCCAAAGTGACGATGACAGGCCCGGCAGCTGCGCCAATCGCGCCAACCGCCACAATAAACTTTTGCGTTTTAGGATCGAGCATCTGAAACTTCTCGGCCATCCGCTTAATGTAATCAGCGATGTCCGCCAAAATTGGTAACATAATAGCACCAACTTTTTCCATAGCGTCGCCAATGGAATTCATCGCCTGTGTAAGACGGCCACTGTCGATATTTGCCAGCGCCGCCGCCTGACCGGAATATTGCCGCTCTAATTCTTCCAGCATGATCGTCTGCGCACCGATCACATCGCCAGCAGCTGCCATTTCCTTGATCATGGCCTTTTGCTGCTCGGTAAAGGTAATACCAACCCGACTAAGCGCGGTAAGCCCCAGCACAGGGTCATTAAGCGCCTTACCCAACATCACCGCCGAGGATTGCAAGTCCTGCCCCAAACGCGCCGACAGGTCCAGTGACAGCTTTTGCGCACGCTCAAAAACCGTGGTGTGAATTTTACCAAAGGTCAGCAAGTTTGCGGTCACTTTGCTCAAGATGTCTTCATCGCCATAAAGCGAATTATCTTGCATGGTGGCCGCCATGTCGCGCAGCTGCGACAAGGTAAAACCAGCCGCATCCCCCATGGAATTAAGCGCAGCGCTGACCCCGGCAATCGCCTGCTCTTGTTTTGCCGCTGACCGAACGCTTAATGCGCCAATCGCAGCAATGGGGGCAGAAACAGAAAGCGACATACTGCGCCCCATGCGCTGCATGTCGCGCCCGAAAGCCCGCGCCTGCTTTCGCATTGCCGCCATGCCTTTGGCAAAATCGCTGCCATCCAGCGACATCCGGGCTTTCATATTTCCGATGCTTTTTGACATTTCACGCTTTCTAGTTGGTCACGGCAGCCCACGCCCGCATTGCGGAAATGTCAGCCGCCATTGACGGCGCTGGTTTGGCTTCAGCGTTTGCTTTGCAAAGAAGGCTTTTAAGGGGTGGCATTTTTTTAGAACTTCGCCCCAGGGCGGCATTCATCCAAGCATGCCACGCTAATTGATCATGTTCGCGCCGCAGCCGCTCACCAGCCCCATTCAGGCAGATCCGCAACTCTCTGGGCGATAGCGCCCAGAAAGTTTCAGGATCAAATCCCAAGCTGATATATTGCGTAAGAAGGCGTTCAAAATCCCACTTAGCGTGGCGCTCTACTTTCCCTCGCCACCAGCCATCGCGCCAAATCCGGCACGCATAAGATCAGCAAGAACAGGCATCCAGCCCCCCTCCAGCGAGGCCATAAGATCACCCGCATCCCGAACGGTCGCCTCGGGCCAATCCTCAAGCATGGTCGCCCAGAATATCACCCGAAGGTCTGCAATTTTGACCTTCTCGGGATGTTTGACGAGGTTTTCAAAGTCAGCAAGGATTTGCCCCAAAGGGCGATCCGTTTTTTCCTCCAACATACACATCGCATTGGCGGTCAATTTGAGCGTCACCTGACGCTCACCAAATTCCACTTCAATTTCACCGCGAACCGGATTTTTCATGTTCATTCACCTAACTTGGATTGTTGTGCTGAAAAGCTGCGTATTAGGCAGCAATTACGTCGGCGGTTTTGGCGCTTTCAGCCATCGCTGAACCGGTTAAGTTCGCGCCGGTTATTTCCACGGTAATAGCCCCGCCGATATCCCCAACGATTGGCACATAAGTGGAAGCTGTGGCAGCAGGAATATCAACGCCATCTTTTTGCCACTGATAGGCAAAGGTTGGCACACCGCTCCAGACGCCCGCCATGGCCGTCATGACCTGACCAACCTGCGCAACGCCGCTAATGGACGGCAGCACAGAATTAACCGGTGCGGCCTCTGAACCCGTCACCAAAACCCCACTCACCTTAAAGGTCAGGGTGGCCGTCATCTTGTCATCATTGGGCGTTGACGGCGCATAGCCGGTCAACAGCCCGGTAAAGGTAGCCGTTACGCCATTCGGGTAAGTAATGCGCGCATGAATAGATACGCGAGCGTCGCGGATCGCGTTTAGCTTCAAATCCGAAACGCTGCCCGGAATGAAGTTCATTTCCATGCTGGCTTCACCGGGGTCGCGCAGGCCGAGCAGAAACTCTTTAGTTGCGTTTGGCGAGCGCATATGGGTTGCCTCGACAAAATCAATTGAATCGCTTGGCGGTGTGATATTGAACACCTCCGATAGCTCAACGAAGGTCGTGCCGCCATCGGTAGAGACCTCGAACTTGGACCCATAGCCCAGCATTGCGTCTGTTAAACCCATTGTATCTCTCCTAAATTGTGGGGGATTGGCTGGTCACGGATGTGACACAGCGATATTCCAACGAGCGACCGCTAAACACGACCCGCCCCTGATCTTGCTGCACGGCACTTCCGACCGGCATAAATTCAAAGCATATCCCGCCGAGCGACTTGTTCGCCTCCAGCGCCAGTTCGATCTTCAGCTGCATTTCGTCAAGCTGGTCCAGCGGATCGCTGCCTGATTTTGCAAACATATAAACCACCAAACGAACCGCCCGGTGATAGGAATTGTATGACCCCACGGTGATGCTCTCGCCCTCGACAAAGACAAAGAATGCCGGAAGGTCGGCTTCGTCTACTGAGGAACCACTTGGTGGGTTTTTGAGATCAAGAACACTTGTCAAATCACCGGCCACATCAATCTGGAGCGATGCCGCCGTCAACGTTCTGCGAACCTCATCGCGGATAGATTTTAGAATATGAACCGTCATGCTTTTTCCAGACTTATGGTTACAAAAGCATCTTCAGCTGGGCTACCGCTTGGTAGTTTTGAAACGTATCTGTATTGAATTCCGCTCAGGGCAACGATCAAATCACCACGCCGTAAATCAGCCACATCCAACCGCTGCGCCTTCAGCCAGATCGATACAGTGCTCACTGAAACACCCTCCTGATCCAAAACCTCCAAAGGCTCTTCGCGTAAGATGCCCTGAATTTCGCGGGGGGGCTGACCATTGGGCGTTATGGTGACGGTGTCGCCAAAAATCCCCCCAAGGATCGTTGCCATCCCGCTAAAGAGTGAAGCCACAACCAGTGCCCTACACTTGGCCGGTCAGCAAGACTTCGCCCTCAGCCGAGGGGTTGGCCGCAACGCCGTGAGCGCAGCCCACAAGCGTGTTGCTGGTGGCCGTAGTCGTGAACAATTTGGCGGTGTCATCCCAGTAGATTTTTGCGCCAACGGCCCACGCTTGTGCGCTGACCTTTGCCACCGAGTATACACCCTCGCGGGTGAGCGTTACGTCCTCACCCACCAATGCTGTCACCGACGCAATGCCAAACAAGCTACCGACTTTATGCCCTGCCCCAGATACCACACCAGAGGACGCGGCCACGGTGACGTTCTCACCGGGTTGAATATAGTTTTTCATGATTTCACTTTCATATAATTTGCCCCGGCAGAAAGCCCGAGCTGGAAAAGCAAAGGGCGCATCCCTGCGCCCTTTTGCTACAAATTTATGAGGTCAGGAGCTTACCCGCGACGATACATGCCCATGTAGCCAACCGCGCCAGCGGCAAAGTCATGCTCGATAGACATCGCCGTCCCCTGGCGGCCAAACGGCTCATCAAGCCGAACGCGCGGCGCACGGCGACCTTCAAGATAACCGTGCTTCATCACGTGGGTTTTCTTGGCTTTATCCACCGACAGATACCACTTGGTATCTTCAATCGCTTCAGTCACCACCAAACGGAGCTTGCCTGCAAAGATGTTCACATCGGCCGTTGCATTGGCAATGATAGTCGAAAGGAATTTCTCGGCTTCGGTCTCACGTTCAGGGCCAACAATCAAGATCGAAGGCGCGTTCATCTTAACCGAGCGGCCGTCACTCTGCTTATGGGTCCGCATGGCTTTGCGCCCGGCGGCCACATTGGTTTCGTTGATCGCCCCAGATGCCGCCAAATTACCGTGATTTGCATGGAAAAGATCAATGCCATCTTGCAGTTTTGGGTTGCTCAACAGCATAGCGTAGAAGGTCTCTTCCTCAAACTCGGGTACAATACTGGCGGCGTTCTCAAGAATGCCCGCAATCGTGCCCATATTGTCATTGACCATAAGTTGCCGGGAGATCGAAATCGCGGTGGCAAAGCTGGCCAGCGCAATGGTCTCTTTGTTTTCGCCAAAGGTGCCGAATTTTATTTCACCGTTTTCGCCGATTTTTTGCAGGGTCGGGAAATTATCCGGGCGAATAACCTCATGATCGCGAAAGTCATTAAACGGCATCTCGCGAGAAAACTCATGAAACGTCGGATCAACCATTTCATAGGTATTCTCAATCACCCGGTTAAACGCTTGCCCAAGAATAAACGGAAAGTCAGAGGTCGAGTGAACCGCGGACATCAACACCTCTTCGCGGCCACCAAAATTGCCCATGCGTGGCGCGGATTGATCGGTCAGAGAGGCCGCCATATCCACAATGCTCATTTCCATATAGGGCCGTGCACGGTCATCAGCATCGCCAACACCGAGCTGAACACTGAGCGCATCCACCATGCCTGCGCGCATCGTATCGCGCTCATCCCGAATAATTTGCACACGCCCGCTTGGGGCGGCCTGCGCCGATGATGCCATCTGCAAAACTTGCAGCTTCACTTCGGTCAGAGATACATCTGAATCAATAGCGGCTTGCACGGCAGCCATATCAATGATGTCTTTGAACGGCGCAGCCGCTGCCATTACATCATCGCGGCGTGCCCGGTAATTGGCAACCGCCTGCATGCCGATGGCATTTTCATCAACCGGATTTGGAGGGGTTGGCGTTGCGGGTTTCGGCCCACCCATTACAGGGTCAGGAACATTCGAAGGATCAACTTTAGGTTTGGTTTTTGGCATCGAAGTGCCTCCTTTATTATGGGGATCATCGCCCCCGTTCATATGGCTCACGCCACTTTTGATCTGTTGGGGGACAGCCCCAGCAGCGGTGGTAAACTTCATAAAAGCCGCATTCATGGCAGACATCGCCTGGCCAAACATTTCCTCGGTAGCGGTCTCGCCGTCATCCCCCGAAACCGCGTCTGCAAAGCCCTCAGAGACCGCATCATCCGGCCCAAAGAAAACTTCCTTTTTCATGATTTCGCGCGCCTGATCCGGCGTCTTGCCTGAACGCGCCGCATAAACACTGGCATAAACACCCGCCATTTTGCCCAAATAGTCAGCAATATGGCGAAGGTAATCTTCGTTACCGCCCGCAAAGGTTGACGGGTCATGGATCATCATCAGGGAACCAGACGACATCTCGATCCGATCCGCACCCATGGCCAACAATGATGCCGCCGAAAACGCCGCCCCTTGGATCTTGAGCGTAACTTTACCGGGATGCGCAGCAATGGCCGCGCGGATTGCTTCACCCTCTACCGGATTGCCACCAGCGGAATTTAGGCGGATTGTGACATCGCCATCAAACTGCGCCAGCGCATCAATCAGCATAACAGAACTGAAATAGCCCGAGCTGTCCTCCCAAATCCATTCATCGGTAACAATCGTACCGAACAAGTGTATTTCTCCGTTCTTGATCAACTTCAAACCATTCATGGCTTTTCTCCTTTTGGGGTAATCGGTTTACCAGAAACCGGATCGGCGGGAACGCCATTGCCAGATTCAAGATCCTCTTTGCGCTCACGCAGAATGGTTTCCGGGTCCAAGCCCAGCCCGCGCTGTACCCGCTGCATGCTGGTCATGCCGCTGGCGACCTGCTTGAGCAGCGCTGGAATTTCTTTTGTCGGGTCAACCAGCGCCCGACGTGGCGGCGTCCACGTCAATTTATACTCTGGAAAACCGCCAGCCTCTGAACTTTTGAGCCGCAACGCATCGGCGCTCCACCGCGCCACACCCGCACAGAACTGCTCGATCATGATCCGCGCCTGCCAATTTTCGATATTTTTATCCATCTCCAACCGGCCCACTCGCGCCGATGAAAAGTTCACCCGAGATAAATCACCAGCCAAGCTTTCATAGGTAATGCCTAAGCCCATAGCGATGGCGGCCAAACCCATCCGCATGACCACATCGTAATCGTCAACACTTGGCGGGTTGCTGAAGCTTACGCTTTGCCCTGCCCGCGTATGCACAATCGCGCCGGGGGCCATTTCAGATAGACCCAATTTGTCTTCGGGCTTAATGTCGTCATCATTCTCAATGATAAGCGTTAGCAGCGTAGACATTTTCTGTTTAACAATCTGTGCTTCCTGATAGTCCCGCAACTCTCCCAATGTCAGCATCACCGGCGCTAACCACGGCACCCCGCGCAGTTGCCCAGGGCGATCTACGCGGCGTATATGAAGCACTTCAGAGGCAGGCAACCGTCGAGATTTGAGCTTAACCTTCGGGCTGGCCGAGCCGGGATGATTATAATAAATGTGATAAGCAACAATCGCGCCAAAGCCGTTATACTCGACCCCGTCGCGGACCTCGTTCTTGCCATAGGACGTGGTAAACTGATCAAGATAATCCGCTTCCAGCAATTGAATTTGAAACGGCAAGCCAAGATTTGGGCTCGGATTGCGCATTCGGCGCACAACCAACATTTCGCCACTTTCAAATACCCCGTTCATAACCGTAGTTTGCAAACCAAATATGTTTTGCTCACCGTGAGCATCAATACCCTTGGACAGCATATGGTTCAAAACAGGTTGCGCCGCTTTACGCTCGCCATCGGAGTTCGCCGCCAAAGATGGCGTGATCCCCAGACCGACCACATTGTTCGTTACCACCGACTGCGCGCGCCGCGCAAAAGGCGCATTGCGGATCATATCTCGTGACAGGTAGCGCATGCGCGCCCGTCCATTTTGCGAAGCGGCATCCGCATCAGAAGCTGGAGCCTTCCACCCCTGCATGCGCCGACCATAACTGGCAGCGTCGTAATTCATCAGCGCCGTGGTTTTAATGCGCGCTCTGACCCTGCGCAAACCCGCCTCGGGAGATAGCGCTGCAACGACCCGGTCAATAAATCCTTGGCTTGGCTTCTTCGACATGCGTTATAACCCCCGCGTGGTGGTCGCGTATGACACTGGAAATTGTGACGAAGCCGAGGGACCGGCGACCTCGGATTTCATCATCCGCAGGATTTCTTTCATGTCTTTCAGCGAGCGGTATTGCACCATTTCGCCTTGGATCATCGCTTGCTGTGCGCCCGTGGCGATTGCCCGCTTCAGTGAATCAACATCTATCTGTGTAAAAGCCAATTGCTCTACTCCAAGAAATTTATGCGTGAGGCCGATTTGACCGGTGATTTCGGGGCTGGCTCATGGCCAATATCTTCAGAGGTCAGCAAAACAGCATTCGTATTGGAAGCGCCGCCGATCGCCCATTCCGGAGGGCTATCCCAGTCGATCCGCTCCATGCCTTTAAAAATCGCGACAGCCAGACCATAGACAGACAAGTCAATTGACTCGTTGCGTTTCATACCTTTTCGCGGCTTCCACCCCGTGGTTTCGCGCCGCTCAGCGGTAAATTCAATTAAGTGATCCTCGACCATCCAATCGCCCAAATGCATAAAGCCAGGGCCATGATCCATGCGCGACAATGCCGCCGAAACAGAGTCTTTCAATTTATCCGTAGCCACATTGAGCAGCTTTATCGAGCGCACCTTTTTTCCGTTATGCGCACGCTCGGGGGCCTTGTACCAAACACGATTTGGAACTTTGAAACCACCATGGCCACGGATCATATACCAGCGTTGAGACTCTCCATCTTTGCGCCGCGCATTCCAAAATTGCTCCGCCCTGTCTGAAACACCCGGCTTGCCGTGGAAGTCGCACCCAATGGCCAAAGGCATTAATCCGTAACCCTGCCCCTCCAACGGATAAACTGTTGTCAGCACCGGGCGCAAAACCTCCCAATCTTCAATATAAGTCTCGGGGGCCAATACTCGCTTTTCGGCACGCGGCGCGGTTTTCGGTGGTGTTCCCAAATCAAACCGATCAATGACGGCCCTCTCTCCCGATATGCCCCAAGCCAAAACCTGAACCACAAATTTTCCCTGCTGGACATCAACGCCAACCGTGATAAATCGCGTCCAACACGGGGCCTCTGCCTGTTTCATATCTGCCTGTTTGTCTTTTAGGGTTTGCAGCGTTAGCTGCCCCTCTTCCGACATCGCTTTGGGCAAATATGGCATGCCCTGATCGACATTCACCGTAACCTTCAGCGGCTCTTCATCGCCGCCAGCCTCAACACTTCGCAGCGCGGTTTCATATCGAGAAACCAACTTTGACCATGTCGAGAAGGACGCCGCCGCACCGTTTAGCCAATATGAAAGCCGCTCTGACTTCCGAACATCACCGCTTTCGAGCCGGACCAATTCACCATCTTCAGCCTCATGTAGCCAGTAGCCGTTCCGGTTGGCCTCATTTTTATGCTTGTGCGCCAACAATGTTCCGCATCCCGGGCATTGCATTTCGGCCCCTTCCCCAGCGAGTGCCGGAGAAAGATTTTTATTGTAGTGCAGCTTTTTAAATGTAGGTTCAAAAACCTTAGCGCAGTCAAAACACTCCCAATACCATCTGGCTTTGGTGCCACCGTTATACAGGTTCAAAATGCCAGCACAGGGCGGTGCCTCATGCGGCGTGCGCCTCTTCCAACTCGGGTCTGTCAGTGGATGCCCAGGACTGGACTCGCCAAATGTCATGCCCCGCGAAAGCAGCGTTTCGGTTCGCTTGCTCCCGAGCACAAAGGGCGACCCTTCGCCCGCGATCGAAAGCGCCATGCTGTCAATGTCTGTCATCAAAACAAGCCGGATTGTTCTGGCGCGAAAATCGGCAATCACTGGTGGGCCAATGGTAAGTTTAGTTCCTCCCAAAAACCGCTTGGAAAACTTGTTATCGTCGGATCGACCAACGCCAAGCCGACTGCTCAACTCGGGGCTATTCCCGATCATGGGTTCAAGCTCTTCGTCTACCCACTTTCTGGCCGAGGCCTCCGTCATATGGAAAATATGCACAATGCCAGGATCGCAGGTGATCGAGTGATTGACCCCCTGCATCAGCATAACCGTTTTACCCGACCGCGCCGGGCCACAAAATGCGATCTCCCGATACAGTCGTGACGAAATCATTGAAGCAGGCTCGACGGCATACGGGGTTACGTCTTTGTCAAAATCAACCCACCGGCCACCGGCATTCACTTTCATGTATTTTTCAGCCGCTGCCACGACTCCCATCCGCGTGGATGGGGCCAAAGAGGCAAGCGCCAGTTTCAGGACACCTGCCCCCGTGGCATAGGGGGCCAACGGCTTGAAATCATAGTTCAGATCAGGCCGTCCGCCCGGCATCGCAATCATGAAAACAGGGTTTCACTCTGGTCGCCGCCATCCAGCTCAATTTCCTGAAGATGGGCTCTCGCAATATCTTCGCTCATGCTTTTCAGAATCCCGTCATTGTATTCAACCACCATGACCACCTGCTCAGTCGTCAGTGAAAACTCGCGATCTAGCCAATCAGGCTGTCCATCTAAAGCGGCTCGAATTGTTGTAAATAATTTGTCCAACAATTCGACCATCTCTTCGACAGGCACTAGCTTTCGCCGCTTGCTGTCCAATTGAAGCTTGCCCAGCTGGGCATTGGTCAACTCACTTACTTGCCGGGGTGTTAATCGGCTTTGTTCGTCTGTCGTTTTAATTCCCAGAAATTCTGCCTGTCGCTTGGCCACAAAATCGTCAAGAGAAGCCTTCTCGCGCCGCTCACTCTCTTTGTTTTCTTCATACCAGGCTTGGCATTCCGAAAACAAAAACTCATAGGCCTGCCCGTTGCCGCCCTCAGCTTCAACCGGCATGCCCTTCGCACGCCATTTGTCGATTGTGTTGGCCGATACACCAAAGATTTGCGCAATCTGGTTTCGGTTCAAGACCGGATCAGGATTAACTACTCCATCATCTGGCATCGCAAACCTCCACCTCTCTTCCCGATGTAACTAGAACAACAACACCAACCTGAACCTCCACAGTTTCAAAATACCAAATTGTGAAAAAGCACGGGGCGCGAATTACCCGCATGCGGACGGGGGCCAGGAAGGACCCAAACGATTATATTGCCCTCAATTTATCGACGCGTTGCCATGGCTTGCTTGAAGGTCCGCTCTAGATGGTGGGGAAACCTGATCTTTGCGGTCTTATATGCGTCGCCCTGAAAATCCATGGTCGGCGTATACTTCACGCTTGATTTATAGACGGCCAATAGCTTGGGTGCTTTGACATTTGCTTTTGTGCCATAGCTCCCCTTGCGCCGCCGTCCACGTTTGGGGCGAAGCCATATGCCCGCAACGCCTTTAACTTCACCCGAAAACACATTCGGCTTTGCCAGCGCGCGCTTCACAGCGTTTCGCCCCATGTTGCCGTATTTATTCCGCCTGAACCCCACGGCCTCGCCAACAGGCACAACGATGGCTTTGCGCTTGGGGCGGCGCACCCCGCCATCCTCTTGCCATTTTAAATACGAGGCCTGAATATCTTTGAACCCTACATCAGCAAACAGCTTTTGTTTGGTAGCATACTTGATTAGCGTACCACGCTTAGTGAATGGCGTTGGCCGGTCCAAAGACTTCGACAGCCAGCGCACCGTGTTCTTTTCAACATCCTTTGCTGTGGCGTTAAGGGCCAGCGATGCAGCAAATGGCATCTGCTTCTTTTCCAGTCGCGTCAGCCCGCGCTCAAAATCCCGCAGATCGACACGCAGATTGATTGATGACATCTGCGCACCACCTTTCTGGTTGCCGGAGTGGCGCTCACCATACTCATGAAGCCACTCGACATACAGGTGGGAGCAGACCGCGCAAGCGAGTGGCTACAAAAGGGAGGTGATGTTGGTGGGCTACAAATGAAAATAGCCAGCACGGGGTGTCTCCGTCTGGCGCATCTTTGGAATATGAGGAAGGTAGAGCCGTTGGGCGGGTTATGTCAATAATTTTCTTTAAGCATTTTGACCACCGGCCAAAGTGAGACATATTTTGTGCCGCTCACCCGCGTTCAACACCATATGTTGTGCTTGAGCTGGTCACTTCCACACAAACCCTCCCAAACTTTCCCATTCCCTCCCATGCTCCAAACCCTCCCAATTATTACTATCCTATATGTTATTGATATAACTACATAATTAAAGATCATTGGGAGAGCTGGGAAGGTTGGGAAGTAATTTATTACCTTCACATATAAACGATCTTTAAAAGGGGTCATTTATAGCCTCGCCTATATATAGGAGAAACTCCTACCGAAATGGCTCCCAACTCTCCCAAACGCCTGTATGCTTGATAATTGCCCCCCCAACCCCCTATAAACCCTCCCCCGAAATGGGAGGGAATGCCCTCCCAAAACATCGTTTGGAATTAGTGAGGGGTGCGGGGAGACGCCGCAAAGCGCGCGCGTTCTGAGAGGAAGGGAAGGAATATGGAGCGTGCAAGCACGCAAAATCCCGCCCTTTCAGGGGGCGGGCTAGTGACAAGACGCGCCGCTTTCCGCCAGCTTCAACCTCGGTTTTACACCCAGAATCACCCGCCGTCGATGTGCCGCACCCAAATCTATACAGCCTTAATGTTGTCACATTCCCGTGCGATACCCATAAAACAAGGGCTTCCAGCGTGCAAAATAACACCGGAAGCCTATATAAATTTGACTTAGGCGCTTGACCCGCCTAGCGTGAACCCTGTAAAGGCCCTACGTAACGTAGGCACCGCGCGCACCGTTTACCCAAAGTCAACGGGTTTCCGGCACGATGCTTGCGATTAACTTGAGAGGATAAAATGGAAAACGTTCAAAATGCTCCACAGGAAGTTGGCTTCCTTTACCGCCGCGTTGGTGATGTGCATGTGTTCTCCACCAAAGGCATCAATGGTTTGGTCCATGTTGGCCACCACAACCGCAAAGAAGCCTTTGACTCGGTGATCCCAGCACTGAATTTGCATGTTGAAGAAGCCTATCACAACCATGCGGCCTATAAATGCGAGACCACATACGACGATTTTGCCAACAAAATTGACATTGTCGGCGGGCTTAGCAACCATGTGGTTATGTTTACACTTGACGCTTCCACTGCGCTTTGCCATTAAAGGCAACGCAATCTTAACGCTCTGCGCCTCGCTTTTGCGGGGCGTTTTTGTCTAAAGGCCATGGCATGACCTATAAACTCACACTATTCCCAATGACCATACCCGAGGTGCAAAACCGCCTTAAGGATTTAGGGTATGGCCTCCAATGCCAGGTGAAAGACGGGGTGAGGTTCAAGAACCGTGACACGGGCGAAGTCCTGACCATCCGGCGACCCAGCTTTGTCGATGACGAAGGCACACCAGCTTATGATGAAACCTACATTCTAGATGTTTTGAACTGCCTCAACGGCAATTATAATGGTGACATTATCAGCATTTTAACAGCAAAGCGCGACAAGCCGCATTAACGCCGCGCCACCACAGCGCGGCGATCTGCCCTAAACAGCCATCACAAACGGGTCAACCGATAGGCCTAAATAGCCGCTCACGCTGGCTTTGTGTTTAGTGAAACCAAAGCCAGTAGCCGGGTCCAGATAGGTTTTTGCCAGCGACGATAAGCGATAGGCAAAGGTGCCATCGGAGAGAGGCAAGCGCTTCAGGGCCTTGCACCAATGCTTATAGGCCACCAGCAGCTCGGCCGTGCGGATGAACTTGCCCGCGCCACCTGTGCAAATGCAGTATTCCCGCAGGAATAGCGCCAGCTCGCCCTTCTGGGCTTGCTCGGCCTCTACCACCTCTGCATCCGGCAAAGGTAGCCCTGCTTGCAGCCACAGGCGCTGTGCGGCGCTTTTGCCGTGGGTCACCCGCGCCTCGCGCAGCAGCGTCATCTTTCGATCAAAGTTCACATCCTCGATCGCAGCGGTTATCGCGTCTCTCTCGCAGACCTCGCCGGGGCTGGCCGCACTACGAGGCACGAGCTGGCCGTGACGCCAGGCGGAAAACACCTCGATCATCTGAATCGTGATATCCAGCGCCATTTTGGCTTCGGACTTGGTGCAAATGAAAAGCGCCTGCTTTTCGTTGAGCCAATATTCCTTAGTGGCCGCGCCACCGTGGCGCGGCGGATCGGCAGCGACAGTGTTAATTTCCCCGAATTCCTCCAACTCGACTTTTCGCCGAATAACTAGCTTCCTCATATCGCGTGGCCGCTCAAATTCCAATGCCATCGCAATATCCAAATCGCGCATCCGCGCCTCGCCGTCTATTTCCTGAATTGCAAAATCAAACATGGGTCACCTCACGCTTGGCGGCAAGCGCCAGCAGGGCCTCGCCGCTGCTATCCAGCTGTGCCGCCTCAGATGAAACCGCTGAAAGCGTCGCCAGAAGCATCCGCGCTTCGGGGGTTGGCTCTATCAGCACAGGGTGCGCGCGCACCAGCATATCGAGCGTGTCAATATGGCCGCGCAGGCGCTCCATGGTCTCTTGATGAATATCATATGCGTCTATCGAAGCCGTGATATTGGCCATTTTCCGCATCATGTGTTTAGGATGGTGTTTTTGGTCGCTCATGAGAGCCTCCGTGATTTGGGTTAACCAAACACCCAACTGTGAGACGAGTTGGGTGGCTGGACGCACAGGGATCTCACTACTGATCTTGCCTTACGGAACAAGGGACAGCCCGCTTTCGCGGCCCCATACGCCCAACCATAGATTCTGGGTATAGGCCCAGAATAGGAAAAACCGCACTTTTGAAGCGCGGTTTTCGAGCGCCGTAAGATAAGCAGGGTGAGATACCTGACAGTCGAAATTTGCCGATCTGCACGATCACCCTTGCACTCTTGGCGCTTTTTGGTCAAGGTTTTTTTGAAAGAATCAGCCTTAAGGAAAGTTTCCATGTCAAAATTAAACCTAGCCGCCGTATTATTCGCTGCCACATTTTTAGGCGCTTGCATTGAAACAACCGCCGTTTCCACCTCACCCATGGGTGTATCCTCCGGCTTGCAGCAAACAGCGGTAGCCGCCCTCACGAAAGATTTTAGAGATCCAGAAAGCGTACGTGTGCGCAACGTTCGCGGTTTTGCCACGCCATATGGCGATACGATTGTTTGCGGTGAAGTGAATGGCAAAAATGCGTTTGGGGCGTATGTTGGCTATCGCGGGTTTTATATTCGGATGCGCAACGGCGTGGTGAAAAGCACCAAAGTTGACGATGGAGAATATCTGAATCTTGGCACTGTGGCCTGCACTCAAGCCGCTAACGGGCAGTTGGCACTGCCCTCTACAGATGTCCCGTCTTAGGAATTTCCGGCCTAGTTTCAACTTTATCACTATAACGCATCCGTGATTACGCTTGCGCGTGAGCGCCCTCAGGTTCAGTGTCCTATTCACTGATTCCATTAAAAGGTGAAAAAGAATGAAATTGTCTAAAATTCCCGCTCTGCTTGGTATTGCTGTAATTCTAGGAGCCTGCGCGGCCAACCCCGATGCTATTGCACCTGCCAACATCAGCCCAAGTCTATATATGCAGCAAAGCTGCCAGCAACTGGCAAACGAAAATGCCAACTTAACATCTGAATTGATAACCCTCGTTGCGCAACAGCAAAAAGCTGTAGATGGCGATGCAATGGGCGTTTTCTTGTTAGGGCTGCCAGTGTCATCAATGTCAGGCAACGAAAAAGAAACCGAAATAGCACTCGCACGCGGCAAGCAGCAAGCCATCACGCTGGCCATGCAGCAAAAAAGCTGCCGCGTGCAGTAACCCAATACAGCGCCTGCTTGGATCTGTATTTGCTGGCGGGCGCAGAACATCACCGCAGCCCCAAATAATCGGCCAACATGTCCAGCGCCATCCGCAGCTGCTCCAGCATCACGGCCATCTCATGGCCATCACGCGCCAAACCACAGCGCAGGTATTTGCCGTTAAGCACAACATGCTCCACCACCGCGCGGGATTCCTTGGGCATGTTGGCACGCATATCGGCAAACCGAGCCTGCTTGATGATCAGCGCTGTGGTGCGCGCCTCTGGGTTGGAGGTGCTATCCACACGCTCTTGCGAAAGGTCGCAACCGGGGCCGGTCATGGTGGCCTCCCACGCATCAAGCAGTTTGCGCCCGGCTTGGGCCTGCCACGAGCTTAGCAGGCACTTCGCTTCCATCGCATCCAGCGGGTGGATTTGTCGGCGCTGCTGGCGGTTATTGGCGTCACCGGCTAGCGGGAACAAAGCTGACCTTTCAGCCGCCCTTGCGCCATTAACCACTGCCCTGCCCTTGGCTCGCGGCCCTGCCACAACCCTGCCCTGCTCATCCGTAGCGCTCGTAAGGCTGCACGCAGCAACCGAAAAGCGGCGGCTAGCCCCAGCGTCGAACGGCGCAGGGAGTGAAGGTTTTTTACGGGCGCTGGCCATGGGTTATTCTCCATTTTTGTAATTCTTGCTGTGCTTCATCTCATACTCGTCCAGCACAATGCTGTGTGCCGAGGTCAAGCGGATGCCCAAATACCCAGAGACACTGGATTTGTGCTTGTGGTATTGCAGGCCTGTATCAGGGTCGCGGTATTTACCCGCGCGTTTAGCTATCCGCGCCGTGATCGTGCCAGGTTGCCACGGCGTCTGTCCCTCTTGTTCTTGCCACAATCTAAAGGCCTTCATCAGCTCAGCTGATTTCAGGAAGGGCGCATCAACATCAAATTCGCAGCACGCAGCAAAGAAAGCCCCAACAGGGTCAGACTCTTCGCGGTAAGCCTTGGTTTCGTTCAGGACGGCTTCTGGCTCTTGCAAGCCGTTTTCTAGGTAGGAAACCAGCCCCTCAATCAACCAATTGAGAATACCCGAACGCTCCGCCCATAGTTTTTCAGGCAAGTCTTCGTCTCGCTCTTCTTTCGGAATAATCACACCAAATTTGACCAGCAATATCCGCCGCCAGATACCGTTATCGGTCCCGCGAATTTCCAATTTATGGTTGCCTGAAATTGTTAGTTTGAACTTTGGCAGCACCTCGATTGTATCGCCATAATTGGCCCGCATTTGGATCGGCTCACCGCCCGTCATTTTCTTGATTTCGGCCTCCCGCAGGCGCTCACCCTCTTCTGGCTCTGAAGCCCGAACCATGCGTGCGCCGATCAGCGGTATCAGGTCAGGCGTGGCCTCGCCCCCGCTACGCTTTTGCGTGCCTGTTAGAGATTCAATTGCTGCGGTGGCTGAATATTCACCCATCATGTTGGCGATCAAATCCACCAGCACAGATTTACCGTTGGAGCCGTCTCCATACTGATAGACTAGCTTTTGCTCACCAATTAGGCCGGTCATGCTCAAACCATACCAGCGCTGCATAAAATAGCTGACTTCCCTGTCAGGCAAAATGCGATTTATAAAGACATGGTATTGCGGGCAAACCGCGTCAGGTTCATAGTCCACCGGCATCATTTTACTCAACATCTGGCTGCGGTCATGCGGCACAAACGTAACTTTTACAGTGCCTTCCATATCCGAGCAGCCATCATCACGCATGGCCCTCTGGGCAGCACGATCAACTGTAAATTTCAAAATACCATTGTTTACGTTCAGAACCAGCGGGTCAGCGTCTAGGTCATCCAAATTGCGGCTTTGCTTTACCGTTGATTCCTTCATCATATTGTCGATCTTGGCCGAATTCCCCGAGGCTTTGGCATGGCTGCGATGGTCGCTTTTAAGCTTGTATTTCCGCTGCTTTATTCTATCGACCCAGACCAGTTCAGAAGTCACCTCAAGCAGCTCCTTGGCTTGCTCGGGCGTCCTGTCTTTGCCCAGAGCATCCAACGCATCTCGCAGAACCTTTAGGCGATCCTCACATTCGAGCTTTTCTTTCTCCCAGTCTTCCAAATCGGTAAATTCAGCTTCGGCTAATATCTCTTTGGCAACCTTCTGGGCCAGTCCGCGCACCAATAAAACATCCTGGTCTTTACACCATTGCTTGCCCGACCAGCAAAACCAGCTCACGCGCGGCACAAACATTACATCCTCGCCAAAATATCCAGAAAAGCGCTGACCATTTCCAAAATCATTCAGCGGAAGCTGGGCGCATTTACGGTGCATTTCTTTTGTGTCTTGCTCCTGTGGAGGCGGTGTGTCGCCGCTGTTGATCAGCTCAACATCTTCACCGTTATTGAAGGCCTCGCGCACGCGGTCTGATCCGTCAGCCATTTTCGGGTTCCCCCATAATCATATCGTTTAGATCTTTGCCATGTTCTGAAGGCACTATTTTTGAGGCCAAGCCCGGCACGCGCGCCATGGCACGGCGGCATCCAGCCAGCAGCTTGGCGTGCGTATCTTTCGGGTGGGAATCCCCGTCCATAATGTAGATAAGTTGCTGCACCCAATTGGGCGGTACAAAACCATCGGATCCATCACTCAAATCTGGCAAGCCAGAATGCCGCTTTCCTTTTTCTCGAACCTGACGCCCCGCCATATTGCCAAGGTCAACCCCAGCCCAGTAGGCCGCTTTCGGAACCGCATCAGACACCCATGCGGTGGCGGTGGTCTCAATGCCCTCCCCCATAACCATGGTTTTCGCCCCTTCAGGCGTGTGCAGGCGAATTGCGCCGGTGCGCTTGGGGCCAAGCACCAGCTTTGCCCCCATGGGCCTGCCATCAGGGTCGTAAATCAGCGCCTTACCTTTAGGTTGCGATAAATCGAGCCACGTTTGATGCACGCCGCTAAAACGCCCATCTGGCGCTTGAATGGCCGCGATCATGGCTGGGCCGGAATGCAATCGCCTATTCTGGCCAGCTATCTTTTTATCAAATGGATGATCAGCAATAAAGCGTATGCAAGGCGGTATTTGCGCCAATGGCAGCCCGCGCAGACGAAGGTAGCTTTCCGCATCCGTTCCACTTGCTGCTTCCCCGGACTGCCAAATGCCAAAGGCGCGACGGCGGGCATATTGGCGGTAGCTTTGGGCTTCCCGTTCGCGCTTATTTTTGGTGGCTTCAAAGCGCTTGCGCCGCCGTTCTGCTTCAGCCGGGTCTACGTTGACCGGCGCATCGCCGCATAGCCACGTTAATGCAGTTTTGAAATCACAGCCCTGAACCAGTTCAACCAGTCGAATTACATCACCGCCGCCACACGAGCGGCAGTTAAAAATACCCATATCGCTATTGATCGAAAACCGGTCATGGCCCCCACAATTAGGGCATGGGCCAACCAGCTCTCGCCCTGCCCGCTTCAAGCCTTCTATGGCCAGCCGGTCCGCCACCTCGTTAATCGGCTTTAGCTTGGCTTCCTCAATTCTAGGGTCTGCCTTTTGCACCACGAGCCCCTTTGTAATTATCCAAATCAGACATGCAGCTATTAAACTCGGCCAAAATGCTGTCTCCATTTACACCGGCATGCTCACAGACTTCGTAAAATGCACTTGACCCAAACCAATCTTGGTCGCGCCTCATATCGGCACACTGGTTGTAGGTAAAGGTCTGCCCTTTCCCGTAGCGATAAATTTTCGGGAACGCCCCCCGCCACGCTTGGTAGATTACCTCGCACCACATCTGGCGGCAGTTGTCGGTGGAAATACCGTCAATATTGATTTCCAAGATCGGAGGCATATCCGGCATTACTGTGCTCAGTTTATAGGCCATATTATTCTTGCCTCCCTGTAATTGATGCCGCCGTACGCCGCAGTCGATCTTGCAGCCATTCGGACTGGATGCGGGCAGTAAAGCGCCGCGCCACCTTCGTGCGCTCTCTAATCGCGTCATCGTCTTTTTCATATTTGCCCATACGGTGAACCAGTAATGCCATGGCCATCTTGTGGCCCCATGTTCGCATCTCAGATTTGGTTTTTTGTGCACATGCCGGGCAACAGTGGATTTGCCAGTCGCGCGTAGGGTTAAAGCTAGCGCTGCATTCCGGCAGAAAGCACACCCCTTGTTCATGAGGCATTGCCGCTGCCAGTTCGCCGTAAGCATAGTCCTGAAATTTCTCGGTCTCCATACGCGGTGCTACCGCATTCCCGACTATAGCTCGCTGCATACTCACACCGCACCCCGAAGGTTTTCGGCCTCCTGAATAAGCGCTGCAATGATCACACCGATGGCTGAAGCTGGACGATCTGCGCCTCCTCCGACCATCGGGTCCGGCACGCGGCTTAGGCTTTTTGCAAGCTGCTGGGGGCTAGTTCCACATTGAAGAGAGCGGCTGATAATAACGCAAACGTCAGAAAGCAAGGCTGACATTTGGGTGCCATATTTTGCACTATCCGCGAAAACCTCTTTGGGACGTCCCAGATCATCAAATCCAATGGTCAGGTGGAACTCAAACCCGTCTGCCTGTGCGGCTTGGGTGATCGAGCGGCGGCGAGGTGAAAGCTCTACTCTGCTCATCTTACGCCCGCCAAGTTATGAATCGCAGCCCGGCGTAATTCCAACGTGTTTTTATCTGCTGCGGATAGTGGCCGGTTGGTTACTTCTGCACCCCACGCAAACCCGTCGATTTCTTCTAAGGTTTGAAGTGTCGCTATTTTATCAGCCCGCGTTACCTTCTGGCCAAGGGCTGCTTTTTGCTTAAGTGAAACCGCAACATTGCTCATGACAGGTCCGCCCGGCCATGCCAACTTGGCGCATGGTAATGGTCCATATCACCCATGCCGATGTCTGCGCCGGGGCAGTGCTCACGTGCCAGCCTTAAACCCAGTTGCTGCAAGGCTTCACCGCTAGCAGCTGGCTCTCGCTGAACTGAGTGCAGAAAATCCAACACTCCATCGCGCGCGGCAGCGCAATCGCCCATGTATTGCAACGCCGATTTAGCCAGGTTCAGCTTGTCTTTTTCGTTGAGATCACCAGCCTTCGCCTTCATCCCAGCGACCGTCGCCTCAAAGCAAAAGTTGACGATTGGATTGCCGCTGCTCATTGCACCAGCTCCAAAGCCTTGTGGGCGCGCTCACAGGCGACATCAAACCACTTCGGCTCCAGCTCAATCCCGACGCCGCGTCGACCGGTTTCAATGCAAGCAACCATTGCCGTTCCCGATCCCATAAAGGGATCGAGCACCAAATCATCAGGCTGTGATGATTGCTTAATATAATTTGCCATCACCTCCACCGGCTTTTCGGTGTCGTGGCCGGTGGTGCGTTTGGCGTTTTCAGTATAGAGAAACAGCTGCTTGGAACCGCAATCGTTGATTCCGCGCTTATCCGCAGCACCCTTCCACAGGTAAATCGTGAATTCCAAATTCTTCATGAACCAGCGATTACGGGTGGCGCGCACCTTGTCCCAAGTCAGCAAGTTGTGGAAGCCAAAACCCGCGTTAAGAAACGCAGCATGTGCTGCCCAGATATTTTTGTCGTTCGCCATCACATAGCAATCGGCATCAGCCTTGAGTGCACGGTAAATCGGCCCACCCATTTCACCCCACGGCACAACTTCCATTAGCTTGCCGCTGTTGTCGTATTTTGATTGGGCAAAAAGCCCGCCCATAACTTCATTAGCACATCCGCCCGAGGTCAGCAGGTAAGGTGGATCCGTCACACACAAATCAGCAAGCTCAAGCTTAGGCATAATCTCAAGGCAATCGCCGAGATACAGCCGCACAGGGCCGATGGTTTCAACACGTTTGGCTACAAAATCAGTCATTGTGCACGCCCCTTGACGCGCCGGAAAAACTTTTCTGCCTTATCCCTAAATACTCGAGAACGACGAAGCGATCGTGCAGACCGCTTCGTGTAATATCGGGCAGCAATGCGCCAAGCGAACTTCATGCCGCCTCCCCATCAATAATTTCAAAAAGGCTCTCAGCCCCGGCCATCGCGATCACGCGGATCACATAACGAAAATGCGGTGCGTGATCGAGGTTCAGCCAGTTCCTTACAGTTTTCGGATGTACGGGCCTCTTGTCAGTGGTAAGCACCTCCGCCACCAAATCCGCCAGTTCTTCCTGAGAATTAGCCTCGGGGAATGCCCTCCAAAGCAGACTGGCAAACCACTTTCTTTCAGTTTCTTCCGGTTTTGATGATTTTCTACAAAGTTTTTCCATGGGGTCTCTCCTAAAATTGCCTTGCGACAGAGCAACTTTTGAATGAGGAGTGGAAATTTGAGGAACAAATGGCATCAGTGAGCACCCGCTCGCACCGCAGGATGTGCACACGGAACAGGGGCTTTCCTTGACCATTTGAAGATATATGGAGAAAGCTCCACACCCTTACGTTCGGCAAGGTCTTTGATACTAAGATACCAGCCGGAAGGGAAAACACCCTCGCGCTTGGCGCGGCTAATTTCTTGCTCACGAAGACCAAGCGCTGCAATCTCGCTGCGCCCAATCTTTTTAATAAATGTGTTTATATCTGTCATGCGCACCACTAATACTCATTTCGTTTAGTTTGTAAATACGCAACTTGCACAGTGTGGATTTTTTTTAAATGTATAGAATGGAGCTATGTTGGAAGAACTCGCAGATAGCATTGAAGCGGTAGCAGCGCGCCTGAAGCGCGTGCGCCACATTCACAAACTCTCCAAAAAGGATTTTGCGGAGCGCGCCGGTATTTCAGAGCAAGCCTACGGCCCTTATGAAAATGCCCGCCGAGATCTATCGCTGGAATCCGCCAAAAAACTCCGGAAAACTTACGGGATTTCCTTAGAGTTTATATATTTCGGGAAGATCGATGATCTCCCGCACAGGATCACCAAAGAGCTATAATCAAGGCCTTCGGTAAGATCTACCCAAAAATCAAGCGGAAGGCCCGATACCTGCCGGGCATCCTTTAGCAATTTCAATTTATCCTCTTCAGCCATGCTAATAACTCCTCCGTCATAAATTAGAACATTATAGGAACACTCGCCATATGTGAAGCCTCAATATAGGCCACACAACCGTGACAATATACCAGATGTCGAAAAATTGTAGGGCTGGATAACCCCTGCAATTTGAATCACAATTCACAATCAGCACAATATTGCCGAATCATAGTAATATTCATTTCGTTTAGTTTTAGGGTTGCGCCACGCATATTGTTTAGTTTATACATCCCTCCAACAGATTTCTCTGGAGGTGCTAAATGCAAACCAAAATCACAAACCTTGCCAACGCCCGAGAGGCCCGCCAAATCCTGCGCCATCCGCAGGTCCACAGCGCATCCCTCTGTGCCCTCGCCCGTTATGTGCTTGGGCTGTCCGCTCAAAAACCATATACAAAGGCAAACACATGACTCCCCGTCACCTTTATTTAACCGATCAGGACGCCCGCCAAATTAAGACAGTGCTGGCCTATAGAACCGACCAACTCGCCCGCGCCTATACGGCCATATCCATCCTAATCACCGCGGTAGCAGCCCTTCTGGCAATTTTATTTGCGGTGATACTATGAGCAGAAAAGCCGAAAGCCTAGAAATGCGCCTCCACCGGCTGCGCAATGAAGAGCGCGCTCTTGAGCGCTGGAGCTTCATTGTCTCAATCATTTTAGCTCTCGTGGGTGCCTCTGCCTTCTCGGCGATCCTGTATTGGACCTTCAATTACACCAACATTTTCACCAACTTGATTGAGAAAGCCGCGCCATGAATAGCCTGTTTAATTCCGTCACCGTCACCCCCGAAACCTGGTCTCTTTGTCTGGCCCCGCCCATGCGGGGCCAGTGATGGACATCAAGGAGAAAAAATATGGACTGCCCATTTTGTATGCCAGATGAAAAAATAAACATGACAGAGGGAATCTGCTCAACGCCGGAACTAAAGAATAATGGCCACATTGCCGTATGCCCCGATTGCGGGTTCTCGATCAGTGCTGAAAACGTGGTCATTGTGGCGGTTGCAGTTATCACGCTTCAACGGCACTTGGGCGACGTAATTATTTCAGACACACCGGAGGCCGTGTGATGGGCGCTGCTAAACCATGCCTCGGGTATCCATCCCGCACCGCCGCCGCTTTGGCACTTCAAGCCAAGGGCTTTGGCTACAAAGAAATTGCCCGCCAAATCGGCATAAATGATTCAGCCGCAAGCGCGCTGCTCAGCAGCGCAAAAAGAAAGCGGCCATCTATTGAGCATCAAAGAACCGTTTGCGTTGACGCGGACGTGCTGGATGCCCTGCGCCCAGCCGCCACACGGCGCGGGATATCCGTTAACAAATTATGCCGCCGACTGATCGGCTGCATCGCGGATGATGACATTGCTGATGCCATTCTTGATGATGGACTGGAGCTACCAGCATGAAAAACAAAATGACCGATCTAACAAACCACCTTTTCGCCCAGCTCGAACGCTTGGGCGATGAGCATCTAACGCCGGAGCAAATCGCGACCGAGTGCAACCGCTCCAAAGCCATAGTTTCGGTGGCAAGCCAGATCGCGACCAACGGCGATTTACAACTGAAGGCAGCCAAGCTTTATGCCGAACACGGCGACAAGCTCCTGCCAATGCTTCCCCAAATCGGAGGTAAAGCAAGATGAAAGGTCGAGCACTATCATATTCTGCCAAAGAGCTGGCGTGGATCGAGGCCCACAAGACCCAGCTGCGCCGCACGGCCCATACCGAGTTTTGCCAGGCGTTTAAGCGCAGCGATATCTCGTTTTCAAACTACAATTCCCTATGCAAGCGCAAAGGCTGGGTGACAGGCCGCACCGGCTGCTACGCCCCAGGCAGCGTGCCAGAAAACAAGGGCAAGAAAATGCCTTTCAATGCCAACAGCGCGCGCACGCAATTCAAAAAAGGTCAACTCCCCCACAACACCAAGCATCTCGGGCATGAGCGGATCACCAAAGACGGATACGTGGAAATCAGCGTGGCGGAAAAGAACCCGCACACCGGCTATGAACGCAGGCACGTTCAAAAGCATCGGTGGCTATGGGAAAAGGCAAATGGCCCCGTGCCAATAGGCATGGTTCTGAAGTGCCTCGATGGTGACAAAACCAACACTGCCCTCGCAAATTGGGAAGCCATACCCCGCGCAATGCTGCCTCGCCTGAATGGCAGGTGGAGCCTGGGCTACGACAAAGCCGAAGCGAACGTGAAGCCGGTGATAATGGCCGCAGCAAAGCTGGAGCAAAAGGCGAGAGAACTGAAGGGCGGCTCATGATGGCCATTTACCTGTGGGGGCTGGCCTGCTCATCTGAAGTGGTGCACGGGAATACTTATAAGCTAGGAACTACCGCCTAGCCATGATCTCCCGTGCCTCCATAGAATTCTCACGCGCCAAGCTGGCGCAGATCATGGTCACTCATGATTTGCCGCAGCTCGGTCCGCTTCTTGAGCGGCTCAACCGTGAGCTGGAGGCGCGTGCAGCGCAAGATGCGGCCATGGCGATGGCGCGAAGAATGGTTGAAGGCCAGCAGCCAGCCGCGCCTAGATAGAAATTTCAGCAATCCACTCCGCCGCCGTTTCCAGCCACACCCCCTCGCCATAGCTCGTGCCTTCAGGGGCATGCCCCATCAACTCCCGCCGTATTGAATCAGGGCATCCCGCATTTTGCAGCCGGTCGTTGAAGCTGTGACGCAAGCTGTATGGAACATGCTCTGATGTGGGGAATAACGCACGATCTCTGCAATATTTGCGCACGGTAGCGCTCCAACCATTTGCGCTGGAATATCGGGAAAAACCCTGCGGGTGCCGCTGAAAGGCTGCAAGTGATGCCCCAGCCAGCGGAATTTTGCGTTCAGCGTTCACGGATTTAAGCTGCCGCACCCCAGTCTCGATTGAAATATGTGGCACTTCACCTTCGAGGTGGATGGTTTCGGCGGTCAAACTTAGCAACTCTGAAGGCCGTGCGCCGGTATTGACCATGGCGATCCAGCAATCACGCGCGTCAGTATTCAGCTCGGCCAGCGCATCGAGCGCGGTGACATTCTCACATATCCACGCGGTGGAAAAACTCACCTGCCTGTTGCGCCGCTTGGTCTTTTTCTCGGGGAAAAGCATGGCTTTAAAAATATCCGTCTCACGCCCCAGCTTGAGGCGCAACACGGCCTTGCACATGGCCCCGAGTGTGTAAATCTCGCGGTTGGCCGAGTACGGCCCAATCTCGCCCGCCTCGATCCGGGCTGACAGCCACAGCCGAAAGCGCATCACATCACTCCGGGTCATACTTGCGATGTCAATATCACCAACAGCACTCATAAAGCTGGCAATGGCGCGCTGACGGTCATTTTTCCACTTGCGGCGCTGGTCGCTAGATTTTCCAATATGCTCGGCGCGCGTAAGGTCGGCATATGTGGAAAACAGGGTCGAGACGGTAATGGATGGCGCATCAGACCCGCCGAGTAGCGCCATGGCGGTTTCTGGGTTGTTAGGGTTCACCACATCTATCCGCGCAAGAATATCGCGAAGCGGGGCATCAAGGGCCAGCTCGGCAGCGCTCCTATATTCAAAACCAGAGGATTCGCATATCCGCACCAGTTGGGTGTGCAATTCCGCCGCATCGCCATCACGGCCAGCCTTCAAGGCATCCCAGCGCGCAAGATATAGCTCCCACGCCACTGCGCCCTTTCTTTCGGCCACCCCCCGCGATTCTGTCCGCAATGATTGCTGAATTCTGGCGCGCGGCTCCACCGAGCCATATCGCGCCGGAACCCGCTTTATCAGCCAGAATATTCCAGTTTTGCCCCGGCGATAAACCGTCATTTCAACCCCGTTATGCAAATTGTTATGCAAATAGTTATGCAAAGCAACCGCGACACAAGTCAAGCACAATTTTACAAATTGATTTTGCGTTGTTTTTCAGTGGATTAGGTGTGAACGATAATGATTTTCTGGCTCCGGCGGTAGGGATCGAACCTACGACAAATTGATTAACAGTCAACTGCTCTACCACTGAGCTACGCCGGAACAGGCTGCGCATTTGCGCTGGTGAGGGCGATATAGCAAAGCCGGTTTGGGCCGACAAGGGGATAATTGGGAATCCTACATAATTTTGTAGAGACCAGATATGCACAGGCCTAACTGAAAGCTAAAAACCTGCCATGGATGAGAGCCACCACATGTAATTTAAAGAAAATATCAGGGTCGCGACTGGACACGCGGGTTGGCCAGATGGCGGCGTATAACCGCGGCCAGAGCGGGGCTGGAAGCGATGCGAAAATCCGTTGCCCGCGCCGGATCGTCGCCATTTGGCCAGCTTTCGTTCCACCAGCTAAAGCCGATTAAATTCGGGTAGCGGCCTGACAGGATAAGCCCAAGCGCCGCATCCGCCCACGGCCCTGCCGGCTCATACGGGTTGCGCACATCGGTGCCCATTTCGGCAATAACCACCGGCTTGCCCGGAGCCATGGCCGCAAATCGCGCCATCACCCCGGGCAAGGAGCGGGTGAAATCAACCGTCCAATCCTCATAAGGCGTCTGGGCCGAATATATCGAAACCCCAAGCCAGTCGATATAATCATCGCCCGGATAATATCGCTCAAAGCGGTTCCATCCTCGCTGCGGAGAATCAGAATTGTTGACATGGAACACCCAGATAACATTGCTCGCCCCCGCACTGCGGACCACATCAATAATATGCCGGTAAGCCTGCGCAAAAAGCGCTGCACCATTGCCGCGGCCATTCCAGCGCGCATTCCATGCAAACCAGTCACCATTCACCTCGGTGCCGTATTCCGCGATAAAAGGAGTTTCAAAGCGCGCTGCCGCCTGCCCCCACGCCCGCAGGTCTTCATCAAATTTACCATCCACAATGGCCTGTAGCGTGTAAAGCGGCTCACGCTTGTTCAACTCGGTATTTGAGCGCAGCATCAACCGGATATAAGGCGTGGCCCCCTGCCCGCGTATCCAGCCTGCGGTTTCCAGCGGAAACGCGCGACCCTGATACCAGTTATGGCTAAACATCACCCAGGCCACCCGCCTGGCCACCAGCCGCTCGTAATCACGCACCTGATCAGGCGAAATATCGTCTTCATTACCAGAATACCCCCCCGGAAACAGCCCGTGAAGCACCTTCTCCGGTGCCGGCGCAAGCATACGCAGCGCCGTATCATGGCTGACAGGGCTGGCCAAAAGCGGGGCGACAGCTCCAAGCAATATCATCAGCGCGTATTTCAGCATGGCTTACCCCACCAGTTCAAAGCGCCCGCCAAATCGCAGCGGGCCTAGCGATCGCAGCTTGCCACGCTGGCAAAGATCAATCAAATGGGCAAACACATTGCGCTCCGCCATCGGCAGAAGTCGGCTGTCCAACCCCTTATAAACCCGCCGTGTGATAGCTGGCACCCTGCCCTCGCCGATTGCCTCCAGTATTTGCTGCTCTCGGGCCAACCGATGGCTGATCTGTGCCTTCACCATATTCTGCGCCCCGTATATTGGTGCGCCGTGACCCGGATAAAAAACATCTTCGGGGCGGTTTTGCAGCTTTTCGAGTGATCCCATAAACTGGGTCAAGTCGCCATCCGGAGGCGAAATCAGCGTGCTCGACCACCCCATCACATGATCCCCGCTAAAAAGCGTATCCTGCCAGCCAAAACACAAGTGGTTGGACATATGGCCAGGCGTATGCACTGCCTCCAACGCCCAACCCTGCCCCGCAATAATATCGCCATCAGCCAGCTTGATGTCAGGCAAAAAGGAAGTATCCACCCCTTCACCGCCCGACAGCCCCCCGCCTGCCTCTAAGCCGCGCATGACCTCGCTCATACCCGCACCGCTCGCCCCGAAGCCAAGCACCGGCGCATCAAAAGCGCGCGACAATCGCCGCGATAGCGCAGAGTGGTCGATATGCGAATGGGTAACAAAAATATGGCTGACCTTTTGCCCTGCCAATGCTTTTTTCAATGCCTGAAAATGCGCCTCGTCCTCCGGCCCGGGATCAATCACCGCCACCTCGCCCTCGCCCAGAATATAGCTGCGGGTGCCGGTAAAGGTCATCGGCGAGGCATTTGGTGCGGTCACCACGCGTAGCCCCTCTCGCAGGAACTCCGAAACGCCGATTTTCGGGTGGTGGCTGGTGTCAAACATCGAGCTTCCTCTTGCGTTGGGCAGGATTGCCGATTAACGCTTACCCATGAACTTTGGCTGGCTCAAGCAATACATGCCCCGTTCGCTCTTCGGAAGGGCGCTGCTCATCCTGCTTTTACCGATGATCGGGCTGCAACTGGTGGTCGGGCAAATGTTTATCCAGCGCCATTTTCAGAGCGTCACCGAGCAAATGGCCGCTTCGGTTATTCTCGAACTCAAGTACGCGATCGAACTGGTGTCGCGCGCGGAAAACCCGCAAGCCGAGCTTGATGAAATGTCGGTCAATCTCGAAATGCTGCTGCTGCTCACCCCCGAAAATACGGCGCTACCCGCTGACAAGGTGGTGTTCTACGATCTCTCGGGCAAAACCCTGATCAAAGCGCTGCACCGCGAGATAGAACAACCGGTTTCGGTCGACCTGATGAGCCACCCAAACCGGGTTTTGCTCAATATCCAGCTTGAAAAAGGCCGGCTCGACGCGGTGGTCGCGCGCAGCCGCGTTACCGCCACCAACCCCCACCAGCTTTTGGTGCTGATGATCGTTACCTCGATCATTCTGACCGTTATATCTATCCTGTTTTTGCGCAATCAGGTGCGCCCGATAAACCGCCTCGCCGCCGCCGCAGAGGCCTATGGCAAGGGTCAAAACCTTCCGGTTCATCCGGCGGGTTCTTCCGAAGTGCGCCGCGCCGCGCTGGCGTTTTTGAGTATGCGCAACAAGCTAGAGCGGCAAGTCGAGCAGCGCACGCTGATGCTTTCCGGTGTCAGCCATGATTTGCGCACCCCCCTCACCCGCCTTAAACTGGCGGCAGAGCTGATCGAGGGTGCCGAGGAGCTAAAGCCCGACATCCTCGAAATGGAGCGGATGCTCGAAGGCTTTCTCGCCTTCGCGCGCGATAATCAAGCCGAAGAGGCCCGCCCGACAGATCCGATCAGGCTCGCCCGCGATATCGCCGGAAAAAGCGGTGACATCAAGGTCGTCGAGAGCAAAACGACACAAGATATCCATCATGTTTTGCTCCGCAAGGAAGCCCTGACCCGCGCGCTGCAAAACCTGCTCAACAATGCCCTTGACCATGCTGATACCGTGATGCTTTTTGTGTCTGTCAGCCAAAAATTCCTTGAATTCAGGGTCGAAGATGACGGGCCAGGCATCCCTCCCGAGCAGTTTGAACGCGCGATGCAACCCTTTGCGCGGCTCGATGCGTCACGCAACCAAAACCGTGGCGGCGGGGTTGGGCTTGGCCTCAGCATTGCGCTTGATGTGGCGCGCAGCCACGGCGGCACGCTTGAGCTTGGCCAAAGCGAAACACTGGGCGGGCTGAGCGCAAAGCTGGTTATTCCGCGCTAAAGGCACCCCCTATCCCAGCGCCCGCAGCAGACCGGCGGCCGCAAATTTCCCCACATATGCGCCAAGCTCCAGCGCATTTTCGGGATTGGAAGCATTACCTTCCAGCGCGCGTTTTTTCACCCCTTGCAATATCGCCGCCATGCGGAAAAAACTGAATGCCACATAAAACCGCATATCCGGTATATCAATCCCCATACGGGCAGCATAGGCGGCAATATAGGCTTCATCCGTCGGAATACCCAGCACTACACGATCCACCCCGGCCAGCCCTCGCCCCTCGGGACCAACCGGCATGGCCCATTGCATCAGCTGCGCAGCAAGATCGGCCAGCGGGTGCCCAAGGGTGGAAAGCTCCCAGTCAAGAATAGCGGACAGGGTGTTTTTATCCGGATCAAAAAGCAGGTTGTCTATCCGCCAGTCCCCATGGACAAGCGTCACCCTCCCGTCATCCGGCGGCATGTGGGTCTCCAGCCAGTTTATCAACGCATCCATCGCTTTGATCTCTCCGGTGGCGCTGGCGCGGTATTGCTTTTGCCAACGCCCGAGCTGACGCTCGAAATAATTCCCCGGCGGGCCATAATCGAGCAAACCGGCGCGGGCAAGATCAATCCCGTGCACCGCTGCCAGCCCTTTGTTCATCTCGTCATATATTTTTGTACGGCTTTGCTTGCTCAGGTCGGGTAATCTCGGGTCTGTGTGGTTTTTCCCCTCGATATATTCCATCAGGTAAAACATGCTGCCCATGATACTTTCATCCACACAAAGATGATAAACCATCGGCACCGGCAGCCCTTGCCCGTGCAGCGCCTTCAGCACCCGGTACTCGCGGTCCACCGCATGGGCCGATTTGAGCAACTTGCCGGGGGGCTTGGCGCGCAGCACATACTTGCCACGCGGAGTGGTCAGGATATAGGTCGGGTTTGACTGGCCGGTTGCTGTTTTATCGGCGGTCACCGGCTTTAAAAAACCTTCGACCTTACTTTCAAGATACGCAGCTATCTTGCTGATATCCATTATATTTTATCGTTGGTATACTGGCGAAGCTCATGGCGCGCTACCTGACGCCGATGCACCGCATCCGGCCCGTCAGCCAGCCTGAGAGTGCGCAGGTGGGTCCAGCTCGCAGCCAGCGGGGTGTCTTGTGATATCCCCTGCCCGCCAAACATCTGCACCGCTTCATCCACCACCCGAAGCGCCACTTTTGGCGCCACCACCTTGATCTGGCTGATCCACGGCGCGGCGGCTTTGGCATCGCCCTGATCCATCATCCAGGCGGCTTTCAGGCAGAGCAACCGGGCCTGCTCGATCTCCATCCGGCATTCGGCAATAATATCGTAATTCGCACCAAGATGTGCGATTTTCCGCCCGAAAGCCTCCCGCACAAGGCTACGCTTGCACATCAACTCCAGCGCGTTTTCGGCATGGCCAATAGCGCGCATGCAATGATGTATCCGCCCTGGCCCCAGCCGTCCTTGCGATATTTCAAACCCGCGCCCCTCACCAAGTAAAAGGTTTTCGACCGGCACCCGCACATCGGTAAATTTTATGTGCATATGCCCGTGTGGCGCGTCATCATGGCCATAAACCTCCATCGCGCGCAGCACCTCTACTCCTGCTGTGTCGGCGGGCACCAGTATCATCGAATGGCGGCGGTATTTATGGTCTTTTTCATCGCCGGTTTTAACCATCACGATATAGATAGCGCAGCGCGGATCCCCCGCACCACTGGCCCAGCACTTTTCACCGTTCAGCACATATTTATCGCCCATCCGCACACAGGACATCGAGATATTGGTCGCGTCAGAGCTGGCTTCATCCGGCTCTGTCATCAAATAGGCAGAGCGAATTTCGCCGTTGAGCAAAGGCGTTAGCCATTTTTCTTTATGCTCCTGCGTGCCATAGCGCTCCAGCACTTCCATATTACCGGTATCTGGTGCGGAGCAATTAAACACCTCGGCCCCGAGCGGGGTTTTTCCCATTTCTTCGGCCAGATAGGCATATTCTACCGTGCTCAACCCGTAACCTTTTTTGCTATCCGTCAGCCAAAGGTTCCACAACCCACGCGCCCGCGCCTCGGCCTTCAGCCCTTCCAAAATCTCGGTCATGCGCGGAGTGTAGACAAAACGGTCACCGGATTTACCCACCTCGGCACGATATTCCGCCTCCAGCGGCGCGATTTCAGCCGCCACCATTTCACGCACCGCCGTAATGAGCGGCGCCACTTTTTCGCTAATTCCCAAATCCATACCAACCCCCTGAACGCTTGTTCATATCATGGCCGTAATTTCGGCCAGATCAACCACAATCGCATTGACGCGCCCCAACAGCCGCGCTAAATCAGCGCTATTGCGGGTGTAGCTCAGTTGGTAGAGCACCAGCTTCCCAAGCTGGTTGTCGCGAGTTCGAACCTCGTCGCCCGCTCCATTTTATGTGTATCATAATTATATTATTGCCGCAACGCTGCCTATCCGGCGTTTTCCTGCAATTCCTTGACGGTCACCATATAACCTCCAGCGGCGATGTATTCCTTTTCGGCTTCGGTAGAGAGCCGCCCCAATGCTTTGTTTCTGTAGGGAAAGCGACCAAATTTGCGGATAACAGCCCGGTGGGCGGCAGGGTGTAAAAACCGGTCTTCGCCACCTGTCATGTTCTGCTTGTACATCCGCATGCAGGTATCCTGATCCGCCAGCACTTCGGAGTGCATCAGCGGCAGATAGAAAAACTGCCGCATCGGCTCGTCTACTTCCAGATCCTGCCCTAAAAATATCGCCCGCTTGGCAATGCAGCGCGCCTTGCTGTCAGTGGCAAAGGAGTCGCCACTGCCGCGAAACATGTTGCGCGGAAACTGGTCTATCGCGATCAGCATTGCCAATGCACCTTTAGCCTTGCAGGACCAGTTGTCGTAATCCCCGGCGCGGGTATCGTGCCAGAAATCAAGGTAGCGGTCGCGGATCTTCTGGTCGAGATCCTTGTCAACGATATACCAGCCCGCCGGGCCGACCTCGTCTTGCCAGAATGAGATGATTTCGTCCGGTGTGATGGCCATTTTTCGGCTCCCCAAGATATTGCCTCTAAAAACTAAACTTTGAATATGTGATTCGAGCAAGGGATTATTTTTCCTCGTCGGCCTCTTCCTCGGCGGCATCTATCGCGATCTCCTGTGCAAGCTCGGCGGCAATTGGCGTACTTTGCGGCATGACAGGCGTATAACTCATTGTATCTTCTACAGGAATAGCTTCGCGTCGGGTCATGCGATAAGCTCCGTAGAGCGAAATACTGCCCATCAGTAAAATCAGCGCATAATAATAGCTGAACGGCCCGAAGCGCGACATCGACAACCCCACCAGCACCGGCGTGCCCATAGCCCCGACCCCGTTAAGGAAAACCAGCGCACCGGAGGCATTGGCCATATCCTCCGGTTCAAGATAATCATTGGTGTGGGCAATCAGTAGCGAGTAAAGCGGCCCTGCCGTAGAGCCAATAAAAAAGCCAAGTGCCAGCAGCGTATAAAGCGAGCCGGCAAAAGGCAGCGCCAGCGCAATCAGAGTGGCGCTAAGCCCGGTGACAATCACAATTAACAGGCGCCGGTCCATCCGGTCGGAGGCCCAGCCGATCGGATATTGCATCACCACCGCCCCCAGATAGCTGACCCCGACCAGCAGCGAAATTTCGGCGGTTTTCAGCCCGCTTTCCGTAGCAAAAACCGCTGTCATGCCAAACAGAACCGAAAGCACCCCCCCGAGGATAAACGCCCCGACAGTGCCCAGCGGCGAGGTTCTGAACAGCCGTTTCAGGGTCATGGGGGGGGCCGCATGAAAGGCGGGCGCAGGACTGACCGAAAGCAAAATTGGCGCAAAAGATACCGAAACCAGCACCGAAATAACCGCAAACAGAATAAACCCCGAAGGGTCCGCCATCAGAATAAGAACCTGCGCCAGCACCAGCCCCAGCATCTGGATAATCATATAAGCCGACAGCGTCTGCCCTCTTGTTTCATTGGTCGAAGCGTCATTGAGCCAGCTTTCGGCCACCACATAAACCCCCGAAAAGCCAAAGCCGACAATCAGCCGCAGCCCCGCCCAGATATACGGGTCGGGCGCCATGGCATAGGCAATGAAAGCCGCCGATACCAGCGAGGCCAGCGCCGCAAATACCCGCACATGCCCTACCCGCCGGATCAGGCGCGGGGCCAGCAGCGAACCGGCTAGAAAGCCGACATAATAGGCGGTCATGATATAGGACATCGTGGTCGGGCCAAAACCCTCCATCGCACCGCGCACCGACAGCAGCGTGCCTTGCGTGCCGTTGCCCAGCATTAGCAAAAACATGCCCAGCAGCAACGCCCATGAATTTTTCAGTACATAACCCATACCAGCCTCCAAAGGCCGGCTACCATGCCCGGCCTGATACCGAATCTGCCTGCAACCCACCCGCCTGTCTGATACATCGGCGACACGGGAATGGTCGTTTCACGCCCTGCTCACTCCGCAGCGGGAAACAGCAGCGAGCTATCCCCATAGGAGAAAAACCGGTATTTTTCCTCTAGCGCATGCTGATAAATACCCTGCGCCCTCTCCATGCCGACCAGCGCGGCGACCAGCATCAGCAGGGTTGATTTGGGCAGGTGGAAATTGGTCATCAAAGCCGAAGTTACATTAAAGCCAAAACCCGGCGTGATGAAAATATCGGTATCACCGGAAAAAGGCTTGATCTCTCCGTCTTTTGCCGCTGTTTCGATAATGCGCAGCGCCGTGGTGCCGACAGGAATAACCCGCCCGCCATTTTTCAGGGTTTCGGCAATATCCTGCGCGGCCTGCGATGAAACCTCGCCCCATTCGGAGTGCATTTTGTGGTTGGCGATATCCTCGGTCTGGACAGGTAAAAACGTGCCGGCACCGACATGAAGGGTCACCTCTGTGCTGGCCACTCCTGCCTCTTTGAGGTTTTGCAGCAGTGGAGTATCAAAATGCAGCGAGGCTGTGGGGGCGGCCACGGCTCCGAGCTTCGAGGCAAATACGGTCTGGTAATCCTCCATATCGCGGGCATCGGCGGGGCGCTTGGAGGCAATATAGGGCGGCAGAGGCATCTGGCCACCCATAGCAAAAGCCTCGTCCAGCGCGGCACCGGAAAGCGAAAACATCAGCTCCACCTGCCCGTCTGCCTTGTCCAGCACTTCGGCCAGAAGCTTGCCGAACTTGATCGTATCACCCACCGCGAGCCGCTTGAGCGGCTTTGCCAGCGCGCGCCATGTATCCTCGTTGACCCGCTCAATCATCGTGGCCTCGATCTTTGATACACCGCTGCCATGGGTAGTATTGCGCGTGCGCGTGCCCGATAGCCGCGAGGGGATAACCTTGGTGTTGTTGAATACCAGCCTGTCGCCCGGCATCAGCCACTGGCCAAGATCGGCAACGCTCGAATCATGTATCTCATCCGCCGTTGACACCAGCATCCGCGACGCAGAGCGCGGCACGGCGGGGCGAAGCGCTATCAGCTCTTCGGGTAAGTCAAAGTCAAAATCGCTCAGGCTTGGCATGGCTTGCTCCACAAGTTGTGTTTGACCCCGCCATAACGCCTTAATCTGGCAAGCGACAGGGGTGATATGGCGATTCCCCGCTCAAGCGGCAAAACTTGTTTGATTAATGGTGGTTAAATCGGTTGTCGTAAAGGCCAATTAGCCCTATTCATACGGCACCTTTCATCCGCAACCGCTCAAGGGCCTGACCGCATGCGCGATACAATCGCACCTGATACAGATATCGCCCCCCCCGAAAAGGGGTTGGCGCACTTTCTGCCAACCCAGACCATCAGCTTTGCCGACAGCCACGGCGTGCACAGCTTTACCCTGTCGCCTATGCTGCGGCTGGGGCTGGTTGTCTCGGGGATTGCGCTTGCGATGTGGGGTGTGATCGCGACCGTGACCGTGCTTCTGGCCAGCTACGGCGAAGACCAGACCCGCCAGCGCTCTGCTGCCCTGACCATGGCTTACGAGACCCGCATAGCGGAGCTGAGCCTTGAGCGTGACATGCTCTCTGCACAGCTTGAAAAAACCACAGACCGCATGGGCAAAGCCCAGACCCAGCTGATAGCCCAGCAGGAAAGCCTGCTGCAAATCGGTGCTGAACGCCAGGAGACGGGCACCCGAATTATCGCGATCCAGAGCCAGCTACAGGCCGCGCTGGTTGACCGTGACAGCGCCGCCAGCAATGCCCGTCGCCTCGATATCGAGCTGGCCACCATCCAGACCCTGATGACAGATCGCCTCGGCGGCCAGCAAGACGAGATTGCCGTTGTCACCTCCATGACCTCGGCGCTCGCCGACGCCGTGCAATCGCGCGACGCAGAGCAGGCCAAGGTTGGAGAACTACAAACCGCACTTGATGATCTCGAACTACAGCGCAGCCTCAACGGCCAGCGACAGGACCGGATGCTGAGCCAGCTTGAAGATGCGCTCAGTGTTTCTTTGGTGCCGCTTTCGGGTATGTTCGAGGCCGCCGGGCTGGATATCGACAGCCTATTGGCCAATGTGCGGCAAAACTATTCCGGCACCGGCGGGCTGAGCGACGAAAGCGCCGAGGCCATGCCTGACTTCAATAACCGCATGCAGGATATTTTTGGCCGACTTGAAGAGATATCCTCGCTTCAGGCTGCTGCGGCGCGTATTCCGTTTACCTTTCCGCTGCGCTCGGCCTATCGGCTGACCAGCCCGTTTGGCCCACGCGGCGGCCGTCTGCACAAAGGCCTTGATCTGGCCTCTAGCCTCAACACGCCGGTGCTGGCCACCGCTGACGCCACGGTTTTCTTTTCCGGTGTGCAAAGCGGCTTTGGCAATCTTGTCATCCTTGACCACGGGGGGGGATATAAGACATATTACGCCCACCTCAACAGAACGCGGGTCACGATCGGACAACGGGTCGCCCGCGGAGACCTGATCGGTGATATGGGTAACTCCGGCAGATCATCTGGTGTGCATGTTCACTATGAAATCCGTAAGGATGGCGTATCCCTCAACCCAATGACTTTTATAAAGGCAGGACGAAATGTTTACTAAGAAAAACGAAACCCCGAGCAGCACCTCGACGACCGGCACAGCCAAGCCCACGGGCGCAGTACCGGCAGCAAAACCGGCAGGCAGCACAACTCCGGCCACATCCTCATCAAAGCCCAAGCCGGCCCCCTCCATGCTGTCTTCCGACCTGACGATCACCGGAAATCTGGTGACCTCGGGTGATATCCAGATCGAAGGCACCGTAGAGGGCGATATTCGTGCCCATCTGTTGACCGTTGGCGAGAGCGCCACGGTCAAGGGCGAGTGCGTGGCCGACGATGTGGTGGTCAACGGCCGTGTGGTTGGCTGCGTGCGCGGGTTGAAAGTGCGCCTCACGGCATCGGCACGGGTCGAGGGGGATATTATCCACAAGACCATCGCCATTGAAAGCGGTGCGCATTTTGAAGGCTCGGTAAAACGCGAAGACGACCCGCTAACAACCAGCAAAAATAGCTAAAGCTATATACATAAATAAAATGGCACCCTCTTTGGGTGCCATTTTTCCCGTATCCATATCTCCTGAGGGGGATGGTGACCGGCCACATAATCAAACATTTGTGGCGATCCCTCAAATACGGATGCGTCTATCTACAGGCTTTTGAAGCTGGCTCCAAGGCTAAGAAGGAGACCGGCAAATGGCATCACTATAAATGCCCCGCCATATCCCCCCGATTTGTCGCCTGACTGACAGACTCCGACAGTTTTTCAAGAGCCATGAAACATAGCGGCCAGAGTGAACCAGTGATTGCGTTACTGCCGCGGGTTTGGTAGACTGGACCACAATATATTGTGTTTCAGCAGGGTGAATGAACGTGAGCGACGAGACCGGAAAAAAAGACGGCGAAGAGCCGCAAAAATACGTTTATGGCGGGCCGCAAATCGCGATCGAGGAAGAGATGAAAACCTCCTACCTCGATTATGCGATGAGCGTGATTGTCAGTCGCGCCATTCCCGATTTGCGCGACGGGCTAAAGCCGGTGCATCGGCGTATTTTGTATACCATGCATGAAAATGGCTTCACCTATAACAAGCCTTACCGCAAATCGGCCAAATCGGTTGGGGACATCATGGGTAGCTATCACCCCCATGGTGACAGCGCTATTTATGACGCCTTGGTGCGCATGGCCCAGCCTTTTTCGATGAGCCAGGTGCTGATCGACGGCCAAGGCAATTTTGGCTCGATGGATGGCGATAAGGCCGCCGCCATGCGCTATACCGAAGCACGGTTGCAAAAAATTACCGACTATATGTTGGCCGACATAGACCTCGACACCGTTGATTTTCAAGACAATTACGATGGCAAGGAGCGCGAGCCAACCGTGCTGCCGGCGCGTTTCCCCAATATGCTTGTCAACGGCGCGGGCGGCATTGCTGTGGGCATGGCCACCAATATTCCGCCGCATAACCTAGGCGAGGTGATCGACGGCACCCTCGCGCTGATGGACAACCCCGATATGACCGTGGATGACCTGATCGAATATATCCCTGCACCGGATTTCCCCACCGGCGCGATTATTCTGGGCCGGGACGGGGCGCATAAGGCTTATCGCGAGGGCCGTGGCTCGGTGATTATGCGGGCGCGTTCCACGGTGGAGGAGATCCGCAAAGACCGCTATGCGATTGTGTTTACCGAGATCCCCTATCAGGTCAACAAAGCGACAATGATCGAGAAAATCGCAGAATTAGCCCGGGATAAAAAGATCGAAGGCATTGCCCATGTGCAAGACGAGAGTGACCGGTTCGGTGTGCGGGTGGTGGTCGAGCTGAAGCGCGACGCCACTGCCGAGGTCGTGCTCAACCAGCTTCATCGCTTTACGCCACTGCAAACCAGCTTCGGCTGTAATATGCTGGCGCTCAATGCCGGCCGCCCCGAAACCCTGACGCTAAAGAAATTCCTTAGCGAATTCATTATCTTCCGTGAGGAAGTTGTAGCTCGTCGCACCGCGTTTGAGCTGCGAAAATCCCGTGATCGCAGCCATATCCTTTGCGGCCTTGCCGTGGCCGTTTCCAATGTCGATGAAATCGTTGCCACCATCCGCGCCTCGGCCAACCCCTCGGAAGCGCGCGAAAAGCTGATGACACGGCGCTGGCCTGCGCAAGACATCGCCAGCTATATCCAGCTGATTGATGACCCGAGCCACAAAATGAACGAGGACGGCACCTATTTTCTGTCGGAAACCCAAGCACGGGCAATTTTGGAACTGCGGTTGCAGCGCCTGACCGCGATGGGGGTTCAGGAGGTTACCGACGAGCTGGTCGAGCTGGCGGCAAAGATCAAGGATCACCTTGAAATCCTGCGCTCCCGCAAGCGGATCATGGCGATTATTGCGGACGAGCTGAAAGAGGTGCGCGAGCTTTTCGCGGTGCCGCGCCGCTCCGAGATCGTTGAATTCGCCGCTGATATGGACGACGAAGACCTGATCGAGCGCGAGGATATGGTGGTGACCGTCACCAATTCCGGCTACATCAAGCGCACCCCGCTAGAGGAGTTTCGCGAGCAAAAGCGCGGCGGCAAGGGCCTTCAGGGGATGAACACCAAGGACGAGGATTTTGTCACCACGCTGTTTGTGGCCAACACCCATACGCCATTGTTGTTTTTCACCTCAGAAGGCATGGTTTACAAGCTTAAAACCTGGAAACTGCCCCGCGGCGGGCGTAATGCGCGCGGCAAGGCGCTGATCAATATCCTGCCAATTCCGCAAGGGGTTAGCGTGGCCGCGATCATGCCGGTGGACCGCGATGAAGATGAATGGAAAGACCTGCAAATCGTGTTTGCCACCAATACCGGCGGCGTGCGGCGCAACGCGCTTTCAGACTTCACCAATGTGATGCGCAACGGCAAGATTGCCATGAAGCTTGGGGAGGGCATGCGCCTGATCAAGGCGCAAATATGCAACGAAGACAATGACTTCATGCTGACCACCAGCATGGGCAAAGCCATTCGCTTTCCGGTAACCGATGTGCGGATTTTCAAGGGGCGTGACAGCACCGGCGTGCGCGGCATCAAGCTGGCGGCAGGCGACGAGGTGGTGAGCATGTCGATCCTGCGCCATGTGGTGGCCACGCCGGATGAGCGCAACGCTTATTTCAAAATGCGCAAGGCGGTTACCGGCGAAGACGGGGCCGAGGTGGAAGCCGATAACAGCACGATTACCTCTGAGCGCTATGCCGAGCTTTCCGCCCTTGAAGAGTGGATCCTGACCATCACCTCGGGCGGCTTTGGCAAGCGCTCCTCGGCGCTGGAATACCGGATTGCGGGGCGCGGTGGTCAGGGGATCGCGGCTGCCAATCTCGGGCGGCGCGGCGATAAAATCATCGCCAGCTTCCCCGTAGAGGAGGACGACCAGATCATGCTGGCCACCAATTCAGGCCAAAGCATCCGCTGCCCTGTTTCCGGCATTTCACGCCAAAGCCGCAGCTCGTCCGGTGTGACGGTGTTCAAAACCGCCAAAGGTGAGGAAGTGGTTTCAGTGGCGTGGATTGCCGAGCAGGGGGAAGATGAGGGCGCCGAGGATGAGTGATTTTTCAGCCTACCTTCCCTTTTTAATTCTTATCGCGGGTTTGTTCTTGTTTTACTATTTTAGGATTAAAAATCGTCAACGAGCCGACAAGTATCTTGACGAGCTTCAAAAACATTCCGAATTGGCCAAAGAAAACCTAGACCTCATGCGCCGCCAAGTTGCGGCGCTTGAGGAAATCGCAAAAAAGCGCTAGGCTTTCCCGAGCTTCGCCATTAAGGCCGCCTCTACCCGAGGCGTCACGAATTTCGAGATATTGCCATCAAGCCGCGCGATCTCTTTTACCAGCTTGGAGGCAATTGCCTGATGCTGGGCTTCGGCCATTAAAAATACGGTTTCTATCTGGTCATTCATGGCGCGGTTCATGCCAACCATCTGATATTCATACTCAAAATCAGCCACCGCCCGCAGCCCGCGAATAATCATGCTGGCGCCAACCTCTTGCGCACAATGGATCAGCAGGTTCTCAAACGGATGCGCCACGATCTCGACACCGCATTTCTCTGCAATCTCGGCGCATTCGGCCTCGATCATCGCCACCCGTTCCTCAAGGCTGAAAAGCGGGCCTTTGTCGCGGTTGATCGCCACGCCGATCACCAGTTTATCAACCAGCGAACAGGCTCGCTGAATGATATCAATATGTCCAACGGTGACCGGATCAAATGTTCCGGGATAAAGACCAATGCGCATACGGCTCTCCCCTTGATGCTGCACTTGCGAAGCGTTGCGCAAAAAGGCCGGCAAGGTCAATCATTATTTCATTACCGTCATACTTTTCCGTGAATCATATCTGTCAGCGCGGCATTTTCCTGCTCGATCAGCTCGATCCGCGCTTTCACCACGTCTCCGATAGAAACCACGCCGACCAGCACCCCGCCATCGACCACCGGCATATGGCGAAACCGGCCATTGCTCATTTTGCTCATCAACGAAATAACCGTATCTTCGGGCTTGCAGGCAACCACGGTCGAGGTCATCAGGTCGCGAGCGCAATTGCTCATGCAGCCAATGCCGTTTTTGCCGATCTCGCGCACAATATCGCGCTCGGAGAGTATCCCGTCGATCTGCTTGCCATCGGTAGAGACGATCAGCGCCCCGATCCGGTGTTCGGAAAGCATCTCAGCCGCAGTGTTAATCGTGTCTCCGGGCTTGATGGACAAGACACCGCTCACCGGCTTGGCCTGTAGTAACTGGCTTACTTTCATCGGTAGTCTCCTGTGTTGATCCTTGCACCACTGTGCAGCCGGTTGCATTTTCTGTCAAGTTTGGCCTTTTCCGGCAGGAAAAATAGCTGATTTGCTGGATATAATAAAACTGACCATCTGGTCATAGTTTTCACTTCCCCTTTGCCCCTACACAGATGTAAGCTTTGCAAGAAGTTTTTTGGAGGAAATCAGATGCAAGAGATCAAACACTATCTCAACGGCGAGCATGTGGCTGGCACGTCCGGCCGCTTCTCGGATGTTTTCAACCCCGCAACCGGTGATGTTATCGCCAAAGTGCCGCTGGCCTCGTCCGCCGAAATGGACAAGGCCGTGCAGTTTGCCGCTGCCGCCCAGCCCGCATGGGGCGCCATGAACCCCCAGCGCCGCGCGCGGGTGATGATGAAGATGGTGGCGCTTTTGCACCGGGATATGGACAAGCTCGCCGAGGCGCTCTCAAAAGAGCACGGCAAAACCCTGCCAGACGCCAAGGGCGATATTATCCGAGGGCTTGAGGTCGTCGAATACTGCATCGGCGCGCCGCAGCTATTAAAGGGCGAATATACCGACGGTGCCGGACCGGGCATTGATATGTATTCCATGAAGCAACCCTTGGGCGTAACCGCTGGCGTAACCCCGTTCAACTTCCCCGCCATGATCCCGATGTGGATGTTTGCACCGGCACTGGCAGCGGGCAATGCCTTTATTCTCAAGCCCTCCGAGCGCAACCCGACCGTGCCGATCATGCTGACCGAGCTATTTGAGGAAGCCGGCCTGCCCAAGGGCATTTTGCAGGTGGTGAATGGTGATAAAGAGGCGGTGGATGCGATTATCGAACATCCGGTGATCCAGTCGATCGGCTTTGTTGGCTCGACCCCGATTGCCGAATATATCTATGGCAATGGCTGCGCCGCTGGCAAGCGCGTGCAGGCCTTTGGCGGCGCAAAAAACCACGCGATTATCATGCCGGATGCGGATATGGACCAAGTGGTTGATGCCCTGATCGGTGCCGGCTACGGCGCAGCGGGAGAGCGCTGCATGGCGATTTCGGTGGCGGTGCCGGTGGGTGAAGACACCGCCGACCGCCTGATCGCGGCCTTGGCTCCACGGGTAGAGAGCCTTAAGATCGGGCCGTACACCTCTGAAAACGATGTTGATTTCGGGCCGGTGATCACGCCTGAAGCCAAGCGCAAAATCCTTGGCTTGGTAGACTCGGGCGTTGAACAAGGGGCAAAACTTGTGGTCGATGGCCGCAACTTCTCCTTGCAAGGCTATGAAAACGGTAATTTCGTGGGCGCCTGCCTGTTTGACAATGTCACCACTGAAATGGACATCTACAAAACCGAAATCTTCGGGCCGGTATTATGCACTGTGCGCGCCAAAACCTATGAGGAAGCCGTGGCCTATACCATGGATCACGAATACGGCAACGGCACTGCTATTTTCACCCGCGACGGCGACACCGCGCGAGATTTTGCCAGCCGGATCAATGTCGGCATGGTTGGCGTCAATGTGCCGATCCCTGTGCCATTGGCCTACCACACCTTCGGCGGCTGGAAAAAATCGGCCTTTGGGGACCTCAACCAGCACGGGCCGGATGCGTTCAAGTTTTACACCCGCACCAAAACCGTGACCTCGCGCTGGCCATCAGGCACCAAAGAAGGGGCCGACTTCAGCATTCCGACAATGGAATAAGGTGCCAGGGAATAGGGTGCCAATCTTTGAGGCACCCTACAATTCTGGTTAAAGCAGCGCGGCTCGGCTCTTTATTTAAACAACCCAAGCAAAGCGGATTTAACGATCGAGCTGACCGAGGGGCGTTTTTGCACCACAAAAGGCATCGGGCGGCATATCTCCATTGCTGTCACCCCTACCCGTGCGGTCAGGGTGCCGTTTATCACCCCTTCGCCAAAGCGTCGCGATATTTTGGAAAGTGCGCCGCCCCCGACCATCGAGCCGAGCATATCATCGCCGATTGCCACAGCACCCGTCGCCACCAGATGGCGCACCACCCCCTTGAGCAACCGCCATGAGCCAATAAAACCGGCCCGCCCGCCATAGACAGCCGCAATCCGCCGGATCATCGCTACATTGCTCGTCAGCGCCACCAGCACATCAACCAGCGCCAAGGGCACCAGTGCCGTTGCCGCCGCCACCTGCCTTGAGGCCGCTTCTATCTCGCGGCGGGCGGCGGCATCTAGCGGCGGCATCAATTGCTGTTCCAGCAGATCAATCAGCGCGTCCGCATCCAGAATATCCCCCCGCTTTTCGGTCAACGCCCCGCGCGCCCAGCGCAGCTCGGCTCGCCCACGATAAAGCTTGTCAAAATCATCCAGCACCGCCAGCGCCCTGGCGCGATCAAAGCTCTCGCGCGCCTCGCCGGAAGCCTTGCGCAATACATCTATCCGCCGCAACCGGACAAAGCCCACCAGCTCGCGCAGGGTTATCAGCACCAGCACCCCGATCACAACCGCAACCAGCAAGAGCGCCCCGCGCCCCAGCCAGATATTGCGGGCCAGCAATCCGGTCACAAAATCCCATGCGGCCAGCGAGATAGCCATGCCCAAAAGCAAAAGCACTGCCGACCAGAACATCTTTGACAACCAGCCAGCAGGGCCAGCCATTCCGAGCGCTACCCGCTGCATGGCGCTGGTATTTCCAGAGGCTTGCTCGGATATCGGCGCGACCTCTTGCGGGGTCTGCACCGGAGCCAGCTTTTCAACATCCAGCATCACGGGTTTGCGGATATCAGCCATGTCTTTTTCCTCCGGGATGCCATTCCATTTTTATATCGGGCAAAACAGCCTCGTTATCTTGGCCATCCCCCCGTGCGGTTTCCACAAACCCCTCGCGCAGATAAAACCGCCGCGCGCCGTTGTTTTGGGCCAGAACCCATAGGTAAAGCCCGTTTTTGCTAGCCTCTTTTGCCCGCGCCAGCAAAGCCTTGCCAAGACCGGCATTGCGGCTTTGAGCCTCGATATAAAGACAATCCAGCTCCCCGTCACCATAGGAGATAAACCCGCCCAGCCCCGCGCTACCCTCACTTACAAAAACCTCACCATCAAGGATCCTGCCACGCATCGCCTCGACAGAAGCGCTGACCGGTGCCGCCATTGGGAACCACGGGTTTTCGTTTACCCAGCCCAGCATTATCTTTGAGCAGGGCGCGGCATCCGCCAGTTTTGCTGGCCGGATCAAAGCTTATCTCCGATAATAAATTGCGCAGCCCGGTCCATGCGGATATGCGCCAACCCGCGCGGTGCCCCCTCTGCGGCAGGCGGCGCAAAGGCGGGAAGTTCATAGCCGCCCCCCCCCTCGGGCCAAGTAGCATCTCCGGCGCGGGCCGGCCCTAGCAGGCGCTCGGGGTCTTCAGGCAAATCACCCGGATGCAGCGCCACTTCCTTGCCACCATCCAGCAACCGGCCGCGCACCAGCTCCAGCGGTGCGCCCTCGTGCTTCACTGTCTGCTCTACCGTTGCCCGCATGGCAGCCAGACTAAGCACCTCGGTTTCGGCACCTTTCCAGTTTGCTACCTCCTTGGCATCAGCGAGCAGTGCCGCCAAAAAGCCGTTTAGCCGCGGGTGCTGGCTGTGGTGGATATGGTCTGCTTTGGTGGCCGCAAACAGTATTTTAGAAACCTTCTTACCCGTCAGCATCGAAAGGAAATGGTTTTTACCCGGTCGAAAGCTAGGCAGTATTGCGCTCATGGCCGCGCGCAGATCCTCGACAGTTTGCGGCCCGCCATCTATCGCCCCGAGCGCATCAACCAAAACTATCTGATGGTCAATTCTGGCAAAGTGATCCCTGAAAAACGGCCGCACGATCTGCTTTTTATAAGCCTCAAAGCGTCGCTCGAAAGCCCCGTAAAGCGTATTGCTGCGCACTCTGGACGGGCGCGACAATGGCGCAAAGGTAAGCGCAGGCGACCCTGCCAGATCACCGGGAAGCAAAAATCGCCCCGGGGCGCAATTGGAAAACCCTGCCGCACGCGCTGCTTGCAAATATTTGGTAAACACCATTGCCAGCCCTTGGGCCTCGCCCTCGTCAAGCACGGCAGCCGGATCAACCTTTTGCAGCATTTCATGCCACACTTTGCCCAGCCCTGCCCGCGCCGGGCTTTGCGCCAACGCAATCGCGGCCTCGGACCACTGCGCATAGCTTTGCTTCATCAGCGGCAGGTCCAGCAGCCACTCGCCGGGATAATCAACAATATCGACATGCAACACCCCCGGTCCCTTTAGCCCCCGCAGCAGCCCCGTCGGGTGCGTCCGCAATGAAAGCCGAAGCTGGGAAATGGAAGATGTGCTTTCGGGCCAGCGGGGAGGATTGCCGACAAGGCTCTGTAAATGGGTCTCGTAGGCAAAGCGCGGCATGGTATCGTCGGGCTGGGGCTGCAAAAAGGCGGCCATCACCCGCCCCTCCGCTTCGGCCCTCAGCCCCGGCATGCGGGAGCGATCCAGCAGATTGGCCACCAGCGAGGTAATAAACACGGTCTTGCCCGCTCGCGAAAGGCCGGTCACTCCGACCCGGAGCACCGGCTCGAACAGCTCTCGCGCCCCGTTTTGGGTATCATCAACCACACGGGCGATCTGGTCGGCTATATCGGCAATGCCCAAGTGCTTCCCCTTGCTGAATTTATCTGCTTCTATCATATAGTCGCTAACAAGCACATTTTACAGAGGGTTTTGGCGTGCCACGTTATGCATTGAAAATAGAATATGACGGTGCTCCGTTTTGCGGCTGGCAAAAGCAGCCCGAGCTATCCACGGTGCAAGGTGCGCTGGAAACCGCGCTAAAAAAGCTCGAACCGGCTTGCAAAAATGTGCAGGGCGCGGGGCGCACCGATACCGGCGTGCACGCCACCGGACAAGTAGCCCATGTGGATCTGGGCAAAACATGGGAGACCTTCAGGCTCGGGGAAGCGCTGAATTACCACCTGAGCCAACAAAGGATAGCGATCATCGCGGTCAATCCGGTGCCCGAGGGTTTTCATGCGCGGTTTTCGGCGCTGGAGCGGCGCTATACCTTCCGCCTGCTCACCCGCCGCGCGCCGCTGACCTTTGAGCGCGGCACCCTGTGGCAGATCAAGCACCCGCTTGATCTGGGCGCGATGCAAGAAGGGGCTGCCTACCTGATCGGCCATCATGATTTCACCACCTTTCGCTCTTCGGTTTGTCAGGCGCAAAGCCCGCTCAAAACCCTCGACGAGCTTTCCATAGAGCAAATGGCCCATAGCGGCGGGGTCGAAACCCGCTTTCATATCCGCGCCCGCAGTTTTTTACACAATCAGGTGCGCAGCTTTATCGGCACGCTGGAGCGGGTGGGCGCGGGCAACTGGCAGCCCGAAGATGTAAAAACCGCGCTGGAAGCAAAAGACCGCACCGCCTGCGGGCCGGTCTGCCCGCCCCACGGGTTATATTTGAGCGAGGTGACATATCCGGAGGATCCCTTTGCAGGCAGGAAATAACATATAGATCAAGCCCTGCCCGCGATTTGCGCTAGAGGTTTTTTGCCGCTTGCGCTAAACGGAAACCAGCACAATCAAAGGCATCCAAATGGCTCGTATTCTGATCACCTCCGCCCTGCCCTATATTAACGGCATCAAGCATCTGGGCAATCTTGTTGGCTCGCAACTGCCATCTGACGCCTATGCCCGCTATATGCGCGCACGCGGCCATGAGGTGATGTTTATTTGCGCCACTGACGAGCACGGCACCCCCGCCGAGCTGGCGGCCGCCAAGGCCGGTGTGCCGGTGGCTGATTTTTGCACCGATATGTGGCAGGTGCAAAAGGATATTGCCGAGGGGTTTCGGCTGTCATTCGATTATTTCGGGCGTTCCAGCTCAAGCCGCAACCGCGACCTGACCCAGCACCTCGCCGCCGCGCTCGGCAAGAACGGGCTGATCGAGGAGGTTTCCGAAAAGCAGATTTATTCGAAGGCAGATGGCCGCTATCTGCCGGACCGCTACATCGAGGGCACCTGCCCCGATTGCGGCTCTGAAAACGCGCGGGGCGACCAGTGCGAAAACTGCACCAAGCAGCTCGACCCGACCGACCTGATAAACCCCCGTTCGGCAATTTCAGGTAGCACGGACCTTGAGGTTCGCAAAACAAAACACCTTTACCTCAAGCAATCCGCCATGCGCGACAAGCTTGATAAATGGATAGATAGCCAGGTTGGCTGGCCGGTGCTGACCACCTCGATCGCCAAAAAATGGCTGCATGACGGTGACGGCCTGCGCGATCGCGGCATCACCCGTGATCTTGACTGGGGCGTTCCCGTGCAATTCGAGGGCGCGCCGTGGCAGGGCATGGAGGGCAAGGTTTTTTATGTATGGTTTGATGCCCCGATAGAATATATCGCCGCCACCGCCGAGTGGGCAGATGCCAATGGCGCCGATGACAGCGCATGGGAGCGCTGGTGGCGCGAAGACAAAGGCGCTGACGATGTGCATTATGTCCAGTTCATGGGCAAGGATAACGTGCCGTTCCATACCCTGAGCTTCCCTGCCACGCTGATGGGCAGCAACGAGCCGTGGAAGCTGGTGGATTTCATAAAATCCTATAACTGGCTGACCTATGAGGGTGGCAAGTTTTCCACCAGCGCCGGGCGTGGTATATTCATGGATCAGGCGCTCGAAATCATGCCGTCTGATTATTGGCGCTGGTGGCTGCTCAGCAATGCCCCCGAAAGTAGTGATAGCAATTTCACATGGGAAAGCTTTCAGGCCGGTATCAACAAAGACCTCGCCGATGTGTTGGGTAATTTTGTGAGCCGCGTCACCAAGTTTTGCCGTGGAAAATTTGGCGAGCAGGTGCCCGAGGGTGGCAGCTATGGCCCCGCCGAGGCCGCCGTGAGCGCCGAAATAGCCAAGCGCCTGACCGCCTATCAGAACAATATGGAAAAGATCGAGCTGCGCAAGGCCGCAGCAGATCTACGCGCCATCTGGGTGGCGGGCAACGAGTATCTGCAAGCTGCCGCGCCGTGGAGTGTTTATAAGGAAAACCCCGAAGATGCCGCCGCCATCGTGCGGTTTGCGCTCAATCTCGTGCGGCTTTACGGGGTGCTTTCCGGCCCGTTCATCCCCGATGCGGCGCACTCTATTCTGCAATCGGTCAATGCCACCGATGCCCGCTGGCCCGATGATCTCGACGCTGCGCTCCTGGCCCTGCCCGCCGGTCATGGCTTTACCACCCCGGATGTGCTTTTTGCCAAAATCAGCGACGAGCGCCGCGACGAGCTGGAAGCGCAGTTTGCCGGCGACTAGTATTATTTCAACCGCTTTGCGGTAAACACAAAAATGTTATCTAAAAAAAGTATGCCGGTTGAGTTAAGGCAGGGAATCGCGCAAACTGTTGCGGTCGCCTGCTTGTCAGGAATGGCTCACAAAAAAATCTCAGGAAGGAAACCCCATGAAACTCCCATTACGCCCCGTGACAATGGCCCTTGGTGCCACCGCTCTCAGCACCCTGCTGATGACCTCGGCCATGGCCCAAACCGTCAATATCACCATTCTGGGCATCGGTGATATCTATAACTTTGCTGAAGAAGACGGGCGCGGCGGTGTTGCGCGCCTTAATGCGGTCGCCCGCGACGAGCGCGCCAACAACCCGAATATGATCTATGTATTTGATGGCGACATGCTCTCCCCCTCCATTCTTTCCGGCTTTGACAAAGGCCAGAATATGATCGACCTAACCAATATCGTGCCGTTTGATATCGCCGTTCCCGGCAATCACGAGTTCGACTTCGGGGTTGAGAACTTCATGGAAAAAATGGCCGATTCCGCCTACCCATGGGCCGCTATCAACATCACCAATGCTGACGGCTCCCCCGTTGAAGGACTGGGCGGCACCATGATGAAAGAATTCGAAGGGGTAAAAGTAGCGCTTATTCCGGTTGCACAAGACACCACTCCGGAGGTCACCTCGTCTGGCGATCTCGTATTTAGCGGCACGGTTGAAACCGGCATCGCAGCCGCCAATGCGGCACGCGAAGAGGGTGCGGATATCGTGATAGGCGTGGTGCAGACCGACCAGTCAAATGACCGCCTACTGGTCAGCAGCGGCGCGTTTGATGTTATCCTCTCGGGGGATGATCACTCCTACGCCACCTCCTACGACGGGCGCACGGCCTATATCGAAACCTCGATTGACGGGCGCTTCCTGTCTCCGATCGACATCGCTGTGACCATCGGTGAAAAACGCGGCGAGCGCAATATCACCTGGGTGCCGAATTTCCGCTTTATCGATACCGCCAATGTCACCCCCGACCCTGAAACAATGGTGCTGGTGGATGCATTTCAAGCCCAGCTCGACGAGAGTCTGAATGTCGAGATAGGTGCCACGGCCGGTGCCCTTGACTCGCGCCGCAATGTAGTGCGCGGCGAGGAAAGCGCCATGGGCAACATGATCGCCGACGCCCTGCGCTGGGCCACGGATGCCGATATTGCCTTGGCCAATGGCGGCGGTATCCGCGCAGACCGCACCTATGAGGCCGGCACCATGCTGACCCGCCGCGATATCCTGACAGAGCTGCCCTTTGGCAATGTAACCGTGGTGACCGAGCTTCCCGGCTCGCAAATCCTCGCAGCGCTCGAGAATGGCGTCAGCCGGGTTGAAGATGGCTCGGGGCGCTTCCCGCAGGTGTCCGGCATGAGCTATGTTTATGATCCGACCGCCCCCGCAGGCTCGCGGATAGCCCAGGTCATGGTCGGCGATGCCGAGCTGGATATAAACAAGGTCTACAAGCTAGCGACCAACGACTATGTGCTTTCGGGCGGTGACGGCTACAGCGCGCTCGGCGGCGGCAATGTGCTGATCAACGCCGGCAACGGCAATTTGATGGCCAATGATGTGATCAACTATATCATCGAAAAAGGTGCCACGGCCACGGTTGAAGGCCGCATCAAAGTGGTGGGCGAATAACTCCCCACTTTTTTACTACAAAATAATAAACCCGCGACCAACATCGCGGGTTTATTATTTGGCCGCTCAACTGACCGGCCTGCGCCCCTAGCGTTTTTTTGTTGAGTGTGGAAAGCCTCACACCGCTTGCTGGTCCACAAGTAGCACCGGCGTTAAGCACCCGTATTATTCTTGCAAGGCCAAGGGCTATGACAGCTTTCGAAAATCAATCCGCCGTGACGTGATCGTTCGAGGAAGTTCTCCGCCCCTCAAGCCCACAGAGGGGTTGTTTGAGATTGTGAAGTCAGTGTTTTCAAGGACGCATGGGGTCAACGCCAAGAGCAGGCCAATGCTACTCTACATGAGGTTCGCAAGGAAAGCCGCAAGCTGGATAAGGAAATCGAAAGCATGCTTGATCGTATCGTCACAACAAAAAGTGAATCTGTAATATCCGCCTACGAAAAGCGTATTGAAAAATTGGAGCGTGAAAAAATGGTAATGAGCGAAAAACTGGAAAATAAAGCCAAGCCTGTGCATAGCTTCACTGAAATGTTCGAACTATCGCTGAAATTCATCTCAAACCCTTGGAATATATGGGCTTCTGGTCACTTAACACTCAAGAGAACAGTGCTAAAACTGGCATTTTCGGAGAGAATAGCCTACTCACGTAAAACAGGGTTTCGAGCTCCGCAAGTGTCTGTTCCATTTGAGTTTTTTGGTGGTCACATCCAAAAATGTGAAATGGTGCGGTCGAGAGGCATCAATGGATGTTTTCATAGCAACTCATACTCGAACATTTTTCGTTAAGTTATTGATAGTTAAAAGATCACCCTTTACATCTCTGAGCATAGATCACCATACTATCTCTTGAATAAAGGTGGACTAAAGGGTGGACCATGATCCGCAACTCTCTATCACATTTTAAAGTAAAATCACTTAATGCTGGCAAGTATGCAGATGGCCAGGGACTTTGGCTATGTAAAAACCGCAAAGACGCAGGAAAATGGGTTCTTCGTCTTTCCATACATGGACGACGACGCGAAATGGGCTTGGGCCGTTGGCCGGATGTAACAATCGCAGAAGCGCGCCTAAGGGCTGACGACGCTCGCCGGTTGCACCGAGATGGATTTGATCCAATTATCGAAAGAGAAAAGTTAAAGAACCAGAACACACAGCTGACAGTTGCCGAAGCAATCAATGGGTGTTTTAAGGCTCGTCAAGCCGAACTAAAGGGAGATGGAATAGCTGGGCGCTGGCTTTCGCCTCTTAAGGTTCACATAATCCCTAAGCTCGGGAAATTCCCAATTACCGAAGTTGATCAGCTTCAAATCAAACGGATTTTGGAACCCATATGGCATACAAAGCCTGAAGCCGCTCAAAAAGCCCTAAACCGCCTTAACCTTACGCTGAAACACGCTGCTGCGCTTGGATTAGATGTAGATCTTCAAGCAACGATGAAAGCTCGCGCACTTCTAGGAAAACAAAGGCATACAGTTACTCATATTCCCTCCTTGAACTATGAAAACGCGCCCGAATTTTACAAATGGCTGAAAACAAAATCTTTGACATCAGCCTTAGCGTTGCGGTTTCTCATTTTAACTGCTGCTCGGACTAGTGAAGTGCGCCTGGCGACGTTTGAAGAAATCGATGGCAACGTTTGGACTCTCGTCCCTGAACGCACAAAGACAGGCCAACTACATCGCATTCCTTTGACTGACGAAGCTTTAGAAATAGTTACAACTGCGGCAGAGTTATCCCACAGCAAATACCTATTTCCATCACCAACCGGCAAACCGCTTTCCGATGCAGCTATGGCAAGTTTTATGAAACGAGAAGGTTACACCGCCCGCCCTCACGGATTCAGGGCATCTTTTCGGACATGGGTGGAAGAGCAAACTGATACACCATATGAAATAAAGGAATCCGCGCTGGCGCATATTGTAGGGTCAAAAACCGAGCGTGCATATCAGCGTTCAGACCGTCTGGAAAAACGTAGGGAATTGATGGAAAAATGGACGTATTTCCTTACTGAAATATAATAAAAACAATTTTTGCGGTCCCAATGACTCACGCGTAAATTCGATATCGGTGATTATAGTTGGTACATTTATCTGCAAAAACCTAATCGACCTGCGCCCCAAGTTTCCTCCAGTCGATGGGGAGTCCTTGGGGCGCAGGTCATCTCTTCAAAATCCTCCCACATGCTTTTCAAGATTTCGAAATACTCATCGATGAATTTGTCTTCTGCTATTTTAATAAATAGCTTATAGTTGATAAAGTCCAACCACTATAAATAAACTAATATCTGTCTGATTTCACAAACGATTGAGGACATCTTGCAACGGCAAAATTTGGTATAATGTGAGTATTATGGTTAGAAAAAAAGCAGAACAAAAAGTGAGTGCTAATTTAACATCACAAGAAATGGAAGGTGCAATACCTAAAATAGAGCGTCGTATTGACGAACTGAAGAAGTTTGATGTCGCTTCTGTTGACGAAAGAAGTGACCCGAGAATTGGGACATTGTCATCAAAACTCGAAACTCTGCTCGCAACCGTTTTTGGAGCAAACACTATTGAATACGATCGCTATAATTGGAGTGTGACACATCTCGATAGAGCGTCGATTAATATGATGCATGCTACCGCGATTCAAGAAGTGCGCGAAGGCTTAATCAGAGGTATAGAGGGGGCAAGATCACAACTCGAAGCTATTGTGGAAGGATTCCGAGAGGAATTGGAGGACAGAGGCATATCTACTTCCAGTAGAACTTTAAAAGCATATGAAGGCCTCGAGCTTCACCCATACATAGAGAAAGCAGCAGGCCAACTTTTCAAAGATGGTCACTACGCAAATGCAATCGAAAACGCAGTAAAAGCGCTGAACAATATAGTACGTCTGAATAGTGGCATTGAGGACAGAGACGGATCCAATCTAATGGAAACGGTTTTTAATCCCAAGAATCCGGTGCTCGCATTCAACAATTTAAACGACCAATCTAATCGCGACGAGCAAAAGGGGTTTATGATGCTATTTTCTGGTGCTGTTTCGGGATTAAGAAATCCCCGGGCACACAAAATTATTGAAGATGATCCAGAAAAGGCACTGGAGTTTATCGCCTTTATAAGTTTGCTTTCAAAGCTGTCCGATAGCGCAACTCGTCGTGAATAATACGTTCCATAACGCTTTCTCATTATCCATTGTAGCTAGCTGAGATTTGAGGGTGTGACCATACTAAGGAAAGACTTAAATATGCCTGATCCGAAAATCACCAAAAAGGGTGTTATGCTGAAGTCTCTAAGTGTCGATCTTTTGGACATCTCCTATCTCCAAATTATCCCTCAGAACGTTGACTTAGAGCAACGTGACTAAAGCTTGAGATGGTGTAGTATGAAATCATAGAAAATAAGGAAAAAGACCATGACAAAAATTATTGGTAACAACGATGGCCCTGGCGGCCGAAACGAAAGTTATAAAATCGGCAGCAGAAAAAATGTCTCGCGGAAAGTTGCAGTAAAAGAAGTTGAGAAAGGAAATCATACTGGAGCTCACGTGGTCAAAATTGGAGGCCAGAAATATGTCCGGGATAATCCCGATCATAGTAAAAAGGATAATGTTAACAGGAATAAATAGTGTCCATGAAAACCTACTTTCCGTTCACTGACTATGATTTCTACGCATATTTGACCAGCGGGGTTTTGACACTGTCTGTCGTTGACTTTGCTTTCAACGGTGTTGGTTTTTTAACTCGATCGGATTGGAATTTTGTTCAAATTGTTGCGGCTGTGTCAGCGGCTTATGTTGTCGGTCATATAATTGCCACCTTGGCTCAATTAGTGATTGAAACATTTGCTCTATCATACTTGTTCTCAAAACCGATTGCATTACAGCTCGGATTCAAGAAACCCAATATTTTGGAGCGACTCATGGGGGTCCTCGTCGGTCGATATTATACGCCGCTGGAATCTTCGATTCAGCGCAAAATCTTGGATGAAGCCAAAACCGCGCTGTCCAAAGATTTAGAAGATCCCATTAGTGCTGAAGATGTTTTCCAGGTTGGCTTCAAGCGCTCATTTACAGTGGACGGTGCAAGGGTGCGAATTGATAGTTTCCTCAATCAATACGGCTTTTGTCGAAACATCGCATTTGTGGCGTTGCTATCAGTGGGGCTTCTTGGGTGGCAAAGCTACTTTTCTGACTTCCTCTATGAGTCTCAGTTATTGTTGATTTCCATTATTGTCTTTATTGGGATGTTTATTCGTTTCGTGAAATTTCTCGCCAGCTTCCAGGCTGAAGTTATTCGCTGCTTACTTAAATAATTGAGGATTATATGAAATTAGAAATATTTAATGTTGATCATGGAGCATGTGCGCTACTTACATGCGACGACAACACTACTTTCATGTTGGATGCTGGTCACAATGCCACCACGAATTGGCGGCCCGGAGATTATCTGGTTGGAAAAAATATCACCCGTTTGGATATGCTCACCATCACAAACTATGACGAAGATCATGTGAGCGGAATTGAAAATTTGCTCGACAATGTGAATGTTCAATGGCTTTCAAGAAACAAATCGGTATCCGCAACAACTCTGCGGTCATTGAAGAGTGAGGATGGAATGGGCCCAGGAATAGGCAGGCTTTGCCACGCGATTGAAAACACTTTCACTGGAGACGGTACTGCACCTCAGCCAGCATTCAAGGGGCTCGAGCGATTAACGTTCAAATGCGACTATCCGGAATTCGACGATGAGAACAATCTGAGCTTCGTCAATTTTCTGAAATGTAACGGAATTGGTGTCCTATTCACAGGTGACCTGGAAAGGCCAGGGTGGGAAAAACTTGCAGAAAATGCGTCGTACGTCGATGCTATGAGAGCAACAAACGTACTAATTGCTCCTCACCATGGAAGGATCAAAGAAGCTGATCGTGATTTTTTCCGTGCTTTTTATAGCACACACTTTCCCAATGTTTATTATGTTGTTATTTCAGACAAAGGTTACATGTACGATACGCAAGAAACCATCCCAATTTACAGTCAGGTTGCTGGAGGCGGCCCTTTTCGCGGAAATAATAGGCAAGTATTGACGACCAGAAATGACGGCGATATCATATTTAGTTTTGATAACGAAAGTTGGTGTCCATACTAATCCAATTCGTAAGACGGCTTTTTTTCTACACCGTTTTTTAAGTTATTAGGCCATTGGGCACTATTGTCTTGACCCATTGGTTTGTATGATCTGCAAAAAAGATTACTTAAGTGGCCAAATGTTAATCACCTCAACACAGCCGACTTTTCACCCCCTAGGCAGCTTCGTCATTTCGTTGTGAGCTGTCTTCTTTGAGTTTCAGAACACGCCTCAGCGCCAAAATATCGTCCGAGACGATTTTAGTTCGATCTCTGTGTCGGTCTGGTTCACCAGAGGGAACACACAGAGTATCTTGGGCATGAGTGACCCAAGAGTAGGGCTCAACACAAGGTTTTCTTCCGATGACAGTTCGGTTCGAGAAGGTGTTTTCCACAAACATGCGCTTTTCTGCTGGATTGAGGGATTCATAAAGCCCTGTCAGGTTTTTCATGAGTTCGATAAATTTCAGATTGTTGCTCTCGATTTCCTTAGGATCAGGCAAATTTCGTATTTCTTCCTGCAAACTGGCGAGTGTCAGATTGGCATCATGTTTTTTTGCAAGGTAGGTTTCGTTGTCGAGTGTCCCGTCAATCAACAAATCTGCCGCCCGGGACAGGCCTTGTTCGGTGGCGCTGATTCGTAATTGCAGGGATTTGCGCAGATCATCATTTGAAGAAAGCGAATAACCGCTGTCCCATTTCCGGATCATGTTCGCCGCGTCTTCATCTGATATCTCAAGCTTCAACAGCTCCGAACTGATGTGGTCACTCAGAATGTCTTCACGAATAGTTTTTGTCTCACACAGTTGCGCCTGACAACGATAATATACGCGGCCCTTTTGCAATTCCGGAGACATGGGTCGGTCGCATAATCCGCACCGGAACAAACCCCGGAACAAATGATTATGCTTCGTCACTTTAGGGCCTGACCTCCCCAATTTAATATTTTGAACCCGGCGAAACAAAGACGTCGAAATTATTGGCTTGTGGATGCCTTTATATGTCTCGCCGGTTCGTTTGATTTCAATAAGGCCTGTATAGAAGGGGTTATTGAGAATGGTCTCGATGCCATGAAGGCTTACCGGTCGACCACCATGATTACGTAAACCCCTTTGGTTCATTTCAGTTTGCAGGCTGCGCAGTGAATGTTGACCAGAGGCGTATAGATTAAAAAACTCGCGGATTAGGGGAGCCTTTTGAGGACAGGGTGTTTTTGACTGCCCCCTGCCATTGTCCAGATAACCAATGGGTGCCCGGAATGGATAGAGACCTTGCTTGAGCCGCCCGCGCATACCTTTCCTGCATTCTTCCCGCAGGTTACGAATGAAGTCAGTGGCGATCACCGCAAGCATGTCGGCAGTCAGGCGGCCACCGCGTGAATTGAAATCGATAGTCTCAGTGGCCACGTAAACTTGAATTCCATGATCTGGTAATTCAGACACGATTGCCCAGTCTTTGAGGTTTCGGGCTGATCGGTCAATTTTGTGTATGATAAGGCCGGTTGCCATACCACGCTTTAGGTCGCGAAGCATTTTGTTAAAAACTGGCCGCCCGCTTTTGGCTGCAGTTTCTTTTTCCTCAAACCATTGGGTGACCTCCAGATCCTGACGACTCGCAAAAACCTCAATTGCATCTTTTTGTTCTTGCAGCGAAACCCCCTCGCCCTGCTTTTGGGTGCTCACCCGGATGTAGCCAAAGCATGTTTTCATATGTCGTGATTATTGTCCTCGGACTCTATCATATTCTCAGATTTTGACGAATCCGACTCCTCCATCCACGGCCAGGAACCATCAGCCAGCATGCGCAAATACACACGGCGGCAAAGCTCCAAATGGCGTTCAAGATGTTCTTCTTTGTTCATGCTTCCATTCTACAATTCTGAGAAATTGGGCAAAGACGGCGAAACTACGCCGCCGCCGATAGTCGCCGGACAAGTGTCCGCAGAAAATGTGCGGGTCTTTTCACCATTGACCATGAGTTGAACATATGTCCGGTAATTTGGCTGATGGATAAGATCGTTCACGGAAACGCTATTAAGCTGCCGGGCGAAAGTCGGGGCGTCATTCGCGCCAACCCGAAACACCATCATGCTCCCCACATTTCCCAATACAGCCTCAAAAACATCATGGTCGGTTTGCACGATATGCTGATGCGCAAGCGTGATCCCCAAGCCGTATTTTCGCATTTCTGAAAGCATTCCCGCAAAAGCAGACGTAGTGAATGAATGGAATTCGTCCACGTAGAGCATAAAGGGTCGGCGCTGCGCTTCCGGCTGATTATGACGGGAAAAGGCGGCATTCATGATGCTGGAGACAATGAGGCCTCCCAGAACATTGGCCGTATCAGTTCCTAATTGTCCCTTGGCAAGGGAAACGATCAGGTTCTGACCCTTGTCCATAATCTGGCGAAATCGTAGCGGTTCTTCAGGCTCGCACAAAGCCTTCCGCACAACCGGGTTCGCCAGAAATGCGCCTAGCTTGTTGGCAATCGGCGCGACACCATCGGCGGCGTTCTGATAGTTCATCCTTGGGTATTCTTCGGTCCAGAACGCGCGGACCTGAGGATCTTGGACGTGTTGCAAAACCGAGTGCCGGAAATCCTTATCGACATACACACGCACAATATCTCGGATATCTGCATGAGGCGTTTCCAGCAAAGCCAGAATGGCATAACGCAGCAAGTGTTCCATTCGGGCACCCCACGCATCCGGCCATTGTTTTTTCAGTGCATCGATAAAGCCAGAGGCAACTATTGGGCGGTGCGCGGCACTGACACGGGTAAGAGGGTTGTATCCATACCGGCTTTCAGGGTCAGCAACGCGCCAATACAGATGCTCCGCTCCGAGTGAACTGGACAAGATGTCTGCCAGATCACCGTGTGGATCAATCAGACAAAATCCCAAACCAGCCCGGGCGTCCTGCCGGGCCATATTAAGCAGCAACGTTGATTTTCCGGTGCCGGTTTGCCCGACGATGTACAAATGCGCCAAGCGGTCACTCAGGCGTATGCCAAAAGCCCCCTGTCGATATCTTCGATGTGCAATGCCAAGCCCTGTGACATGATTGGGGTCATATATCATCCTGGTATTGTCGGGCGGTTTTCCAACCGGTCATAGGCCTCGAAAACCGCCTTGGTCAGATATCATGTACGCGATTTTTCACGGCCTGGATGCTGTTTATGCAACCGGTATCATGTTCCTCAGACCCGTTCTTTCAATTCATCGCCTTGCGCCGGGTGTGCCTGAACTTTTTCGGGCGGCCACCCAATCGCAAGGAGATGAGACAATGGGAAATATTCAAACTGCCATAAATGAACTTGTGGGTTCCTATCCGGTATGCGGTCAGTGCGGCTCAAAGAATGTGGTGCGCGATGCCTGGGCCAGATGGGACAATGCAACTAGAGAATGGGTGTTGAAGTCAGTATTTGACACTTTCGCCTGTGACAAATGCGGTGAAAACACCACACCAGTCTGGAAGATCGACAAAGAGTTCCGCCAGAAACGTATCAGCCGCTTAAATGACGAAATACGCATCGGTAATTTCAAGCACGGCTCCATAATGATGACGGTCGGCATACAGTCCCTGAGTGACGAATGCCGCGCTGTCATCGTCGATCAAATCAGTCGTTTTGACAGCTTTTCTGAAGACAATGATCCCCACGGGGAACATGATTTTGGCAGCCTGGAAGTAGCTGGCAATAAGGTGTTTTGGAAGGTCGATTATTTCGATCTGAAGCTCAAATGGCATTCACCGGATGCGGCTAATCTTGATGTTACCCACAGGGTGCTGACGATCATGCTGGCCAGTGAATACTAAACCAGCCGCCCCAAAACGGGGCGGTTTTCTTGGTTTAGATATTAACGGCCTATTCTGTTGAAAAACTCCAATATTTGGGTTTCGAAAATTTCCGCCAAAAGCACACCTTTGTAGAAACTCATCGAGGATTGCCGCGAAAGGTTCCAGAGAACCGCAACAGCGCCTTAAGCCCATTTTAGCCGAACCCCCTCGCCAAAATTTTCCTCCAGCCCCGTGCAGGGAAATATTTTCTGATTTTGGCCGAAATTGGAGTTTTTCAACAGAATAAGCCCTTAGCCGACCTTGGCCAAACATTGAGGGCTTTGCGATGCGGCCCACCGAACCGGACATTTGTAAATCTTGCAGCATGCCCGACAACTATATGAGGGCTTCCCTGCCACCCGACCAAAATAACAAGTTTGCTTGCTGAATCATGTTGCGTTAAGGTTGTTTCCAACACCAAACTCGGCTCTTCGAATCCGATGCATTTCACTTAAGTTGGCAAAAATGACCACCTCGAAACAAATCCTCGCGCTTTTGCATAGCCACATCGACGACGACAACGAACAATTTCTGTCCGTTGCCCTTCAGGTTGCCGCAAGCGAAGCGCGAAAGGGGCATAACAAGTTAGCAACGGAACTTAGAAACGTTGTTGAAAAGGCACGTACTCAGAAGGTTAAGAAATCGGCCCGTCCAGTGGCCCTCGCTCAGCCGCGGGGCGATCTGGGCGATCTAGTTTCAGTAAGCTATTCGGATACAAGGCTTTCCGGTATGGTCCTCACGGACGAACTTACCGAACGACTTAAGCGAATCACTATCGAACAGCGTCAACGTCACCGGCTTGCGGAACATGGTCTTTCACCACGTCGCAAAATCCTTTTGATAGGCCCTCCGGGGGCCGGAAAAACCATGACCGCTTCAGCACTCGCTGGTGAACTAAAGCTGCCGTTATTCACTGTGGTTTTTGAGAGCCTTATAACGCGCTTCATGGGGGAAACTGCTTCGAAGTTGCGGCTTCTTTTTGAGGCAATGCAGCAAACAGATGGTGTCTACTTCTTCGACGAGTTTGACGCTATCGGATCACGAAGATCAGATACTAACGATGTAGGCGAAATTCGCCGTGTTTTGAATTCATTTCTGCAACTTCTGGAAAATGACAACAGCGATGGCCTCATTATTGCCGCGACAAATCACCCAGAACTCCTCGACCCAGCACTATTCCGGCGATTTGATGACGTTATCGAATACGCATTGCCGACGCCTGAAATTGCAAAAGGTATTCTAAAACGTCGGCTGTCAACATTTGACACGAAAGGGATCGACTGGGACAAGGCTATCGAGACAGCTGGAAGCATCAGCCAGGCAGATCTTAGTCGAATTGCTGATGAAGCAGCCAAGCGCTCAATTTTGGATGACAGGTTTTCAATTACCTTAACAGATATTCAAGCTGCAATTTTAGATCGGCAGCATTCTCCAAGAACATAAAGGGCAGCATTAGTGGCCGACACCCGACCCAACCCTAAGGGGCATTTTTACCTATCTAATCAAGGCAACACCGAGCGGTTCACATCACCTAGCGCAGGTGGCGGCGGCGGAAGGACGCCAGAACGCAACCGTGCAAACCACGCAGGTGATTTGCAGGCATCATTCAATACTGCGCTCGCAGCAGCAGAGCAGCAACGGGCTGCCCGTGAACCGAATATTGTTGCAGGAACACCTGGGTTCTATCTTGAGATAGACGTCAGCGCCTCTAACCCGGCGATTGTCGAAAACCTTGAAGCGCGGCAGGGCAAGTCGAAGATCGAACTTCTCACTGTGCGCCCCTCCGAAGCTGATCCAACGAAAATTACGGCAACGTTGTTCGTACCAGACACCAAAAGCGATCACTACTCAAAGCGGATTGATGAGTTCGCCGATCCTGAAAAGGACAACTACACATACGAAAAGAACGCCGATAAAACATTTAGGCTTGATGCGAATGGCAATCAAATCCAGAAGTCGCGCCGTCCTAAAAACAATGCGCTTATTGCATCAATCGAGGCCGCGCGATTGGGGCAAGTACGTTCCTTTTTTACGGATGCACCTGCAACCTACCCCGAAACTGACACGGAGGTTTGGTGGGAGGTTTGGCTACGTAACGAGCGCCAAGCTGTTTTCACCCACACAGCAGAGGCCGTTGGTATGACGTGTCGCGAAAGTGTGATCACCTTCGCTGAACGTGACGTGTTACTTGCAAGAGGAACGGCTCGGCAACTGGGACGCATCGTCGCAAATACAGACGCCATTGCGGAATTGCGCCTCGCCAAAGACACTCCATCTCCATTCATACTGATGGATGGCGCGGAGCAGCACGAGTGGTCTGATGACTTTCTTGCCCGCATCACGCCTCCAGGAGACGATGCGCCTGCGGTGTGTATCCTCGACAGTGGGACAACTCATCGCCACCCTTTGATCCGCCCTGCCTTAAATGTTGCTGATCAACAGCAATGGCAGTTTGATGCGTCTGTTGAAGATGTTAGCACCAATAGTTGGGGTGGACACGGCACTCAAATGAGTGGCCTGGCGCTGTATGGCGATCTGACAGACCATATCTATGGTCAGGGCAAAGTGACATTGACCCACAGGCTTGAATCAATCAAAATCTTACCCGATTTTGGTGCAAATGTTCCGGAACTCTATGGCTACATTACTGCATCCGCTGTGAGTTTGCCTGAGATCCAAGCATCCTATCGAGAACGTGCATTTTGCTTGGCCATAACAAGCTCAGATACATATCTGACTGGTCGGCCTTCGTCTTGGTCGGCGCGCTTGGACGAACTGGCGTATGGAGAAGGTGAAAGCCAGAGATTTATCGCTGTTTCGGCAGGCAACATCCGCAATGCGTACCCTGCCAATGAGTATATGGACCAAAACGATAGTGCCGCAATTGAAAACCCTGCACAGGCATGGAATGTCCTAACGGTTGGTGCATTCACGGAAAAGCTCAATATCACTGATCCCGCACTTGCTGGTTGGCAAGCAGTCAATGCAGCAGGAGACCTTTCTCCCGCTAGCCGCACCTCACTCACATGGTCCCACGATTGGCCATTAAAGCCAGATGTCGTTTTTGAAGGCGGTAACTATGCGGTTGACCCTGATACTGGTAAGACAACGCAGGTTGACGATCTCGGTCTATTAACGACATTTAGGAGGCCAGAAGAAGCGGCTTTCTCTACTTCGTTCGACACAAGCGCCGCAACCGCCAATGCATCGCGAATGGCAGCACAGATCATGGCCGCAAAACCAGGGCTGTGGCCCGAGACAGTTCGTGCCCTCATTATCCAATCGGCGGATTGGACGCCGCGCATGCGCGCGCGTGTTCCAGACGAGCCGTCCAAAGCCCAAATGCGTACCCTTACAAGACGTTACGGCTTTGGAGTCCCCAGTTTGGCTCGTGCTATGTCCAGCGTTGACAACGACGTCTCTCTTGTGATCGAGCGTGAGATCACGCCATTTGTGAAAGAAGCTGGCGGGATCAAAACCAACGAAATGATCTTCCATGAGCTACCTTGGCCCGCCGCCAAATTAACCGAACTTGAAAATACACCCGTAGAG
>JAKIUB010000014.1 GCA_021647745.1 Paracoccaceae bacterium | reverse complement strand
CCACCCCCCAATCTCTCCAATATCCGCCAGCACCACATCGGCCACCGCCTCAAGCTCGGCGCGTGAAGTTGTGCCCGTAAGCACCCCCACTGTCACCATCCCCGCATCCCGCCCCGAAATCATATCATGCAGGCTGTCGCCAACCATGGCGACCTCGGCAGGGGCCAGCCCGTGGGCGGCGCAAAAGGCCCGCTGCATGCCCGTGGCCGGCTTGCCGCCGTAACCGCTATCATAGCCCGCCACAAAGTCAAAAACCCCAAGCACACCCGCGGCCTCTAGCTGGGTTTTTGCCGGATGCTCGTTATCATTCGTCGCCACCCCCAGCACCAGCCCGCGCGCCCTGAAGCTAAGCAGAAGCGGGGCAAGGTTGACCGTTGGCACCTGTGGCACCCGCGCGGCTTCTCGAATGGCGTAAGCCTCGAGTGTGCTGCGCTCCCAGTCGGGCAGGTGCGGCAACAGCACGTCCAAAATCTGCTCCAGCGTATCGTGCACAAATACGCTTCCGGGCTGAAAACGCTGTGTTTTAGGCTCAAATCCCAGCGCCTCGGCCAAACGGCAGCCATGGGCTTCATCAGCAGAAACAGTGCTGATAAATTCGGCCAGCCACGGCCCCCATGAGCGGTGAAAATCAAACAAGGTTCCGTCTTTGTCAAACAGCAGGGCTTTGATCTTCATGTCCAGTTCGGCAAGCCGCCCCCGAGCGCTGCCCGCGCCCGCTGCACGGATTCTGGTGTGGCTTTGGTTGCAGTGCAAAAGCCCAGAATCGTTTCGTCATCACGCATGATGAAATCGAGCACAAAACCCAGAAATTCCGGCTCTGCGGCCCGTGCGCGCAGGTCTCCCGGCGCGGCTCCGGTGGTATTTAGAAATTGACCTAATATTTCTTCATCCGCCGCCAGCCAGCTAAGGGCTTGAATTGCCAGTATTTCAGCTTGTTGCTTTTCCATTTTTTCTGCCTTTGCTATATTTTTGACGCCTGTTAAAGGTTTCGTTAACGATTTTCCCCGACACTGGCTTTGTTTATTAGGTTTATTTATGAGGGTTTTATGCCGGGTCGGATATTAGTGGTCGATGATGTAGCAACAAATCGGCTTATACTCAAAGCAAAATTGGCGGCGTCCTATTATGATGTGATTGAGGCGGATTGTGGTCAGGCAGCATTTGATACCGCGCGCAAAGAGCAGCCGGATGTCATTTTACTCGACATCATGATGCCGGATATGGATGGCTACGAAGTTTGCGAGCTACTCAAGGCCTGCCCTGAGACTTCGCATATTCCGGTGGTTATGGTTACCGCCAGCAGTGCCCCCAAAGAGCGGATCAGGGGGCTATCTGTCGGGGCGGACGATTTTCTTGTCAAGCCGATCAACGATAAGGCTCTTTTTGCCAGGGTGCGCAATCTGCTGCGCGTCAAGATAATGTTTGACGAGTTGAAATTACGGGATAGTACCTCTCGCGAGCTTGGCTTGTCCGAATTTCTGGAACCGGGAGATGGGGCGGAGCGCGAGAATGATACTGTGATGCTCGCCCCCGCTACAAAAGGGCAGGGTGATGTATGGCGGGAAAGGATTTCCAGAATGCCGAACGTCGAGGTGATTGGCACCTGCTCCGAGCGCGAGGCGCTGAATATGGCCCGCCTCGAGCAGCCGGATGCCATTATTGTGCATCAACGCCTGATGGAAGATGGCGATAGCCTCCGCCTGATCTCTGCCCTGCGCGCCCGCCCCGAGACCCGACAAGCGGTGATGATATATATTGTTTCCGACGGGGCAATAGAAACAGCGGCCAAAGCGCTGGATCTGGGCACCAGCGACTATGTGATGGAGCCGTTCGAGCCGGAGGAATTGATTATCCGCCTGCGCACCCAGCTGCAACGCAAGCACTACTCGGACCAGCTGCGCTCGAATATGCGCGACGGGCTGAAAATGGCGGTTATCGATCCGCTCACGGGCTTGTATAATCGCCGTTATGCTACCCAGCACATGCAAAAAATCGTTGATAGGGCAAAAGAATCGGGCAATGATTTTGCAGTGATGATGATGGATCTCGACAGGTTCAAACTGATCAACGATACCGTAGGCCATGATGCCGGAGATATGGTGCTTAAGGAGTTTGCACTGCGTATTCAGGAAAATGTCCGCGGCGTGGATCTTATCGCCCGCATGGGGGGCGAAGAGTTTCTAGTCGTCATGCCTGATGCCGGCAGTATGGTTGCCAAGCATGTTTCAGAGCGCTTGCGAAGGGCTGTCGAGAGCAAACCTTTTGTGACTAAGGATGGTGTGGAGTTGAACATCACTGTCAGTATCGGTGTGGCAATTGCCAGTTCAACGAATTGTGAGCCAAGCGCGCTGATCAAGCGTGCCGATCTGGCTCTTTATGCCGCAAAATCCGGTGGTCGAAATCTGGTTTCGTTTCATGAGGCGGCTTAGAGGGAAGGCAGGCGGTAGAGTAGAATAAATCGTGAAATACTTGCCCCGCTGCAGCTCTGGGCGTATGAGTTGGTGAAACCATCTCTATGCAAAGTGAATTGTCGGCATGCCCTCTCCTGATTCAGCTCCGAAACCTGTTGTTTTATGTATTCTGGATGGCTGGGGGCTTTCGGCTGATACACGCAATAACGCGGTCGCCCAAGCACATACGCCGGCTTTTGACGGGCTGATGAAAAACCACCCGAATGCAACGCTGGTCGCTAGCGGCGAGGATGTCGGCCTGCCTGAAGGGCAGATGGGCAATTCCGAGGTCGGCCACACCAATATCGGCGCGGGGCGGGTGGTCTGGATGGATTTGCCCAAAATAAATACCGCGATCAAAGATGGCAGCTTTGACCGTAATCCGGCGCTGCTCCGCTTTATCGACAAGCTCAAGGCCTCTGGCGGCACCGCGCATCTGGCTGGTCTTGCCTCGCCGGGCGGGGTGCATGCCCATCAGGATCATATTGCAAAAGCAGCTCAGGTTATTGCGGCAGCCGGCGTGCCGGTGGTTATTCATGCCTTTCTAGATGGTCGGGATGTGCCGCCCAAATCAGCACTCGGGCAGATTAAAGTGCTGAATGCCGCCTTGCCGGAAGGGGCCAGTATCGCGACCGTGATTGGCCGTTTTTTTGCGATGGACAGGGATAACCGCTGGGAGCGGGTTCAAACCGCGTTTGAACTGATGGTTCGGGCCAAGGGCGCGCGTGCGGCCAGCGCCGACGAGGCGATCAAGGCCGCCTATGCTATGGGCGAAACCGACGAGTTCATCTCTCCGGCTCCGATCGGGGATTATACCGGAATGAGAGATGGCGACGGTCTGCTCTTTCTTAATTTTCGGGCTGATCGCGCGCGGCAGATACTGCGGGCGCTGGCAGAACCGGGCTTTAATGCCTGCAAAACCGGCCCACGCCCCAAACTGGCCATCCTTACCGGCATTGCCGAATATTCGACACTGCACAATGAATTCATGGAGGTGATGTTTCCCTCCCGGCCAATAAAAAATACATTGGGCCACTGGGTTTCGCTTCACGGGCGCAGCCAGTTCAGGCTGGCGGAGACCGAAAAATACCCCCATGTGACGTTTTTTCTGAACGGTGGCGAGGAGGCGCCCGAACCAGCCGAGGATCGATATGTTGCCCCTAGTCCCAAGGTGAAAACCTATGATATGCAGCCTGAAATGTCCGCTGCCGAGGTGACGGAGCATTTTGTCGAGGCGATCACCGGCCAGAAATATGACCTGATAGTGGTCAATTATGCCAATCCGGATATGGTTGGTCACACCGGTGATCTCGGCGCGGCGATCAAGGCCTGCGAGGCGGTGGATGCGGGATTGGCCAAGGTGCTTGTTGCGCTGGAAACTGTTGGTGGCACTATGGTTCTCACGGCGGATCATGGCAATTGCGAGGTCATGGTAGACCCGATTACCGGTGAGCCTCACACTGCCCATACCCTCAATCCCGTGCCGGTTATTTTGTTTAACGGGCCGCCGGGCAGGCGATTGCGAGCGGGCGGGCGGCTGGCAGACCTGGCGCCGAGCTTGCTAGAGCTTATGGGCTTGCCCCAGCCAGAGGAGATGACCGGCGTGTCATTGTTATCGGGTTGAGGAAGTTTCTGTTTTTTTTACTGGTTTTGTTGACCAGTCCGGCAGTCGCCCAGAGCGATCCTGTGCTGGCGCTGCGTGCCGCCTCTGAAGATATCCGAATGGCGACGACAGCGCTGGCTGCTGCGGAGGCGAATGAAGACCGTGTGGCGGCTCTCTCCAACACTATTCGTAGCCTTGAAACCGGCCTTGGTTCTCTGCGCCTTGCCTTGCGTGCCTCGATCATGGTTGCCAAGCAAAAACAAAACGCCATCGCCCAAAATCGTGGCGAGATGGGTAACTTGCTGGCCACACTTGCCGCGCTCGAAAATACACCGGTGGCTTTTCGTATTTTGCATCCGGCTGGCGCAACGGCTTCGGCCCGTGCGGCGATGATCCTCTCGGCTATTACCCCGACCCTTCGTGCGCAAGCGGAGAAACTGCGTGCGGAGCTGGCGACTATTGAAGCCCTGAATGCCCTGCACGATGAAGCATTGGCCAATATTCGCACCGCGCTGGAAACCCTGAAACAGGCCCGCCGCGAGCTGGCTGCGGCTATAAGGGCGGACCAGCCAGCACCCGAAAACCCCGCAAATTTGCTGGACAATCTTGAGCAGCTGGTACGCGCGAGCGAAGACCTCGGCGGGCTGGCCACGGCGCTTGGCTCCCGGCTTTCCGGCGCGGCACCGCTTAGTGAAACGCAACTTTTGACCTTGCGCGGCACATTGCCTTTGCCGGTCAGTGGAACTATTGTGCGCAGTTATAATCAGCCTAACGGGATAGGAATTCGGCAGCCCGGCATTTTGCTAACTGCGCCAGCGCTTTCGCTGGTACTGGCGCCGCAGGCCGGTATTGTGAGGTTTGCCGGAGGGCTTCTGGAATATGGTCAGGTTGTTATCCTTGAGCCGGCCCCCGAACAGCTGCAAATATACGCGGGTTTTGGACAAGTTTACGTGAACACGGGAGATGTGCTTGAATCTGGCGCCGCTTTGGGGCTTCTTGGGGGGGAAATACCGGATTCTGCCGAGTTTCTTGCGGAATCGACAGGCGAAAATGACAAGGGCGCCGAAAGCCTCTATATAGAGATTCGGGAAAATGGAATACCGGTGGACCCTTTAACTTGGTTCGCTGTAAACTAGACAGGATTGTTCTTATGAAGAAATATTGGATGGCAGCCACAGGTGGCATTATGGCAGGCATGATTGCCAGTACCCAGCTTGCACTGCCGAGTTTCGCACAGGAAGCTGCGCCGGAAACCAACACTTACGAGCAGCTTGACCTGTTTGGCGATATTTTCGAGCGGATACGCGCCTCCTATGTGGACGAGGTTGATGATCAGGAACTGATCCGCGCCGCGATCAACGGAATGCTGGTCTCGCTTGACCCGCATTCATCCTACCTCGCCCCGCGAAACTATGAAGAAATGCAATTCGACACCCGTGGTGAATTTGGCGGGTTGGGCATCGAGGTGACGCAGGAAGAGGGCTGGGTGAAGATCGTCTCGCCGATGGACGACACACCGGCAGACAAGGCCGGCCTGCAATCAGGTGATTTTATTACTGCGGTTAATGGCGAGCAAACTCTTGGCCTGACCTTGAATGAAGCGGTAGACATGATGCGCGGCCCTGTTGGCTCCGATATTACCCTCACCATTGTGCGGGACCGTGACCAAGAGCCGTTCGAGGTAACCTTGACCCGCGCGATCATCAAGCTCACCGCCGCCCGGGTGCGCACCGAAGGCAGCACAATTGTGATGCGCGTGACCACATTTAACGAGCAGAGCTACCCCAATATGGCAGATGGCATCGCCCGTGAAATCGAAGCCGCTGGTGGTCTTGAAAACATTGACGGTTTTGTGCTGGATCTGCGCAACAACCCTGGCGGGTTGCTTAGCGAGGCGATCAGTATTTCGGACGCCTTTCTGGAGGAGGGCGAGATCGTATCGACACGGGGCCGCTCGGACCTTGATTCCAGCCGCTATAGCGCTGAAGAGGGCGACCTGACATTGGGCAAGCCTTTGGTTGTGCTGATCAATGGCGGTTCGGCTTCGGCCTCCGAGATTGTGGCCGGCGCACTGCAAGATCACCGGCGGGCTGTGATTGTCGGCACCAAGAGTTTTGGCAAGGGGTCGGTCCAGACGATCATGCCGATGCAGGGAAATGGCGCCATCCGCCTGACCACCGCGCGCTATTATACCCCCTCGGGCCGCTCCATCCAGAACCTCGGTGTCGAGCCGGATATTATTGTCGAATATGTTCCGCCTGTTCCTGAGGATCCAGAAGCCGAAGACCAGCCGGACCGGCGCTCGGAAGCTGACCTGCGCGGCTCGATCGAGAATGACTCCCTCACCGAGGACGAGCGCAAACAGGTGGATGCCGAGCGCGCCGAGCAAGAGGCAGCCGCCAAACTCAAAGGACAGGATAACCAGCTCGCCTATGCGATTGACCTGATCAAGGGTATCACCGTTCTTGGTTCCCAGTAGCAACAAGGGGGCCACACCTTTACCCGCAGTCAGTGCCTTTTTTGCATTGGCTGACAGGGTTTTGGCCCCCTGACATTGAAATGCCCGTGAAAGCCTACCATGAAGAACAGTGAATTTGCCGCGCTGCCCTATCGCCCCAATGCGGGGCTGGTATTGCTTAATCCTGAAGGCAAGGTTTTTGTCGGTCGACGGCTTGATATGCCGGATGCGTGGCAGATGCCACAAGGCGGGATAGATACCGGCGAGATGCCCGAGGCCGCCGCGCTGCGCGAACTGGCGGAAGAGACCGGTGTTTTGGCGGATGCTGTCAAGGTGGTGGCCCATAGTCGGGAGTGGTTGAAATATGATTTCCCCCCTGAAGTGGCGCAGCGCCTTTTTACCAAAAAGAACGGTGTAGCGCGGTTTCGCGGCCAGAAGCAGCGCTGGTTTTTACTTCGGTTTCTCGGGCCGGATAGTTGCATCAATATCCATACCGAAGCCCCCGAGTTTTCGGAATGGAAATGGATGGAGGCTGACGAGGTGCTGGACAAGATCATCCCCTTCAAGCGGGCGATCTACCGACAGGTCTTTGATGAATTTGGCAGATATTTTTGAATATTAACGGGTGTCCAGATAAGTTTGAACCTGGGTAAATTTTGATTTGGCAACAGGAATACAGGTGCCGTCGCGTAGCTTGAGCGCATATTTATCTGCTGATTTTTCCAGTATGAGCATAGCATTGCACGAAACCCAATGGGAGCGATGCACCAGCATGCCTTTGGTATTGCCCAGCATTTTTACAGCTGCGGAAAACGGCATCCGATGGAGGTGCTCTCCTTTAAGGGTGACAATTTTTACATAATGATCCTGAGCGGAAATATAGGCGAGCTTGCCGCGCAAAGCGGGGGGTAGCAGGCTGTCTATTCCGCTTGAATCGTGGCGGTTCTTATACGCGGAATAAGAGACCGTATCCCTTACCCGCAGGGTAATAATGCCGATTGAAAAAAGATAGATCACCAAATTTGGCAGAAAAATATCGCTAAAACCCAAAGGTTGGACTGGTAATATCATCGAGCCGACCCACGGCTCTATTCCGCTGAGGATAACGCTTGCAAGCAAACTATGGATCAGTGTGAGCACCCAGAGACGGGCTTGGAAAATGATATGCAACGGCAGCAGGAAAAAATGCAGCAGCGCAGGCAAAGCTACTGTGATAAGGGTCAATATTCCGATAAACACCGGCCTTGCCATACCGATCTCGACACCGGGTTGAATAAAGGCGCCGGTGGTGATGAGCAATAAAACCAGCCCCAATACGAGAACGTATAGCTCATAGGTCAGAAAATACAGGGTGATGATTTGGCGAGCCGCCCTGAAAATCAGCTTCCACCGGATATCGGCTGACGCCAGAATTTGTTGATAGGTTAGCCCCAAATGCAGCGCGCCCTGATCAAAATGCTTACTTCTCCAGCTCTCCAGTCTGGTCAAAATAGAAGATGATTTCGGGTTGGGCTGTAACAAGGGGTGTTCTACCTTAGCTATGCTTGTGCAGTCCTGCACATCTGCCAGTAAATATAAAATAAATCCATTAAAAATATAAAAACTTTTTGTCAGACGGGGTTTCCCAGGGAATCCTGGTGAATAAACGGAAAAAACATACCCTTTGAGCGCACTCCAATCCATGTTGCGTCTTTATGTTCGGCGGTTTGGGCCAGCTCGACCAGCCGGTAAAAGCTTTTTCGGTCTATGCGGGCATCAAGATTGCTACGCACCCGGACATAGGGTGTCGGCTCGCCGGTATCAGGGTTGGTTTCGATCCGCATCGGGTGGGTCGCGTCCAGCTTAAAGACATCACCGACATTGGTGGTGAAGCTAATAACCGGCCCCGCCTCGACCTCGAAATCAACCGCGATAAAGGGTACATCATCAACTTTTATGCCAACCTTCTCTACCGGCGTGACCAAAAAATAGCCATCCCCCTCGCGCTTGAGAATGGAAGAAAACAGTTTTACCAGCGGTAGCCGCCCGATCGGGGTGCCGAGATAAAACCATGTGCCATCGTGCGCAATGCGCATGTCCAGATCGCCACAATATTCAGGATTCCACAAATGCACCGGTGCCGGGCCGCGCGCCGCAAAGCCTTGAGCGGCACTCGCAAGGCTGTCTGCTGTTGGCTTCACGGAATTCTGATCGGTTTTTATCATTTTTGTGCCCTATTTCGGTGGAATAGTGCTCACAGGATAGCAGCTTTGCTAGACGAATCCAGCACGGGCGTTAAACTGGCAAAAAATTGGGAGAATTCAATATGCCAGATACCGCCAACCTTGAGCAGATCAGAGCGCTGAGCGCAAAGCTAAAGCAGGCCAAAGCCATGATCGCCCGCCGCGTGATCGGCCAGACCGAGGTGGTAGACCAAACCTTGATGACTGTGCTTTGCGGTGGCCACGGGCTGCTGGTCGGGGTGCCGGGTCTGGCCAAAACCTTGCTGGTTGAAGCCTTGGGCACTGTGCTCGGCCTCAATTCAAACCGCGTGCAATTTACCCCTGATTTGATGCCGGCCGATATCCTTGGCTCCGAGGTATTAGAGACCGCCGAGGATGGCACCCGCGCCTTTCGCTTCATCAAGGGGCCGGTTTTTTGCCAGCTGATGATGGGCGACGAGATCAACCGTGCCAGCCCGCGCACCCAGTCTGCCCTGTTGCAGGCCATGCAAGAGCATCACGTTACTGTTGCAGGCCAACGCTTTGACCTTCCTGCGCCTTTTCATGTTCTTGCTACCCAAAACCCGGTTGAGCAAGAGGGCACATACCCGCTGCCAGAGGCCCAGCTTGACCGGTTTTTGATGCAGGTAGATATCGACTACCCTACCTATGACGACGAACGTGCCATTATTCTGGCCACCACCGGCACCGCTGAATCAACGCTTGAACCGGTGTTTGATGCCGAAAGCCTGATCGCAGCCCAGCAGCTGATCCGGCGGATGCCGGTGGGCGAACAGGTGGTGGATATGATCCTTGACCTTGTGCGTGCCGCGCGGCCGGGCAGTGCGGGGGCCTCTGATCTGGTTAATAAAGCCGTGGTCTGGGGACCGGGGCCGCGCGCGGCGCAGGCACTGATGCTGGCAGTGCGGGCGCGGGCTTTGTTGCAAGGTCGGTTGGCACCCTCGATTGATGATGTATCGGCACTGGCACGGCCGGTGCTGATCCACCGTATGGCGCTGGGCTTTGCTGCGCGGGCCGAAAATATCTCGTTGCTGGATGTGATTGATGATCTTAGCATTACTGCGGCCCGCAAAAGCGCTGCCGCGTGAGCCAAGCCCCGCAATCTCTGCGCGCTCGCGCGAGTGCCCCAAAAGACCTGCGCGCCCGCGCGAGTGCCCCAAAAGACCTGCGCGCCCGCGCGCAAGCGCTGGCTGGTGCCTTGCCGCCGCTTTTGGCCGATGCCGAGCGGCTGGCTGCCAATGTTGCTATGGGGGCGCATGGCCGCCGCCGCGCCGGTAACGGTGAAAGTTTCTGGCAATATCGCCACGCGATGCCCGGCGATAGCCTCGCCAGCATAGACTGGCGGCGCTCGGCACAGGGCGATGCGCTTTTCATCCGCGAGCGCGAGTGGGAGGCCAGCCAGACGGTTGGTTTCTGGGTCGACCCTTCAAAAGCCATGGATTATTTCAGCGGCAAACTAGAGCCTAAATCGCAGCGCGCCAAGCTGCTGGCGCTGGCCTGCGCCAGCCTGCTCAGTCGCGCCGGTGAGCGGGTCAGCCTGCTGGCCTCGCCCGCCGCTCGCCCGGGTTTCGGCCAAAGCAAGCTACACCAGATGGCGTTGGCGCTGGCCGGTCTTGGTAGTGATTCCGACTATGGCCCGCTGCCTCACCCCCACGGTGTGCGGGGCGGCCACCGGTTGTTTTTCTCGGATTTTATGGGGGATGAAAGCACGATCTTCCCCGCCTTGAGCGCCCATGCAGAGGCCGGAAATGACGGCGCGATCATCCATATCCTTGACCCCTCGGAGCTGAGCTTCCCCTATGACGGGCGGATCATTTTTGAAAGCATGGGCGGGCTGGTTGATTTTGAAACCAGACGCGCCAAGGCTCTGCGCGATGAATATCTCGCCCGCCTCGATACCCGCTCCGAGCGGCTGAAAACATGGGCGCACCGTGCCGGCTGGCACTATTTACGCCACAGCACCGATACCGCGCCCAAAGCCGCATTGCTTTGGCTTTTCAATTCTTTAGGGGCAGGTAGATGATCGGGTTCCTTTCCCCCGCCATATTGCTTGGCTTGCTGGCGCTGCCGCTTTTATGGTGGTTGCTGCGTGCGGTGCCCCCTGCGCCCTCGCGCCGCCGCTTTCCGGGTGTGCAGCTGCTTTTAGGCCTGAAAGACCCCGAAAGCACCCCTGATCACACCCCGTGGTGGTTGCTTTTGTTGCGCCTTACCGCGCTGGCTGCCGCGATTATCGCCTTTGCCGAGCCGGTGCTGAATCCGCGTGCCAAAACCGTTAGTGATGCGCGGCTTTTGGTGCTGCTTGATGGCGGCTGGGCCAGTGCGCCCGATTGGCAGGCGCGGCTTTCCAAGGTCGAGGCAATTCTGGCGTCCTCTACCCGCCCCGTGGCCCTGCGCCTTCTCACAGCCCCCTTGCCTGCCGAGGGCGACCTTGGCTTTGCCGCTGCGTCTGATCTGATGCCGATTGTGCAAAGCCTGACACCTGCACCCTATACCCCTGATCGCGCCGCCTTTGCTGACTGGCTGGTACAAAACCCGCAAGAACCGTTTCAGACCATCTGGCTGTCTGACGGTATGAATGATGCCGGGCCGCTGGCCAAAGCCCTGCAAAAACAAGGGGCGCTAAGCGTGGTCTCCAGCCCGTCGCCTGCACTATCCTTATTGCCGGCGCGGATCGAGGGTGAGCAGTTGCTTGTTCCTGTGCACCGGGTTGATAGCGTCGGGGCCATCAGTGTGCCGCTTTTGGCCATTGGCCCTGCGCCTGACGGGGTAGAGCAGGTATTATGGCGCAGCGATGCTCGGTTCACCGCTGGTGAAACAGATACACTGGCGATATTTGACATGCCTTTCGAGCTACGCAACCGTATCACCCGTATCGCGCTGGGCACGGGGGCTTCGGCGGGCGGAGTGGTACTGGCCGATAGCGGGCTGATCCGGCGCAAAGTGGCGCTTTATACCCCGCGCGATAGCCAGGAAGGCCCGCAACTGGTGGATCCGCTGTTTTACCTTAAAAAAGCGCTGGAGCCGTCATCACAAGTCATTCGCGGTACGCTGGACGAGCTGCTTTTGGCAGTGCCGGATGTGCTGATACTGGCCGATGTTACCAGCCTTCCAGATGATGAAACCACCCGTGTGCTCGACTGGGTTGAAGCTGGCGGCACCCTGCTGCGCTTTGCTGGCCCGCGGCTGGCCTCGGCCTCGCGGGATATCGCCACGGTTGACCCGCTATTGCCGGTGCAACTGCGCGCCGGTGGCCGCCAACTGGGCGGCGCGATGACATGGGCAACCCCCAAACGCCTGCGTCCTTTTGGTAATGACAGCCCCTTTGCCGGTCTGGTGCCGCCTGATGATGTAGAGGTGTTTGCGCAGGTATTGGCTCAGCCCGGCCCTGATTTGGCGGGCAAGGTGATGGCCGCACTGGAAGATGGCACACCGCTGGTCACGGCCACGCGCCATGGGCAGGGCCGGATCGTGCTATTTCATGTCACCGCCAATGCCGAATGGTCGAACCTGCCGCTATCGGGGTTGTTTGTCGATATGTTGACGCGGCTGTCGGTTAGTGCGCGTGGCGGTGCGGCTGCGGCTGACGAGCTGGCGGGGCAAAACTGGCTGCTGGTCCGCGCGCTGGACGGGTTTGGTAATCTGGTGGATGCCGCGCCCGCGCAAGCGGTCAGCGGTGAAGTGCTGGGCAAAGGCGAGCGTAATGCCACTACCCCGCCAGGGTATTATCAAAGCAACGAGCGTGAGGTGGCGGTGAACCTTTTGAGCGAGGAAACCCTGCCAATGGCGCTATATGGCCTGCCTGCAAATGTTGTGGTCGAGGGTTTTGATACCCGCCCCGAAACCCCGCTAAAGCCATTGCTTTTGTTGCTGGCATTTGCGCTTTTAGCGCTGGATATCATGGCCTCGCTGTTCATCTCGGGGCGGCTAAGAGGCGGCGCACAGGTGGCGCTGGTGGGGCTAATGCTGGGTATTGCCCCGCAGGCCGACGCACAGGAAACCACTGATGCCCGTGCTTTGCTGGCCGCCAACAACACCGTGCTTGCCTATGTGCTGACCGGCGACAGCCGCACCGACGAAATATCGCGCGCCGGTCTTTACGGCCTGTCTCGCACCCTGTTCGAGCGCACCTCGATCGAGCCGGTAGATCCGATTTCGGTTGATATAGAGCGCGATGATATATCGCTTATTCCCTTTCTGTATTGGCCGGTTTCAGATCTGCAGACCACGCTTTCGCCGCAAGCTGCGGGCAAGGTTAACAGCTATCTGCGCAATGGCGGGATGATCCTGTTTGACACCCGCGATGCCCAGCTTGGCGCTGGCTCTATCAACGGGGCGGCGCTGCAGCGCCTGACCGCGCAGCTTGAAATCCCGCCTCTTTCCCCGATAGAACCGGATCATGTGCTCGGGCGCTCGTTTTATCTGCTGGAGGTGTTTCCGGGGCGCTGGAACAAGGGCGAGCTGTGGGTCGAGGCTCCCAGCAACCTGACCACGACCGAGGGCGCTCCTTTTCGCAACCTTAATGATGGCGTCACACCTGTGGTGATCGGCTCTAACGATTTTGCCAGTGCCTGGGCGCTGAATGAAAACGGCAGGCCGATGTATCCGGTGGGGACCGGCACGCGGGGCGATCGGCAGCGCGAGCTGGCCAAGCGCTTCGGGGTTAACCTGATCATGTATGTGATGACAGGCAATTATAAATCCGATCAGGTGCATATACCGGCGCTGCTTGAAAGGCTGGGGCAATGAACACCACCTCCATCGCTTTTGATCCGATGCTGCCGCTATGGCTTTTGGCTACAGTTTTTGCCGTGGCAGCGTTGTTACTGGGCTTTGCCGCGTGGCGCGGGCTAAAGGGCTGGTGGTTGCGCACGCTGGCGCTGGTTGCGCTGGCGCTGGCGCTGGCCAACCCGCTTTGGCGCGAAGAAAACCGCATACCTGAAACCGATGCAGTGGTCATTGTGGTAGATGAAACCTCGTCTCAAACCCTGACCGTGCGGCCAGAGCAAACCGCCACTGCGCTGGCGGGTCTGCAAGCTGCGCTGGCGGCCTTGCCAAACCCGCCCGAGGTGGTTTTGCGGCGAGTTGAAGATGCAGGCCGCGATGGCACGCTATTGGTCGAGGCTCTGCGCGAGGCCGCCGGCAGCATTTCGGCAGATCGGCTGTCGGGGGTGTTTTTGCTCACGGACGGGGTGGTCGCGGATGCCGGCACCCCGTATCTGCCTGCTGCCCCGGTGCAGCAATTACTGACGGGTGAAGCGACGGACTGGGACCGCTCGATTATTGTGAAAACCGCCCCCGCTTTCGGGATTGTCGGCGAAGAGGTGCAGTTGGTATTGCGGATCGAGGACAAGGGCGCGGCCCCTGATGCAAACGGGATGGCAAGGGTGATCGCTACCATTGACGGCGGGCGGGAGCAGGTGATCGATCTCCCGCTCAATGCCGATGTGCCGCTAAACCTGACCATCAACCATGCCGGTATCAACCTGCTGGAGGTCCGCACGCCGGAGATGGAAGGCGAGCTGACCGGCCTGAACAACCGCACCATTTTGAGCGTCAACGGGGTGCGCGACCGCTTGCGGGTGCTGCTGATATCGGGTGAGCCTTATGCTGGAGAGCGCACATGGCGCAACCTGCTGAAGGCTGATGCCTCGGTTGATCTGGTGCATTTTACCATCCTGCGCTCTCCCGAAAAGCAGGACGGGGTGCCTTACGAGGAAATGTCGTTGATTGCCTTTCCAACGCAGGAGCTGTTTACCGAAAAGATCGACGATTTTGATCTGATTATCTTTGACCGTTTTCGCCGCCAAGGAGTGCTGCCGCAGGTTTATATTGAAAATGTTGCCAATTATGTGAGCGACGGGGGGGCGGTGCTGATCGCCTCTGGCCCATCATTTGCCAGTGCCGAAAGCCTGTATCGTTCGCCGCTGCGTGCCATTTTGCCTGCCGCGCCTACGGGTCGCGTGCTGGAGCAGGGCTTTTTGCCAAGGGTGACCGAAATCGGCAAGCGCCATCCGGTAACGCAAGGGCTGGAAGGGCAGGGGGTTGATGGCGCTGATCCGACATGGGGCCGCTGGATGCGGATTGTCGAGGTTGATCCGCTGGAAGGTGATACGGTAATGGCTGGGCCGGAGGGTCGCCCCCTGTTGCAGCTTTCACGGGTTGGCGAGGGCCGGTTGGCGCTGCTGACCTCTGATCAGGCCTGGCTGTGGAGCCGGGGCTATGAGGGCGGCGGGCCGCAGCGCGAGCTACTGCGCCGCCTTGCGCATTGGCTGATGAAAGAGCCGGAATTGGAGGAAAACGTGCTGATCGGCGCGGCGCGCGGCATGGAAGTGGTGGTCGAGCGCCAGATGCTGAGCGGTGAAGTCGGTGAGCTGACGGTTGTGTCTCCAAGCGGAGCCGAGCAATCGCTGGCTTTCGAGCTTATCTCCGAGGGTCGCTGGCGGGTGGGTTTTACGGCGCTTGAAAGCGGGGTGTACCGGCTGCGCGAGGGTGATGCGCAAGCCGTGGTGGCTACCGGTCCGGTTACGCCGGTCGAGTTCGTCGATCCGATCGCCACCTCGGCGCCACTGGCCGCGATGGTTAGCGCGACCGGTGGCGGTAATTTTTCGCTTGAGGCAGGACTGCCGGGCTTGCGGGTGGTGCGCGAGGGCCGTGTTGCTGCGGGCCGAGGCTGGATGGGTATCGTGTCGCGCGGGGCCTACACGGTGCAGGATGTGCGCCTGAAACCCTTGGCGGCTGGTTGGATATATTTGTTGGTCGCCGCCTTTTTCAGCCTGCTGGCATGGCGCATCGAGGGGCGGTGATCATCGGCGTTGATACCCGTTTTGGCCAGCTTGTACTGGAGGCGGACGAGACATCTATCATCGCGCTTCGGCTCGGTACAGCGCCGCTGTTGGGCGAAACTTCGCTCCTGCTTGCCGAAGCTGCGGCGCAGATCAAAGCTTATGAAGATGGCACGCTACAGAAGTTTGACCTGCCACTGGCCCCGAAAGGATCGGCCTTTCAGCAGGGTGTATTTGCTGCCATGCGTGCCATCCCTTACGGTGAAACCATGTCCTATGGCCAGATCGCCGCTGCGCTTGGTTGCCCAGCCCAGCCTGTCGGGCAGGCCTGCGGCGCAAACCCGATCCCCCTGCTTATCCCTTGCCACAGGGTGCTGTCCAAAACCGGTCTTGGTGGTTTTTCCGGCCTTGGCGGGTTGGAAAGCAAGATAGCGCTTTTGCAGCATGAAGGGGGCTTTCCTTTTTTGCTTTGAGGCACGGTGATCAATGCGTTAGCCGGTGTCAAAAAGGATAGACCGGCGCCGGCCCGACGATAAACGGCCCAATTCTGGCCTCTCCGTTATCAAGCACCAGCGTGAAAGCCAGATTTCCGCCACCGGCAGCGCTATCCAGCGCCCGCCGCAGTGTGATTTTTTCGGTGGTGGTAAGGCTGCTTGCCTGTTTGAACACATCAAAAAGAGGCTGCCAGCCCTTGACCTCGAAGGCGAGTTGCCCCTCGACATAGCCGTTATCTGCCCGTTTTAATTCGCCTGATATACTCAGTTCCGAGCTGCCCCAAATGATCGTAGCCGTTTCAATTATTGCGCTGACAGGTTTTGGCGGCTGCCGGCTGTCTAGGGCCTCGCGGTTGATATCACCATCAAAATCCAACAGGGCGGAAAGGTGGATGCGCTCGATTATCTCGGGTAAATATGTGCCTCCTCCAATGAACGAGCTGGTGCTGTCCGGCGGGGTGATATTGGTAAGGTTGGCCCCGAGGCGGTAGCGGCGGGGCGTGTCTTCCTCCTGAAAAAGGGCGAGGTTGAGGGTTTCGATTTTTGCCTGCCAGTGTGTATCCTCAAGCTCCAGCCTCTGTCCCTCAAGCTGGAGGCGAGAGAGCGGCAGCGCCACCTTGGGCGCAACCACAATGCTGGCCCGCAGCATTTCGCTGGTGATAGTCGCACTACCTGCCGGTGTATCCACCACCTGCGTGCCAGACCACGACATCACAATATGGTTGGGCTGATAAGATTGCGCGATAATCTGGATCTTTTCGCCGCGCCAGCCCCAGTCTCCGTCCGGCGTGGCAAAATTCAGATCGGTCAGGGTTGTGTCAAAGCGGGAGGGGAAGCCGGCAACGCCGAGGTTGCCGCTCTCGGCTGTCCAGCCTTCGGCGCGGCTGTTTTCAAGCAGGCTGGCATAGAGCTTTTCTTGCGTCTGCGCCCCGATATACCAATAACCGCTCCATACAATCGCGGCAACAACAACCAGTTTCAATAGCCATTTCATTTTGGACTCCCATAGTTTATTGGGGTTTCGTCTGTATTTTCTCCATGTTATCATAAGTGCGGGGGAGGCGGCAATTACAATGTATGAAAACGGGTTGTGGGTGTTTGGCTACGGATCACTGATCTGGAAGCCGGGGTTTGAATATGCGGAGCGCCAGCTGGCGGCCCTTCGCGGCTTTCATCGCGGCTTTTGCATGTGGTCAGTGCATTACCGCGGCACAACAGACGCCCCCGGCCTGGTTTTAGCGCTAGAGAAAAAGGTCGGTGCCAGCTGTGGTGGTGTGGCCTATTATGTGTCGCCCAGTTTGGCGCGCTCGGCGCATGATTATCTGCGCGGGCGCGAGCTGGTCTCGGCGGCCTATATGGAAGAGCAGCATTCGGTGCGGCTCACCGACGGGCGCGAGGTCTTGGCGCTTTGCTATGTTGTTGATCGTGACCATAGCCAATATGCGGGCGGGCTGGGGCTGTCTGAACAGGCAGAGGTGATCGCTCGTGCCAGTGGTTCGGCAGGCCACAATTGCGCCTACCTGCACAATACCGCCCGCCACTTGGCCGAGCTTGGTATTCGTGACGGGGATATAGAGCAGCTCAGCCGTATGGTGCCGGAAGCACGTTCATAGCGGCTTGCAAAACTAGTTCGTGCGGGGTGACAGGTGTTCTTGTACAATACCGAACCACTCGCCGGATGCCATGATCTGCTCGAGGCCGGAATTGGCGATTTGCAGCACCGATAGTGCATCGGGGTTTTTCCTATAGGCCACGGCATGCAGCGTAACCTGACGGGCAAACAGCGAAATATCAACAACCTCGGCCGGATGTCCGCGATAAAATGTGCTATAGCTTTGGTAATCAGCGACGATCACATTATACATTCCCGAGAGCAGGCCAGTGACGCAGGTGTTAAAATCCGGCGCGCGAGTGATATCTTCTGCTTCCACAGTAAGCCCCATGCTGCGCAGCAGGGTGTCGGAATGAAACTGTGGCAGGCAAAAACGGCTGCCCGAAAGATCACTGGCAGAGGTGGAGGTGGTCTGGGCCGCATCTGCCCGGGTAAACAGCCCTAGCGTGGTTTCGAAAAGCGGATCGGAAAACACGAAATTTTTGCACAGATCGGTTGACTGCGCGGAAAGATGAGAGGGGGTGTCGCAATCGGGCTTGATCCATGGAAAGGAGAGCAAGGTGCTAGCTTCCATGGCCGCAAGCCGCAATATTGTGTCGCTGTTTGCGGGGCGTTCCATTTCCAGACTATCGCGATAGCCACCTTTGCGCAGCGCGGCGGCAAGGATGTCCGGAATGACACCATTGCCATTCTGGCTCATGAAAGCGGCACCACCGCTCTTGGCCAAAAACTGCGGCGCGGGGCTTTGGCCATTGGCTTCCCGCGGTTCGGTGATAGTTGAAAACGCGCCGGGCAACGGCGGCATAAAGCCATCACGACAAGGAATAGCCAGGGACATGCCTATTTCGATAGTATTGGGGTCTTTGCCGACAGTGCCGATATTGGCACCATAAATAACCGAAGAAAGCTCTCGTGTACCATAATAGCGTTCGGAGATCGTGCGGAGAGTATCCCCGCGCATGACTGTATACCGATCGCAATCCTCTGCGGCGCTTGCCGCGCTTATAGCTACGGCAAATATACTAAGAGTATAAAAAAGCACACTTTTAAACATGATACCCAAAAAATGGTTATAATTTCGTTAATATGTAACATATGGGCCTTTAGGTTTCAATCACCTTTGCGGCGAGGTCGCCGACAGAATTAATCCTGTGCTTTGAGTGATGAGCACCCAGCTGCCGACTTCGGGGCTGGTGCCATCTTCCCAGGTGGCGGGCCATTGCACACCGTCTATCTCGACCTTGCCCTGCGGTCCGCTGACGCTCAACACCCTGGCCTTGCGCCCAACCATATTTTTGCCTCTGGCGTTCAGGATGGATTGTGGCTCGGCCTGATCTATCCGTGCCATCAAAGCCCGCCCGCCAAAGAGCAGCGCGATGCTCAGGCCGGCAAATAGCGCCAGCGTTGCCTCGCCGGAAAACCTTGGCGCCAGCCACGCAAGCAGCGCCATAACCATCGCCGCAAGGCCGGGCCAGATCAGCACAAATGAGGGCGCCAGGATTTCAAGCGCCAAAAGCGCTATCCCGAGCGCCAGCCACAGCCACGGGCTGGCCTCCCCCACCCAGAGAAAGAAGTCGACCATCTACTTTTCCTTTCCGGTGACGGCCTTGGCTATGTCGGCAATACCGGCAATGGAGCCAAGCAAGCCAGTGGCTTCCAGCGGGATCATCACGGTTTTGGAGTTGGGCGAGGCGGCAATATCGCGCAGCGCTTCGGTGTATTTATTGGCAACAAAATAGTTGATCGCCTGAATGTCGCCCTCGGCAATAGCCTTGGAGACCATCTGGGTTGCCTTGGCCTCGGCCTCGGCACCACGCTCGCGGGCCTCGGCATCCAAAAAGGCCGCCTCGCGCCGGCCTTCAGCTTCGCGGATCTGGCTTTCGCGCTCGCCTTCGGCTTTTAGAATCGCGGCCTGCTTGTGGCCCTCGGCCTGCAAAATATCGGCGCGCTTGGTGCGCTCGGCCTTCATTTGCCGGGCCATCGCCTCGTTGATATCTGCCGGTGGCGCGAGGTCCTTGATCTCGACCCGTGTCACCTTCACCCCCCAGCTCTGGGAGGCCTCGTCGATCACCCCGAGCAGGCGGGAGTTGATCATATCGCGGTTGGAAAGGCTTTCATCAAGGTCCATCGAGCCGATTACCGAGCGGATATTGGTCATGGAAAGGTTACGCAAGGCGCGCTCCAGATCGCGAACCTCATAAGCCGCTTGCGCCGCATCCACCACCTGATAAAACGCGATCGCATCGGCCACCACCATGGCGTTGTCTTTGGTGATCACCTCTTGGGAATTGATGTCGAGCACGGTCTCCATCATGTTGATCTTGGCCCCGACCTTATCCACAATCGGCACCAGAAAGCGCAGCCCGGGCGGCAAGGTGCGGGTATAGCGGCCAAAGCGCTCTACCGTCCATTCCTCGCCTTGCGGCACGGTTTTTACTGTCATCCAGATCAGAATTACAGCAAAGAACACCAGCGCAATTGCCGGTCCGGCGGCGCTTGCGAATAGATTCGAAAGATCGTTCATTTTGGCTCCAATAGTTGTGATTATAGAAAATAATAATACTACATATAGGCACTTATTCACCGAATATGAAGGGATTTTGCGGGAATCTATTGATATATGCTGGCCAAATCCTTTGGCGGGTGTAGTATCCGGTATTGATTATTTTGCAGGAGTGAATAAGCCGAATGAAGCTTGTCATTGATTCAAAGCGCGAGCCGAGATTTTCCCGACCGACGCGCCAAGCCTTTATTATGCTTGTTATATTGGGTTTGGTCATGGTGGGCGCGGTGGGGGCGCTGCCGTCGATGTCGCGGATATTCATCGTTTCTCCCTATCTTAACGGGGTGATTATCGCGGTTTTTGCCATCGGGGTACTGGCCTGTTTTTGGCAAATCATCTCTCTTTTGGTGGCGGTGCGCTGGATCAAGGGCTTTGTGCTTGACCGTCCGGGGCACGAATTTGTGCGGGCACCGCGCATTCTGGCCAATCTTGAGGCGCTGCTGCGCGATAGCCGTGCCCGCAAATCCATCACCTCCACCTCCAGCCGCTCTATCCTTGATTCGGTTGGCACAAGGCTGGACGAATTGCGTGATATCACCCGATATATTGCCAGCCTGCTAATCTTTCTCGGGCTGCTCGGCACGTTTTACGGGCTGGCGACCACGGTGCCGGCGGTGGTGGATACCATCCGCAGCCTCGCCCCGCAGGAAGGGCAGACGGCCTCGGAAGTGTTTAAAAACCTGATGTCCGGGCTTGAGGATCAGCTGGGCGGTATGGGCACGGCTTTTGCTTCCTCGCTACTTGGTTTGGCCGGCTCGCTGGTTGTTGGCTTGCTGGAGCTGTTTGCCTCACACGGGCAAAACCGGTTTTATATGGAGCTGGAAGAGTGGCTGTCCTCCATTACCAAGCTCAGCCTTGTTGGCGAGAGCGAAGGCAGCGGGGGCAGTGATCTTGCAGCGCTCCACGGTTTTATGGAGCAAACCGCGATGCAGATCGAAACCCTGAAAGATGTCAGCCTGCGCGGCGAGCAATCGCGCCAGAATACCGAAGAAGCCCTGAGCCAGCTGGCTGTGGCAATGCAGGGGCTGGCCGCGGCACCGGGCGGCAGCGCAGCCTTTGATGAAGAGGTGTTCGAGCGCATTGCCAGCTCGCAAGCGGAGATGACCCGCATCTTGCGCGACCGCGAGGAAAGCAGCGGCCTGCTTGATAGTGAAGCGCGCTCGCGGCTGCGCAACATAGATGTGCAGCTTTTAAGGGTGCTGGAAGAAATGTCCGTGGGTCGGCAGGAAACCCTGAGCGATCTGCGCGCCGATATGTCCACCTTGGCCCAGAGCATTTTGGCACTGGCCAACGCGCGGGGCAGCTAAATGGCCCTCGGCAGACGTGGAAACGGGCGCGAACCCCCCAATATCTGGCCCGGGTTTGTAGACGCGATGACAGCGCTTTTGTTGGTGCTGTTCTTTGTTATCAGTATTTTTATGATCGTGCAGTTCGTGCTGAGCGAGACGATCAGCGATCAGGATGACGAGCTGGTCGCGCTGAGCGAGCAGGTTGCCGGGCTGGCCGATGTGCTCGGGCTGGAGCAAAACCGCTCGCGCGGGTTGGAGCGGGAGCTGGGCGAACTCAACAGTGCCCTGACCGAGGCCCGAAACGAGGATGCCGCCCGGACCGCCCTCATTGCCTTGCTTACCCGCCAGCGGCAGGAATTGCAGCAAGAGATTGAGGAAAGTGCCGAAAAGATCACCGGTTTCGAGGCGCAAATCGCTACCCTGATCACCCAGAACCGCGATTTGGGTGATGCTGTCGCTGAAGCGCAATCAGCTGTGCTGGCCGAAATGGACGCCAAGGCCGCCGCCGAGCTGGCGCTGGCCGCCGCCCGCCAAGAGATAGATGCCGAAGCCGAAGCCGCAAGGCTGGCCGCGGCCCGCACCGAGGCCTTGCGCGCCATGATTGCCGAGCTGGAAACCGGGCAGACGGATCGCTCGGCGCAAGTTTCGGCCATGCAGGAGCAGATCGCCAGCGCTACGCAGGCGCTGTTTCTGGCCGAAGCAGCCAAGCGCGCGGCCCAAAGCGCCAGCAGCGAGCGCGCCGCCGAGATCACGGCACTCACCGAGGCTAAACGGGTGCTGGAGGAGGAGTTGAACACTGAACAACTGGCGCGTATAGCGGTGCTGCAACAATTGGCCGAGGCCCGAATCTCTGTCACCACCGCCCTCCAGACTGCCGAAGAAAAATCCCGACTTGAAGCGCTGTTGGAGGATCAGGATGCCCGGATTGCCGCCGCCGAGCTGGCGCTCGCCGAGCGGGCTTCAGCGCTTAGTGCCGCCGAGCGTGGCCAGCTTGCCGAGGCTGCCGCCGCCGAGGCGCTACGTACGCGCCTCGCCAATGCCGATGCCGAACTGACTGCCATGACCCTGTCGCTGGAGGCCGAGCGTCGGCGCGCCGAAGATACCCTGACCCAACTTGCTGCCCTGCGTGCCGCCCGCCGCGAGCTGGAGGGGCAGGATCCTGCCGAAATCATCACCAGCCAGCAGGCCGCTCTGGACGAGGCCGCGCGTTTGCTGGCTGCGGAAAAGGGCCAGTCTGCGGAGGCCCAGCGCCGGATCGCGCTGCTCAACCGGCAAACAGCCGCCTTGCGCGCCGAACTTAACCAGCTTCAGGGCTTGCTCGATGCTTCGGCCCAAGCCGATAGCGAGGCTAATATCCGCATTGAAAACCTCGGCTCCCAGTTGAATACAGCACTGGCAAGGGTGGCTGTCGAGGAGCGGGCGCGGGCCGATGCCGAGAGCCGGGAGCGCGACCTTCTGGCGGCTGAAGCCGAGCGCCTGAAGGCCGAGGCTAATGACTTGCGCTCCTTTCGCTCCGAATTTTTTGGCCGGATGCGTGCGATACTTGGCGGGCGCGAAGAGCTGCAAATCGTTGGTGACCGGTTTGTTTTCTCTTCGGAGGTGTTATTTGAACCCGGCTCGTCAAATCTTGGCCATGAAGGGCAAAAGCAGATGTCCGATGTCGCATCGGTTCTGCGCGATGTCGCCGGGGATATCCCGCCCGAGATCAACTGGATATTGCAGGTAGAAGGCCATACAGATACCACCGGTCAGGTGGATGCAAACTGGGCGCTGTCACAGGCCCGTGCGCTTTCGGTGGTGCGCTATTTAATAGATGTCGAGGGTTTTTCGCCCCGTCGACTTGCGGCTAACGGCTACGGGCAGTTTCAACCCCTTCGCCAAGGAAACAGCCCCGAAGCGCGGGCTGCCAACCGGCGCATCGAGTTGAAGCTGACAGAGCGATAAGCGCTTGCTACTGTTTATTCGGTTGTCAGCATTGGCGGTTTTTTCGGGGTGGAAATCCGAAGCTTTTCCGGCTCCAGAATTTCCAGATGGATTTTCCCGTCCTTGACCTCGACCCGCACCGAGCCGCCTTTGACAAGCTTGCCAAATAGCAGCTCCTCCGCCAGCGGCTTTTTGATGTATTCCTGAATGGTGCGCCCCAATGGCCGCGCCCCCATTTTATCATCATAGCCTTTTTTGGAAAGCCAGTTCGCCGCCGCTTCGGTCAGCTCGATGGTTACATTTCGATCCATCAATTGCGCCTCAAGCTGAAGCACGAATTTTTCCACCACCTGCAGGATCACCTCGCGCGGAAGCGAGCTAAAGCTGATCACCGCATCGAGGCGATTGCGAAATTCCGGCGTAAAGGTGCGCTCGACGGCGGCGGTATCTTCGCCCACCCGCTTGGTATCGCCAAAGCCGATGGCCGATTTTGCCTGCTCGGCGGCGCCCGCATTGCTGGTCATGATCAGCACTACATTGCGAAAATCAATCGCTTTGCCGTTATGGTCGGTCAGCTTGCCGTGATCCATCACTTGCAGCAGGATATTAAACACATCGGGATGCGCCTTTTCCATCTCGTCCAGCAGCAGCACACAATGCGGGTTTTGGTCGACCCCGTCCGTCAGCAATCCGCCCTGATCAAAGCCGACATAGCCCGGAGGCGCGCCGATCAAGCGGCTAACCGCGTGTTTTTCCATATATTCCGACATATCAAAGCGCAAAAGCTCCACGCCCAAAACATCAGCCAATTGCTTGGCGACCTCGGTTTTGCCCACGCCCGTAGGCCCGGCAAAAAGATAATTCCCGATCGGCTTTTCCGGCTCGCGCAGGCCCGCGCGCGCCAGCTTGATCGAGCTGGCCAGCGCCGTAATCGCATCATCCTGCCCGAACACCACCCTTTTCAGACTTTTTTCAAGGTCGCGCAGCACCTCGCTATCATCTTTGGATACGCTTTTGGGCGGAATGCGGGCGATTTTGGCTACTACGGCCTCAATATCCTTGGTGCCAATGGTTTTGCGCCGCTTGCTTTCAGCCACCAGCATTTGCGCAGCGCCAGCTTCGTCGATCACGTCAATTGCGCTATCGGGCAGCTTGCGATCATTGATATAGCGCGCGGCCAGATCAACGGCGGTTTTGATGCCGTCATTGGTATAGCGGATATCGTGATGCTCTTCAAAATAGGGCTTCAGCCCCATCAGGATTTTGATGGCATCCGGAATGCTTGGCTCTTTTACGTCGATCTTCTGGAAGCGCCGCGCCAGCGCGCGATCTTTTTCGAAATGCTGGCGATATTCCTTATAGGTGGTTGAACCCATGCAGCGCAGCTTGCCGCCTTGAAGCGCAGGCTTGAGCAAATTAGACGCATCCATCGCCCCGCCAGAGGTCGCACCCGCGCCAATCACCGTATGAATTTCGTCAATGAAAAGCACGGCATTATCATGCTCCTCCATCTCTTTCATTACCGCTTTCAGCCGCTCCTCGAAATCACCGCGATAGCGGGTGCCGGCCAGCAATGCGCCCATATCCAGCGAGAATATTGTGGTTTCCGAAAGCACCTTCGGCACTTCTTCATCCACGATTTTGCGCGCCAGCCCTTCCGCGATGGCGGTTTTGCCCACGCCCGGATCACCCACTAGAATGGGGTTATTCTTGCGGCGGCGACACAGCACCTGAATGCAGCGATCTACCTCGTGCTGGCGGCCGATCAACGGGTCGACCTCGCCAGCGCGGGCCTTGGCGTTCAGGTCATCACAATATTTTTGTAGCGCGGTCTCTTTTTTCTCGCCAGGGGTTACGTCATCGGCCAGATCGCCAGCGCCTTGCAATGGCACATGCTCGTTATAAGCCGGATCTTTTGCCACCCCGTGGCTGATAAAATTGACCGCGTCATAGCGGGTCATGTCTTGTTGTTGCAGGTAATAGGCGGCGTGGCTTTCGCGCTCGGTAAAGATCGCGACCAGCACATTTGCTCCGGTTACCTCGGCATGGCCGGAGCTTTGCACATGGATCGCTGCGCGCTGGATCACACGCTGAAAGCCGGTGGTTGGTGCGGCTTCGGTGCCTTCAATCTCGGATACCAGAGAATCAAGATCGTTATCTATGAACCGTGTCAGCTGCCGTTTGAGCTTGTCCATATCAACAGCGCAGGCGGTCATTACCTTGCGCGCCTCTGGCTCGTCTACCAGCGCCAAGAGCAGGTGCTCCAACGTTGCCAGCTCGTGGCGGCGCTCGTTTGCGAGGCTCAGCGCTTTATGGATAGCCTCTTCAAGGGTGGTGGAAAATGATGGCATATTGCCCTCCTAGCCCGAATTCAAAATGCAGCTGCACAAAACGCAGCCTAATGCTTACCTTTTAACTTCGGGTTTATTTGTCAGGCTTCAAGGGAAATCGTCTCAAATAGGCTAAATTTGTGGTGATCAGGCGGTTTGGTCGCGGGAATATCCGCCGAGCGCAGCGAGGCCATCGCCCAATCAAGAGCGCATGTGTTGCACTAGCAACAGATGTCGATTGGAGGGTGGCTGCATTGTTTACAGCCTAAAGGCTCATATTTTTGGCTGGCTTAATACCTGATTTCCGCTTGCAATCCGAAGTGGTCGCTTGGCCATATACCGTCTATCGCGACATTTCCGATTATTCGGGCGCCGGTGACATGCCCGCGCCCCCGCGCTTTCGGATACCCTGAAAATATATAGTCGATTCGGCGGTCCGGCTCGAATTTGCTGGCAACAAAGGGGTTTTCGTTATTCCAGGTGTGGCCTTGGCCCTTGCCCGCGACAGCCCATGCGTCATGGAATACAAGACCGTCGGCTGCGGCCTTGGACAGCCCGGTAAGTGCGCGGATCTCGTCGCTCATCGGTTCGGCGTTAAAGTCTCCGCCCAGAATGGGGGGCATTTTTCCGGCTGCGTAGGTTTTTACAAATTCGGCGATTTCACATACCTGTTGCTGGCGAATATGGCTCTGGTCATAGCGCCAGTTGAGGTGGGTGCAAAAAAACGGAATATCGCCACGTGGCCCCGCGACTTGGGCGAAAATTGCATTACGGGTTTCACCGGTTCCGGTTGCGCCGGAGAGGGTGATTGTTTCCGGTTTTGTGATTGGCCAGCGCGAAAGAACAGCATTGCCAAAGCCGGTTCCGTTCATGGTCATACAATCGGCGTAAAAATAATGGTAGCCGAGCTTTCCCGCCAGTATTTTTGCAAAATTTTCGACCTTGTCTCCCCAAACCTCCTGCAAGGCGATCAGGTCGGGATTGGCGGCTCTGATTGTGGTTTCGATGGCCGTTGCGCGCTCGCGCCATGGTCCGAATTGCCACCATATATTCCAGCTTAGCACATGAAGGCGGGTTTCAAGCGGGCCGGTGTTGTTTTTCTGTGTGGGCACGGCCACCTCCTAGAAATTATCCTTGGCGCTGCGCAGTTTGGCGAATTCAGTGCCGGTGCGTGCGCGCAAAAACGGGTTTGTCTCCAGCTCTAGCGATAAAGCGGCGGGCACAGTGGGTATGCCTTTAGCCCGCAGCTGTTTTATCTTTTGTACGCGGGCAATGAGCGCGGTGTTTTCCGGCTCGACCTCCAGCGCGAATGCGGCATTGGCAAGGGTGTATTCGTGGCCCGAATAGACAAGGGTGTCAGGGGGCAGCGCCGCAAGTTTTTGCAGGCTGTTATGCATCATTTCCATATCGCCCTCGAAAACGCGCCCGCAGCCCAGCGCAAACAGGCTGTCACCGCTAAATACCGCACCGGGAAAGGCGAAGGCTATGTGGTTTAGTGTGTGGCCCGAGACATCGATAATCCGCCCTTCCAGGTTGCCGACCTTGATGATGTCACCTTCGTTTACAGCAATATCCAGCTTGGGAAGGCGGTGGGCATCTTGAGCGGCACCGATGATGCGGGGCGTTGTCTTTGCCAGCAGGTCGGGCAGCCCGTCGATATGGTCCCAGTGGTGGTGGGTGAGCAGCACCATGTCGAGGCTCCAGCCCCTCCTTTCCAGAGCGGCCAGAATGGGGGCGGCCTCGGGGGCATCTATCACAGCGGTGGTGCCGGTGGCCAGGTCATGGAGCAGGTAGGCGTAGTTATCTGCAAGGCAGGGGATGGTGAGGATTTCGTGGGTCATTTCGCGTCTTTCTTTTCGGAAATCTTGGCGGAAAGCGGCGGGCTTTGCAATGGGGAAGGTATGGCTGAATTTTTCAGGCGTTGCGCGGTTGACCGGAGGTGGCTAGAATTGGGAAAACCCGAGGAGGGCCAATGCATATCGATGTCATAGATTTGCGGAACTTTTATTATCGCACCAAGCTGGGGCGCTCGGCGCAGCATGGCTTGCAGGGGGCTATGCGAGGGCTGTGGCCCGATGTGAAAGGCATGGACGTGGCGGGGTTTGGCTTTGCCGTGCCGGTGCTGCGGCCCTTTATGGGCGAGGCGCAGCGGGTGCTGGGCTTGATGCCGGGGCAACAGGGCGTGATGCACTGGCCATCGGGCGCCGCGAACCTGACGGCGCTGGTGGAGGAGGTGTCGTGGCCCGTGGTGGCGGGCAGCCTTGATCGGCTGGTGGTAGCGCACGGGCTGGAAACCTGCGAGCAGCCGGATGCCTTGCTGGCAGAAATTTGGCGGGTGTTGGCGCCGGGGGGCAAGGTGGTATTCATCGTGCCCAATCGTTCGGGGATATGGGCAAGGTCTGACGGCACCCCTTTTGGCTATGGCCGGCCTTATTCCGTGGGGCAGTTGGAGGGCTACCTGCGCCTGCACCGCTTTCAGGCCGAGCGCCATGTGATGGCGCTATTTGCGCCGCCAAGCCAGAAGCGGTTTTGGCTGAAATCGGCCCCGTTTTGGGAAAAATGGGGACCGCGCATGGGCGGCGGGCTTGGGGCCGGGGCGATATTGCTGGAGGCAACCAAGCAGGTATACGCCCTGCCCAAAGGCGGGCTGCGCGAGGCGGTTAAGGCGCCGGTTGGGATATTGCAGGGGCTGGGCAGGCCTAAGCCTGCAGCGCGGGGCTGAGAAGAGCCGGATTGTAGGGCGGGTTTTAACCCACCACGCCGCTGATGGTGAGTTGAAACCCACCCTGCATTCCCAAATCTCCCCGATTCACCGCCTCTCCCCCTAAAAAAATCAACAAATATGCCGCGTAAAGCGCCGCATCGAGCGAAAATACTGGGTTAACTTATTGATAATGCACTTATAAACTCAGATCCACGGGTTTTGGCCGCTCTCTTGCCTCAAGCGCAACCCTCTGCTATCACCGCGACGATTTCAACGAGTTTGTATGTGACTCGCCGAACGGTAAGCTATTGCCCGCACAAGCGGGTGTTGAGAATAAAGGGGTGTTCGTGTCTGCTACAGCATCAATAACCGCAGGGGCCTCGGGGCGCTATGCGATCGCATTGTTCCAGATCGCCAAGGCGGCCAAAAGCCTGGCCGCTATCGAGGCTGATCTTGATTCGCTGCAAGGGGCGCTTGATGAAAGCGCCGATTTGCGCGATGTCATCACCTCGCCATTGCTCAGCCGCGAGGAGCAAGGCAAAGCCCTGCGCGCCCTGACCGATAAAATGGGGCTGGGGGCGGATGTTTCCAACACCGTGGCCCTGATGGCTGAAAACCGCCGCCTTGATGTGCTGCCTGCGATGATCTCTCAGGTAAAAGCACTGGCCGCTGATGATCGCGGCGAGGTGAGCGCGGATGTGATCGCCGCCAAGGCTCTGACCGAAAAGCAAAGCACCGCACTGGCCGCCGCGCTTAAAAAATCGGTTGGCAAAGACGTGAAAGTAAATGTGACCGTGGATAAGGATCTTATTGGCGGTCTTATTGTGAAGGTGGGTTCACTCATGATCGACAGCTCGCTTCGCAGCAAACTTAACAATCTTCAAAATGCAATGAAAGAGGTCGGATAAATGAGCATCCAAGCCGCGGAAATCTCTGCGATTCTCAAGAACCAGATCAAGAATTTTGGTGCCGAGGCCGAAGTCGCCGAAGTGGGGCGTGTGCTGTCAGTTGGTGACGGTATTGCGCGTGTATATGGGTTGGACAATGTTCAGGCCGGTGAAATGGTTGAATTCCCCGGTGGTATCCGCGGAATGGCGCTGAACCTCGAGACTGATAACGTCGGTATCGTGATTTTCGGTTCGGACAGGGATATCAAAGAGGGTGACGTTGTAAAGCGCACCAACTCGATTGTGGATGTGCCCGTGGGCGACGAGCTGCTTGGCCGCGTGGTTGATGGCTTGGGTAATCCGATTGACGGCAAAGGCCCGTTGAAAACCACAAAACGCTCGGTGGCCGATGTGAAAGCCCCCGGTATTATTCCGCGTAAATCGGTGCATGAGCCTATGGCAACCGGCCTGAAATCTGTTGATGCGCTTATTCCCGTTGGTCGTGGCCAGCGCGAGCTGATCATTGGTGACCGCCAGACCGGCAAATCAGCTGTGGCGCTGGATGCGGTTCTGAACCAGAAGGCGTATAATGACGCGGCTGGTGATGACGAGTATAAAAAACTTTACTGCGTATATGTGGCGATCGGGCAAAAACGCTCTACCGTGGCCCAACTCGTGCGCAAGCTGGAAGAAAACGGCGCGATGGAATATTCCATCGTTGTGGCAGCGACCGCTTCAGACCCTGCACCTCTTCAGTTCCTCGCCCCTTATTGCGCCACCGCGATGGCCGAGCATTTCCGTGACAATGGCCGCCACGCGCTGATCATCTATGATGACCTTTCCAAGCAGGCCGTGGCTTATCGCCAAATGTCCTTGCTGCTGCGCCGTCCACCCGGACGTGAAGCTTACCCGGGCGATGTGTTTTATCTTCACTCTCGCTTGCTTGAGCGTTCGTCGAAATTGAACGCGGATTATGGTTCTGGCTCGCTCACCGCGCTGCCGATCATTGAAACCCAGGGCGGCGATGTTTCGGCATTTATTCCAACCAACGTGATTTCGATCACCGATGGTCAGATCTTCCTCGAAACCGAGCTGTTTAACGCGGGCATCCGTCCGGCGGTTAACACAGGCCTTTCGGTATCGCGGGTTGGCTCTTCGGCGCAAACCAAGGCGATGTCGTCTGTGGCTGGCTCTCTGAAGCTGGAGCTGGCGCAGTACCGCGAGATGGCGGCTTTTGCCCAGTTCGGTTCTGATCTGGATGCTGCTACACAGGCATTGCTTGCCCGTGGTGCGCGCCTGACCGAGCTGCTGAAGCAGGCGCAATATTCGCCGCTGACCAATGCCGAGCAGGTTATGGTTATTTATGCCGGCACCAAAGGCTACCTTGATAAAGTTGACGTTAAAGACGTTGGCCGCTTTGAGGCCGGCTTGCTGGCGCACCTGCGCACCAACCATGCCGACCTGCTGAAAGACATCACCGATAATGACCGCAAGGTTAAAGGTGAGCTGGATGACAGCGTCAAATCCGTGCTCGAAGCTTTCGCAAAAGACTTCGCGTAATTTTGGCCTTAAGGGAAAGGAGTTTTAGCCAATGGCGAACCTCAAAGACCTAAAAACGAGGATCCAGAGTGTTAAAAACACTCGGAAAATCACCAAGGCCATGCAGATGGTGGCTGCGGCGAAATTGCGCCGCGCCCAGGAATCCGCTGAAGACGCGCGCCCTTATGCGGCGCGGATGAACGCGGTCCTTGGAAATCTGGCTCAAGGCGCTGCTGAAAGCGAGAACGCACCTTTGCTTCTGCGCGGCACGGGAAAAGACGATGTGCATCTGCTGATCGTCGCTACCTCCGAGCGCGGGCTGTGCGGCGGGTTTAACTCGTCGATTGCCAAATTGGCGCGGGCGCATGCAAACGAGCTTGTCGCAGCTGGCAAAACGGTGAAAATGATCACCGTTGGCAAAAAAGGCCGTGACCAGCTCAAGCGTGATTTTGGCGATATCATGATCCATCACGTGGACCATTCCGAGGTTAAGCGCCTTGGCTATGTACACGCGGCTAATATCGGCAAAGACCTGATCAAGCGTTTTGATACGGCCGAGTTTGACGTGGCAACGATCTTTTACAGCCGGTTTGAATCGGTTGTGACCCAGATCCCGACCGCACTTCAGCTTATTCCTGCCAAGTTTGATGTCGCCGAGGAGACCTCCTCTACGCTCTATGACTTCGAGCCGGAAGAAAGCGAAATTCTGGATGATTTGCTGCCGCGTGCGGTTTCGACCCAGATTTTCACGGCGCTGCTGGAAAATGGAGCCTCGGAGCAGGGCGCGCGGATGTCTGCTATGGACAACGCGACCCGCAACGCTGGCGAAATGATCGACAAACTGACCATCGAGTATAACCGCTCGCGTCAGGCTGCGATTACCAATGAATTGATCGAGATTATCTCGGGCGCTGAAGCGCTTTAAACTGGAGAAAAACTGATGGCTAAAAAAGCTGTAGGTAAAATTACACAGGTGATTGGCGCGGTTGTCGACGTTCAGTTCGAAGACAACCTGCCGGCGATCCTGAACGCCCTTGAAACCGACAATAACGGCAACCGCTTGGTGCTCGAAGTTGCCCAGCACCTCGGCGAGAACACTGTTCGCACCGTGGCGATGGACGCAACCGAGGGCTTGGTACGCGGTAACGTGGTTACGGATACTGGCGAAACCATTATGGTGCCGGTTGGCACAGCCACTTTAGGGCGGATCATGAACGTGATCGGCGAGCCGATTGACGAAAAAGGCCCGATTAAAACCAAAGATTACCGCTCGATCCATGGCGACGCGCCTGATTTCGCTGACCAGTCCACTGAATCCGAGCTTCTGGAAACCGGCATTAAAGTGATCGACCTGCTCGCACCTTATACCAAAGGTGGCAAAATTGGCCTGTTTGGTGGTGCTGGTGTTGGCAAAACCGTTCTCATCATGGAACTGATCAACAACATCGCCAAGGTGCACTCCGGTGTGTCCGTGTTTGCGGGCGTTGGCGAGCGGACCCGTGAGGGCAACGACCTTTACCACGAGATGATCGAAGGCGAAGTTATTGTGCCTGACAATCTGGAAGAAAGCAAAATTGCGCTGGTTTACGGCCAAATGAACGAGCCTCCGGGAGCGCGGATGCGGGTGGCGCTGTCTGGCCTGACGCTTGCCGAGCAATTCCGCGACGAAACCGGCGCAGATGTTTTGTTCTTTGTGGATAACATCTTCCGCTTTACCCAAGCGGGTTCCGAGGTGTCAGCCCTTCTTGGCCGTATTCCTTCTGCTGTGGGCTATCAGCCAACGCTGGCGACCGATATGGGCGCGATGCAAGAGCGGATTACCTCCACCAAAGCCGGCTCGATCACTTCGGTTCAGGCGATCTATGTGCCTGCGGATGACCTTACCGATCCGGCGCCGGCCACTTCGTTTGCGCACCTTGATGCAACAACCGTGCTTGACCGCTCGATCTCCGAGCTGGGTATTTATCCCGCCGTGGACCCGCTTGATTCAACCTCGCGTATTCTTGACCCGCTCGTGGTTGGTGAAGAGCACTATAACGTAGCGCGTGACGTTCAGGGCATCCTGCAACGCTACAAATCGCTTCAGGATATCATCGCCATTCTGGGCATGGACGAGCTGTCGGAAGAAGACAAGTTGACCGTGACCCGCGCGCGTAAAATCCAGCGTTTCTTGTCTCAGCCGTTTGACGTGGCGAAGGTGTTTACCGGCTCTGACGGCATTCAGGTGCCGCTTGACGAAACCATCGACAGCTTCAAGCGCGTGGTTGCTGGCGAGTTCGACCACCTGCCGGAGGCCGCATTCTATATGGTTGGCGGCATCAATGACGTGATCGCCAAAGCCGAAAAAATGGCTGCGGACGCTGCATAAAGGAGGCCACCAATGGCTGATACAATGCAATTTGATCTGGTATCCCCGGAGCGTAAGCTGGCTTCACTGCAAGCCGAAAGCGTGAGCATTCCGGGCACTGATGGTGATATGGTGGCAATGCCGAACCATGAACCACTGGTTACCACCCTGCGCCCGGGCTATGTGACGGTTGTGGCCGGTGCGGAGACCACCGAATACCTTGTCACCGGCGGCTTTGCCGAGATATCGGCAGAGGGAGTTACGGTTTTGGCCGAAAATGCCCTGCCCAAAGGCGAGGTGACCAAGGAGATACTGGAAGAGTTCCATAATATCGCCAAGGCCGATCTTGAAGCCGCGACAGAGCACCAGAATGCGGCCGCCGCACGACGGGTGGCAGAGCATCACGAGCTGCTTATTCGCCACGCAATTTAGCGCAATAATCATACCAATAAAGGCCTCGCTACCCTGCGGGGCCTTTATTATATCTGCGGTATGAATATAGCTAAAAAACATAAGGCGGGCATGGGCTTTGCTATCGCCACCATTTTGCTGGACGCTATCGGGATCGGGTTGATATTTCCGGTGATGCCGGAGCTGCTCGAAGATCTCGGCTTTGAAGATGTGCCGAGTGCCGCGCTTTTTGGCGGCGCTCTGGTTGCTGTTTATGCCTTGATGCAGTTTTTCTTTCTGCCGATATTGGGTAACCTTTCAGACCGTTTCGGGCGGCGGCCGGTTTTGCTGGCCGGCATTGCGGCATTATTTGTTGATTATATCATCATGGGGCTGGCCGGAAATTTTGCGCTATTGTTTATTGGTCGGCTGGTGGCGGGGATCGCGGGGGCCACGATCTCTACCGCAACAGCCTATATCGCCGATATCAGCGCGCCTGAAGATCGGGCGAAAAATTTCGGCATGATCGGGGCAACCTTTGGCATAGGCTTTATTCTCGGGCCTGCGATTGGCGGTATGCTCGGGGCGGTAGATGTCCGCCTGCCGTTTTTTGCAGCGGCGGGGTTTGCAGGGCTGAATTTTATCTTCGGGTGGTTTTTGTTGCCGGAATCCTTGCCGGTGGAAAAACGCCGCAGTTTTACTTGGCGGCGCGCCAATCCCTTTTCGGCCCTGCGCAATGCAATCAGCCAACGCGAGCTGCGGCCGATGCTGATTGTGGTGTTTTGCCTGATGCTGGCCGGCTATGCCTATCCAAGTGTCTGGAGCTTTTATGGCAAAGAAAAGTTTGACTGGTCCACCGCCACCATCGGGTTTTCGCTGGCGGCCTACGGCTTGGGGGTGGTGTTTGTGCAAGGTGTGCTGATCCGGTGGCTTTTGCCCCGCTTGGGCGAGTATAGGACAATCCGACTGGGTATTTCGGCGATTATCCTTGCTATGCTCGGCATCAGCCTCGCGCTGGAGACATGGATGGTCTTTGCCCTGATCTCGGTGGCCGCGCTTGGCGAGGTGGCAGGCCCGGTCATAAACGGTGTGCTTTCCAAGAAGGTGCCGGATAGCGAGCAGGGTGATTTGCAAGGGGTTCTGGGCAGCATAGAATCCCTCGCCGCAATCATTGCGCCACTGGTTTTTACCGGCATGTTCAAGCTGTTTACCCTTGAGGGCGGGCTATACTTTCCCGGCGCGCCGTTTTTGCTCGGCGCGATCGTAGCGGCTGTGGCGATGTGGGTTTTGCTGCGGACGCCGCACTAGGGGCAATAGGCACCGGAGCGGTAGGAGGCGGTATCAAGATGCAGGTTATCTTGGTGGAACCGGTCAGAATCAGGGCTGAGCACGGTGCCAAAAGGGCCGCAGGCGCTATCTACCAGCGCACGGATGGCTTTTCCCTCTTTGTTGCGCCGACGCCAGTCATCCTTGATGCTCAGCACGATGCCGTTTTCCAGCGTGAAAGAGCCCAAGTCTATCGCATTGCCAAGCGCATGCTCGGAAAGCCGCGCCCCGGGTCGGCTATTGCGGGTGCGGCAGGCATAGGAGGCCAGAACCCGCATGCTGCTAATCCGGCTGCGCAGTTTTTTCACCGCTTGCTGGGCATCGTTTTCGACCCAGTCCGCGAGGGTATTGGCTGTATCGCAATTCAGCGTTGCGGGGGTGGACAGGGTAACACCGGCAACCACATGCACAGCGACAGGGTTGTCGATGCGGCACTGGCCTTGCGCGATATCATCGAGCTTTTCGCCCAGCAGGGCAGGGTTGCCGCAAAGGCGGGTACTGTGCCCGGCGCTATAGGCAGAGAGGTCCGGCGCGCCGCTGCGGGTGCAGGCGGATAGTATGAGCGCAAACAGGATGACGGATTTATACATGTCAGCTTTCCTCTTTGTTTCGACCAAAATCGGGGGCGTTGGTGTCTTGGCCCGCGTCGATAATACTACGCCGGATATCCCGCGTGCGGGTGAAATAATCAAACAAAAAGTCGCCATCCCCCAACCGGATAGCGCGTTGCAGGGCCAAAAGCTCTTCGGTGAAGCGGCCAAGCACCTCTAGTGTGGCGTCTTTATTATTCAGAAATACATCGCGCCACATGGTCGGGTCAGAGGCGGCGATGCGGGTGAAATCACGAAAACCGGCGGCGGAATAGTTAACCACCTCGGTTTTGGCCACCCGGTTCATGCCGTCCGCCACCCCGACCATGGTATAGGCGATCAGATGCGGTGTGTGCGAGATAACGCTGGCCACCAGATCATGGTGGTCAATCTCCATCATTTCGACATTGGCGCCGAGCGCGCCCCAGAATACTTTTAGGCGCTCGACGGTGGCGTGGTCATTGCTCTCGAGCGGGGTCATCAAGCACCAGCGATTGTCAAACAGCGAAGCAAAGCCGGCTTCGGGGCCGGATTTTTCGGTGCCAGCCATCGGATGGGAGGGGATGAAATGCACGCCATCCGGCATATGCGGGTTAACGGCCTCGACCACGGCGCGCTTGACCGAGCCAACATCGGTAACCGTGCAACCTTCGGTCAGATATGGCGCGATCTCTTCGGCAATGGCTCCCATCACCCCGACCGGCACACAGAGGATCACCAGATCAGCACCCTTTACGGCCTCGGCGGCGGTGTCAAATACCGCATCTACCAGCCCGAGTTTCAGCGCGGTGTCGCGGGTGGCTTTCGAGCGGGCGGTGCCGGTGATGCGGGCTTTCATGCCGGCGCGGCGCATGGCAAGGCTGATAGAGCTGGCCAGCAGGCCCAGCCCGATCAGGGCAACGTGTTTATACTGGCTCATGCGCGAGCACCTTTCATGAAGTCGGTCAGGGTTGCAGCCACGGCGCGGCAGGCGATTTCGTCGCCGATGGTGATGCGCAGGCAATCAGCCAGCCCATAGCCAGCTACATTGCGTACCACCAACCCGCGGTTTTGCAAATAGGCGTCGGCGGCATTGGCGGTGGGGGTGTCGGCAAAGCGGGCGAGGATGAAATTGGTATGGCTCTCGTCAGATGGAATGCCGGCTTTGGCCAAGGCTTCACGCAGCCACGCCCGCCATTTGCTGTTTTCATCGCGACAGCGGATGGTATAGGTTTCGTCCTTTACAGCGGCCTCTGCGGCGGCCAGCGCGGCTGCGCTCACATTAAAAGGCCCGCGCACACGGTTGAGGGCGTCGATCACATGCGCCGGGCCATAGCCCCAACCAATACGCGCCCCGCCCAGCCCGTATATTTTTGAAAAGGTGCGGGTCATCACTACATTATCGCAAGCTTCAACCAGCGCGGCATGGCCGCCAAATCCCTCGATAAACTCGGCATAGGCACCATCAAGCACCAGCAGCGCCTGTGGTGGCAGGCCCTCGGCAAGGCGGTTGATCTCTGATTCAGCCACCATCGTGCCGGTCGGGTTGTTGGGGTTGGCCAAAAACACCAGCCTTGTGCGATTTGTGCAGGCGGCCAGAAGTGCGTCTATATCGGCTTTGCGGTTTTGCTCGGGGGCCGTGACCGGCGTGGCCCCTGCCGCCCGTGCCGATATCGCATACATCGAAAACCCGTGTTCGGTATAAAGCACCTCGTCGCCCGGACCGGCATAGGTGTTACACAAAAAGGCGATGATCTCGTCAGAGCCGGCCCCGCAGATAATGCGGTTGGCCTCCAGCCCGTGCACTTCGGCAATGGCAGCACGCAGGGCGGCGTGCTCCGCGCTTGGATAAAGCTCCAGCGCGGCGGCGGCCTCGATATAGGCGGCCTTGGCCAAGGGGCTGGGGCCGAGCGGGTTTTCGTTGCTTGATAGCTTGGTCACACGGTTGCCACCCTTGGCGGTGGTTTTACCGGCAACATAGGGGGTAATGCCCAGAATTCCGGGCTGGGGGATGATATCGGGGTGGCGGCTCATGTGGTTCCTCGGGTTTTCCTCAAGTCTTAGCGTTGTTTTCAGCCATTGGCCAGAAAGCGGCACCCAACATGGCGAATTTTTCTCGGAGAGGGCTTTAAAAGAAGGTTTGCGGGTCGATATCCAGTCGGATGCGCAGGTTTGGCGGGCGTTTGAGCGGGCGCACCCATAGGCGCAATGCCCGCTGTAGCGGCGCACCTTTGGCGGCTTTTACCAGCAGGCGCACACGGTAGTGGTCGCGCACCTTGGCAATGGGGGCGGCGGCAGGGCCAAAAACCCGGGCGCCGATATTCAGCAATGGCCGGGCATTTCGCGCCAACCGGTTTGCTATATCAAATGCATCCGCCTGTTTCGGGCTGGAAATAATCACCCCCGCAAGCCGGCCATAGGGGGGCATGCCGGCCTCGAGCCGCGCCTTTGCTTCGGTCTGCCAAAAGGCCTCCTCGTCGCCAGACAGGATCGCCTCGATCACAGGGTGGCCGGGCTGAAAGCTTTGCAGCAGTGCGCGGCCCGGTTTTTCGGCCCTGCCGGCTCGCCCTGCCACCTGCCGGATGAGCTGAAAGCTTTTTTCTGCTGCCCGCAAATCTCCGCCTTGCAGGCCGAGGTCGGCATCTATCACCCCGACCAGCGTCAGGTGCGGAAAGTTATGGCCTTTGGCTACCATCTGCGTGCCGATGATAATATCGGCCTTGCCCGCCGCAATCGCCTCTATTCGCTCTTTCAGCCCGCGGGCTGAATCCGACAGATCAGACGAAAGTATCTCCACCCGCGCATCGGGAAAGACCTCTGCCACCTCTTCGGCTATGCGCTCCACCCCTGGTCCCAGCGCGGTCATTTTGCCGCTGACCTCGCAAGAGGGGCAGGTATCGGGGATAGGTTTTGTGGCGCCGCACTGGTGGCAGACCAGCCGGTTTTGAAACTTGTGCTCGACCATGCGGGCATCGCAGCTTTCGCAGCCGACCTGCTCGCCGCAAGCGCGGCACAGGGTTAGCGGCGCATAGCCGCGCCGGTTGAGAAACAGTAAAGACTGGCTACCCTCGCCATAAACCTTGCGCATCTCCTCGCGCAGGGTGGGGGATATCCACTGGTTGGGCTGCATTTTCTCGCTGCGCATATCTATTGCCGCCATTTCGGGCAGCTTGGCAGTGCCAAAGCGCTCGGGCAGATCGAGGCGGATATATTTGCCGGCCTCGGCATTGGCCCATGTCTCCAGGCTCGGGGTGGCAGTGGCCAGTATCACACCGGCACCGCTGATCGAGGCGCGCAGCACCGCCATATCACGGGCATGATAATATACCCCTTCTTCTTGTTTGTAGGAGCCGTCATGTTCCTCATCAACCACAATCAGCCCAAGGTCGAAAAAGGGCAAAAACAGCGCCGAGCGCGCCCCGACCACCAGCTGCGCCTCGCCCATAGCCACCGCCCGCCAGCAGCGGCGGCGCTCGGACATGGTCGCGCCCGAGTGCCATTCGGCGGGGCGCGCGCCAAAGCGTGCCTCCAGTCGGGCAATAAAATCCACCGTCAGGGCAATTTCGGGCAAGAGCACCAGCCCTTGGCGGCCTTGCGTTAACACCTCGGCCACAGCCTCTAGGTACACCTCGGTTTTGCCAGAGCCGGTAACCCCCTTTAACAAGGTGGTATGATAGGTCCGGCTCTGCACGGATTTTCGCAGGGCTTTGGCGGCTTTGCTTTGCAGTGCGGAAAGCGCTTTGCCTTTATGGGCGGGGTCAAGCCTGGGGTAGGGCAGGTCTCTCGGGGCATCCTCTACCAAAAGCACCCCTTGTTTTATCAGGCCGGTAACCACCCCTTGCGACACACCGGCAAATTGAGCCAGCTCGACGGGCGCAAAAGGCCGCCCGCCCCCGGCTTGCAAAAATGCTATCACCTTTTTGCGTGCGGCGGTTTGCTTGGCCGGTATTAATCCGCTGAGGGATACGAGCTTGCGCTTGGCGGGCGGGTCCAGCAGGCCCGGCGCGCGGGTGGCGAGGCGCAATACCGCGCTTAGCGGCGCAACATTATAATCTGCCACCCTTTTGATGAAATCAAGCATTTCGCCGGTAATGGCCGGCGCGTCGGAGACTGTACTGATTTTGCGCAGCTTTTCCGGCGCAAACCCTGTGCCTTTTCCCCAAACCACCCCGATCACCTGCCTTGGTCCCAGCGGCACCTTGACAAGTCTCCCGATGCTGACCCCGCCCGTTGGTGCAAGATAATCAAGCAGGCGCTCTACCGGCTCGGTGGTCAGTACGGCCACCGCTTCTCCTTCATTAAAATCCTCTGGCTGTGTCATGTTGGCTTCCATCCACCGAATCCTTGGGATATGGTATAGCGAAACCGCTCGCGGGGAGCGCATAATAAACGGATGACAGGCATGAAATTTTTTGTAGATACCGCGGATATTGACGCCATTGCGGAGCTGAATGAAACCGGCATGGTTGACGGGGTTACTACCAACCCTTCGCTGATCCTGAAATCGGGGCGCGATATACTCGAGGTGACCAAAGAGATCTGCGCGCTGGTTGATGGGCCGGTTAGTGCCGAAGTGGTGGCAACCGGTGCCGAAGACATGATAGCCGAGGGCCGCAAGCTTGCAAAAATCGCCGAAAACATCGCAGTAAAAGTGCCGCTGACATGGGCAGGGCTAAAGGCCTGCAAAACCCTGTCGGACGAAGGCACCATGGTTAATGTTACGCTGTGCTTTTCTGCCAACCAAGCATTGCTGGCCGCCAAGGCTGGCGCAACATTTATTTCGCCCTTCGTGGGACGGCTCGATGATATAAACCTCGACGGTATGGACCTGATTGACGAAATTCGTACCATCTATGACAATTACCTGTTCAAAACCGAGATTCTCGTGGCCTCGGTGCGCACGGTTAACCATGTGACCCAATCAGCGCTGATCGGTGCCGATGTGGTGACCGCCCCGCCGGAGGTGCTGAAAAAGCTCGCCGACCACCCGCTGACAGAAAAGGGCCTGAAAGCCTTTATGGCCGACTGGGCCAAAACCGGCCAGCAGATTCTTTGAGGCCCCTAGCTTATTCGAGGACAAGATGAGCGACGCGATCAAAAAACTTAAAGCCGATATTCTGAGCGACCCTTCGGTGGTGCTGGATGATAGCGACGTGATGCGCGCGCTTTTGCACGCGCAAGATGCGGTTAATGGCGAGCGCGTGGTTGACCTGCGCAATGTCTTTCTGGAGCGGCTGGAGCAGCGGCTGGAACGGCTGGAAGATACCCATGCCAGTGTGATTGCTGCCGCCTATGACAATATGGCGGGCACCAGTCAGGTGCAGCGCGCCGTGCTTTCGGTGCTTGAGCCGCGCGATTTCCAGAGCTTTCTTGATGTGCTGCAAAGCGAGGTCGCTAATATATTGGGGGTTGATATGGTGCGGCTTTGCATCGAGCGCAAATCCCAGAGCAACGAGCTGCCCCATGCGGTAATCACCCCGCTGGAGCCGGGGGCGATTCGCGAGATCGTTACCAATGGCCGTGATATTGCCCTGCGCAAAGTTACGCTGCGCCTGGCTGGTCCAAACAAATCCAAGGTGTTTACTGCCGCTGCCGGTCGGGTAAAATCCGAAGCATTGCTGCGCCTGGACCTTGGGCAAAAGCAACTTCCGGCGCTCCTGGCCTTTGGCTCTGAAAATACCGACCGCTTCAGCCCCGAACAAGGGGTAGACCTGCTGACATTTTTCGCCGAGGCTTTTGAGCGTATTTTACGCCGCTGGGTGGCGTGAGCGGCTCGGCGCAAGCGCTGGATTTGATGCAGCGCTGGCTTTTGGCCGCGCAGGTGCAGGGAAAAAGCCCAAAAACAATAGAGGCATACCAGCGTGATGTGAGCGGGTTTCTCGGCTTTTTAAACCGCTATCACGGGGGTGATGTCGGGCTTTCGGCGCTGGGAGCTGTCGGTGTGCGCGATATGCGGGCGTGGATGGCCGATGCGCGCGGGCGCGGGCTATCAGCGCGCAGCCTCGCACGGGCACTGTCTGCGGTGAAGGGGTTTTATGGCTGGCTGCTTGAGATGGAAGGGATTGAAAACGCGGCTGTTCCCTCGATGCGCGGCCCAAGGGTAAAGCCAAATTTGCCGCGGCCAGTAGCGGCTGGAGATGCTCGTGAAATGCTCGCACAGGTTGATATTCAGCATCAAGAGCCATGGGTGGCTGCGCGCGATACCGCTGTAATATTACTGCTTTATGGTTGCGGTATGCGAATATCGGAAGCACTGGGGTTGAACCGTGCTGCCGCCCCCTTACCCGAGGTTTTGCGGATCATAGGCAAGGGCAACAAAGAGCGGATATTACCGGTGCTGCCGGTCGCGCGGGCAGGGGTGGAAGCCTACCTCAAAGCCTGCCCCCACGATCTTGCTGATGACGGGCCGCTGTTTATCGGGGTGCGCGGCAAGCGGCTGGGGGCGCGGGCCATTCAAAAGCTGATGGAAGGGTTGCGCGGACAGCTCGGTCTGCCGGCCACTGCCACGCCACACGCGCTGCGCCACTCGTTTGCCACCCACTTGCTGGAGGCGGGCGGAGATTTGCGCACCATTCAGGAGCTGCTCGGCCATGCCTCCCTTTCCAGCACTCAGATTTATACCAGTCTGGACCAGACCCGCCTGATGGAGATATATAACAGCAGCCATCCGGCGGCTAAACCCTAGCGCCACAGGTGGGCGAACGAGGCAAGGCGTCCTTGTATTTTTGACAGTAACTTCAGGCGAGTGTGCCGCTTTCCTTTACCATTTTTTAAGCGAATTACCAGTAATTCCGGCGTGCAGGCCCTGCCGGTTTTCGGGTCGAGATAGAGCGGGTAATCTATCAATACCGCATGGGCCAGCGCGGCAAGGTCCGGGCGGGCGTGGCGGCGTGGACAGGGGGGAGAAAGGTCGTTCGTCAGGCCCCAGCCAGCGTAAAACGGCATACCGAGACAGGTGGTTTTTTTCCCCCGCAGCAGGGCCTCGAAACCGGTGAGGGAGGTCATGGTCCAGATCTCGTCGGCAATATCGAGCAGGGGGACGATCGGGGCATTATTCGCTACCACATCCGCCAGTGCGGTCGGGTTTTTCACCAAGCCCGACCGCAGCCCTGCTTCGACATCGGGGTGGGGTTTATAGATGATAAATGCGTCGGGATTGGCGCGGCGAGTGGCCTGAAGCAGCCCTAGATTGGTGCAAACCTCGCCTGCGCCAAGGCGGATAGAGGCGTCATCCTCGACCTGTCCGGGAACGAGAATAACCTGCCTGCCGGAGGGAATGAAAAAATCGGGCGTGGCTATCTTCAGGTTGTATTTGGTAATATTTTCCGCTACCACCTGCTTGATGAGACGGCGTGCGCGGATCAGTGCGACCTCTGGAAGGTGAACCGAATCCTCGATCAAGCGTTCCAGCCGTGAAGGGCGTGTGGGGTCGTAATAAATGCCAAGATCATCAAGCACCACCGATTCGGCCGGTGTCAGCGCCGCGCCCAGCCCGCGCGAGCGCAAAAATCCGTCTTCCATGCGCCAAAGCGCTACATTGTTGGTCGCGCAGGCAGTTTTGAGCGCCTGATCCTGCTGATTGGCCCAGACAACCACCCGCGCGCCGCGTTTTTTTGCCGCGTTGGCTGCCTGTGACGGCGGGCTGAAAATGGCCCGTGATAAAAACCTTGATATCTGTTGTCGCTTCCAGCTGCGCATGCCGACCGCGACGCTGGGCGTAGCACTTAGCCAATGATGTCGCGCGCGGGCCAGCAGCGCCAAAGCCGCGCTCTCGAAGCTGCAAGGCTGGCTGGAGGCAAGGTCCACCCATGCCGGATAGCGCAGCATTGCCCCGATAAACAACTGCTCGACACTAAGCTGGCGCTGGCGGCGCGTGCAGCTTTGCTGGTCGTCACTCAGCCCCCATCCGGCATAAAAAGGTATGCCGAATACCACAGGCCGGTGACCGGCCAATATGGCTTCAAAGCCAAGCTGCGAGGTGACACAATAAACCGCCAAAGCGCCTTCGAGCAGGTCCCACGGGTTTATTGGCTGGCTGGTAATACTGGTGCGGGCATCCAGATCGGCCAGCCCGAAATGCCCCTGTTTGGCACGGGGGCCGACTGCGGGGTGGGTGCGGATGACGATACGTTTTTTCGGGTGGTCCACGCGAGCCTTGGCCAGCATGGTGGCGAATGTGTGGTCTGCGGCCATGCCGCAAGTGATCGAGGCATCTCCTCGGGTTTGGTCAACCACCAGCACATAGCCGGGCGCGGGGGTGTTTTGGTTGCCGCGCGGCACAGGGTTATACTTTGATAGCCCGTAATGGCGCAAAAAGGCGATGCCCTCGCGCGCGCGCTTGATCTCGGCCGGGTCGTTCAGTGGTTCAAAATTCAGGATATTTTCGAGGCGCGAGGGCTGGCTGGCATCAAAGAAAATGCCGATATTATCCAGTACCAGCCCGGCAGGTGCGCTTTTTGGTCCGGGGTGAACCGAGCGCAAAAAAGCGTCTTCCACGCTTAGCAGCGGCAGGCCACGGCGGCTTGAGGCTTTGATCCCCCGCTGCGCCCGCGGCTTTCTGCCCCAGACACCGACAGCCGCGGCATTAGGTGCCAAAGGCCCGAGCTGCACCTGCCAGCCCGTAATACGCAGCATTTTGCGGATATAGGGAACCTGCAGGAAGCCAAGCGTGTAGACCGCCAGTTTTTGCACTGTTAATCCTTTGTTCGGCCCAAAGCCCTAGAGCGCACTCGCTACAGTTGCGAGGCTATCCAGAGTATTCACCGTTCCGGCGATGGATTCAAGCACCCGTGTCCAGCCCACAAATGGAGCTTCAGTGACATAGATCGTATCGCGATCGCGGATTTTGAAGGTCTGTGCCGTAAAAATACTCTCGTCTGTCGTCAAATCTATTACATAGGCAACGCGCTGCGGGGTGGTGAATTGGGTGGTGTCAAGCACCTTGTTGGCGATGTCAGCCGTCTCCATGCGAAAGATGAATATCCCGCGCGGGTCGGCGATCCGGCTGTTTAGCCCGCCTATAAGTGAAAGCGCATCCACGATACTTGGGTTGCGGCTGGTGAAATCTATGCGCGCTTGCCCCGTAGTGGCGCCCAGCACGGAGAAATAGCGCTCGTCCTTTTCAACGATAATCCGGTCATTGGCGCGCAGGGTGATGTCGTTTTTCGGGTTTGAGTAGAGATCACGCAGCCAGATGGCGCCTGATTCATTGCCGCGTTGCACGATGACCTTGGTGCCGGCGGGGTCGAGAGATATCCCGCCCGCACTGGCCAGCATGGCGGTGAGCCGGCGGGAGGCTGCATGAAGCAGATAGACACCCTGCTTGTTTACCCCGCCCACAACATTGACCGCGGCACCATTGCCGGGCTTGCGCCGCACTTCAACCTGCGGGTCAGGGGTTTGGCGCTCCAGCTCACGGGTTATGTCGGTGCGCAATCCTTCGGGGGTGCGCCCGGAAGCGCGGATTGTGCCTGCATAGGGCACAAAAATATTTCCGAGTTGGTCGACTTCGATGTCGCTCAGGGTGGTCGAGCTGGCCCCCGTCTCGGCTAGCAGGCCATTGTCGACATTTTCCCAGATGGTGATTGTAATAAGATCACCGGCGCGGATCCGGTCTACGGCCGCGAGACCGGCATTAAGAAAGCTGCGTGAAAAACCAAGCGGCTGGCTCAGGGTTGCGGCGCGGGCGACACGGTCATCGACCATCACGATATTGGTGCTACCGCCATTCTCGACCGAACCGGCCATGATCTCGGCCTGCGAGGGGCCGGAGCGTGGCAGGCCACAGGCGCCCAGTACCAGCAACATACTCATTAGCGCGGCAAGCCGCACTTTCCGGCTGGTAGTGTTATGTTTTCCCAATGTTTCTACCTGTCATTAGATATCCGGCCAGCAATATTTATTGCGCTTTTTACGCATTATTGACACTACCATAGTGCGCGCTGCGCAAAAAAACCAGCGGTTTGCTAGGTGGTGGCTGAGTTGTTTATTTCTGGGTCGTTTTTGCCACATGGCGGTGGATAAAGCTGGAATAGGGATCTTCCTCTGCCAACATCATATTGACCACGCGCGATATCAGGGCCATGCGGCCTTCGTTGGTGTAGTAGCCGCCCGGCACTTGCGATGTTTGCAGTAAAAACGCCCGATAAACAAGGTAGGATTCCCTGTCTGGCGGGGTCGGGGATTTGAAAAATTCGGCCAGAGGCTGGCGAGAAACCAGCTGGCCTTTCTTGAAAACAGAATTTCCGGTTGCGCGCACCGGCAGGCCGCGCCACAGCGCCTGCTGGGCGGCGGTGGAATTGATGGTGATGGCACCGGTTGCCCGATCAAGGAGTGCGCCAAGTTTGCCGCCCTGAATGAAATCCACTCGGTCGGCAACATTGTGGCGGGTGGCTGTGGTGCGGATATGCCGGTCGAGCTTGTCGCGGCCGTCATCCAGAGGATGGGTTTTGAAGACCAGTCGCAAAGGGGCGCTGGCCCCGCGCGAAAACTCCTTGATGCACAAATCGACAAATTGTTTGTTGGTATCAAAGGCAGAATGGCTGAGGATGGAACTATCGTGTCCGAGCTGCAAAAGCCCTAAAAAATAGGGATCTTTACGCTTGAAAAGCCGTTGTGTTGCGAGCCGCCGGTTGATCGAATGTAGCGGCAGGGTGGCCATGGCGCGCAGGCCAGCCAAAAACTCCTGCCGGACCGACACCACGCGATGGGGTTGGTAGCGCGCATAGGTTTTTGAGGGAAACAGCAGGTTCAGGTGAAAAACCGCACCATAAAAAATATGATGCCAGAGAGGTCCCCATTGGGCGGGGGTTTTTGCGAGCCTTGGGGCGTCATCACCAAGAATATCGCGCATTTTCTCAATGCCCAGGGCCATCAGGGGCGAGTTTCCGTTGGCGCCATTGCGCTCGTAGGTTGCCCAGAACGGGCGCAGATAGCCTTCTTCAAAGCAGTGCAGCTTCAGCCCGTGGGCTTTGGCTGCCGTTACCGCAGCCGCATGGAGCGGACGCGCATCGCCATAAATTACGATATCGGTGATAGCATTTACCTTGATCAGTCTTTCCAGCGCCTTGGCCCAGCCCGACTCGTCGCCGCGATAGGGGGTATAGGGCAAGCGGCGGGGCCAAAAAAACCTGTCGCCACGGTTAAAGCCGACCTTGAACACTGCGTGCCCGTCAGCCTGTAGCGCTGCGCCGAGCTGGCCGAAAAACGGGCCGTGGGGACCTTGCAGAAACAAAAAATGACGGGTTGAATGCGACACACGGCTCTCGATTACAATTATTTCTTTTTCTATATGTAATATCACCGAGTCTCACAACCAATATACGCCCATGCCTTGCCGCGGCGCAGATCGCTTGCTACCAAGGGGCAGAAAAAGGCTGTGAGGGCAAAAAATGTTTACCGGAATTATTACCGATATTGGCGAGGTTTTGCAGGTTGAAATGCGCGGAGACCTGCATGTGCGGATCGGCACGCGCTATGAAACGGGCGGGGTGGATATCGGCGCTTCGATCGCCTGTGACGGCATTTGCCTTACTGTAGTCGATAAGGGTGAAAGCTGGTTTGATGTGGATATTTCTGCGGAAAGCCTGGGGAAAACCAATATCCTTACTGCAAATACCGCCTGGCCTGTGGGCACAAAGCTCAACCTCGAACGGGCGCTGAAGCTGGGGGACGAGCTGGGCGGGCATATCGTATCGGGGCATGTGGACGGGGTGGCGCAGGTGCTCTCCACCCGGGATGAAGGTGAAAGCACGCGCTTTGAATTCGAGGCACCGGCTGCGCTGGCGCGGTTTATTGCGCCCAAAGGGTCGGTGGCGCTCAATGGCACATCGCTGACGGTTAATGATGTAGAGGGCTGCCGCTTCGGGGTGAATATCATCCCCCACACCAAAGCGCACACAACATGGCACAGCGTCAAGGCGGGAGATGCTGTCAACCTCGAGATCGACACATTGGCGCGCTATGTCGCACGGCTGAAGGACTTTGACGCATGAGCCTGATCGGCCATAATCGCGGCCCGAGCATGGAGGCCGGTGCAGGCTGGCGCCCCCATTGCCGGGAAAAGGCCCGGCGGGTATAAGGCATGTAGGCCTCGCTACACCGTTAAAACATCCAAACCGCACACGGCGCAAATCATATGGGTTTTGGCTTGGTGTTTGTTCCTGTTTCGTGCTAGGTGTTGAAAAACATAAAGGAGCAGGCACATGCGGGTGATAGGGATTGATCCGGGCTTAAGGCGCACCGGATGGGGGGTGGTGGATGCTGTGGGTAGCAAAATCACCCATGTTGCCAATGGTGTCTGTGCCTCGGAGGGCGATGACCTTTCTGAGCGTTTACTAAGCCTTTACATGCAGTTGAGTGAGGTAATGGTGTGTTATCAACCAGAAACCGCAGCGGTGGAGCATACGTTCGTGAACAAAGACGCGGCGGGCACACTGAAGCTCGGGCAAGCCCGTGGTATCTGCCTGCTGGTGCCCGCCAAGGCAGGTCTTGAGGTGGCGGAATATGCGCCCAATGCGGTGAAAAAGGTGGTGGTGGGGGTGGGGCACGCCGATAAAAAACAGGTGGAGCATATGGTGCGGCTCCAGCTTCCGGGCATTCATATTGCCAATGCGGATGCCTCTGATGCGCTGGCGATTGCACTTTGCCATACGCACCACGCGCGGTTCGCAGGCCGCCTGCAATCCGCCATTGAAAGGGCAAGCGCATGATCGGCAAAATATCTGGCAGGCTTGATTATATCGGCGCGGATCATGTGATGATCGACACCGGCGGGGTGGGCTATGTGGTTTATGTATCCTCGCGCACCCTTGCCGCCATGCCCCCCTTGGGTGCCCCGGCAGCGCTGTTTACCGAGCTTCTGGTGCGCGAAGACCTGCTCCAGCTTTTCGGCTTTCCCAGCATGGGCGAGCGCGAATGGCACCGGCTTTTGGTGAGTGTGCAGGGCGTGGGGGCCAAGGCGGCACTGGCGATCATGGGCACGCTCGGGGCGGATGGTGTGAGCCGCGCCATTACCCTTGGCGATCAGGCCGCGATAAAAGCCGCACCGGGCGTGGGGCCAAAGCTGGCGCAGCGCGTGGTGCTGGAGCTGAAAGACAAAGCCCATAAGGTAATGGCGATGGGCGGGGCGGCGACCAAAGTGGTGGATGCGCCCAAGGCCGAAAGTCTTGCCAAGCCCGAGGAATACGAGGTGGTTGATACCACGCCGGATATGGTTGGCAACGCTCAAGCTGATGCGCTTTCGGCGCTGGTCAATCTCGGCTATGGCCATGGCGATGCTGCCGCCGCGATTTCGCAGGCGGGGGAGGGCGGGGCGTCTGATCTTATTCGTAATGCGCTGCGGCTGCTGGCACCGAAAGGGTAGATGATATGGAACCTGACCAAACCCTGCGCCCCGAAGAGCAGCCCCAAGACGCCGACCGCGCCCTGCGCCCGCAAGTGCTGGATGAATTCATCGGGCAGGCCGAGGCGCGGGCAAATTTGGCCGTGTTTATCGAGAGCGCCAAGCGGCGCGGGCAGGCGATGGACCACACGCTGTTTTACGGCCCGCCGGGGCTGGGCAAAACCACCCTCGCGCAGATTATCAGCCGCGAGCTTGGGGTGAACTTTCGTATGACCAGCGGGCCGGTGCTGGCCAAGGCCGGGGATCTTGCCGCTATTCTGACCAATCTGGATGAGCGCGATGTGCTGTTCATTGACGAAATCCACCGTATGAATCCGGCGGTGGAGGAAATCCTTTATCCTGCGCTGGAGGATTTCGAGCTGGATCTGGTGATCGGCGAAGGCCCGGCTGCGCGCACGGTGCGGATTGATTTGCAGCCGTTTACCTTGGTCGGGGCCACCACCCGCCTTGGCCTGCTGACCACGCCCTTGCGGGACCGTTTTGGCATCCCGACCCGCCTTGAGTTTTATAACACCGAAGAACTTATCCAGATCGTCACCCGTGCTGCCCGCCTGATGAAGGCTGACGCCACCCCCAACGGCGCGATGGAAATTGCGCGCCGCGCCCGTGGCACCCCCCGTGTGGCGGGGCGGCTTTTGCGCCGGGTGGTTGATTTTGCCATCGTGCAGGGCAATGGCAAGGTCACCGAAGAGATCGCCAATATCGCGCTGACGCGCCTCGGGGTCGATGATCTGGGGCTGGACAGTGCGGACCGCCGCTACCTTAAACTGCTGGCCGAAAACTACGGCGGCGGCCCCGTGGGGGTGGAAACAATTGCCGCAGCGCTATCGGAGGCAAGGGATGCTATTGAGGAGGTCATCGAGCCTTTTCTGTTGCAGCAAGGCCTTATACAACGCACCCCGCGCGGGCGGATGCTGGCGGCCAAAGCGTGGAAACACCTCGGGCTGGCGGCCCCGCGCGCGGATGATCTTTTTGGAGACTAATATGATTAATGACGGTTTTGACGCGCGCCAGATCGAGGCGCTTTTCAGCCATGATAACCAATACCGCTTTGCCCGCTGGGGCCGCCCGATTGCGCCGGTGGTTTTTGGCACTGACGATAAATCGCTAGATGCCATCAAGGAGGCTTTTGCCGCCGTGGCGGGTATTGCCAATATGAAACTGGTCGAAATGGACCCCGAGCTGGGCGCGAATTTTCTGGTGTTTTTCTGCTCGAAATGGGAGGAAATAGCCGAGGTGCCGGACCTCGATAAAATGATGCCGGGGCTGGAGGGGCTGGTTGGCCAGCTTAACCGCGCGGGGGCAAACCAGTATCGCCACTTTGCCTTTGACGAGCAAGGTGGCATTAAAATGTGCATCCTGCTGATCAAGGTGGATGCTGAAATGGCCAAGCTTTCGGTGCAGGCGCTGGCCACCGACCAGATGGCGCGCTCGATTTTGCTGTGGTCGGAGAGCGCGTTTTTGCTGAAATCACCCATAGGGATTATTGAAGCTAACAACATGGCCATCGTGCGCCCGCCAATTGCCGCTGTGATTCGCTGTGCCTATGACGCCAGCATGCCGGTGGCAGCGGATGACCCGACCCACAGCTTGCGGCTGGCCTCACGGGTGATGCAACTGTTGATTGATGGAGATGATTAAGGTGAGGTGAGGCCCGACCCTACAGGAGGCAAGATGAAAGCACTGCGCAAGCTTGAAGATTTTGGAGAGCTGTTCAAAGCGGAGCAGCAAATTGTTGCTGAGCTGGATAGCGGTGAAGATATCACTATTCACCACGACCTGCTGTCCCCTGAGCGGGATGATGATTATACGGTGCGCGCAGCATTCATCCGCTATCTGGCGCTGGGCGGTTGCGATAGCTGCCGCCTGCATGAAAAGGGTTTGCGGATTAAAGGTGCGCATATCAAAGATGTGCTTGATCTGAATGGCTGCACCTTGCCCGGTGATTTGGCGCTGTTTGACTGCCGGTTTGACAGCGCGCCGGTTTTTCGAAGCGCCAAAATGCAAAACCTGCTTTTGAATGGGTCATACCTGCCACAGGGGCTGAAGGCTGACCAGCTGGAGACCAAGGGTAGTGTTTCCCTGCGCGAGGTTGAGGTCAAAGGCGTGGTGCGGCTGGTTGGGGCAAAGCTGGGTGGGGGGCTTGAATGCGATGGTGCAAAGTTCAACGCCTCATCGGGCGCGGATGGCCAGCCGCATGGATATGCTTTTATTGCTGATGGGCTGGTGGTCAAGGGCGGGTTTTTTCTGCGGAAGGGCGTTGAAATAAACGGGGATATCAGCCTTGCCGGGGCGTCGGTTGCGGCGCTGTGTGATGCAGCGGAATGTTGGCCAAGCGCGGCGGAAAGCATTTATATTGATCGGTTTCGCTATGGGTCCATTCTTGGTGAGGGCGTTCCGCTGGATGCCAAGACCCGCCTTGAATGGCTGGCCAAGATCAAACACGCCCGTGGTTTTAGCCCGCAGCCTTATGAGCAACTGGCCAAGGTGCTGCGTGAAACGGGGCACCGCGAAGATGCGCGCGAGGTGATGATCGAAAAAGAACGCCTGCAACGCGCCGCGCAAAACCCGCCTTGGTGGCGCAAGGGCTGGAACTGGCTGCTAAAGGTCAGCGCCGGATACGGCCACCGGCCTTCGCTTTCTATCATCTGGCTGGCCGGGCTGATGCTTTTCGGGATGCTGGTTTTTATACTGGCTGATCTTGCCGGCGCGGTAAAACCCGGCTCTTTGCTGGTGTGGCAATCACAAGCATGGATGGGCTGCGCGGATGCGGCTTCGCAAAAATGGTGCTATCTGCTCAGCGAGCCGGGGCAAAGCTATCCTATTTTTAACCCGTTTATCTATTCAGCCGATACCCTGCTGCCGATTGTTGACCTTGAAATGCAGGATGCGTGGATTCCCGATGCCCGCCACGGCATTAGCGGCATTGCCGCCCGCACCTATCTGTGGGCGCACATTGCGCTTGGCTGGTTTTTCAGCCTAGTGGCGGTGGCCGGGTTTTCGGGGCTTATCAAGCCCGAGTGAGAGGGGCTCCTACTTTTTGAACAATGCCAGCAGCCATTGCCAGAAACCTTTTTTCTGGGCCACTGCTGGTGCTTCGGCCTCCGACCCCTCCAGAGCGGCCTGAAAATTGGCGAAAAACTTGTCGGCCATCTTTTTGGCAAAGCCATCCACCAGCCGCGAGCCGAGCTGCGCGAGCTTGCCGCCCACGCGCGCCTCGACCTCATAAAAAAGCTCGGTGCCACCTTCCACATCCACCAGCCGCACCTTGGCCCCGCCCTTGGCAAAGCCTGCTGCGCCGCCTTTGCCTTCACCGCTAATCGTATAGCTTTCCAGCTCCACAATATCGCTTAGGGTCACAGCGCCTTTGAAGGTCGCCTTCACCGGGCCAACCTTTTGGGTGACAACGGCGCTAAAGCCGCCATCCGCATCGCGGGTCAGCTCCGTGCAGCCGGGGATGGCGGCTTTGAGCACCTCTGGGTCATTTAGCGCCTGCCAAACCTCCGCGCGGCTGGCCTTTATGATGCGGCTTCCGGTCAGTTCCATGGTATTCCCTTTTTCGTTACCTTAGCGTGGCCCTGCGGCGGCAATCAACCAATTTCATAGGGGAGGGTGCCGCGCTGCATCGGGTTGATATGCAGCGGTTTGGCCAGTGGCGGCACCGCGCGCTGGTGGCAGGTTTTGCGCTCGCAAATTCGGCAGGAAATGCCGATTGGCTCAAAGGCAGCGCTATTTTCGAGATCAAAATCATCCGCATAGACAAGGGATTTGGCGTGGCTCACCTCGCAGCCAAGGCCAATGGCAAAGCGCGGCTTGGGCGCGCCATAAGCACCGCCGGGCTTGGTGATATCCTTGGCGAGGCAAAAATACTGCCGTCCGTCCGGCGTTTCGGCCAGTTGGCGCAGATATCGCGTCGGGGTTTCGAAGGCACGATGCACATTCCACAGCGGGCAGGCTCCGCCAAAACGGGCGAATTGCAGCCGCGTGGCCGAATGGCGCTTGGTAATGGTGCCCGCCTGATCAACACGGACAAAGAAAAACGGCACACCTTTTGCCCCCGCCCGTTGTAGGGTTGAAAGCCTGTGCGCCACCTGCTCGATACTGGCACCGAATCGTTCGGCCAGCAGGTCGAGATCATGGCGCAGGGATTGCGCGGCGGCCAAAAACAGGCCGTAGGGCAGCAGGGCGGCACCTGCAAAGTAATTCGCGAGGCCGATTTTGCAAATCGCACGGGCTTGTGGTGTGACGAATTTGGCAAAATCCAGCGTGGATTCCAGCAGGACCTCATGCTCTATCAGCGCAATTTGATGGGCGATCTGAAAGGCTTGGGTTGATTTGGGGGCATCTGCTCTTATGCCAAGGATATTGTTTTCAAACTGGCGCAGGGTGGTTTTTTGAAAACGCAGCTCTATCCCGTGTTGGCGTGAAAGGTGGCGCTCAAGCAGGGCTATATGGGTGCCATTGCCAAGGCCCGTGCGGCTGGCAAAACTTTCGGCAGCGCGATCAACGGCGTCGATATAATTGTCGCAATAATGGAAGAAATCGCGCACCTCTTCCCATGGTTGGGGGTCAAGGGTGGTGCTTTCATGGCCCAAGGCTTCGTTTAACGAAGCAAGGCGGTCCTGGGCGTGGCGGTGAGCGCGGTGCAGGTTGAGAAAGGCGCGGGCCAGCGCTGGTGCGTTGGAGGCGGTGAGTTGCAGGTCTTCCAGCGGCGGAGGGTCGCCAAATAGCGGATCGGCGAGGGCTTCGCGCATGTCCACCACCATGCGATCGGCCTCGGCCACGGAAAGCTCGGTGACATCAAAGCCGAATTCCTGCGCCATGGCCAGCACCACGGTGGCTGAAATCGGGCGGTGGTTGTTTTCCATCTGGTTAAGGTATGAAAGTGAAATGCCCAGTTTTTCGGCAAAGGTCTTTTGGGTCAATCCTCGCTTTTGGCGCACTTCGCGCAGCTTTACACCGGCGTATAGTTTTTGGGTTGCCATGACGTGCCTTTCGCAAATTCGCAAAAATACTGATCTGACTATACATAAATTTGCAAATTTGCCAATCCTCGCTTTCACATAAGCTTTTATTGGCCTAAGCTGCTATGAAAACCCTCAGGGAGGCCCCATGCAAACCATACTCGAACAGCTTGAAACCCGCCGTGCCGAAGCCAGGCTGGGCGGGGGACAGCGCCGCATCGATGTGCAGCACTCCAAAGGCAAACTGACCGCGCGCGAACGGCTTGAGGTATTGCTTGATTCTGGCAGCTTTGAGGAGTTTGACATGTTTGTTGCTCATCGCTGCACCGATTTTGGCATGGAAAAACAAAAATACCCCGGTGATGGCGTGGTGACGGGCTGGGGCACGATCAATGGCCGCATGGTTTATGTTTTTTCGCAGGATTTCACCGTGCTGGGTGGTTCTCTTTCGGCCACACATGCGCAAAAAATCGTCAAGGTGGCCGATATGGCGATGAAAAACGGCGCGCCGTTGATTGGGTTGAATGACTCAGGCGGGGCACGTATTCAAGAGGGCGTGGATGCGCTTGGCGGCTATGCCGATGTGTTTCAGAAAAATATCGAGGCCAGCGGGGTGATCCCGCAGATCAGCGTCATTATGGGACCATGCGCGGGTGGCGCGGTTTATTCGCCTGCGATTACCGACTTTATTTTTATGGTGCGCGATAGCTCTTATATGTTTGTTACCGGCCCTGACGTGGTAAAAACCGTGACGAATGAAGTGGTTACCGCCGAAGAGCTGGGCGGTGCCAAGACCCATACCAGTAAATCTTCGGTCGCGGATGGCGCTTTTGACAACGACATCGAGGCGTTGATAGAGGTCCGCCGCTTGGTTGACTTTTTGCCGCTTAACAACCGGGAAAAGCCCCCCGAACGGCCATTTTTTGATGCTCATGATCGGGTGGAAGAGAGCCTCGATACGCTGGTGCCGGACAACCCGAATACCCCCTACGATATGCATGAGCTGATCCGCAAGACCGCCGACGAGGGCGATTTTTTCGAGATTCAGGCAGATTTTGCCAAGAATATCCTGACGGGGTTTATCCGGCTTGAGGGGCGCACGGTGGGTGTGGTGGCCAACCAGCCGATGGTGCTGGCGGGGTGCTTGGATATTGACAGCTCGCGCAAGGCCGCCCGCTTTGTGCGCTTTTGTGATGCGTTCGAAATTCCGATCCTGACCTTCGTGGATGTGCCCGGCTTTCTGCCCGGCACCGCGCAGGAATATGGCGGGGTGATCAAGCACGGGGCCAAGCTTTTGTTTGCTTATGGCGAGGCCACGGTGCCCAAGGTGACGGTGATCACCCGCAAGGCTTACGGCGGCGCCTATGATGTGATGGCCTCCAAGCACCTGCGGGGCGATTTTAACTACGCGTGGCCAAGCGCCCAGATCGCCGTGATGGGCGCGGCGGGGGCGGTGGAGATTATCCACCGCGCTGATCTGGGCGACACCGATAAGATCGCGACCCTGACCAAGGATTACGAAGCCAATTTCGCCAGCCCCTTCAAGGCCGCCGAGCGCGGCTTTATTGACGAGGTGATCATGCCGCGCAACACGAGGAAACGGGTGGCGCGGGCTTTTGCAAGCTTGCGCAATAAAAAACTCACCAACCCGTGGAAAAAACACGATAACATTCCGCTATAGGGCCCGTAATTATGGAGAACCAAATCAAAGACCGCCCGCCCCCCCCTAGCGGGGTAAGCTTGAAGGCCAAGATCATATTCTTGTCCATCATGGCCGTATTTGTGGGTGGCTTCGGGGTATACCTTAAATACCCACCTCTGAAGCAGATTGGTGCCGCGAACTTGCCAGATGGGGCGAGCATCCCAGTTTATATGGGGGCTTTGGTGTGGTCTGAAGAGATGGAGACTTACCAGAAAAGAATTTTTGTTGACTGGCCCAAAGCAGATAGCGCTGAAGCCATGGCTGGCATTGCCCTGGCCGTTTGCAACATGGCGAGAAATACCAAAGGGGTATTTGGCAATCGAAACCGCGCCGCGCCAATTGGGGAAATTACAGTCAGCTTTGTGCGGGGCGGTCGGTTCTTATATCGGTTCAGAGATGCTGAAGATTTGCAGATGGATTATGATAGCAACAGTTGCAGTCTGGCCCCGTATTTAGAGCCTCCGCTGGAGGATTGGCGCATTGCTACGGCACAGTTTAGTGAGCTTTCGGGGGGCGGAAACTTGCGCTTGGGGTTTCGGTGGCGGGGGGCTGGTCCGGCCAATCGCGACGGGTTCCCTTTCAAGGATGTGTGCGAGATGGTATTGCAATCACCACCCAGGCAAATCGAATCCTTCCTCGTCGAAGATGCTGCGACGATTGAAATTTCATTGGAGCGGGCGCTGGGCCTGCCTCTGTTGAATGTTTACACGTGGTCGGGTTTCAGGTTTCAGCGGGTCAAGAACCTGTGCCTTGAAATTGGTCCGGTGGAGGAGGCGTGAATATGTCTGCGACAACTCCCCCCTCTTGCACCTTTGAAAAATCGGCGTATCTTATGGCCACACATAAAGGCCAAGCCGATGAAACTCCCCGATCCACCCAAGCTGGTGCGCTTTTTGATATTTCACACCGCAAATGGTATTGCCATTGGCGTGATCTTTGTATTCGCCATCATCTGGAGCAATTTTCTCGGGGTGGGCGATATGCTGGCGCGCGACGAAAGCGGTATTGCCACCTTTATCTTATTTTTCCAGACTGCGCTGACTTTTGGCGGCGTTTCGGCCGCTATCGCGGTGATGAATCTGGGCAAGGACGACGACTGAACGGGCCATCTGCGCCCCTGAAAAGGAGCGCCTGATATGGCCAACCTGCCTTATATGCTTAAACATCGCGGCTTTCCGGGGCGTTTGCCCGGCTCGGACTTGCAGTTTACCATCCGCCGCGCCTCGCCGAGGGGGGTGACACCGCTAAAGGCGCGCGAGCGCTTTCGGGATCGCCGAGCGATAGATAAAAAAGCTGACACAGTGTTTATGGCCTGCCTGTGGGAGGCTTTTGGCGACCAGCCCTTTGAGCGGGGAAATCTTGATGCCGGACGGATTGGCTGGTTTTTTGGCCGCGAGGTGGTGCCGGCCGAAAATTCTTTTGATCCAGTCTCTTATGAAGCGATGCTCAGGATAGACGTGAAGCGCGCCAAGGTGAGCTTTCCCGATATGTTTGAAGGGGGGGAGCCGTGAAAGTATTTGCGCGACAATCCGCCAACTTGCTGTGTTGTTCTCAAAAAAAGACTGGTTTGACGGGGAAAGCCCGTGCATCTTGGGAAGATGAACCACAGGGAGAAATATCATGCGTTCGATTGTTCGGAATAAATTTGCGGCCCTTATACTGGCAGGCTTTACGCTTTCGGCCTGCACAACCATTGGTGAAACCGCCGGCATGGGCGCGGTGCTTGGTGCAGGGATTGCTGGTGTCACAGGGGGTAATATGGTCACGGGGGCGGCGATTGGCGGTGCGGCTGGCGCGGCCTGTTACCAGACCAATACCTGCTAATATAGCCGCGGTTTCGCGTACTATACCTTACGGGGCTGCCTGCACATGCGGGCGGCCCTTTTTTGTTTTTCGAGGGGCATAGCCTGATGTTTGAGAAAATACTGATCGCCAATCGTGGCGAGATCGCTTGTCGGGTGATCAAAACCGCGCAGAAGATGGGTATCAAAACCGTGGCGGTTTATTCGGATGCGGACCGGAACGCCCTGCATGTAAAAATGGCTGACGAGGCAGTGTATATCGGCCCGCCCCCCGCTGCCGAAAGCTATATCGTGATAGATAAAATTATGGCGGCGATTAAGGAAACCGGAGCCGAAGCGGTGCATCCTGGCTACGGGTTTTTGAGTGAAAACCCGAAATTTGCCGAAGCGCTGGAGGCGGCGGGTATTGCCTTTATCGGCCCGCCCGTTGGTGCGATCAAGGCAATGGGTGATAAAATAACCAGTAAAAAACTGGCGGAGGAGGCAGGGGTTTCGACCGTGCCGGGCCATATGGGGCTGATAGAAGATGCCGACGAGGCGGTGACGATTTCGCGCCAGGTCGGTTATCCGGTGATGATCAAGGCGAGCGCCGGCGGTGGTGGCAAGGGGATGCGGATCGCGTGGAATGACGACGAGGCGCGCGAGGGTTTCCAAAGCTCGAAAAACGAGGCGGCGGCGAGCTTTGGCGATGACCGGATTTTTATCGAAAAATTCATCACCCAGCCGCGCCATATCGAGATTCAGGTGCTGGGTGATAAACACGGCAATTGCATTTACCTCAATGAGCGCGAATGTTCGATCCAGCGCCGCCAGCAAAAGGTGATCGAGGAGGCCCCCAGCCCGTTTCTCACCCCCGAAACCCGTGCCAAAATGGGGGCGGAGGCGGTGGCGCTCTCAAAGGCGGTGGATTATTGCAGCGCCGGCACGGTAGAATTTATCGTGGATAGCGAGCAGAATTTCTATTTTCTGGAGATGAACACCCGGCTTCAGGTCGAGCATCCGGTGACCGAGCTAATCACCGGCATTGATCTGGTCGAGCAGATGATCCTGGTGGCGGCGGGGGAAAAGCTGGCGCTCAAGCAAAGCGATATCGGCATCAATGGCTGGGCGATGGAAAGCCGGGTTTATGCCGAGGATCCTTACCGAAATTTCCTACCTTCCATTGGCCGCCTCACCCGGTATCGCCCGCCCGCCGAGGTGCAGGGCAGGGTGCGCAATGATACCGGGGTTTTTGAAGGCGGCGAGATCAGCATGTTTTATGATCCGATGATCGCCAAGCTTTGCACATGGGCGCCGGACAGAACAACCGCGATCGCCGATATGCGTCAGGCGCTGGACAGGTTCGAGCTGGAGGGCATTGGCCACAACCTGCCGTTTCTGAGCGCAGTGATGGACCACCCGCGCTTCATATCGGGCGATATCACCACAGCTTTCATTGCCGAGGAATACCCCGACGGCTTTAAGGGGGCAACGCTGCCCGAGTCGGTGCTCAAGCAACTGGCGGCGGGGGCTTCGGCGATGATGCGGGTGGCGGAAATTCGGGCGGCGCAGGTTTCAGGGCGTCTGGATAACCACGAGCGGCATGTGGGCGAGGATTTTGTAATCTCGCTGGCCGGGCAGGATTTTGCGATAAAAATCGAGGCGGATCACGATGGCTCAACGGTAAGCTTTGCGGATGGCAGCCAGTTGCGGGTGGCCTCAAGCTGGAAGCCCGGCGAGGGGCTGGCGCGGATTGATATTTCGGGCGAGATGGTGGTCGCCAAGGTGCAGCCCATTGCCGGCGGCTACCGAATGCGGCATCGCGGGGCGGACCTCAAGGTTATCATCCGCACCCCGCGCCTGTTTGAGCTTTCTAAGCATATGCTTGAAAAAACCGCGCCGGATACCTCCAAATTGCTGCTCTGCCCAATGCCGGGGCTGGTGGTGAGCCTGAATGTGGCGGTTGGCGACGAGGTGCAGGAGGGCCAAGCGCTGTGCACCGTGGAAGCGATGAAAATGGAAAACGTGCTGCGTGCCGAGAAAAAGGCTGTGGTGGCCAAAATAAATGCGGCGCCGGGTGACAGTATGGCAGTTGACGCGGTGATTATGGAGTTTGAGTGATGGCGGATAAAGCAGATTGGAAGGCACTGGCTGAAAAGGAACTGCGCGGCAAACCGCTGGAAAGCCTCGAGTGGCAAACCCCCGAGGGTATCACCGTGAAACCGGTTTATACCGCCGAAGATACAGCTGACCTGCCCCATATGCACAGTCTGCCGGGCTTGGAGCCTTTCACCCGTGGCCCGCGCGCCACCATGTATACCGGGCGGCCATGGACCATCCGCCAATATGCCGGGTTTTCTACTGCCGAGGAGAGTAACGCCTTTTATCGGCGCAACCTTGCGGCGGGGCAAAAGGGGGTTTCTGTTGCTTTTGATCTGGCTACCCACCGGGGCTATGATAGCGACCACCCGCGCGTTGAGGGGGATGTTGGCAAGGCGGGCGTGGCGATTGACTCCGTCGAGGATATGAAGATCCTGTTTGACGGAATTCCGCTGGATAAAATGTCGGTTTCGATGACGATGAACGGCGCGGTTATCCCTATTTTGGCGAGCTTTATTGTGGCGGGGGAAGAGCAGGGGGTGAGCCGTGCGGCCCTGACTGGCACCATTCAAAACGATGTGCTGAAAGAGTTTATGGTCCGCAACACCTATATCTATCCGCCCGCGCCAAGCATGCGGATTGTCTCGGATATTATTAAATATACCGCCGCCGAGATGCCGAAATTCAACAGTATTTCAATCAGCGGCTATCATATGCAGGAGGCGGGCGCGAACCTTGTGCAGGAGCTGGCCTATACCCTCGCAGATGGCAAGGAATATGTGCGTGCCGCGATTGAGGCGGGCATGGATGTCGATGCTTTCGCTGGCCGGCTCAGCTTTTTCTTTGCCATTGGCATGAATTTTTTCATGGAAGCCGCCAAGCTGCGTGCTGCAAGGTTGCTGTGGCACCGGATCATGACCGAGTTTGGCGCGCAAAAGACCAGCAGCAAAATGCTGCGCACCCATTGCCAGACTTCGGGTGTGAGCCTGCAAGAGCAGGACCCTTATAACAACGTGATCCGCACCGCTTACGAGGCGATGGCGGCGGCACTTGGCGGCACCCAGAGCCTGCACACCAATGCGCTGGACGAGGCCATTGCCCTGCCCACCGATTTTTCGGCCCGTATTGCCCGCAACACCCAGCTGATCTTGCAAGAAGAAACCGGCATAACCAACGTGGTCGACCCGCTGGCGGGCAGTTACTATGTTGAAAGCCTGACCGCCGAGCTGGCTGATAAGGCATGGGCGCTGATCGAGGAGGTTGACGCGTTGGGCGGCATGACCAAGGCGGTCGAATCCGGCATGCCAAAACTGCGGATAGAGGAAAGCGCGGCGCGGCGGCAGGCTTTGGTCGATCGCGGCGAAGAGGTGGTTGTCGGGGTTAATAAATACAAGCTCGATCAGCAAGACCCGATCGATATTCTGGATGTAGACAATGTGGCGGTGCGCGAGGGGCAGATCAAACGCCTGAAAAACATGCGTAAAAACCGCGATGAAGCCGCCTGTACCGCTGCACTGGAAGCGCTGGAAGCGGGCGCGCGGGGCACCGGAAACCTGCTGGAGCTGGCGGTGGAAGCGGCGCGGGCGCGGGCCTCGGTGGGCGAGATTTCAAATGCGATGGAGCGGGTGTTTGGCCGCCATAAAGCCGAGGTAAAAACCCTGAAAGGGGTTTATGGCGCGGCTTACGCGGGCGATGAAGGCTTTGCCAAAATTGTTGAAGATGTGCAGAGTTTTGCCAAGAAGGAGGGCCGCACCCCGCATATGCTGGTGGTTAAAATGGGGCAGGATGGCCATGATCGCGGTGCCAAAGTGATCGCCACGGCCTTTGCCGACCTTGGTTTTAATGTCGATGTCGGGCCGCTATTCCAAACCCCCGAAGAGGCCGCCGCCGAGGCCATCGCCAAGGGCGTGCATGTAGTCGGGATCAGCTCGCAGGCCGCAGGGCATAAAACCCTTGCGCCCTTGCTGGTGGATGCACTGCGCGATGCTGGTGCCAACGATATTATTGTGGTGTGCGGCGGGGTGATTCCGCAGCAGGATTATGAATATCTTTATGATCACGGGGTGAAGGCGATATTCGGGCCGGGCACCAATATCCCTGAAGCGGCGAAGAAAGTGCTGCGGCTTATTCGGCGGCAAAACTGGTAGAGATGCAAAAAGGCGCGGTATTCAACGCCGCGCCTTTTTGGTTTTGGCTGCCCCCCTGCAGGGTGGCGCTTTTTGAAAGGCCCTGTGCCTAGTTGACAAGCAGCCCGGCCTCGGCCGGGTTGAGCACCGGACGGGCAACCTTTCCGTAGTTGGAAGCTTTGCCGTTCAGCTCGGGGAAGAGTGCCAGCACCTCGTCAGAGGTTTCTTTCGAGAAGCTGCGCAGGGTGCTTTCCTCAAGGAGCAGGCTTTCGGCCGGCGCTCCTTCGGCAAAGATGATCTCGTGTTGATCAAACAGGATGTGAAAATAGGTCACTTCGCCGCCGGATTTACGGTAGATACGGTCTCCGTCCAGCAAGGATTTAGCGGTGACCAACACTTCATCTTCGGCGAAAAGTGCGGAAATTCGGGCGTCGGCAAGCAGCATGTGGTGGCCGGGCGAAACCAGAAGGTCACGGCTGTTGCCAAGGGTGCCTTTGCTGATGCAGACGGGAGCCATAGAGCCAACAGCCTTGATTGTGCGCTGGCCGATCCAGCGGATCGGCATCAGGCCGTTGCCTTTGGTGACCACAAGGTCGCCCTCGACCAGATCTTCGACCGCGACTTCGCCATTTTCGGTGAGAATACGGGTGCCGGTGGTGAAGCAGGGCGGGGGAAAATGCGGCTCGTAGGTGAGATCAGATATCTCGACACGCTGCCCGCCATCATCATCATTGCCGTAGTCAATCTCTATACGGCTGATCGGGACGGTGACAACTACATTTACAGCACCTCCGGCGTCTACGGGGTCAAGATTCCCGAAGGTGCCGACGGTGAGAGTATCGCCTGTTTCGACCAGATTGCTGCCAAGGGTAGGGAAGGTGACAGCGCCGGGATCTGTGATCAGATCACCGTTAAGATCATAAACGCGGATGGTGATGACATCATCCCAAGAGCCCTGGTCGATATCACTGATCCAGAAATCCAGGTTATCTACCCCGTTATCACCACCGGTATTTGATGTGAAATCCAAAGCAAGAGTGACAGTATGGGAGTAGCCAGCCGTTGAGTCATCGGCGTCTGAAAGATGGAGGGCGCTATTTGAGACCCCGCCGCCGGTGTAATTACCGCCAGTATAAAGCTCGCCGGCATCAACGCCAAACCCGTTGAACGCTAGATCGGCGTTTGTATCGATTGCCTCACCGGGTAGCAGGGTGGCGGTTACGGTTATGTCACCAACATTATGGGCCACGCCGTTAAAGTCGGCTAATTGCGCCCCCCCTGCTGGAGTTGCATTTGCCCAAACTAGAGTTTCTGTATTTGCCATTTTACACCCTTTTCCCTACTTGTTAAATAGACGGCTTAAACTGAAAGCTGTCCGACCAATTAAATCCATTATTACATTCTGCATTGCCACGAGGTTAACGCGTGGGGGCAATAATATGTGTCTCCAAGCTGACTGTAATCTACAATAATGGTTATTTGGTGTCAATAACCCACAAAATTCGTGGGGAATGTCTAGCTTTTTATCCACGCAGCACAAAACTGTTTATAATTACCGGGAAATAACGTATTTACCGCCAATAGGGCGGGTTTTTTTACTCTATTTTGTTCCAATATTCTTGATCCGGAGTCGTGCAATATGGCCAGACCTTCACTTGACCCCGAAAACTGGCCCGCTTTTCGTGCTAGCGCGCAAAAAATGCTGGAGGCCGCACTGGATAAAATGGAACAGGCGGGAGAGGGAGCGGTGTGGGCGCCCTTGCCGGAAACGCTAAAGCGCCAGATGCATGCCAGCTTGCCAGAGCAGGGTGTCGGGATGGAAAAGGTGCAGGCGCAGCTTGAGGAATTATTGCCTTTTGGTGTCGGCAATACCCACCCGAGGTTTTTTGGCTGGGTGCATGGCAGCGGCGGTGCGGCCTCGCTGCTGGCCGAGATCACGGCAGCGGCAATGAATGCCAACCTTGGCGGGCGCGACCACGGCGCGATTTATGTGGAAAAACAGGTGGTGGCCTGGGTGAAAGAGATGTTTGGTTTTCCGGCGGGGGCCAGTGGGCTGGTGGTGTCGGGCACATCAATGGCGACGATTGTGGCTTTGAAGGTGGCACGAGATGCAAAGCTGGGTGCCCGCAAGGTAGGGGTGGGGGCGCACCGGCTGGTTGGCTATGCTTCATCGGAGGCGCATAATTGCATCAACCGCGCGTTTGATATGCTGGGGCTGGGCAGTGATGCGTTGCGGGCCGTGCCGGTGAATGCGGCTTTCGAGATGGATATGCCAGCTTTGCGCAAGATGATCACGGCAGACCGCGCGGCCGGGCTGGAGCCGTTTTTGCTGGTCGGCACGGCGGGGACGGTGAATGTCGGGGCCTTTGATGATCTTGATGCTTTGGCGGATATTGCAGCCGCAGAGGGGCTTTGGCTACATATTGATGGTGCCTTTGGTGCGGCGGGGGTGCTGAGTGATATATTGCGGCCAAGGCTGCGCGGGGTTGAGCGAGCAGATAGCTTGGCGTTTGATTTTCACAAATGGCTGCATGTGAATTATGATGCGGGGTTTGTGCTGGTGCGGGACGAGGGATTGCACCGTGCGGCCTTTGAAAGCGCGCCGGACTACTTGGCCAGTGCGGCGCGCGGGCTGGCCGCGGGGAGGCCTTGGCCGGTGGATTACGGGCCGGAGCTTTCGCGCGGGTTTCGGGCGCTGAAAGTATGGGCGCAAATCACGGCGCTGGGCACGGAGGCGCTGGGGGCGGCGATCAGCCGGAACTGTGCGCAGGCCAAGCTGTTGGCCGATATGGTGGATAAGGAGCCAAGCCTGGAGCGGTTGGCCCCCGTGGCCAGCTCGGTCGTGGTGTTTGCCCATATTTTGGGCGATGTGGCAACCGAGGAGATTGTGCTGAGGCTGCAGGAAAACGGGGTGGCGGTGCCGTCTTTGACCAGCGTTAACGGGCGCAAGGCGGTGCGGGTGAATATTACCAACCACCGGACGCGGAATGAGGATTTGCGAGTGTTTTTGGCGGCGGTGCTGGCCTCTGCCCGCTAGTTACTTCTTTTAAGCGGGCCTCTGGATTTTGGGCGTCAGTATGTCGCCTGAAAAAGGATACCGCGTCTGTTCTTTATAGCTCTTTACACCAAAATAGGGCAGGGGCTGTATGGTGGGTTGAAATTCGAGCTTTATGACGGGCCATCGGGGAGGATAGAATGGCCCGGCAAGGCGTTGCGTGATTGACCCTCCGCCCCGCACCCCCTATTGAAGGGCAGAGATTTGCACGGGGTGGAGCCAATGGAAAAACCACAAAGCTTTCAGGAGATCATTTTGCGGTTGCAGGCCTATTGGGCAGGACAGGGCTGCGCGATACTGCAACCCTATGATATGGAGGTCGGCGCGGGCACGTTTCATCCCGCCACCACGCTGCGCGCGCTCGGCCCCAAGCCTTGGGCAGCGGCCTATGTGCAGCCCAGCCGGCGACCCACTGATGGGCGTTACGGCGAAAACCCCAACCGGATGCAGCATTATTACCAGTTTCAGGTGATCCTGAAGCCTTCACCGCCGGATTTGCAGGCGCTTTACCTTGGCTCGCTTGAGGCGATCGGGATTGATATGGACCTGCATGATATCCGCTTTGTGGAAGATGACTGGGAGTCGCCGACATTAGGTGCCTGGGGCCTTGGCTGGGAGGTGTGGTGTGACGGTATGGAGATCGGCCAGTTTACCTATTTTCAGCAGGTGGCGGGCATGGACTGCAAGCCGGTATCGGGCGAGCTGACCTATGGGCTGGAGCGTTTGGCGATGTATGTGCTGGGCGTTGACCATGTAATGGACATGCCTTTTAACGCCCCTGATGCGCCGGTGCCGCTGAGCTATGGCGATATTTTCCGGCAGACCGAGGAAGAATATTCTCGCTGGAATTTCGATATTGCCGACACCGGCATATTGCTGAAGCATTTCGAGGATGCCGAGGCCGAGTGCGAACGGATACTGGCCGCGCCGGCGAATGACCCCAGAACGGGCCGCAAGATTATTATGGCCCACCCCGCTTATGATCAGGCAATCAAGGCCAGCCATGTGTTTAACCTGCTTGATGCGCGCGGCGTGATCTCGGTGACCGAGCGGCAGGCCTATATTGGCCGCGTGCGGGCGCTGACAAAAATGTGCGCGGATGCATTTATGCAGACCGGGGCAGGTGGCGCATGAGCATTACGGCCCTGATTTTTCTGCCCGTCCTTTTTTCTCTTCCTATCCCTCTCACACATGTGGCCATCGCCGTAGGAGCATTCTTATGACCGGAAAACTTGTTGCATTTGGCCTGTTCGGTTTTCCGCTGATTTTTGGCGCGGCGCTGTATTACTTCCAGTATTATTATTATTATGATGATGTTACCGATATCACTTCGATCACGGTTCAGGAGCGTGTGATCGAGGTTGAAAATTATGTCGGTATTGATGCCACCTCCTCCAACCTGAAAATGCGCGGGTGTTTTTTGGTGTCACCGGCGGATTTTCAGGGGCTGGATATGACCGATGCCGCCACCCCTCTCACTCCCCCGCCGTGGTTTGACTGCTACAATGCCGAGCGCATCACCCTTGATCTGCAAGCCGGTGCGGCGGTGGCCTATCTGGCAAAGATGGCAGATAAAGAAGGCATGGACTTGATGGTAGCGGTTTACCCCGATGGCCGCGCCTTCCGGTGGCGGCAACTTAACGACACTTATCAGGAATAGAGCATGGATTATTTGCTGGAGCTGTTTAGTGAGGAAATCCCGGCGCGGATGCAAAAGCGCGCAGGCGAAGACCTCAAAAAGCTGGTGACGGACGGCTTGGTAGATGCCGGCATTACCTACGAAAGCGCGGCGGTGTTCACCACCCCGCGCCGCTTGTGTTTGAGCATTTGCGGAGTGCTGGAGCATTCTGCGACCATCCGCGAAGAGCGCAAAGGGCCTCGGGTTGGCTCGCCGGATAAGGCGATCGAGGGGTTCTTGCGGGGTGCTGGTGTTTCGCGTGAGGATCTAGTGGTGAGGGCCGATAAAAAAGGCGACATTTATGTAGCCGAGATTGTAAAGCCCGGACGGGCGGCTGCCGAGGTGCTGTCCGGGGTGGTGTCGGATGTAATCCGCAAATTCCCGTGGCCCAAGTCTATGCGTTGGGGCGCTTCCCAGATGCGCTGGGTGCGGCCTTTGCATTCGGTTTTGAGTATTTTGGGAAAGAATGAAGTTGAAGTTGTGCCCGTGGATGTGGATGTTCCGGTGGGGGATAGCACCGAGGGGCATCGGTTTATGGCACCGGGGCGGTTTAGCGTTTCGGGCTTTGAGGATTATGAGGCCAAGCTGAAGGCGGCGTTTGTGATGCTGGACCCGGCGGAGCGGGCGAACCTGATTTGGCATGACGCCACCAATGCGGCCTTTGCGCAAGGGCTTGATGTGGTGGAAGACCGTGCGCTGCTGGCCGAGGTTGCGGGCTTGGTTGAATGGCCAGTGGTGCTGATGGGTGACATTGCCGAGGATTTCTTTGAGCTGCCGCCGGAGGTGCTGCAAACAAGTATGCGCGAGCATCAGAAGTTTTTTTCTGTGCGGAACCCAAAAACGGGGCGGATTGAGAAGTTTATTACTGTGGCGAACCGCGAGACCGCAGACGGCGGCGCGACCATTCTGGCGGGTAACCAGAAAGTGCTGTTTGCGCGGCTTTCCGACGCCAAATTCTTCTGGGAGAATGACCTGCGGGTGCCGCTTAGCGATATGGCTTTGAGGCTTGCGAATGTGACCTTCCATAACAAGCTGGGCACACAGGCCGAGCGGGTGGCGCGGATTGCAGCGCTGGCGCGGGAGATCGCGAAAGATGTTAAAGCCGACCCCGCCCAAGCTAAACAAGCAGCGGAGATCTGCAAGGCCGATTTGATGAGCGAGATGGTCTATGAATTCCCCGAGCTGCAAGGGCTGATGGGGCGGTATTATGCCGAGAAGGCTGGGATGCCGCAAGCGGTGGCCAATGCCTGCGAGCAACACTGGCAGCCGCTGGGGCCATCTGATGATGTGCCAAGCGAGCCGGTTTCGGTGGCCGTGGCGCTGGCTGACAAGATAGACACCCTGACGGGTTTCTGGGCGATTGATGAAAAGCCGACGGGGAGCAAAGACCCGTTTGCTTTGCGCAGGGCGGCGCTGGGGGTTATTCGGCTGGTGTTGGAGAATGGGGTCCGAGTTGGGCTTCTTAAATTATTTAG
>JAKIUB010000013.1 GCA_021647745.1 Paracoccaceae bacterium | reverse complement strand
GCCAGCACCAGTTCGAAAAGGTCGAAATGGTCGCCTTCACCAAGCCCGAAGACAGCGCCGCCGAGCTAGAGCGCATGACCAAATGCGCCGAGGGCATTCTGGACGCGCTCAACATCCCCTACCGCACCGTGGTGCTTTGCACCGGAGACGTGGGTTTTGGTATGCGCAAAACCTATGATATCGAGGCCTGGCTCCCCGGCCAAAACACCTACCGCGAAATCTCCAGCTGCTCGGTGGCGGGCGATTTCCAAGCCCGTCGCATGAACACCCGCTACCGCCCGGATGGCGGCAAGCCAAACTTCGTGCACACGCTAAACGGCTCCGGCCTCGCCGTTGGCCGCACCCTGATCGCGGTGATTGAGAACAACCAGCAAGAGGATGGCTCCATTGCCATCCCCGATGTGCTGCGGCCATATATGGGGGGTAAAACCACCATCACCCCAAAGGGCACCCTCACGTAGGGTGCGTGCTCTGCACGCACCGCTCCACCATCTCAATTGCATCGCCGACGCTCACAAAACAGGTAAGTCATGCTCATTCGAATAATGATGTTGATGTTGGTTCTTTTGGGTAACTCTGCGTTTGCGGATTCGGAAGACAACACTGAATTTTTCATGTTGAACTTCATCCCTCAGAAATATTGGGATATCGCATACCGGACCGGCCAACGAAACAAAGCATGGCTCTACATCAATCCGCTACTTGAGCGAAATATTGTCATCAAAGACGAAGAACGATTTCTAGAGATGATCCCGGAGATCGCCACCGATGAGGCGGTTCAACGATTGAAGCTACAAATTGAAAACATCATTATAGACCGATACGGATCAGACCACCTTGCCGAAATTGCAGGTTTTTTTCGCACTCCTTTCGGGGAAGAAATGCTATCCATTGCAAAGGATCATAATCTTTTTGTAGAATTACAAAGTCAATCGCCGCAAGGTGGCCCAATTGAGCGATGGCGATCCTATTTGTCGCCACAAGAACGCGCTCAATTCAGTGTCTTCACCAACACGCCTGCCGGGAAGGCCTTTGTAACGCAGACATGGTCAATACGCAGATCATTACATTACCAATTTTGGGACAGATACCTATGGCCCGCGCCGCCATTGAACAGCCCCTATATTATTGAAATAATACAAGCTGACGGCATACTAAAGTTTCCAAACATTATTACACGCCAATCGTTGCTCAGAGAATTGGGGGCTACGAACCCGTAAATGCCAATCAAAACCTAGGCCGCAAACACGCGATTGTATCAGCGAATTGTAGGGTGGGGTTCTACCCCACCAAAACCCCCACCACCGCCATCAGATATCCAACCCCGAGCCGTCATCGCGCCCGCGCGCGGTTCTATTTCCCAAAGCCCCCCATCGTGGCAATTATGACTCACTCGTAATTTTTCCCCCGCCAGACTCTGGACCTCCCTCTAAAGCCCGCCTAAAAAGGACCGAACCATAGCAAAGGGCCACAATGCGCATCCTGATCACCAATGACGATGGCATCACCGCCCCCGGCCTCAAGGTTATGGAAGCTGTGGCCAAAGAGATTGCCGGCCCTCAGGGCGAGGTCTGGACTGTTGCACCTGTTTCCGAGCAATCCGGCGTCTCCCATTGTATTTCCTACATCCGCCCCATGCGCCTTGAGCAACTTGCCGAGCGGCGCTTTGCCGTGGAAGGTTCCCCCGCAGATTGCGTCCTTGCCGGCCTGCATGATGTACTCAAAGACACCCCGCCTGATCTGGTGCTTTCCGGTGTAAATCGCGGGCATAATGTTGCCGAAGACACGCTTTATTCCGGCACCATCGGCGCTGCAATGGAGGCCGCGATGAACGGCCACAAGGCCATCGCCATGTCGCAATATTACGGCAAATACAACCACGACCTTGATGACCCGTTTGACGCCGCCCGCGCCCATGCCGCCCCGCTCGTGCGCCAATTGCTCGACAAAGCGCCTTGGCAAGAAAAATCCTATGCGACATTCTACAATATAAACTTCCCCCCCTTGCCCGCAGCCAAAGTGAAGGGCGTACGCACAACCAGACAGGGTGGGCGCGCCTCGGCAGCCTTCGGGGTCGAACCTCACACTGCCCATAATGGTCGGCGCTATCTCTGGCTCTCCCACAAGGCCGACAATAATAGTGCTGCCCCCGGAAGTGATGCCTTCGAGGCCGCCCAAGGCTACGCCACCATCACCGCTCTGCACGCAGACCTCACCTCCCACGCCGCCTTACAGGCGATCCGGCAGCTGGACACAGACTATTGAGCGCGCAAGATCAAATGCAGTTTATTCTGGGCCTGCGTAGCAAGGGTATCACCGATGCCCGTGTGCTGAAGGCAATGGAATCCATCCCCCGCGAAGCCTTTCTCGAACCCACCTTCCAGCCCCGCGCCTATGCCGATACGCCGCTACCAATCGCCTGTGGCCAGACTATCAGCCAGCCCTCTGTTGTCGCTACCATGACCATTGCGCTGGAGCTGACCCCGCGCTGCAAGGTGCTGGAAATCGGCACGGGCAGCGGCTATCAGGCCGCCATCCTTTCGCGGCTCTCGCGCAGGGTCTATACCGTGGAGCGCCATCGCCCGCTGGCCCGCCTCGCCGCAAAGCGGCTTGAAGCGCTTGATCTGGCAAATGTCACCGTTATTACCGGTGATGGCAGCCTTGGCCTGCCGGCCCAATCCCCGTTTGACCGTATCCTGCTCACCGCAGCTTCGGAAGACCCGCCAGCCAACCTTTTGGCGCAGTTGCGCCCCGGTGGCATCATGGTTTTGCCGGTCGGACAATCCGATATGCTTCAAACATTGATTAAAATAGAAAAAACCGATACTGGTATAGAATATAGTGAATTGGGCGAGGTGCGCTTTGTGCCTCTCCTTGAGGGAATCGCGGAAGATATCGCGTAGCCTCATCGAGCATAATGGCCGAAATACCGGCAAAACAAAAGCTTATACAAGGGCTTATGATATGGGCATATATTCTATTTTGAAACTGGGCATGGTGCTTTCCGGCCCCGTGTTGCTCTCGGCTTGCCAGGCGGGTTTAGACCTGAGCGTGATCACCTCCCCCTTCCAGCGCAACGTCGAAGCCATCCCCTCGATTGACCGGCCCGCAGCTGACCGTCGCGGTGTCATCACCTACGAAACCTATCAGGTGATCGTCGCCGCTGAAGGCGACAGCCTGACCGGCATGGCCCAGCGGGTCGGATTGACCGCCACCGAGCTGGCCGATATCAACGGCCTGCCCCTGCGCTATATGCCCCGTGCCGGCGAAGTGCTGGTATTGCCGAAAAATGTTGGCGGATCTGTTGTTGCCTCGCCTTCGGGCTGGTCAGCCGAAATTGCGACATCTGCAATCGAAAATGCCGTACCAGGCAACCGTGTTGCCGAAGTGGGCAGCCCCTCCGAGCCAATCCGCCACAGGGTCGAATCAGGTGAAACCGCCTATATTATTGCCCGGCAGTATAATGTTTCGGTCACGGCCCTCGCTTCATGGAACGGGCTTGGCTCCGACCTTGGCGTACGCCCCGGCCAGCAGCTGATCATACCGGTGGCCGACACCGGCAATATCGCCCCTGCGCGCCCGACACCTGTCGTGGCGGCTCCCGCACCTACCCCTGCACCCGCGCCAACTCCCGCTGCACCGGCCACCCCGCATGTGGAGCCACCAGCAGCTGCAACACCGGCGCCACCACAACCCACCCCCCAACCAGCAGCGCCACAACCGGCAGCCGCAGCCAGTCCTTCAGCCCCTTTCATTGCGCCGGTATCCGGCCAGATTGCCCGAGGCTACAAGCCTACCGGCAGCAACAAAAACGAAGGGCTGGACTATCGCACCGCGCCCAATGCTCCGGTGCAAGCCGCTGGCAATGGCACCGTTGCGCTGGTCTCTGAATCCCTTGGCGGTCTTGGCACCATTGTGCTGATCCGGCACTCCAATGACCTGATGACCGTCTATGGCAGAGTAACCGATGTGACCGTAAGCAAAGGCGAAACCGTGCAACAGGGGCAAAATATCGGCAAAGTCGCGCCAGCCGATCCGCCGATCATGCACTTCGAGGTGCGTGTCGGCACAGAAAGCGTCGACCCGACCCGCTATTTGCGCTAGGGCGGCTCTTGCCATCGGGTGGTTCCGGCTGTAAAAGCTATAGTTTCTATAGCTAACAGCCGAGACCCCCATGCTTTCCATTGGTGAACTTTCCCGCAAGACCGGGGTGAAAATCCCGACCATCCGCTACTATGAGCAGATGAAACTGATCGCTGCGCCCGAGCGCTCCAGCGGCAATCAGCGGCGCTATTCAAAAACCGAGCTGGACAGGCTCGGCTTTATCAAACACGCCCGTGACCTTGGCCTGAAAATCGAGGATATCCGGGAACTGCTGACCCTTGCAGCCCATCCCGAGCAGCCCTGCGCACAGGCCAACCAGATTGCGGCCAACCATCTAGGCTCGGTGCGCGCCAAAATAGCGCAGCTCCAGCGGCTCGAAGCAGAGCTGGCCCGCATGGCCGAGGGCTGCTCTTCAGGCAAAATTGAAAACTGCTATGTGATCGAATCTCTCTCGAACCATGCGCTTTGCTCAGAGAGTCACTGAAACACCTTTGCGGCCGGCGAGGTCGGTCACAAACTGCCACGCCACCCGCCCGGAACGGCCACCACGGGTTTGCTGCCACTCGATCGCCTCCGTCCGCAATTCTTCTGACGGCATATTGATCCCGAACTGCGCGCAATATCGGTCAATCATTTGTAAAAACTCGTCTTGCGTGCAGGGGTGAAACCCGAGCCATAGGCCGAAACGATCTGAAAGCGATACCTTTTCCTCGACCGCCTCGGAAGGGTTGATCCCGCTTTGGCGCTCGTTGTCGATCATATCCCGCGGCATCAGGTGGCGCCGGTTCGAGGTCGCGTAAAAAACCACATTAGGTGGGCGCCCCTCGATGCCGCCATCCAGTACCGCCTTCAGAGACTTGTAGTGGCTGTCATCATGGTCAAAGGAAAGGTCATCACAAAAGAGCAAAAACCGCTCGGATCGCCCGCGCAGATGGTTCATCAAGCGGCCAATACTGGGGATATCCTCGCGCTGGATCTCGATAAGCTTCAAGCCAGCAACAGCCGCATGCACAGCCTTGACCAGCGAGCTTTTACCCATGCCGCGCGCTCCCCAGAGCAACGCATTATTAGCCGGCAGGCCTTGGGCAAAACGCGAGGTATTGGCCAGCAATGTGTCACGGCTTCGACCAATAGCAACCAGCATGGAAATATCCACCCCGCTTACCTGTACCACGGCCCGCAGCTGGTCAGGCCCGGTTTCCCAGACAAAAGCATCGGCCATCGCGAAATCAGGCTCTACCATTGGCGGCGGGCTGATCCGCTCAAGCGCCGCTGCAATCCGCTTTAGCGCTTTTTTATTCATGTCGGTTTGTTTTTTTCGTCAAAGGCATCAGCCTCGAAGTCTTCAGCTTCTTCAGCGTCGTCTTCTTTTGTATCACCGTCGCCATCTTCATCTTCATCGTCGTCGTCATCGTAATACCCCTCCTCGCGCAATTTCGCCTCGCGCTTTTTATCGACCATCTTAACCAGCACGATAGACACCTCGTATAACCCGTAAATTACGGTAAACATTATGAGCTGGGTGATAACATCCGGTGGGGTAATCAGCGCTGACAGCAGCAAAATGGCAACCATCGCGTATTTGCGCGTCGAGGTTAGAGACTTGGCCGACAGTAGCCCGGCCTTGGCCAAAAGGGTCATCAAAACCGGCAGCTGAAAGGTCAGCCCGAAGGCAAGCACAAATTTCATCGTCAGGCCGAGATATTCGTCAATCGTGCCCAAAAAAGTAATGCCGACCGAGGCAGGGCCATCGATGATTTCAGCATCACCTGTCGGGCTGAGGTTCTGATATCCAAGGAAAAAATCAAACGCCAGCGGCAAAACTACATAAAAGGCAAAAGACGCCCCGATAAAAAACAGGACAGGCGACGCCAGCAAAAACGGTAAGAACGCCGATTTTTCCTTGCTATAAAGCCCCGGAGCCACAAATTTCCAAAGCTGCCAGCCGATGACGGGGAAGGCCAGAATAAAACCGCCAAACATCGAAATTCTCAATGCGGTGGTGAAACCCTTTTGCAGACCGGTAAAAATAAGCCCGCACTCACCGGTGGCCTCAATCAACTCAGCGCAAATCGGGCCGGCAAGAAAGTCAAAAATCGCTTGTGAAAACCCGAAGCTGACCAACATTCCGACGGCAAAAGCCAAAACAGCGCGGATCAACCTTGTGCGCAGCTCGGCCAAATGCTCTATCAGCGGCGCCGCACTGTTTTCCACTTCACTGTCGCTCATAAATTAGGCATCTTTCTTGGCGATTTTCTTGGCCGGGGCTTTTTTTGCTACCGGCTTTTTCGCTGTTGTTTTGGGGGTGGCCTTGCTTGCCGGTTTTTTCGCCGCTGTTTTGGACGCCGTTTTGGACGCCGTTTTTTTAGCGGCAGGCTTTGAGGCCGGTTTTTTTGTCACCGTCTTGCTGCTGGCCGCTTTTACCGGTTTTTTTGCCACTTTTCCGGCCGTCTTGCCAGAGGCTTTCTTTGCTGCCTTTTCCGGGGCTTTACCCTCGCTATCCACCTTTTTCAATGCTGCCTTTTTTTCGGCACCATCAAGGGTCACGCTTTTTTTGATCGCGTCTTTGGTCATGGATTTCAGATCTTTGTTGAAGTCCATCGGGTTGAAATTGGTGGCAGACTTCACCCCGTCCGTCGCAGACCTGACGCCATCCATCACATCGCCCATACCGGAGCTTTTAGCAGCGTCATCCATCGAGCGCTGAAACTCCCGGGCCATGCCCTTCATCTTGCCAATGAAGTTGCCCACCGTGCGAAACAGCCCGGGCAAATCCTTTGGGCCAACGACGATCAGCGCCACGACTCCGATAATAAGTATTTCCATCATGCCCAGATCAAACACTCGGACACATCCCCGCTTCTAGTGTAATGGCGGAGCCTTAAGCTTCGTCTTTTTTCTCGACAGGTGTCACGTCCACAGCTTCATCGGCTGCGGCTGTTTCCAGCTCGGCCTTGCCTTCGGTCACACCTTTTTTGAAGCTCGAAATACCTTTGCCGACTTCACCCATCAATGATGAAACCTTGCCGCGCCCGAACAGCACCAGTACTACAACAGCAATCAAGATCAGGCCCACGGGGCCAATATTATTAAACATTCTATCTCTCCCAAGTTTGAGATTTATGATTCTTATTTATGCGCTCCCGCCCAAAGGTTCAAACCCCAAACGCCCTCATTGTGTATATTTTTTCTCCATAAAGGGCGATTTTCCTGAACTTTGGCTCTGGCAAGGAAAGACAAAACACCGATCGCGGCGCAATGAAAGCCACAAAGGTGTGCCCTTCGTGGGCAGAAACACCCCCGGTATGGTCGCGCTAAGGACCGAGCGGTCATATTCCATTTCCAACTCGATCAGGCTCTCGTTTCCCATAAATCGCGCGCGCTTGACAATTCCGCGTGCAGGCACGCCGTCTTGCGGAGTCGGGTTCGGGCCTTTTCCGTGGCGGTCAAAGTCTATTTTCAGGTGTTGCGGGCGCACAATTATTTCGACATCGGCACCGTCTACCAGATTGGGGGTGAAGAATTGCCCAAAGGGTGTTTCTGCTTTCATATTCTCGACAACCCCGTGTATCACGTTGATATCAGAGAAAAAACCAGCTACCTCGCAGTCCAGCGGCGCGTTATAAAGATTATAGGGCACGCCGTATTGCACCACTTTTCCGGCCCGCATCAGGGCGATATTATCGGCCATGCGCATCGCCTCTTCCGGCTCGTGGGTCACCAGCAAAACAGCCGCATTCAGCTCTTTCAATATCGCCAATGTATCATCGCGTATGCCATCGCGCAGGCGGTTATCCAGCCCGCTAAAAGGCTCGTCCATCAGCATCACCGCCGGATTGGGTGCCAAGGCCCTCGCCAGCGCCACCCGCTGCTGCTCGCCGCCCGATAGCTGGTGGGGATATTTACCGGCCGCATGTTTTAAGCCTACTTTATCCAGAAGCGTTATCGCCAATTCACGTTTGTCGGCAGATTTCAGCCCAAAAGCAACATTATCCACAACCGACAGGTGAGGAAACAGTGCAAAATCCTGAAACATCAGTCCGATCGAGCGTTTTTCCGGCGGCAGATGCAGAGAAATATCCGAAATTACCTGCCCGTCCAGCAGCACCCGCCCCGAAGATTGCTGGTCCACGCCGGCGGCGATGCGCAGGGTGGTCGACTTTCCGCAGCCGGACGGCCCGAGCAGGCAGGTCACCTCGCCCGGCATCAGGCGCAGAGACATATCATCCACCACGGTCACCCCGTCAAAAACACGGGTGATATTTTGCAGCTCGAGCTTGGGCTTCACGGGTAATCCTTCAAAACTGCTCTCCGATTACCAAGCCCACCGCCCCCTAGCAACACCTACTTGACGCGCCACCCCTGGTATCAAACGGCATATCGTCGCCGCATCCGGCAAAGATACCATAATGCGTGCTGAAATCGCCGCTAAACTCAAAATAGGGTGCAAACCGGCTCCCGGCAAGCATCCGGTAGGTATTGCCGCACACCTTCACCTCTTTGCCGGCAGCAAAAACATGGCCCTTGTCCAGCACAAACTCGGCACCACCCAATGGCATGGTGCCCTTGTAGGCCACGCTCTGGCCATAGTCTTCACAGGCCGGCTCCAGCCCGTTAAGCTTGAACAAACGGTAGGTGGCAGAATGAAAACCGATATCGCCCAGTTTGGCCTCGATTTCGGGGTTTTCGATGGTCAGCACCCGATCTTCGACCAGTCGGGGGTCGGCAAATCCGGCTTCTTTTGCCAGTGTCAGAAAATCATTCCAGTAAAGTGCGCCAGACAGGCACTCCCCATACAACACCGGATCTTGCAGCAGCGCCTCGGGCACCCGCCGGTCGGCATAAACATCCGAAAAATAAAGCTCCCCGCCCGGCTTCAGCAGCCGGAAGGCCTCACGCAATACCGCAGGCTTGTCCGGTGACAGGTTGATCACACAGTTGGACACAATAATATCAAAGCTGGCATCTGCCAGACCCAGCTCGTCCAGCTTTTCGATATAGCCCTTATGGAAACTTGTGTTGGCAGCAGGGTAGCCAAAGGCGCGGGCATGAAATTCTTCGTGGCGGCGGGCGACATCAAGCTGCTCGTCGGTCATATCTACGCCAACAACCGAGCCGCCTTTACCCACCAGCCCCGCCAGCGCATAAACATCCCGCCCCGAGCCACTGCCAAGATCAAGCACCGAGGCCCCCGAAAGCACCATCGGGGCCACCAGCCCGCAACCGTAATATTTTTCGTTCACCTCGGGATGGATTTTGGCCAGCACATCGCGCAAATACCTGGGCACATCGTCGGGCGTACAGCAGGCATTGGTTTGCAGATCACCTGATCCTTGTAATACTTTTCCGTAATATTCCCGCACTTCATCATGTTTCATACCAGCTCAAACTCCTGTTCGGCAAATTTTTGACCGTTGATCTGCATATAAACCGAATGCGCGCCGGGGAAATGCCTAAACGTGGTGGCTTCCTTCAAAAAACGGTGATTTTTTTTGAGAACCAGCTGCTCTCCGGCCTTTATATCCAGCTTTTTCAGCTTGAACACCTTGGGCCTGCATGCGCCGTTGGCCTTCACAAACCCGATAACATAATCAACCATCAGACGCTCGTCACACGCCGCAGAAATCACAACCTCCAACGCGCCAACCTCGCCGATCTCCAGACGCTTGGTAAAATCAAGCGCTACCGAAATATCCGGCGCAGCTCGGTAGCCCAGCCGCTCAAGCGCACCAATATGGCCTTTTTTTACCAATGTGCGCAGCGCGTGGCGGGTCAACCAATCCAGCTCATCCGGCGCCTGCTTGCCTTCTTTTTGCCAGCGCGCCAATGTATCCAGCACCAGATCAGGGTCTTTTTTTGTGATATCATTAAGGTGGTTGGCCACCGAGCGGGTTACAAACCGCGCCCGGTCTTTATAGAGCTGATCAAGCAGCACAATCGGCTCTTGCAATGTCAGCCCGACCTTCACCCCCCAAGGCAGCACCGGTCGTGTGCCCTCGCTGGCCAGCCGCCGCACATGGTAGCTACCATCCTTGGCCCATGCCTGCATGGTTTTCATCGTAGTATCCTGATGCGCATTGAGAAAATGGCGGATATCGAACTCGACCGAAAACCGCTTGGTTATTTCCCTCAGCAACGGCAGGGAAACCTCGGGCATATCCAGCCCGCGCGCCGCCACAAACGCCCCCAAAGGAGAGAAGATGAAATCACCAAAATCATCATCGCTCTTGCCCGGGTCCAGCGGCGGTGGCAGGGCCGCCTCGATCACCTTGGCGGCTTCCTCGAAATCATCCGGCAGGCTGGCTGCAAGGCACTCGGCAATATGCGTGATCCGCGCTTTCAGCTCCAGTTCCGGCAGCTTGGCCATAACCATATCCACAAAGCCTGTATCTTGAAACTCTTGGCCAAACAGCCCTGCCAGATAACGCACCTTTTCTTCGTTAAACAGCTGATCTTTCAGGCTATGCCCGCGCTGGCTACTCATAAAGCCCCCATATACCGCACAACAGCGCCCCACATAGCGATGGTAATACCCAGAACCAAAGCAATGCCAACCCACCGCCAGCCGCCGACCTTGGCCCGCGCGGCGCTCAACCAAACCGCTGGCAATAGCGCGCTGACATATAGCGCATAAACCAGCGCAAAAAACAAAAACAGGCCATCCATGCGCTGGGGCGCCTGCACGGCAACAAACCCTGCCAGCACAAACCCCACTGGCAGTAATATCGCCACCGGACCAATTACGCCGGCAAAAAACGTATCCCCGAAAGAAAGCCGCCCGCGCAGTAAAGCTCCGAACCAGCGCGGGGAGTAATACTTGGGCCCCTCGTCATCAGAGGGTTGCATTGACCGCGCCCCCGTCCAGCAAAATATTTTGCCCGACGATAAAACCTGCCTTGTTTGAACACAAAAATGCGCACATCGCGCCAAATTCCCCGGTGGTACCGTAGCGTCCTGCGGGTATCGTTGCGGCCCGCTGCGCTTTTGCCTCGCTCAAGGATATCCCCTGCGCGGCCACCACCCCCTGATCAAGGCTCACAGCGCGGTCGGTCGCGTGGATGCCCGGCAACAGGTTGTTTATTGTCACCCCGCTGCCCGCGACCTGTCGGCTGGTACCTCCGACATACCCCGTCAGCCCCGCCCGCGCCGAATTGGACAGGCCCAGCACCGCAATCGGCGATTTCACCGATTGCGAGGTGATGTTGACCACCCTGCCCCAGCCGTTATCCATCATAGCTGGCAGCACTGCCTTCATCATCGCAATCGGGGCCAGCATATTGGCATCCAGTGCCTTGATGAAATCCTCGCGCTCCCAATCATACCACATGCCAGGCGGTGGGCCGCCAGCGTTGTTAACCAATATATCCGGGGCAGGCATAGCCGCCAGCACCGCCCTGCGCCCGTTTTCGGTGGCAATATCCGCCGCCACCGGCACTACCCTCACACCATATTTCTCAGCAATCTCCTGTGCTGCCGCCTGCAGCGGCTCCGCGCTACGCGCATTGATCACCAGATCAACCCCAGCCTCAGCCAAAGCCTCGGCACAACCGCGCCCCAACCCTTTTGACGCCGCACAAACAATTGCGGTTTTTCCGCGTATCCCCAAATCCATAATATTCTCCTGATTCCGATGACCAAAACCTAAAGCGTTTCCAGTTCTTGTTGAAGCAAACTTATCGCATTTTCGCGCTTATACAAAGCGAAAGACAGATTTGCGATTCAATATGAACTGGAAACGCTATAACCCAGCCAATATCCATGCACCAGCCCAAGCAAGCCCTGCCGCTCGGGCCTGGCCTCGCTTGCGCTCAGCGAGCTTTACCTCTAACGGCGAATGCTCTAACAATGGCTAAACTACAGGTAATGCCATGAAAATAATTTTCGCCACACTCACCACCCTCCTTGCAATCACCGCCACTGAAACCGCTGCCCAACTGCGATTTGAAGCTGGGCAAATTGGGGTTTCCGGCTTTTCTCTGCGCGAGTATATATATGACCCCTTCACCAATACCTATCTGAGCGATGATCGTTTTTATGAGCTCGAAGCCAGCTTGGATGCTGTTTATTCAAGCGGGAATTTCGGCCTGCAAGCGGGCGCGCATGTGGGCAGCATAAAATTCTCCGCCCCCGGCGCCCCGGCCAACTTCCAATACGGGGTCAACCTTCATAGCTATTACATCAGCAATAACGGCAACAAATTCGGCGCGGTGTTCCAGTATCTTGACCTCGACCCATCCGCATCGGGGGGTAATGGCACAAAACTATTCGGGCTTGAAAGCATCGTCAGCCTTGGGAGATTTGATCTGGAAACCTCCCTCTCCTCATACTCGAATTCCTCCTCAAATGCGAACCTCCTCGCAACCGCTTTTGTTTATGCCCCCATCTCTCCATCCATTGAGCTGAGTACTGGTTATACATACAGGGAAAGTGCTGATTGGCCGTTCCCGCTGAAACAATACACGCTCGGGCTTGAGTATTCACCACAAGACAGCCGCTTTGATTTTATGATCGAATACTCCGCCCAGCACTATCAGCTATATAACTATTACCTGTTCCAATTCGGCCTCAATTACCGGTTTGGTTCCGGCAATACCGGGCGCCTGTTTTCTGACAAAACCTCCGGTTTCGGGCGTTTCTCGCCTTAATTCGGCCCTGCCACATACCTGTCCGCGCGGCGCGAGCATGCCCTCGTCACAAGCGCAGCATCAAACGCGCCGCCATCGTTTTCCTGCTCACCGCAATCTTGCCCTCATTCATTCGCTCCTCTATACCCGCCCCATGACAGATAACGCCCCCCTACCACGCGAAATTGCGCGGCGCCGCACCTTTGCCATCATCTCGCATCCCGATGCGGGAAAAACCACGCTGACCGAGAAATTTCTGCTCTTTGGTGGCGCAATCCAGATGGCGGGCCAAGTGCGCGCCAAAGGCGATGCCCGCCGGTCCCGTTCCGACTTTATGCAGATGGAGAAAGACCGTGGAATTTCCGTCTCTGCCTCGGCCATGTCGTTTGAATTCAAAGACTTCTGGTTTAACCTCGTAGATACCCCCGGCCACTCGGATTTTTCGGAGGATACCTACCGCACGCTCACGGCGGTGGATGCCGCCATTATGGTGATTGATGGCGCAAAGGGCGTGGAAAGCCAGACGCAAAAGCTGTTCGAGGTCTGCCGCTTGCGGGACCTTCCTATTTTGACTTTTTGTAACAAGATGGACCGCGAAAGCCGTGATATCCTTGATATAATTGATGAAATTCAGGAAAACCTCGCCATTGATGTCACCCCTATCACATGGCCGATCGGGGTTGGTCGCGAGTTTATCGGTTGCTACGATATCCTCAATGATCGCCTGCAACTGATGGATCGCGCAGATCGCAATGTGGTAGCCGAAAGCATTAAAATCAATGGTTTGGACGATCCGGCTATTGAAGAGCATGTGCCGCCGGAACTGCTGGAAAAGCTGCGCGAAGACCTTGAGATGGTGCGCGAGCTGATGCCCGCCTTCAGCCGCGAGGCTTTCCTTGAGGGCACCCAAACCCCGATCTGGTTTGGCTCCGCCATTAATTCGTTTGGCGTGCAGGAGCTGATGGACGGCATTGCCAATTATGGTCCCGAACCCCAAATTCGCCCAGGCACGCCGCGCAGTGTTTCTCCAGCAGAAACAAAAGTTTCCGGTTTTGTCTTCAAGGTTCAGGCTAATATGGACCCAAAGCACCGCGACCGCGTGGCCTTTGTGCGGCTCTGCTCGGGGCATTTCAAACGCGGCATGAAGCTCAAGCATATTCGCAGCGGCAAACAGATGTCGATTTCCAACCCTGTGCTTTTCCTCGCCAATGACCGCGAGCTGGCCGAGGACGCATGGGCGGGCGATATCATCGGCATTCCAAACCACGGCCAGCTTCGCATCGGCGATAGCCTGACCGAGGGCGAGGCCATCCGCTTTACCGGCATCCCGAGCTTTGCGCCCGAGCTATTACAATCTGTGCGCGCGCTTGATCCGCTCAAATCCAAGCATTTGGAGAAGGCGCTGACCCAGTTTGCCGAGGAAGGCGCAAGCAAAGTCTTTAAGCCGATGATCGGCTCCGGCTGGATCGTGGGTGTGGTCGGGGCGCTGCAATTCGAGGTGCTGGCCAGCCGGATCGAGCTGGAATACGGCCTGCCCGTGCGCTTTGAGGCCACCCAATACCAGTCTGCGCGCTGGATCAACGGCGATCGAGACAAGGTTGATGCCTTTCTCAATGCCAACATGGGCCAGTGTTCCACCGACCATGATGGTGATCCGGTGTTTCTGACGCGACTACAATGGGATATTGACAGGGTCGAGCGCGATTATCCTGATCTCAAGCTGACCGCGACTAAAGAGATGCAAACGTAAACGTGATGGCTGTCTTGATTGAAATCATTGAAATACCGCCCCCATCTGAATAGCGTCATCCAAATTCTATTTCCCTGCGGAGACCCACAGTATGAACCTCACCCGACGATCCCTTTTGGCAAGCGCCTCCGCCATGGTCGCTCTCCCGAAATTTTCGCTTGCGAATACCGATGTCGAGGTGTTGGAGGCCCGGCGCAGCGCCGTTTCGCTTGTGTCCGACAAATATCCCGATACCGAGGTATGGGGCTATAATGGCGGCGTGCCGGGGCCTGAAATACGGGTGGCGCAAGGGGCGCGAATACGGCGGCGTCTGGTGAACTCGCTGGACGAACCAACAACCATCCACTGGCACGGTATCCGCATTGAAAACGCCATGGACGGTGTGCCCGGCATCACACAAGATGCGGTGCAGCCCGGCGAAGATTTCCTTTATGATTTCGAGGTGCCTGATGCCGGCACATATTGGTATCACTCACATTTCAACACCACCGAGCAGATATCACGCGGGCTTTATGGCGCGTTGATCGTGGAAGAGCCAAACCCGCCAGAGGTTGACCACGACATCACCGTAATCGTCGATGACTGGCGGCTGGGGGATGACGCCCAGATCGACCCTGATTTCAGCCAGATCCATGACTGGTCCCATGCCGGCCGGCTGGGTAATTTCCTGAAAGCCTCGCTCTCGCCTACGCTCACCGAGGTCAAAAAAAACCAGCGGCTGCGGCTGCGGTTTATTTGTGTTGCCACAGATCGGGTGATGCGGCTGGCCTTGACCGGCATGGAGGGCAAGGTCGTCGCGCTGGACGGCATGCCTTTGAGCGAGCCAACCCCTCTTGAGATGTTGACGCTTGGACCAGCACAACGCGCCGATGTGATCGTGGATATCACGGGCGAACCGGACACAGACGCGGTAATAGGCTTTGTCGGGCGTGAGCAAAGCATCGCACTGGCCAGCCTGAAGATAACCGGTCAGGCCAGCTTGTCCAGTCGCGGTGACATTCCGCGGCTGCCGGCCAACCCGATGAAGCAACTGGGTGATATCGAGGGAGCCAAGGTCGCCGAGCTGAACATGGAAGGCGGTGCTATGGGCGGGCTGCGCCAGGGCATTTACAAAGGCAAGATGATGACCGCCGCAAAGCTGGTCGAAAACGGCCAGATCTGGACCCTCAACGGCGTTGCCGGCCTGCCGGATACAGCCCTTGCCGAAGTGGCGCTTGGCGAGACCCTGCGCATTCCGATCATCAACGATACCGCTTTTGCCCATGCCATGCACATGCACGGCGCCCATTTTCAGGAAATCTTGCCGGATGGCTCTTTTGGCCCGCTGCTCGATACCATACTGATCGAGCGTCAGGAGCGGCGCGAAATAGCCTTTACCGCCAGTAATCCGGGGGATTGGGTTTTTCATTGCCATATGCTATCCCATCAATCAGCCGGTATGATCACATGGGTAAGGGTAACAGCATGAAGGTTTTCCTTGCATTCGCTGCCATTATCGCAATCGGCATCGCCTCTCTATATAGTCTAAGCTTTATGAAACCGGACCCGGTGCTGGAGGCGCAGGTTCGGGGGCAGATTATCTATGACAAAAGCTGTGCTGCCTGCCACGGGATCAATCTCGAAGGGCAGGAAAACTGGCGCATACAAAATGCAGACGGCACCATGCCCGCCCCGCCCCATAGTGTAGAGGGCCACACATGGCACCACGATGACGGGATGCTGATAAACTACACCAAAGTTGGTGGCCAGCAGGCGATGGCAGACCTTGGCATAACCGATTTTAAAAGCGGCATGCCCGCCTTTGGTGAGGTGCTAACCGATGATCAGATCAGCGATGTCTGGGCCTATATCAAATCCACCTGGACCGACCGCGAGCGCGCCGCGCAGGCCGAGCGCACTGCTGCCCAGGCTCTGGCAGACGGTTAAAACCGGAAATATGCTGTGGTCGGTCTTTTTCGACCACAGCATCGGCCAACCTAGTCCACAAAGGCCTTTTCGATTACAAACTGCCCCGGTTGGCTATTGGACCCTTCGACCATACCCGCCGCTTCACACAGCTCTTTGTGCTCGGCCAGCATTTCCATCGAGCCACAAATCATCACACGGTCGGTCTCCGGAGAGAGCGCCGCGCCCGTTGCCTGCTTAAAGCGGCCATCGCGCAGCCACTCGGTCATCCGGCCCATTTGCTCGCTTTTCTCGCGGGTGGTGGTGCAGATGAAGCGCAGCTTGTCTCCCACCACCTCCTGAAGCAATTCATCACCCTCGATTTCGGCCATAAGGTGCTTGCCATAATCCAGCTCTTTCATCTCGCGGCAGGTTTGTGTCAGGATCACTTCGTCAAATTTATCATAGGTTTCCGGATCACGGATTACCGAAGCAAAAGGCGCGATGCCTGTGCCTGTCGAAAACATGATCAGCCGTTTTCCCGGCAACAGCGCATCATGCACCAGCGTGCCGACCGGCTTGGGCCGTATCAGGATATCGTCTCCGACCTTGATGTGCTGCAAGCGCGAGGTCAGCGGGCCATCTGCCACTTTGATCGAATAAAACTCCAGCTCTTCGGCCCAGTTGGGCGAGGCGATCGAATAAGCCCGCAGCAGCGCTTTATCGCCATTAGGCAGGCCGATCATCGCAAACTCGCCGGAGCGAAACCGGAAGCTGTCCGGGCGCTCGCAAGTGAAGGAAAAGGTCTTCTCTGTCCAGTGCCGCACATTTTTTACTTTTAGGGAAACAAGCCCTCTATAGGCCTTCGGCAATTCGCTGGTCATTTTGTCTCTTTCGTTGTTTCCTGCCGATATAGCGCCAATTGATCGCGGAGAAAACCGCAATTTTTGCCCATGGAAGCACGATTATGGATCATTGATTGACCTATGTCACAGTATTGTTTAACAAAGCCCTTGTGATGAGGGCACAATTCGGTACTCTCGGCCGCGTTTATTTAGCGGCGCTCAAAACTGCCGCAATAAACGGATAAACATGACCAAATTCAGTGACTTGAACCTTGACGAAAAGGTTCTCAAAGCCGTAACCGAAGCCGGCTATGATACCCCGACCCCCATTCAGGCTCAAGCGATTCCCCACGCCCTGCAGGGCCGCGATGTCCTCGGCATTGCCCAAACCGGCACAGGCAAGACCGCCTCTTTCACCCTGCCGATGATTACTATCCTGGCAAAAGGCCGGGCGCGGGCGCGAATGCCACGCTCGCTGATCCTCTGCCCAACCCGCGAACTGGCGGCACAAGTAGCCGAAAACTTCAAAAATTACGGTAAATATCACAGGCTCAGCATGGCGCTCTTGATCGGCGGTGTCAGCTTCAAGGATCAGGATCGCTTGATCGACCGTGGTGTGGACGTGCTGATCGCCACCCCCGGCCGCCTGCTTGATCATCATGAGCGCGGCAAGCTGATGCTGACCGGCGTGCAGGTGATGGTGGTAGACGAGGCCGACCGCATGCTCGACATGGGCTTCATCCCTGACCTTGAGCGCATCTTCAAGCTCACGCCTTTCACCCGCCAAACCCTGTTTTTCTCCGCCACCATGGCGCCCGAGATCACCCGCATTACTCAGGAATTCCTGCACAACCCCGTGCGGGTCGAGGTGGCGCGCCAAGCCACCACCTCCGAGACCATCACGCAAGTGGTGTGCGAACACACCCCGAGTCGCCGCGACCGCGCCGCCAAGGAAAAGCGGGATCTGTTGCGCGCAATAATGAAGGGTGAAGGCGAGGCCCTGACCAATGCCATAATTTTTTGTAACCGCAAGGTCGATGTCGATATCGTCGCCAAATCGCTGAAAAAATACGGGCTGGATGCCAACCCGATTCACGGTGACCTCGACCAATCAACCCGTATGCGGATTTTGAACGACTTTCGCGAAGGCACGCTGAAGTTTCTGGTCGCCTCCGATGTGGCCGCGCGCGGACTTGATATCCCCGATGTGTCGCATGTGTTTAATTTTGATGTGCCGATCCATGCCGAGGACTATGTGCACCGTATTGGCCGCACCGGCCGTGCCGGGCGCTCGGGCAAGGCGATCACGCTTATGCAACCGGCCAACCAGAAACATCTGGATGCGATAGAAGAACTGGTAAAAACCAAAATCAACCGCATGGAAAACCCGCTTGAGCAAAACCAGCGCCCTGCGCCAGCCAAAGCCTCTGCGCCAGCCAAAGCCGCAGAAAAGCCGGCGACGGAAGTAAAGCCCGAGCCAAAAGAAGAGACACAGGACAAAAACCGCCGCAACCGCAGCCCGCGCCGCGAGCGCAGCGAAGAACCTCGCAGAGATAATAACCGCGAAAACAACCGCCAAGGTAATAATCGCCGCCAAGACAATCGCCGCAGCCCCGTGGGCATGGGCGACCATATGCCAGCGTTTTTGACCCGCGAATTTCTACCAATGCCGGAAGAAAAGCCCGAACCGGTAGAGGACGCGCCAAAGCGCAGCCGCACACCAAAATCCGAGCCCGAGGTGATAGAAGTGATCAAAGCGGTCGAGACCGTTGAGACCACACCAACGCCCGATACTCCTGCTGAAAAACCAAAGCGCAAGCCACGCAAAACCGCCAAAGCGGCAAGCGAGGAAGCACCGCAAGATCAGCCAGAGGAAAAACCAAAGCGCCGTGCGCGCACCAAAGCCCCTGCCCCGGAGGCGCCCGAGAGCGCCCCCACAGAAAAGCCAACAGAAAAACCAAAACGCAAACGCCGCACCAAAGCCCAGATCGAGGCTGATAAAGCCGCAGCCGAGGCCGGTGGAACAAAAGAAAAGCCAAAGCGCAAACCGCGCAAGGCCAAGGCAAAAACTGCCGACGCGCCGGTTGAACCCCAAAAGGCGAAAGAGGAAAAACCTGCTGCACCCCTGGCTGATGAAAAACCTAAAAAACGCACGCGTGTTACCGCGCCGGCACCAAAGCCCGAGTGATATTCGGGCAATAGCCCCGCCCTACGGGGAGGGAGCTGCACAATTTGCAGGGTAGGTTTTCACCCCATCAAACACCAAAATTAAAAAGGGGGGCCAGTCAGCCCCCCTTTTTATTAACCTTCCATCCGGCTGATCAGCACCGTGCAAACCGGCTTTTTTCCGATCGCTTTTTTGCTAACCCGGTTACAGGCCTGCGCGATGATTTTTTCGACCGCATCGTCACTTCCCAGCGCGCCGCGCTTGGCTTTTTCCAGGTCTTTATTCATCGCCGCTTCCAGCAAATCATCCAGCCGGCCATGTTTAGGGTCCGGCAGCCCGTGACCCTCGGCCCACACACTGTCGCTCAGGCGATTCTTTTCATCAATCATCACCGAGACAACCACATGCCCACGCATGGCAAATTGCAACCGTTGCCGCACGATACCATCCATCGCGCCGATCAATACCGTGCCATCCAGATAGGTGCGACCAGTCTCGATATGCTCGGCGACCTTGGCCTTGTCTGTCAGATCAACCATCACCCCGTTTGGCGCGATGATAGATTTACGGCCGTTGGCCTCGGTCATTTCCGCGTGCTCGCGCAGGTGGCGATACTCGCCGTGCATCGGGATCACGAGATCGGGGTTCAGCAGCGTTTGCAGCCGATCCAGATCAGGCCGGTTGGCGTGGCCGGAAACGTGGTAGCGGTCATCCTCGGCCACGACCACAACGCCCTTTTCCGCCAAAAGGTTATGAATGCGGCCAACGCCGATTTCATTGCCCGGAATGGTTTTGGAAGAAAACAGGAAGGTGTCGCCCGCCTTCAGCTCCATGCCCTGATACTTGCCCACAGCCAGCTGTGCACTCGCCGCGCGGCGCTCGCCTTGTGAGCCTGTCGCCAGCACCATCAGCTTATCGCGCGGCTTTCCCTTGGCGTCTTCAATACTGATCACTGGCGGAAAATCGGTCAAAACGCCGGTGCTGACTGCAGTTTGGGTCATCACGTTCATGGCGCGGCCCACCATCACCACCTCGCGCCCCGCATCCACCGCCGCTTGCGCGAGGGTTTTGAGGCGGGCCACGTTACTGGCAAAGGTCGTCGCTACCACCATGCCGGAAGCATGGGTCATCATTTCGGTGATCGCGCTTGGCAGGCTGGCTTCCGAGCGCCCCGGATTGGGGTTGAACACATTGGTGCTGTCACAGACAAGCGCCTTGATCCCGTCTTTGGCGATCTCTTTCATCAGCTCGGGGTCAAAGGCCTCGCCCACTTGCGGGTCGGGGTCGATTTTGAAATCTCCGGAGTGGAATATCCGGCCCGCAGGGGTATCTATCACCAGTGCGGAAGCTTCCGGGATCGAGTGTGAAATCGGCGCAAAGCCAACGGTAAAAGGGCCAGCCTCAACGGTTTCGGGCCACATGCCGACCTCGTTAACCGCGTTTGCATCCTGACCCTGACGCTCCATTTTGTTGCGCGCGATGGCGCTGGTAAAGGCACGGCAATAGATCGGCGCTTGCAGTTGCGGATAAAGCAAGCCGATGGCGCCGATGTGGTCTTCGTGGGCGTGGGTGATGAATATACCCTCCAACCGGTCGGCACGGGCCACGATATAGGCCGGATCGGCCATGATCAGGTCCACCCCGGGGGTGCCCTCCATATCGGGAAAGGTGACGCCGACATCAACCAGTATAAAGCGCTCATCGCCTTTGGGACCGTAGCCGTAAAGATACATGTTCATGCCGATTTCACCGGCACCGCCGAGCGGCAGGTAGATTAATCTGTTTTTCTTAGCCATTATTTTTCTTTCTGTTCAGGCTCGCAATCAACACCAGACCATGCACGGTCAAATCCGCGTCCAGATGGTCAAATACAGCGGTGCCTTGCGCAAATAGGGTCGAGAGACCGCCGGTGCCGATGATCTTCATCTTTTGCCCCCGCTCCTCTGCGATACGCTTACATATGCCTTCCACCAGCCCAATGTAACCCCAAAATATGCCAGACTGCATACAGGCCACGGTATTGGTGCCCACCACACTGGAAGGCTGGCTTACATCCACATGCGGCAGGGCTGCGGCAGCGTGGTGAAAAGCCTCCATCGAGACATTAACTCCGGGAGAAATAACGCCCCCCACATAAGCACCGTCATGATCCGCCACATCAAAGGTGGTGGCTGTGCCGAAATCAACGATAATCAGGTTGCCGCCGTAGCGATCATAGCCCGCCACACAATTCACCAGCCGGTCAGGGCCAATACCCACATGCGGGTCAACCCTTGGCGGGGTGCCGATATCGACATCGGGCTTGCCAACAACCATAGCGCGGCAGTTAAAGTAACGATCTGCCAATACCCGCAGATTAAAAACCACGCGAGGAACTGTAGAAGAAACAATTACCTCGTTTATTTTACCTTCAATCCCGGCATGGGTCATCAAATGTCTGAGCCATACAAAATACTCGTCGGCCGTGCGGCTATGGTCACTGGAGCAACGGAACTCACCCAGAAACGAGGTGCCGTCATGCACGGCGAAAACCGCATTGGTATTTCCTACATCTATCGCAAGCAGCATTAGGCCGGCTCCTTTTAAAAAAACACTTCAGCAGCGGGAAGAGATACCCGCCCGCTATCTGTGGCCAGCACCAGAGCGCCAGCTTCATCAATGGTTTCAAATGTGCCGGAAAGCGTGCGCTCTGGCAAGCGGGCATGAATAACCTCGCCAAGGCGCGCCGCATGGGAGAGCCACGCCTGCCGGATGGAGGAAAAACCATAGGCCCGCATCTGGTGCTCGTATTTTTGAAATGCAATCGCCAGCAGCTCGAGAAAACCCTCTGCGCCTGGCGGGTTGTGCAGCACTTCTTTGAGGCTGATCGGGGCTAGCGCATGCTCTGGTAAATCAGCAAGGTCCGGCGCCGCCACAAGGTTAACCCCGATGCCAACCACAACCGCCCCCGGGCTGGAGGCCAGCAATATGCCCGCCAGCTTGCGCCCCTGCACCAGCACATCATTGGGCCACTTTAGTGAAATATCAGCCACGCCAAGACCAGCCAGCACATCATAAAGCGCGAGGGCTGCCACAAAAGAGCGTTGCGCCAGTTCCGGCAGGGGGGCGGTGCTATGCATCAACAAGCTGGCGGCAAAATTACCCTTTGGCATTTGCCAGCGTTTGCCGCGCCGGCCCACTCCGCCGGGCTGGGCGTGGGTTAATATCCAGCAGTCGCCCTGCCCTATGCGGCGCAGGGCTTCGGTATTGGTGCTGTCCACCGTTTCAAGGATTACCCGCCCCAGTTCCGGTGGCCAGCCCACTAGCCCAGCAGCGCTGCCGCCGCATTAGCGGCATAGCCCTCAAGCCCGAACAGGTTGACAATGCCGAATACCAAAATCGCGCTGGACACTGTTAGCAACCCAAGATGCAGCACCGGCATTTTGCCGTTTAGCGCATCCACCGGCTCGCCAAAATACATCAGGTAAACGATGCGAAGATAATAATAGGCCGAAATAACCGAGGCGATCACCGCCGCTATTGCCAGCCATGCCAGCCCCGCGTCAAACGCCGCTTGCAGCACATAAAGCTTGGCAAAGAACCCGACCAGTGGCGGAATACCCGCAAGGCTGAACATCAGCACCAAAAGCGCCAGCGCCCGGCCCGGGGCCACCTTGCTATAAAGGCTCAGCGCCGAAATATCGGTGACCGCACGGCCGTCTTTTTCCATGTTCAGGATAAAGGCAAACACCCCGATATTGGTGGCCACATAAACCACCATATAGATCAGCATATTTTGCACACCAAGCTCGGTGCCCGCCGCCAGCCCCATAAGGGCAAAACCCATATGACCGATGGAAGAATAGGCCATCAGCCGCTTTATATTGGTTTGGCCGATCGCCGCAATCGCGCCGATATACATGGAAAGCAGCGCCAGCAGCACCAGTATTTGCTGCCAGTCAGAAATGGCACCGCCAAAGGCGTCAAACAAAATACGGGTGATCATCGCCGCTGCCGCCATCTTGGGCGCGGTGGCAAAAAGCGCTGTCACCGGTGTAGGCGAGCCTTCGTAAACATCGGGAGTCCACATGTGGAAAGGCGCGGCCGAAACCTTGAACGCCATGCCCGACACGATAAACACCAAGCCAAATACCGCACCAATCGGCAGACCCTCGGCCTCAATTACCTGGTTGATTTCGGCAAAACCGGTGGCACCGGTATAGCCATAAACCAGCGACATACCATATAGCAGCAAGCCTGAAGACAGCGCGCCAAGCACGAAATACTTCAGCCCCGCTTCAGAGGATCGCAGTGAATCACGGTTAAAGGCAGCAATGATATATAGCGACAGCGCTTGCAGCTCCAGCCCCATATAAAGCGCCATCATATCACCGGCCGAGACCATCATCATCATGCCGACCATCGCCAGCGCCACCAGCACCGGAAACTCGAACTTAAGCAGCTTGGCCCGCATCAGGTACTCTTTTGACATCAGCAAAACCGCAGCGCCCGACCATAGCATGGTAACCTTGGCAAAGCGGCTGAACGCGTCATTTACAAACATACCACCAAATGCAGTGTCGCTGCCGCGGCCGGTCAGGGCGATCCAGCCACCGGCACCGATAAACAATAGCGCGATCAGCCACAGCGCCTGCGGGCCGACCTCGCGCTTGACAAACACCCCCCACATCAGCACCATCATCGCAGCGCCGGCGATCACCAGCTCGGGCAGAATAACACTTATATCATTGCCTATCATCGTCTTGCCCGCCTATTCGCTAACCGCTGTGGCTGCATTTATCAGCCCCGCGGTTGCGTCATTGAAATTTGAAATCAGCGCATCCACGCTTGGTCCGATCAGGTCAAGCAACAACGCCGGATAAACCCCGAGCAGGATGGTCATAATAACCAGCGGTGCAAATAGCAGCCGCTCACGCGTGGAAACATCCTGTATATTTTGCAGGCTTTGCTTGATCAGATCACCAAACGCCACCCGGCGATAGAGCCACAGCGCATAGCCCGCCGACAGAACAACCCCCGTCGTGGCTCCGGCTGCCACCCATGTGTTTACCTGAAATACCCCTGCCAACGTCAAAAACTCGCCAACAAATCCAGAGGTGCCCGGCAAGCCGACATTGGCCATGGTAAACAGCATAAACACCAGTGCATAGGCCGGCATGCGCACAGCCAAACCGCCATATGCATCGATCTCGCGGGTGTGCATGCGGTCATAGATCACGCCGACCCCCATAAACAACGCACCCGAGATAAACCCGTGGCTGATCATCTGGAAGATCGCGCCATCAAGCCCCTGTTTGTTAAAGCTGAAAATACCGAGGGTCACGAAGCCCATATGGGCCACCGAGGAATAGGCGATCAGCTTTTTCATATCGGTCTGCACCAAAGCCACCAGCGAGGTATAGATGATCGCGATCACCGAAAGCACAAAGACAAAATCCTGCATCTGGATGCTGGCCACCGGAAACATCGGCAACGAAAACCGCAAGAACCCGTAGCCGCCAAGCTTGAGCAATATCGCCGCCAGCACGATAGAACCGGCCGTAGGCGCCTGAACGTGGGCATCCGGTAGCCATGTATGCACCGGCCACATTGGTAGCTTGACCGCAAAACTGGCGAAAAACGCCAGCCACATCAGGGTTTGCGCCCCGCCCACAATCTGCCATCCCCAGACCGAGATACTCTCGGAGCTAAAGGTGTGTTTCAACAGGGTCGGGATATCGGTAGTGCCGGCGTCATACCACATCGCGATCATCGCGATCAGCATCAACACCGAGCCAAGCAGGGTATAAAGGAAAAACTTGAACGAGGCATAAACCCGGTCCTTGCCGCCCCAGATGCCGATAATCAGGAACATCGGGATAAGCCCTGCCTCGAAGAACACATAGAAAAGGATAAGGTCAAGCGACAGGAACACCCCGATCATCAGGGTCTCCAACACCAGAAACGCGATCATGTATTCCTTGACCCGCTTATCAACCTTCCAACTGGCGCCAATTACGATAGGCATCAGGAATGTGGTCAGCATCACGAAGGTGATCGAAATACCGTCGACCCCCATTTTATAGGTCAGGCCCGCGATCCATGCCGCCTCCTCGACCATCTGGAAATCGGTATTGGAAGGGTCAAACTGGCCCAGAATAGCCAGGCTGGCAAGAAAGGTAACAATCGTCACCCCCAGTGCCACGCGCTTGGCATTGAGCACCGCCTGCGCGTCGTCTCCGCGCAAAAACACCAGTAGCACCGCCGCCCCGACCATCGGAAAAAACGTTACCAAAGAGAGTAGGTTATCCATCTTAGAGTATCCCTCGTGTAAACATAAACCAGGTGATGAGCACGCCTACCCCGAGGATCATGGCAAGCGCATAGGTGAAAACATAGCCCGATTGCCAGCGCCCGGCGAGCTTGGTCAACCACGGGATAATTCCCATGGCCAACCCGTTCAGCCCGCCATCGATCACCTTGCCATCACCTTTTTTCCACAGAAATCTACCAAGCTTCAGGGTAGGTTTCACAAAGATCGCGTCATAAAGCTCGTCAAAATACCATTTGTTGAGCAAAAACTGGTAAAGCCCCGGGTTGCGCTTGGCCAGTGCCGCCGGAATGGCGGGCCGCGAAACATAGAGCAGATAGGCGGTCAAAAACCCGATGATCATGGCAACAAATGGCGATACCTTGACCCATTTTGGCACCTCGTGCGCGGCCTCGATCACGTTGTTTTGAGCGCCGATGAAGACCGAAGCTCCAAACCACTCAAACACTTCCTCACCAAAGAATACCCCCTTGCCCAAAACACCGGCAAGCACCGCGCCAAGCGACAGAACCGCAAGCGGCACCAGCATCACCAAGGGTGATTCATGGGCGTGGTCATGGGTTTTCCTGTTGCCCTTTGGTGCGCCGTAAAAGGTCATGAACATCAGGCGCCAGCTGTAAAAAGAGGTCATCAGCGCGGCGAGCACCAACACCCAGAAAGCATAGCTGCCCGCCGCCGTGCCAGCCGCATAGGTAACCTCGATAATCGCGTCTTTCGAGAAGAAACCGGCAAAACCGATAAACGTAAGCGGAATGCCGACACCGGTGATGGCCAGCGTGCCGATCATCATCGCCCAGAAGGTTTTGGGGATCTTGTGGCGCAGCCCGCCATAATTGCGCATATCCTGCTCGTGGTGCATGGCCGTAATTACCGAACCGGCCCCCAAGAACAACAGTGCCTTGAAAAACGCGTGGGTAAACAAGTGAAACATCGCAACCTGATAGGCGCCAACACCGGCGGCAGCAAACATATAGCCAAGCTGGCTCATGGTTGAATAGGCGATCACCCGCTTGATATCGTTTTGCACCAGCGCGATCGTTGCCGCCACAAAGGCCGTGCTGGCCCCGATAATGGTAACAAAGGTCAGCGTACCGGGCGCAAACTCAAACAGCGGCGACATCCGCGCCACCAGAAACACACCGGCCGTAACCATGGTTGCTGCGTGGATCAGGGCCGAAACCGGAGTTGGCCCCTCCATCGCGTCGGGCAGCCAAGTGTGCAAAAACAGCTGCGCCGATTTACCCATAGCGCCGATAAACAGCAAAAATGTCAGTATCTCGACCGCATTCAGCTCCATGCCCAAAAAGCTGAAACTCTCCAGTGAGAGGGCCTCGCCGCTCTCGAATATCACACTGAAATTCACGCTGTCTGTCATATAAAACAGCCCGAAAATACCAAGCGCAAAGCCGAAATCACCGATGCGATTAACGATAAATGCCTTCATCGCCGCAGCATTGGCGCTGGGTTTTTTATAGTAAAACCCGATCAAAAGGTAAGAGGCAACGCCCACGCCCTCCCAACCAAAGAACATTTGCAGCAGGTTGTCAGAGGTGACCAGCGCCAGCATTGAAAAAGTGAAAAACGAAAGGTAGGCAAAAAAGCGCGGCTTATAGCTTTCGCCATCACCCCATTGCGGGTCGTCCTTCATGTAGCCCAGCGAATAGGCGTGCACCAAAGCCGAAACCGTGGTCACCACCACCAGCATGATCTGGGTGAGGCGGTCCATCCGGATCGACCAGTCAACGCTGAAAGAACCGCTATCGATCCAGCGCAAAATAGTGATGACCTCGACATCCTCATAGCTCCGGAAAAACACAACCCAGCTGAGCAATGCCGCCAGTATCATCAAGCCGGTGGTCAGGTATTGCGCGCCCTGCTCACCAATCATACGCCAGCCAAAACCGGCGATCAAGGCGCCGATCAGCGGGGCAAAAAGAATAATCTCCGGCATATCTCTACCCCTTCATCACGTTGACGTCTGAAACATCAATCGAGCCACGGTTGCGGTAGAAAACCACCAGTATCGCCAAGCCGATCGCCGCCTCGGCCGCAGCGACGGTCAGGATAAACAGCGTGAATATCTGCCCCGCGAGGTCGCCCATATAGCTGGAAAAAGCCACCATATTGATGTTGACCGCCAGCAGCATCAACTCGATCGACATCAAAATGACGATGATGTTTTTGCGGTTGAGAAATATTCCAAAAATGCCGATCACGAACAGCATCGCTGCCACGGTCAGATAGTGTTCAATGCCTATGCTCATAGCCCCTGCCCCGGTTTTACATCAATCATTTCAACGGCCTTGTCGGCATCGCGATATATTTGCGCGACGATATCCTGCCGCTTCACGTCTTTTCTGTGGCTCATGGTCAGCACAATCGCGCCAATCATCGCCACCAGCAAAATCAAGCCGGAAGCCTGAAACAGATACACATATTGCGTATAAAGTATCTGCCCGATCGCCTCGGTATTCTGGGTATCTTCCAGTGCCGGCGTGATCGCCGCGCGCATATCCGGGGCGCTATCGGCCACCACCCAGGCGCTGGTAGCTATCAGAATCTCCACCAGTATCACCAGCCCGATCAGACTGCCGATGCGCACATATTTTGACATGCCCGATTTAAGCTCGGTGAAATCCACATCCAGCATCATCACCACAAACAAAAACAACACCGCCACCGCGCCCACATAGACAATGACCAAAAGCATCGCCACAAACTCGGCCCCGAGGATAACAAACAGCCCCGCCGCGCTAAAAAACGTCAGGATCAGCCACAAAACTGCATGCACCGGGTTGCGCGACAGCACCACCATCAAGCCCGCCACCACCGCCACCGCGGAGAACATATAAAAAGCAAGAGTCGCTATGATCATCGTAATATTCCTTTCAATGCCCTAGCGATAAGGGGCGTCCAGTTGGATGTTCATGGCTATTTCAGCCTCCCAGCGCGCGCCGTTTTCCAGAAGCTTTTCCTTGTCATAAAAAAGCTCCTCGCGGGTCTCGGTCGCATATTCAAAATTCGGGCCTTCGACAATGGCATCTACCGGGCAGGCCTCTTGGCAGAAACCACAAAAAATGCACTTGGTCATGTCGATGTCATAACGCGTGGTGCGGCGAGAGCCGTCTTCCCTCGGCTCGGCATCAATGGTAATCGCCTGCGCCGGGCAAATCGCCTCACAAAGCTTGCAGGCAATGCAGCGCTCCTCCCCGTTGGGGTAGCGGCGCAGGGCGTGCTCGCCCCGAAAGCGCGGGCTGAGCGGGCCTTTTTCATGCGGGTAGTTGATGGTGGCTTTAGGGCGGAAGAAATACTTCATTCCCGTGCCAAAAGCACTTAAAAAATCCGTCAGCAAAAACCGCTTGATGACCTTGTTTACGGTTACCGTCATATCAGCATCCTCTCGAGACGTATGCCGCGATGTTGTTAAGGACCCCATTAAAATACACAAACTGTTCAGCCTGCTCGGCACTGGCATTGGCCGGTAAAGTCGCGCTGTAGTCCCAAAGATCGAAGCCTTGCATCAGAAGCATGACGGGGCGCTCACGGCAACCACGGCCGCGGCCCTGCTTTGAAAGCCCCTGCCCAAAAAGCCTGAAAACCTCGCTCATCACACGATTATCAACGCCAGTGTTCATGGCATTGAAATAGTCCGCATCCAGAGTTTTCATAAAATTACCAACTCTTTTTGCCGGGCATTCTGCTGTGCCAACGGCGTTATATTCCGGATCTCCACAGGTAGTTATCCACTCCGCAAGTTGCGCTTGGGCCGGAAGGGCCGCAAACCCTGCCAGCATAAAGGTCATAATGGTTGCTATCGTTTTCATAATCAGCCTCCTACCGCCCAGCGGACATAAAACCCGCCGAACCATTCAAATTGCGCCGCCGAGGCCACAAAAACCACCCAGCCCAACGACATCGGCAGGAACACCTTCCAGCCAAGACGCATAAGCTGGTCATAGCGGTAGCGCGGTACCAGCGCTTTTGCCATGGCAAACATAAAGAACCAAAACAGCACCTTCAGGATAAACCACCAGATACCATCCGGCAGCCAGCTCACCGGCGACAACCAGCCGCCAAAGAACAGAATGGTCAGCAGCGCCGACATCAGCACTACCGCCATCAACTCGCCAATCATGAACAAAAGGAACGGCGTGGCGGAATATTCAACCTGATAGCCGGCCACCAGCTCGGCCTCGGCCTCGGGCAGATCAAACGGCGGGCGGTTGGTCTCGGCCAAGGCCGATACGAAAAACAGCACCACCATCGGCAAGTGCGGCAGCCAATACCAGCTCAGCGCGCCGTAACCGGCCTGCGCATTCACAATCGCGCTCAGGTTCAAACTGCCGGTGCTGATCAGCACGCCGACAATGATAAACCCGATGGAAACCTCGTAAGAGATCATCTGTGCTGCCGAGCGTAACGAGCCAAGAAACGGGTATTTGGAGTTGCTCGCCCAGCCGCCCATGATCACGCCGTAAACCTCCAGCGAGCCAATGGCAAAAAGGTATAGTATCCCGACATTGAGGTTGGAAACCACCCAGCCATCGTTAAACGGAATAACCGCCCAAGCGACCACCGCCAGAATAAACGTGACCATCGGGGCCAAGAAAAACACCGGCTTGTCGGCCCCGGCAGGCACCACCACTTCCTTGACGATATATTTGATGAAATCCGCAAAGCTTTGCAGCAAGCCAAATACGCCAACCATATTTGGCCCCTTGCGCATCTGCACCGCTGCCCAGATTTTACGGTCCGCATACATCAAAAACGCCAGCGCCACCAAAACCAGCACGATCACCAGCAAAGATTGCCCCAAGATCACCAGAAAGGTGCCAAAGTAGAAGCCAAAAACATCGGTCATGAATTCCATACGTCTACTCCGCCGCTATTTTCGTGCCTGTGGCACTTTTGCTGACTTCTGCCATAACAGCCGAGGCGCGCGCAATCGGATTTGTCAGGTAAAAATCTGAAATCGGGTTCACAAATGCGGCTTTGCCAAGCTTCTTCGGCGCAGCGGCCTTCCACTGGTTTTTCGGCACGGTATCAAGCGCTGCCAAATGCGGCACCTCGGCAAACATTGCCGTGCGCAGCTCGCCCAGTGAGTTAAACGGCAACGGCGCTCCCAAAGCCCCCGAAAGCGCTCTGATAATGGCCCAGCCCTCACGCGCCTCGCCCGGCGCAAAGCCCGCACGGTTGGCCATTTGTGGTCGCCCTTCGGTATTGATAAAAATCGCCGACTCTTCAGTATAGGCCGCAGCGGGCAAAATAACATCCGCCCGGTGCGCGCCGCGATCCCCGTGTGAACCTTGGTAAATCACAAACGGGCCGGCCTCTATATCCAGCTCATCCGCGCCAAGGTTGTAAATCACCTCCGCGCCGTCCAGCGCATTGATCATGCCGCCCTCGGTAGCAAAGCCAATATCCATGCCGCCAACCCGCGCCGCTGCCGTGTGCAGCACCATAAATTTTGAATTGGTGCTTTCAACCAGCTTTTTGGCCGCTTCCAGCACCGCTTCGCCGTCTTTGCCTTGCAGCGCGCCCTGCCCGATGATCACGATGGAATTCTTTTCCTTCACCGCGCCAACCTCTTTGCCCGCCAACATTTCCAGCGCCTCGCGGCCTTCACCGATATGGGCGTAATCATAAGTCAGATCCACCTTTTCACCAACAAGGCCAATTTGAGCGCCCCGCAGCCACGCGCCCCTGATCCGGGCGTTTAGCACCGGCGCTTCATCGCGCGGGTTGGTGCCGATCAGCTGGATCATCTCGGCATTATCGATATCGGCAATGCTCGCCGTGCCCACATAGCCGGCACGATCCCCAATCGGCAAATACGCGCCATCCACCCGGCATTCGACATTGCCACCGGCCCCGCCGATCAACGCCTTTAATGCATACATCGCCTCCACACTGGCCAGATCACCGGCAATCGCGGCTACCTTCTTGCCCTCCATCGCGGTTGTAACCGCCGCAAAAGCCTCTTCCCAGCTTGCCGGTTTCAGCTTGCCGTTGACCCGCACATAAGGCGTATCCAGCCGCTGGCGGCGCAGCCCGTCCCAGATAAAGCGGGTTTTATCGGAAATCCATTCCTCGTTGACCCCGTCATGGTTGCGCGGCACAATCCGCATCACTTCACGGCCCTTGGTATCCACCCTTATATTGCTGCCCAGCGCATCCATCACATCAATACTCTCGGTCTTGCGCAGCTCCCACGGGCGGGCGGTAAAGGCGTATGGCTTGCTGGTCAGCGCACCCACGGGGCAAAGATCAATGATATTGCCTTGCAGGTTGCTATCAAGGCTGGCGTTCAAATAGGTGGTGATTTCCGCATCCTCGCCGCGCCCGGTCTGGCCCATGGTCATGATTCCGGCCACCTCGGAGGTAAAGCGCACACAGCGGGTGCAGGAAATGCAGCGGGTCATGGTGGTTGAAACCAGCGGCCCGAGGGCAAGATCGGTAACCGAGCGTTTGGCCTCGCGGGAGCGCGAAAAATCAACCCCGTAGGCCATGGCCTGATCCTGCAAATCACACTCGCCGCCCTGATCACAAATCGGACAATCCAGCGGATGGTTGAGCAGCATAAATTCCATCACGCCCTCGCGGGCCTTTTTTACCATCGGTGACTTGGTTTTAACCACCGGCGGCTGGCCCTCGGGGCCGGGGCGCAGGTCTCGCACCTGCATCGCACAGCTTGCCGCCGGCTTGGGCGGGCCGCCTACAACCTCCACCAGACACATCCGGCAATTCCCGGCGATGCTCAAGCGCTCGTGGTAGCAAAAACGCGGAATTTCGATACCCGCAACCTCGGCGGCTTGCAGGATGGTCATCGCCCCATCCACTTCGATCTCGTTGCCATCAATGACGATTTTTTTAAGGTCAGACATAGCTTACTCCGCCGCAACCGCGCTGACGCGGCCGGTTTTTTGATGTTTGATCCGGTCTTCGATTTCATTTCTGAAATGCCTTACCAGCCCCTGAATTGGCCACGCTGCCGCATCGCCAAGCGCGCAAATCGTGTGGCCTTCCACCTGTTTGGTCACGTCCAGCAGCATGTCGATCTCCTCGATTTCCGCCTCGCCTGTCACCAAACGGTCCATCACCCGCATCATCCAGCCGGTGCCTTCGCGGCAGGGCGTGCATTGCCCGCAGCTTTCGTGCTTATAAAATTTGCTCAGCCGCCATATCGCCTTAATTACATCGGTGCTTTGATCCATAACAATAACCGCAGCTGTGCCCAGCCCCGAGCGCTGCTCGCGCAGCCAGTCAAAATCCATAATCGCGTCATTGCAGATATCAGCCGGCAAAAGCGGCACCGAGGAACCACCGGGGATCACCGCTTTCAGGTTTTTCCAGCCGCCGCGCACCCCGCCGCAATGTTTGTCCAGCAATTCACGCAGCGGGATAGACATTTCTTCCTCGACCACACAGGGGCTGACCACATGGCCCGAAATGCCAAACAGCTTGGTGCCGGCATTATTTGGCCGCCCCATGCCGGCAAACCAGTCAGCCCCACGGCGAAGGATCGTCGGCACCACGGCGATGCTCTCGACATTGTTCACAGTCGTTGGCGCGCCGTAAAGCCCGACACCGGCAGGGAATGGCGGCTTCATGCGCGGCATTCCCTTGCGGCCCTCAAGGCTTTCCAGCAGCGCGGTTTCCTCGCCGCAAATATAAGCGCCCGCACCGTGCACGAGGTAAAGATCAAAATCCCAGCCTGAGTTGGCAGCGTTTTTGCCCAGCAGGCCGGCATCATAGGCTTCGTCAATCGCCACCTGAAGCGCCTCGCGCTCGCGGATGAACTCGCCGCGAATGTAAATATAGCCGGTATTCGCCCCCATGCCGAAACCGGCAATCAGGCAACCCTCAACCAGCGTGTGCGGGTCATGGCGCATGATCTCGCGGTCTTTGCAGGTGCCGGGTTCTGATTCGTCGGCATTAACCACCAGATAACACGGGCGGCCGTCACTTTCTTTTGGCATGAACGACCATTTCAGGCCGGTCGGAAACCCCGCGCCGCCGCGCCCACGCAGGCCGGAAGCCTTGACCTGGTCAATAATCCAGTCACGCCCGTTTTTGATATAACCACCGGTGCCGTCCCATGCGCCACGGGCTTTTGCACCCTTCAGCGAGCGGTCTTCCATGCCATAAAGGTTGGTGAAGATACGGTCTTTATCCTTGAGCATGCTACTCTCCGTCTTGCCGGCGCGAACGCCAGACCCTGAATAATGTAATGATCGCAAAGGCAAAACCGCCCAATGCGATGAAATCCAGCAAAAAAGCAAAGCGGATCGGCAGGCCCAGAACCCCGCCAATCCATGAGCCGGCCAGCAACAACAACACCGAACCCAGCATCACATAGGATGCCAATCTGGTCTGCTTGCGCTGGTTTTCTTCACGGCTCATGCCTATTCCTTTTTCACACAGAGCCACGGCCCCGTTGTTTAACTTTTAGCCAGCTTGATGGCCTGTGCCACCCAGCTATCACGCGTCACCCGCCCCTTGAAGCTGACCAGATGCTGGTCCGCCCACGCCACCTCTTCAACGCTCCACGCGGCGATTTGGTTAAAGTGAAACACACCGGCTGCGTTCAACTCATTTTCCAGCTTTGGTCCTACGCCCTTGATCTTTTTAAGATCGTCTGGCTTGCCACCGCGCGCCGCGCTCAAAAGCTCGGGCTTGGCCTCGCCTTCACCAAGCTGCCCCACGTGCTCTTCGTGCGCGGGGGGCGAAGCAGCTTCGGGCTTTGGCGCGGGTTCTACGGCGGGTTCTGGCGCCGGTGCCACCACCTCTGGCTCATCTTCGGGAGCAGGGGCCGCTATGCCCATTTCCTGGCGCGCAATATCAACCGCGCGTATATCGGCATCTCGCCCTGCTCCGCGATTCTTGCACATCGAAAAAGCAACACCGAACCCTATGGCAAAAATAATGACGAACACCAGCACACCGGCAAGGAAGCTGATAAAAGACCAGGTCAGCAGCCCGATAGCCAACGCAACAACAAACGCCCACAGCCCGCCTTTTTGCAAGCATTCCCTATCTATCTGATTGTGCTCTGTCATGGTTTTTTCTCCTCGGTGTGAGTTTGTTTCTCCGTCTTACTTTGTAATTCTTTGGCTTGGCCCACCCAGTTATCACGGCTGACCCGCCCCTTGAAGCTGACCAGATGCTGGTCGGCCCATGTAACTTCGGCCACGCTCCAGCCCGCGATTTGGTCAAAATGGAATACACCGGCAACGTTCAGTTCTTTTTCCAGCTTCGGCCCGACACCCTTGATCTTTTTGAGGTCATCTGGCTGACCACCACGCGGGGCGCTCAATAAATCGGGTTTTTCCTCATCCGATGGGGGTTTTTCATCTTTCGCAGGGCTTTTGGCTTTTTTTGGTGCCGGCTTTTTTACTGCCGGTTCCAGCGTGTTTTTCTGCTGGCCAACCGGCACCGGTGCGGTCCAGATCGGCCCTTCGCTGCCATCTATCCGCTTGACGGTATCACCAAATGCGGTCGCCAGCGCCACCGAGCCGTTTTCAGCCTCGCCGCTGAGGGTTTTAAGGCTGGTGGGACCGCCCAGAGGTTCGGCAGCAAAACGGCCGTTTTGCGGGCCGGGCTTTGGCACCTCGCCCCTGGCAAACCCGGCCAACAGATCGCGCAGGTTGTCTTCGGTCAGGTCTTCGTAATAGTCTTTGCCGATCTGGGCCATTGGCGCATTGGTGCAGGCACCGAGACACTCGACCTCTTCCCAGCTTAGCTTGCCATCTTCGCTCGGCAAATAGGGCTGCTCGTTGATCTCTTTTTTGCAGACCGCAATCAGGTCTTCCGAGCCGAGCAGCATGCAGGATGTCGTGCCGCAAATCTGGATATGCGCTACCGAGCCGACCGGCTTGAGCTGAAACATGAAATAGAAGGTCGCAACTTCTAGCACACGAATATAAGCCATATCAAGCATATCCGCCACGCTTTCCAGTGCGGGTTTGCTCAGCCAGCCCTCTTGCTCCTGTGCGCGCCACAACAGCGGAATAACAGCCGAAGCCTGCCGCCCGTCTGGGTATTTTTTGATCTGCTCTTGCGCCCATGCCATATTGGCATCTGTGAAAGCAAAGCTTTCGGGCTGCTCGGGGTGAAGACGACGTAGCATTACCGGCGTATCTCCGCTTTAAGGGTTGTCAGGTCGCGCAGGGTCAGGGGCGCAAATGCTCCCCCAGCCTTCAGCCGCGATAATTTAGCCGGTTCCATCATCGATCTATCTCTCCGAATACCACATCCATGGTGCCGATCAGCGCCGCTATATCGGCGAGCTGGTGACCTCTGCCCATGTAATCCATCGCCGCCAGATGGGCATAGCCCGGCGCGCGGATCTTGACCTTGTAGGGCCGGTTTGAGCCGTCCGCGACAAGGTAAACCCCGAATTCGCCCTTGGGGGCCTCGACAGCCACATAGGTCTCGCCCGCCGGCACATGGAAGCCCTCGGTATAAAGCTTGAAATGATGGATCAGCGCTTCCATCGAGGTTTTCATCTCGGCGCGCTTGGGCGGGGCAAGCTTGCCCCGCGCCAGCACGTCTTCGCCCTTGCATTCATTCAACTTTACAATTGCTTGGTGGATGATCTTAATGCTTTCGCGCATCTCGGCCATACGCATCAGGTAGCGGTCAAAGCAATCCCCGTTTGTGCCAACCGGGATTTCGAAATCGAACTCGTCATAGCATTCATAGGGCTGGGCGCGGCGCAAATCCCATGCCAGCCCGGTCGAGCGCAACATCACCCCGGTCATGGCGTAATCAAGCGCATCTTGCTCGGTAAGAATGCCGATATCCACATTGCGCTGTCGGAAAATCCGGTTTTCCGTCAACAGGCTGGCCATATCATCAAGCACCGGCGGAAAGCGCAGTGCCCAGGCGTCAATATCATCAATCAGCTTTTGCGGCAGGTCTTGGTGCACGCCGCCGGGGCGAAAATAATTGGCGTGGAGCCGCGCGCCGCAAGCCCGCTCGCAAAAGATCATCAGGGTTTCACGCTCATCGAAACCCCAGATATTGGGGGTCATCGCCCCGACATCCATGGCTTGCGAGCCGACATTCATCAGGTGGTTCAGTATCCGGCCAATTTCACAAAAAAGCACCCGGATAAGCGAAGCGCGGCGCGGCACTACCGTCCCTGTCAGCTTTTCGATCGCCAGACAAAACGCGTGCTCCTGATTCATTGGCGACACATAATCGAGCCGGTCGAAATAAGGGATATTCTGCAAATAGGTGCGACTTTCCATCAGCTTTTCTGTGCCGCGATGCAGCAGGCCCACATGAGGGTCGGCGCGCTCGACTATTTCGCCGTCCAGCTCCAGCACCATGCGCAAAACCCCGTGGGCGCTCGGGTGTTGGGGGCCAAAATTCAGGCTAAAATTACGAACTGTTTTGGGGCCGGGGGTGCCGTTGCCGTCCATCACTTGGCCTCCGTTTTTTCATCACCGGGAAGGATATATTCAGCCCCCTCCCACGGGGACATAAAATCAAACTGCCGGTATTCCTGGGTCAGCGAAACCGGGCGATAAATACAACGCTTTTCGACCTCGTCATAAACCATTTCCACATAGCCGCTGGTCGGAAAATCCTTGCGCAGCGGGTGACCGGTAAAGCCATAATCAGTCAGCAGACGCCGCAGATCGGGGTGGCCCGAAAACCTTATGCCATACATATCGAATACTTCACGCTCGAACCAGTTGGCCGAGGGGTGAATGGCGGTGATGCTCGGTGCAATTTCGCCATCTGCCATATCCGCCTTTACCCGGATACGCTGATTATGGCGCATCGACAAAAAATGGTAGATCAACTCGAATCGCCTGGAGCGGTCGGGGTAGTCCGCACCGGTAATATCGATCATCTGGGTAAACAGACACTGCGGATCATTGCGCAAAAACTCTGTAAAATCCGGAATGGCAGCCGGCACGATATGCACCGTCAGCTCACCGTTGGAGATCGAGGCCCGGCGCACCGCAGCGGATTGCTTCATCTCGACCAGGCTTTTGAGTTCGTTCAAGGCTTCAGACATGGGTTCCCTATCGTACAATCGTTCCGGTGCGGCGGATCTTGCGGTGGAGCTGCAATACACCATAGAGCAGCGCTTCAGCCGTTGGCGGGCAGCCGGGCACATATACATCTACCGGCACAATGCGATCACAGCCGCGCACCACCGAATAAGAATAGTGGTAGTAGCCGCCGCCATTGGCGCAAGAACCCATGGAGATCACATAGCGCGGCTCGGGCATCTGGTCATAAACCTTGCGCAGCGCCGGTGCCATTTTGTTGGTCAATGTGCCGGCTACAATCATCAAATCACTCTGGCGCGGAGAGGCGCGGGGCGCGGTGCCAAAACGCTCCATATCATAGCGCGGCATAGAGGTATGGATCATCTCGACCGCACAGCAAGCCAGTCCGAAGGTCATCCAGTGCAAGGAGCCGGTACGCGCCCAGTTGATCACATCCTCGGTCGAGGTCAGCAAAAAGCCTTTATCGGCCAGCTCGTCATTGAGCGCGCTGACCGTAACTTCCTTGTCGGCACCTGCCGTATTCATACTCGTGCTCACGACCATTCCAGCGCCCCTTTTCTCCATTCGTAGATAAAGCCGATGGTCAGCACCGCCAAAAATACCATCATTGACCAAAAGCCGAATATCCCGACATCCTTGAAGGCCACCGCCCACGGAAACAGAAACGCAACCTCGAGATCAAAAATAATAAACAGGATCGCCACAAGATAAAACCGCACATCAAACTTCATGCGCGCATCATCAAAGGCATTAAACCCGCATTCATAGGATGACAGCTTTTCCGGATCAGGATTGCGCACCGCGACGATGATCGCCGAGAGCGTCAATATAATAGCCAGCACTACCGCAAGGCCAAAGAAGATCAGAATGGGGAGGTATTCGCGCAAAAGGTCTGCCAAGGGCCGCTCCTTAATAAAATGGCCCTTTTCCAGGGCTTCCAAGAGTCTCGACGGGTTTACTCCCGCCGCTGGGCGAGGTCAACCAAACAAGCGGGTTATTACATACATTCAATTCGCGGAATTGACCTGAATCAAGTTACCCGAAAAACGCAGCCGTTTTGGTGGCTCGCACAGTAAAACCGGCCCTTCACTTCTTTCCATATCGACCCGGTCGCCGGCACACCCGGTTTTTTTCCCGCCAAACATGGCCTTAGAGGGCTTTCTGTTCACGCAAAATGTAACGCTTTTCAAGAGTGCGTTACAACCGCGTTACATAACACTCATGTTACTGGAATGTTATTTTACCACCCGCTAGCTCTTTCCCTGTCTTCTTTGACACGCAACTTGTTAATTCAAACTTAAAGGAAAAACCAATGTCCAATAAAATTCTGAAAAGCCTCGCCATTGCCGGATCTGTTGCAGCGGCCCTCGCCTCGACCACGGGCACAGCTACAGCCCAAGCCGCCGAAAAATGCTGGGGCGTAGCGCTTGCCGGCCAAAATGACTGCAAGGCAGGCGCCGGCACCACATGCGCAGGCTCCTCGGTAGTTGATTTCCAGGGCAACGCCTTCACAATGGTTCCAGCTGGCACCTGCACCAGCATGGAGCTGCCCGAAATGGCTGACGGCACCGCCCGCATGGGCGCGCTTGAAGAGCTGACCCGCGACGTGCCTTCCTGAACCAAACCGGCGGATGCGCGATTGCCGTGCCTCCGCCAACCAAGAGGTTGCCCATGCCCCTGATCCCCCACCTACCCCATAGCGCCGGCGTCGGCTACAAGCCGCAGCACCTTGAGGATATTCTCAAACATCCCGGCAGCGTCAAGTGGCTGGAGGTCCATGCGGAAAATTACATGTCCGCCGGTGGCCCGCCGCTGGCACAGCTCGCGCAGCTTGCCGAGATATTTCCCGTTTCCTGCCACGGGGTCGGTTTGTCCATCGGTAGCGAGCGCCCGCTTGATACCGACCACCTCGCCCGCCTCAAGCACCTGCTGGGCTGGCTGAAGCCGGCCGCCTTTTCCGAGCATCTGGCTTGGTCGACCCATGAAGGCGGCTACCTGAACGACCTGCTGCCCCTGCCCTATAATATGGCCTCGGTCAAACGGGTGGCAGAGCATATCGATCAGGTGCAATCAACACTCAACGTGCAGATGCTGCTGGAAAATCCCTCGCTTTATGTATCATTCAGCGAAAGCACCATGGACGAGATCACCTTTTTGAGCGAAATAACCGCCCGCACCGGCTGCGGGCTGCTGCTGGATGTCAACAATATCTTTGTTTCAGCCACCAATCAGGCCTATTCCCCCGAAGACTACATACGCAACTTTCCGGTTGAAGATATTGGCGAGATCCACCTCGGTGGCCATACCGTTGACCAGGACGACCACGGCGCCCCGTTGTTGATTGATTCGCACAACCAGCCGGTGGTTGACCCGGTATGGGCTTTGCTCGACCGGCTTCTTGCCCGCACCGGCACCAAGCCGATCCTGATCGAGTGGGATAGCGATATACCCGACTGGGCAACGCTGGAGGCCGAGGCCACCCGCGCAACCAAAGCCCTGAAAGCCGTATCATGAACCAGAAAGCCTTTGCCAAAGCCCTGCTGGATGCCGACCTGCCCACGCCCGACGGGCTGATAGACCCGAAAGGCCGCCCCGCCGGCAAGCGCTTTGATGTCTATCGCAACAATGTTGTGCTATCGCTTAGCGAAGCGCTGGCAGATGCCTATCCGGTGGTCGAAAAACTGCTGGGAGAAAAGTTTTTCCAAGCCATGGCGGGAGTGTTTGTGCGCCAACACCCGCCAAAAACACCGGTCATCTCGGATTTTGCCCCCGAATTTCCCGAATTTCTCGCCACCTTCCCCCCCGTGGCCAAGCTCGGCTATCTGCCCGATGTCGCACGGCTGGAGCGCGCCCGCACCCGCGCTTACCACGCCGCCGATGCCGAGCCGATAGACGGTAGCGCCCTCGCCACCCTGCCCCCCGAAAGCATGGCCGACGCACATCTTCACCTGCACCCGAGTCTGCAAATTGTATCCTCACCCTATCCGGTATTGGCCATCTGGCAGAAAAATAGCGGCGCGCCCGATATCCCGATACCTCATCACGGGCAAAACGTGCTGGTCGCCCGCCCCGAAACCATGGTCGAAATGCGTAGCCTGCCGGCACCCGCCGCCGATTTTTTGCGCCGACTGATGGCCGGTACCACCCTCGGCGACACAATTTCGTTTTGCGAGAAAATCCCCGATTTCGATTTGACCAAAAGCATCGGCGGGCTGTTTGAAGCCAACCTGCTCGTCAAAATAACCACATAAAGGAATATGCCTATGTCCATGATTGTTAACCTGCATAACACCCTCCTGACCGGTCTGTCCAAAAAGCTGGAGCCGTGGTTTTTGCCTAGTTTGGCCCGTTTTACCTTTGTCGCCGTGCTTTTTGTCTATTTCTGGAACTCGGCCACCCTGAAGCTCGGCGATAATATTTTCAGCCTTGGTTTTGGCGCTTATGGCCAGATCCTGCCGCTTAGCTTCGAGGCGGCGGGCTATGACCCCTCCCAGCTCGGCTTTTTCCATAAATTAATCAGCTATACCGGCACTTATGCAGAATTCATCCTGCCGGTTTTGCTGCTGATCGGGCTATTTACCCGCCTTGCCGCACTGGGCATGATCGGCTTTATCGCGGTGCAGACGCTGGTGGATATTACCGGCCATCAGGCCGATGCCGCCACCATCGGCGGCTGGTTTGACCGCATACAGGATAGCCCTATCATGGATCAACGCCTGTTCTGGATCACCGTATTGCTGGTGCTTTTTGTGCGTGGCGGCGGGCCGCTTTCGGTTGACAGGGTGATCGGCCTGAAATAGCGGGCCTCAGCCATCTGCCCCGTAGGCCAGCCGCACATATTCAGCCAGCCGCTCGGCCATTTCACGGCGCGCGCCTTTGGCCACATACATGTTTATGTTAAACATCGGCAGCTCGGGAAGCGCACCATTATGGCTGATCGCATGCATATAGGGCGAGGAGGTCTCGGCCAGCAAGGCATGGATGGCCAAATCTGCCGAAACCGTGGCCTCGATGGTGCGGGTCGAATTCGAGGTCACGACCATATCCCACTCGATCCCCGCATCAGACAGCGCACGCTGCGCGGTCGGCCTGAAAATACAGTTACCTTCGAAAGCCAGCCGCAAGGGGCGCTCCTCCCACGCGCGGCCATCTTCTCCGCCCACCCAGATCAGCGGTGCGGTGCGCAGTTCTTCTCCGCCCTTCTCCATACCGTGCTCGGTAGTCAGGATCATATCTATCTTGCCTGCCGCCAGCAGACCCTTCAGGTATTCGGTATAAGAAGAAACCAGCTGCACCTTTACCCGTGGATAATCCTGCGCGAACCGCTTCAATATGCCCGGCACATGCGGATAAACGATATCCGCCGGCACCCCGAAGCTGACCTCGCCCTCGAATTGCGCATCGGTCATGCGCAGCCATACCTCGTCATTCAAAGCCAAAATACGCCGCCCGTAGCCCAGCAGTTGCTCCCCCTGAAGCGATAGCCGCACCCCCCGCCCCGAGCGCACCAGCAGCGCCTGGCCCAACGCCTCTTCCAGCCGCTTTAGCTGCATGGATACCGCCGACTGGGTCAGATGCAGTTGCGCCGCCGCCTTGGTAACCCCGCCCAGCTCGGCCACTGTGATAAACGAGCGTAGCGCGGTAAGATCCAGATTTCTAATCACATCACCATTCCTTATGCTTTGCGAAACAATCATTCATTTTACTTATCTCACCCATTGCCATATATATCAACCCGTGAAATGAGTTCACGCAAACACAACACAAACCCTGATGGAGGCAATCATGCAAACTCTCGCGCTCAAAACCATAACTTTCCCGGCTATTTCACTGAATACGGTTGCCCTCTGGGTGCTAAACACCACAGCCCGCGCCCGCAGCCGCGCCGCGCTGGCCAAGCTTGACCATGCCGCGCTTGATGATATCGGCATCAGCGCCCGCGACGCACAAATCGAGGCCGCCAAGCCGTTTTGGCTGTAAATTCCAGCCAAAACCTACTCACATTCAAGGGCACCCATGGTGCCCTTTTTCTTTACCATAATGAAAATTGAATATTAACCCGACCCGAAAACCGCCGCGCTATTGCAGCGCATCCAGCACCACCGGCCCGATATCCTCGACAATCAGCTGCACCCCTTTGGCATTGGGGTGCATACCATCGGATTGCATCAGCGAAAACAATTCGGCCACACCCTCGGCCTGCCCCAATCCCTGAAGGAAAAACGGATATAGATCGGCACCATATTTAGCCGCAAGCTCGGGATATATCGCGTCAAACTCCACCCGGTAATCCTCGCCATAATTGGGCGGTGCCAACATACCCGCCACCAATACCTTGATACCGCGAGCCGTAATTTCAGCCAATATCGCATCCAGATTGCGACGCGCCTCGGCAGGGCTGACCCCGCGCAGCATGTCATTCGCCCCCAGCTCCAGAATAACCAGATCGGCACCCTCATCCAGCACCCAGCCAACCCGCGCCTTGCCGCCAGCGGTGGTATCGCCAGACACTCCGGCATTGATCACCACGGCATCGACCCCCTGCCCTTGCAACCACGCCTGAAGCTGCGGCACAAATCCCTGTTCTTGCGGCAAGCCAAATCCGGCGGTCAGCGAATCACCGAATGCCACCACCCGTTGCTGTGCCTGCGCGGTGCTTGCCAGTAGCGCCATTGCCATAGCCACAACAAAGTGCGCCTTGCGGCCAGCGATAAAGCACTTATATATTTTGCCAACTATAATCGCAGGGGAATATCGCATGGGCAAACCCGTCCTTTCGCTTAATAATGTCCAGCTTACCTTGCAAGGCAATGCCGGACCAGTGCCTATACTTAAGGGCATTTCGCTAAATGTCGAGCGCGGCGAGAGCATCGGCCTGACCGGCCCGTCCGGTTCTGGAAAATCGTCCTTACTAATGCTGATGGGTGGGCTGGAAAGCGCCACCGGCGGCACCATCACCGCATTGGGGCAGGATTTCGCTACGCTAAACGAGGATGCGCTGGCGCGCTTTCGCCGAGATCATATGGGCATTGTGTTTCAGTCCTTTCACCTGATTCCGACCATGACAGCGCTGGAAAACGTTGCCACTCCGCTAGAACTGGCCGGCGACAGGGATGCCTTTGACAAAGCCCGCGCCGAGCTAGAGGATGTCGGCCTTGGCGACCGCACAGATCACTATCCAAGCCAGCTTTCAGGCGGCGAACAACAGCGCGTGGCGCTGGCTCGCGCCGCCGCCCCCCGCCCTGATATATTACTGGCCGACGAGCCAACCGGCAATCTGGACAGCACCACCGGCGAAACCATCATCGACCTCTTGTTTAATCTGCGCGATCGCCACGGCGCGACACTGGTGCTGGTCACCCATGCCTCCGAGCTGGCCGCACGCTGCGACCGGATCATAGAGCTGCGCGACGGAGCGCTGGCATGAGCCTGTTACACGCGCTCCCGATTGCGCGGCGCGAGCTGCGCGGCGGGCTGGCCGGGTTTCGGGTGTTTTTACTCTGCCTTTTGCTAGGCGTAGCGGCCATTGCCGGTATAGGCACCGTGCGCGCGGCAATAGAGGCCGGCCTGAACGGCGAGGCCTCAACCTTGCTCGGGGGCGACGCCGAAATGCACTTCACCCACCGCCAAGCGACAGAGGCCGAGCGCACGTGGCTGGCCGAAAATACGCTTGAAAGCTCCGAGGTCATCACCTTTCGCTCCATGCTGCAAGCCCGCCCCGACAGCGATACAACCGAGCTTGGCCTCTCCCAGGTCAAGGCGGTGGATGCCGCTTATCCACTATATGGCAGTATCACCCTTGAGCCGCCGATGCCCCTTGCCGAGGCACTGGCTGCTGAGCAAGATGGCCTGCCCGGACTGGTGGCGCACCCTGCCCTGATAGACCGGCTGGGTATTTCTGTTGGCGATACCGTGCGCCTTGGCACCCAAAGTTTTACCCTGCGTGCCGCGATCATTGCCGAGCCGGACGGATCGATATCGGACCTTGGCCTCGGACCACGGGTGATGGTGCGCAGCGCAGCACTGGCCGACAGCGGGTTGCTCACCCCCGGCACATTGTTTGAAAGCAAGTACCGTATGCGCCTCGGCCCGAACCCCGACCTGCCCGCCCTGCAAGCCGATGCCGAATCGCGTTTCGAGGGTCAGGGCATGCGCTGGCGCGACAGCCGCAATGGTGCGCCGGGTATTTCAGAAGTGGTTGACCGGCTCAGCTCGTTTTTGGTGATGGTCGGGCTGGCGGGCATGGCTGTTGGCGGGGTCGGGGTATCGGCAGCGGTGCGCGCCTATCTGGCCCGCAAAACCGATACCATCGCCACGCTCAAATCATTCGGTGCAACGCGAGGCACTATTTTTGCCACTTATCTTTTGCAAATCGGGGCGCTTTCGCTGCTCGGGGTCGGGCTGGGGCTGCTGATCGGAGGTGGGATTCCGGCCCTGTTGATCCCGCTTCTGGGCGAGATTTTACCGGTGCCGATAGAGACCGGCATCTACCCGGCTCCTTTGCTGGAGGCGGCAATATACGGGCTGCTGACGGCGCTTATCTTTAGCATCTGGCCGCTGGCGCGGGCGGTGGATATCAGCCCTGCGGAGTTGTTTCGGGAGGTTTCGGGCAAGGGGCAGCACTGGCCACGTTGGCCTTATGTGATACTGGTGCTGGTTTTGGCAGCGCTGCTGATCTATCTGGCGATGCGCTTTTCCGGTGTGCCGATGATCACGCTCTGGGCCGCTATCGGTATTTTGGCCGCGCTGGCCACATTGGCGCTGGCAGCAACCCTGACCAGAGCGCTTGCCCGCCGCTTGGCCCGCGCGCGTATGATGCGCGGCCGGCCAGCGCTACGCCTCGCCCTTGGCTCAATTGGCGGGCCGGGCTTCGAGGCTACTTCAGTGGTGTTGTCACTCGGGCTTGGGCTGACAGTACTGGCCGCCATCGGCCAGATAGACACCAACCTGCGTACAACCATCTCGCAAGATCTCCCCGAGCGCGCACCGGCGTTTTTTGTGCTCGACATCCAGAAAGACCAGATCAAAACATTTCAGGCAGCCATGATGGCGGACGAAGCTGTCGAAAAGGTAGACTCGGCTCCGATGCTGCGTGGCACAATCACCGAGATCAACGGCGTGAATGCCCGCGATGTTGTGGGCGATCACTGGGTCGTCAGCGGGGATCGTGGTATCACCTATTCAGCCACCCTGCCCGAAAACAGCACACTACAGGCCGGCGAATGGTGGCCCGAAGATTATGACGGCCCGCCCCTGATGAGCTTTTCGGCGGAAGAAGCCGCCGAGATCGGAGTGAAAATCGGCGACGAGATCACCGCTAATATCCTTGGCCGCGACATGACCGCCAAAATCGCCAACCTGCGCGACCTGACCTTCTCGGATATGAGCATCAACTTTGTCATGGTCTGGAGCCCGAACGCCCTGCAAGGCGCGCCGCATACCTTTCTCTCCACGGTATATGCCACGCCGGGGGCCGAGGGCCGGCTATTGCGGATCATGGCAGTCGACTTCCCCAACATCACCGCAATTCCGGTGCGCGACGCGATAGAAAGGGTTAGCGCTACGATAGACAGTCTTGGTGCAGCCATCCGCTGGGGAGCGGCGGCAACATTGCTGACGGGGTTTGTCGTGCTGATCGGCGCGGCGGCCGCGGGGGCCGAGGCGCGGGTGTTTGAAGCGGCCGTGCTAAAAACCCTCGGCGCCTCGCGCGGGCGGATATTGCTGAGCTTTGCGCTGCGCAGCCTGATACTGGGCGCGGCGGCGGGGCTGGTAGCGCTACTGGCGGGCAGCGTGGCAGCCTGGGCGGTGATGGAATATGTGATGAGCGCCCGTTTTTCCCTCGCCTGGGGACCGGCGATTGTGATCATCTTTGGGGGGGCTTTGGCCAATCTGGTGGCCGGGCTTGGCTTTGCATGGCCACCTTTAGCTAAAAAACCAGCACAAATCCTGCGAAATCGTACCTGAAACAGTAGGAAAACCCTTGAAATGGAGTTAAATAACCCCGATATTGAAACAGAAGACCCTGCGCGATTGCGGGGAAGGTATAATTTTTTGGAGGGTCCAAATGGCCAACTATAATACAGTCCGCCGCACTGGCTCGGCGACCATGGGCGCAGAGATCGATGCCGGTCTGCGCGCCCATATGAATAAAGTATACGGGCTAATGGCCGTGGCTATGGTGCTCACAGGTCTGGTGGCTTTTTCTTTTGGCAGCTCCGAGGCGCTGCTCTCGATCCTGCGTGATCCTGTCACTCTGAGTCCAAATGTATTTGGCTGGATCGTCATGTTCGCCCCACTCGGCATGGTCTTGTTTATGGGATCCGCAGTTAGCCGCTTGTCCCAAGCCGGTGCGCAGTTGTTTTTCTATGCTTTTGCCGCGCTTATGGGGCTGTCGATCAGCTGGATCTTTGCGGTCTATACCGATGCGTCCATCGCCAAGACATTTTTTGTGACCGCGATCTCGTTTGCCGCGCTCAGCCTTTATGGCTACACCACGAAAAAAGACATCTCCGCATGGGGCAGCTTTTTGATCATGGGTGTAATTGGCTTGTTCATCGCGATGCTCGTCAACATCTTTTTGCAGTCCGCCGCGCTTGATTTTGCGGTGTCCGCACTTGGTGTGCTGATCTTTGCCGGCCTTACCGCCTATGATACCCAAAAGATCAAAACCATGTATCTGCAAGCGGCCCAGACCGGCGCAGAAACAGGGAAAATGGCGATCTTCGGGGCGCTGACCCTGTATCTGGATTTCATCAACCTGTTCCTGTTCCTGCTGCGGTTCATGGGTTCGCGCGACTAGTTGCCAACACCGGATAAATAAATCGGGCGGGGATTTCCCCGCCCTTTTTTATGTATACGCCCCCTCAGACTTTACCATAAAAAAAGCCGGCGCTTTGGCACCGGCTATTAAAACTTTACAAGATACAAAATCTATTTGATCTTGCCTTCTTTATATTCGACATGCTTGCGCGCTACCGGATCATATTTCCGTTTGACCATTTTCTCGGTCATGGTGCGGGCGTTTTTCTTGGTCACATAAAAGTGGCCGGTATCCGCTGTTGAATTCAGGCGGATCTTGATGGTGGTTGGCTTCGCCATTTTGTTTCTCCTCGCGACCGGCCCGCTACGCGTGCCAAAAATCTATTCTAGAAGCTGCCTTCTATACCGTTACCCCCCAAAGTCAAGTCCTTCGACGGCAATCACGCTCACAAAAGCGCAAAATGGGAGCGCCCATCCTCATGATAAAAAAACGGCGGATTATGCTTAGCCTCCGGCTGTTGCAAAATCGCAGAAACTTCGGCCAAAACCACACTCGTAATAAACGGCAATTCAAGCGTTTTGCTCTCGCCAAGCGCAATCCAGTGGAGATGGGAAAGCTCGTCGCACGCGTTTGAAAAGTTATCGGGATCATTAATCAGGTCTGACGCGCGCGCCATGAAAAACCGCGCATCAAAGCGGCGGGGTCGCCCGGGCGGGGTGATCGCGCGAAAGATAAACCTTAGCGCCCCGTAACGCGGGGGCAAACGCAGGCCGGTCTCCTCCAGCAGCTCGCGCAAGGCCGCCACGCATATCCCTGTTGCCTGCCCGCCCAGTCGCGTATCCGCCACCCCGTCCAGAAAGCCGCTATGGTCTATTGTATCAACAGCCCCGCCGGGAAATACATATTTATTTGGCATAAATGCCGCATTGGCCCCGCGCTGCCCCATCAGCACATGAGGCACACCCGAAATTTCGCGCAGCAAAACTACGGTCGCCGCATCGCGGATCACCTTGCTTTTATCCAGTTCATTCATGCTTCCAACATGCGCGCAAAGCCGGTCCCTGTAAAGCTAATCCATATTTTTTCGCGGCGCTTTTACCTGATCAAACCCGTGCATCCGCCTGGCCCATTGCAGTGCAACAAATGCGCCTTTTATGCGTGGTAGCAAAAATAACGCCAAGGTAAGAAACACCACCGAAAACCCCAGAGCCATCACCCAGCCTTCCGGGCGAAAGCTAATAAAAACAAACAGCATCAGCGGCGCCAATAAATGCCCCGCTATTAATATTGTTGCCCATGCCGGCCCGTCATCCGCACGATGATGAAACAGCTCTTCCCCGCAAACCGGGCATTCATCACGCACTTTCAGATAGTCCCTGAGCATTGGTCCATTGCCGCAATTGGGGCATTTACGCTTCCAACCCCGCTTTAGTGCAGGTTTGAGCGGGCGGATACTGTCTGTCATCTTCACTTGCCTCAAGGGGTTTTACTGCTTCCTTTATATCATAAATTTACCCAAAAAGTAGTGAGGCAAGCTGCCCTGCGGCGTGATGTCCCGATAAATCGAATTTTTTGCGACGGAAACCGCGCGCTGCCGCGTATTACCTATGAAGATCGCAAAGCAATGTTGATCTCGCTCACAGCTTGCAGGAGCAATCATGAAAAACCTTATTTTTGGCAGCCTGGCCACACTCTCTTTGATAGCAATCGGCACAACTGCCGCTCTGGCTGAAGCGCGCGAAGCTGGTCCCCGTGGCGGCATGGAGCGCCCGCCCTTTGAAACGCTGGATACAAATGGTGACGGCAACCTCACCTTGGAAGAGATGCAACAAAAAAGCGAAGCCCGCTTTGCCGAGCTAGATACCAATGATGATGGCGAGTTGGGCAAAGCCGAGCTGCTCACCCAAGCCATGAACCGCGCAGGGGAAACCATAACACGTATGCTGGAAAACAAAGACAAGGACGGCAACGGCACCCTCTCGTTGGAGGAAATGTCCCCCCGCGACCTTGGCCCGATATTCGAGCGGCTGGACCGGGATGGTAGCGGGGATATCTCTCTGGAAGAATGGGAAACCGCCAAAAAAGGCCCAAAAAACAACCGCGGCCCACATCGTTCCACCCAGCCGGATAACGGCTGACCTTGGTGAAATACGGGCTGGCATTTCCTCCGCCGGCCCGTAAACTCGGCACATGACCATGGCTCTGGACCAAAGCACTGAAAATGACGCAGCGCTGATGGCGCGCTATGCCAGCGGCGATCAAGATGCCGCACGCATGCTGACCACGCGGCATTTGCCACGGGTATTTGCCCATGCCTATCGGATACTGCAAGACCATGGCGAGGCCGAAGATGTCGCACAGGAGGCCATGCTCAAGCTCTGGAAAGCCGCTCCCGTCTGGCGCGCAGGAGAAGCCCGGCTCTCGACATGGCTCTACCGTGTCACCGCCAATGCCTGCACCGACCGCCTGCGCAAGCGCCGGACAGTGGCCCTGGAGGCTGCCCCTGAGCAGATAGACAGCAACATCAGCGCCGAAGAAGGCCTGATCGCACAGGAAAGCAGCCATGCCCTGCACAGCGCCCTCCAGACCCTGCCCGAGCGACAACGCAACGCCCTGCACCTGCGCCATTTCGAAGAGCTGTCAAACACGGAGGTCGCACAGGTGATGGAAACCAGCGTCGAAGCCGTCGAGAGCCTGCTTGGCCGTGCAAAGCGAGGACTGGCCGACAAGCTGGCTCACCTGCCCGGATTTAGCCGGAGAAGATCGAAAAAAGGAGCAAGGACATGACCGCAAAAAACCCGATAGACACAGCACTCGGCGCCGCAAAAACCTCCGGGCCTCCGCTGCCTTCGGCCAGCCTGGTGGCGCGGGTGCTGGCCGATGCCGCCGAGATATCTCCACCGGCCCTGACTGCCTCCCTCGCCGAAAAGCCCGTTTTCTGGGTGCGGTTTTTGGCCCCGATTGGCGGCATTGGCGGCGGGCTGGCACTGGCGGGCTGTGCAGCACTCGGTATTTTTATTGGTGCCGGCTATAGTGATACCCTGTTTGAGCTGCCAATGTTTCAGGCTGTCGGGTTTGACAGTCCCGGCAGCAGCAACCCCCTTGATACCCTGTCCATTTTAATGACGGAGAGCTAGCCCATGCCCACTCAAAAAAATCCCGCCAGCCGCAGCTGGGTCAAAATATTGCTTATTGTCTCTCTGGGGGTAAATCTGGCCATCATTGGTCTGGTCATCGGTCTTTCGCTCAAAGAAAAGCCCCGCCGCTCGCCGCCACCGGACGCGGTGGCCTTTCTTTCCTTTGCTCTGCCCAAAGAGCACCGTGATGAGCTACGCGCGCAGCTACTGAGCCGTCGGGACGAGCTGCGCGCCAATCGGGCTGCGCTGGCCGATATGCGCCGCCAGATGATCACAGCCCTTGAGGCCAAGCCTTTCGAGATATCGGCAGTCGAAGAAATATTGCAGCGCCAGCGCGCACGCTTTCTGGCCCTCGGCGAGCTGGCCCATAGCGCCTTGCTGGAGCGCATCAGCCTGCTCACCCCGGAGGAGCGCGCCGCTTATGTGGTTTCGCTTGAAAAACGTGGCGGCAGGGCGCGCAGATAGCTCGCCAGAGCAGGCTAGTCCCGATGGTAGGGGGCATTGGAAAGAATGCTGGCCGCGCGGTAAAGCTGCTCGCATAGCATAACCCGCGCAAGCATATGCGGCCATACCATCTTGCCAAAAGAAAGCTTGAAATCAGCCTTTGCGGCCAGCGCAGGCAACAGCCCGTCCGCGCCCCCGATCATAAAAACCAGTTCGCGCGGTCCCTGATCCCGCCAGCCAGCAATTTTCAGGGCAAATTCCGGCGAGGTCAAAAGCTTGCCGCGCTCGTCCAACGCCACCAGTATCGCCCCTTCGGGCAGAGATTTCTGGAGCAGCGCTGCCTCGCCAGCCTTGCCGCCGCCCTTTTTGTCCTCAACCTCGGTCACAGACACAGGGCCTAGCCCCATGCCTCTACCGATGCGCTCGAAACGTTGTAAATAGTCATGCACCAGCGCCGCTTCCGGCCCTGCCCGCTGCCGTCCGACAACGAGCAGCGACAGCCTCAAGATTTTTCGCGCGGGTTGACCGACCAGAGCTTTTCTAGGTCATAAAAATCTCGCACTTCGGGGCGGAAGATATGCACGATTACATCACCACAATCGACCAGCACCCAGTCGCCCATATCCTTACCTTCAGAGCGGCAAAGCATACCCGAGGCTGTCTTTATCCGGTCCGCCATTTTTTCGGCCAGCGCGCCGACATGCCTACTGGAGCGGCCCGAGGCCACCACCATATAATCCGCCACTTCAGACTTGCCAGCCAAAGGGATATTTACCACATCCTCGGCTGCATCTTCATTAAGAGACAGAAGTATCAGCGCCAGCAGTGCGTCCGGTGAAAGGGTTTCAAGCTGGTCTGTTTTTATGCTGTCATTTTGAGCGACTGCATCTTTATGCGCGGCCTTAGCCGCCAATTCCGGTTCCGATGACACGAAAACCTCCAATAACAAAACGCCATCCCCCGGCGCCGGGTGTGCGCAGCCTAGCATAAGCAAAGCCGTGCCTCAAGAAGCAGGCAGATAGTCTGCCTGACCCCAAAGATCAACCCCGTGCGCTGATCTGCGTGAGTTGCTGCACGATTCGCTGCTTGATGGGCGGCAAAGCATTACCCAGCCGCAGCGCCACTCCACGCAAGATTTTTGCCGGCAGGCGCGTGTCCGTATAGAGCTTTACCAGTGCGTTGGTCCCGAGATAAAGCGGCCGCGCAACCTTTCTGTGCGCCCGTTCATAGCGGCGCAGCACCGCGATATCGCCAATACCCTGCCCCTCTGCCAGCGCGGCACGCAGCGCCTCTGATAATAGCGCTGCCCCTGACAGGCCGAGGTTATAGCCATGGGCAGTCACCGGATGCATACCTACCGCCGCATCCCCCACCAGCGCAAAGCGCGGGGCCACAAACTGCCGCGCAAACACCCCGACCAGCGGATAAGCGACCCGGTCGGTGATTAGCTCCATTTTACCCAGCTTACCACCGAAACGCTCCTGAATATCGGCGGCAAAAGCCTGTGCTGGCATGGCCATGGCTGCATCGGCCTTTTCTGACGACAAAGTTACAACTACCGAAGACACCTCGCCATGCATTGGCAAAATTGCAAGGGTCTGGTCATAGTGAAAGCACTCGGTCGCCACATCATTATGGGGCAGCACGTGGCTCATCTCGCATACAATCACCACCCGGCCAAAGTCCAGCATCTCGGCAGATATACCCATTTTCCGGCGAATGCCCGAAAACCGGCTATCTGCCGCTACAACCAATGAAGCCCCCAGCTCTCGCCCGTCCTCCAGCACCACCCGCCCGGTAGTGGCCTCCACGACCAATGCGCCCGTGATCAGGGTGATATCCGCAAGGTCCTTAACCTGCAAATAAGCTGCCTTGCGGATCAGATGGTTGGGTACAATTCGCCCAAGATAAGGTTTTTCGCTTTGGATACTATCAAAGTGCAGCGCATAATCCGAGCGCCCGTTAACTACTTTTGCCTCGCGGATCACCCCCATCGCCTCTTCGGGAATATGCTGCCACATGCCCAGATCTTCCATGATCTGCTCTGACGTGTGGGTCAACGCAATATCCCGGCCATCTTCGGGCGGCTCGGCCAATATGTTTTCCTCAAGCTGCTCGACAAGCGCAATCCGCAACCCCGCCCCCGACATTTGCCGCGCAAAGCCAAGCCCCGCAGGGCCAGCACCTATAATTACAATATCAAACGCTTCCATCGCATCCTCCTGATCCTCAAGAACGCCACGATAGTCCTTATTTTTCGGTCCGCCATGATGTCCATCAAGAAAGCCGGAATACCACCTGAAAACAAAGCCCGTTAAGAGTCCACAAAGCTTTCGAACCGCTCAAAAAGCAGATTAAAAAAGGCATGGTCATCCACCTCGCGCATAAATGTCGCATTGGCGCCCCGCCCCGATACCCGCCACCAGTCAACCACGGTCATGCCAAGTGTCAGCATCGATTCGGTTTCGATTTCGATATTGACCTCGCGGCCACCATAAATTTCGGGCCGCAGCAAATAAGCGATCACATTCGGATCATGCAAGGGCGCCCCAGCGGAGCCGTATTTTTCCATATCAAAACGCTCGAAAAACCCGAGCATTTCGGCGGTAAAGCTGCCAACCTTGCTGCCCATACCGGCAAACCGCGCCACCCGATCCCTTGTTGTCAGGGTCTGGTGGGTCAGGTCCAGCGGCATAACCACCAACGGGATACCGGCTGAAAAAACCACTTTGGCTGCATGGGGGTCCACATAAATATTAAACTCGGCCGCCGGCGTTACATTGCCCCCCTCGAAGCTACCACCCCCCATCAGGACGATCTCGTGGATATGCTCGGCAATATCGGGTGCCTTTATCAACGCCAGCGCAATATTGGTCAGCGGGCCGAGCACACAGAGCGTCACAGCGCCATCACGATTGGTGCGCAGGGTTTTTACAATAAAATCCACCGCATGCTCTTTTCTGAGCGGCATGCCCGGCTCCCACAGTTCCGGCCCGTTCAGGCCGGTTTTGCCATGGACATGCTCGGCGGTGACCAGCGAGCGCACCATCGGGCGGCTGGCACCGGCAAATACCGGCACATCGGGCCGCCCCGCCAGTTCGCAAATGATCCGTGCATTGCGCTGGGTCAAGGCCAGCGGCACGTTGCCCGCAACACAGGTAATGCCCAGAATATCCAGCTCGGGCGAAGCAAGAGCAAGCAGGATCGCCACGGCATCATCCTGCCCGGGATCGGTATCAATAATTATTTTTCTGGCCAAATCTATTCTCCCGCCGAGATTTTTTTGGTGCAGACGCTAATAGCCTGACCATGGGGCACAAAATAGGGGTAGCCTTCACCGAGCAGCGCCATCTCTTCACCGTCATCCGCCTCGGCCCCCTCCCTCAGCGCGACCAACCGGTCTTCGATCTCGCCAAACCGGGCATATGGCTGTTCACCAACCCGCGCTTTCAGCACCAGAGAGGCGCAGATACACACCTCCGTAGTGTTATCCTTGGCCAGACAAGAGCGGATCACGCCATCCTCATCCTCCTGTGCGCTTAAAGGTAAGGCAAAAAATGCGGCCAGAAACACCCCGCGAAAGATCATTCACGCACCAGCTTTTCGTAGGCTTCCGATATTTCGCGCGCCAAAGCGCCAACCTCGAACTTGTAATCCCCGATTTGCCCCACGGGCGTAACCTCGGCGGCGGTGCCCGTCAGCCAGCATTGCTCAAAACCAACCAGCTCGTCGGCCATGATATGGCGCTCGACCACCTCGATGCCCCGCGCCTTCAGCATGCCAATCACCGTTTGCCGCGTAATACCGTTCAAGAACGAATCCGGCAGCGGGGTATGCACAACGCCGTCTTTGACAAAGAAAATATTCGCCCCCGTCGCCTCGGCCACATAGCCGCGATAATCATACATCAGTGCATCCGAGCAGCCCTTGGCCTCGGCCGCGTGCTTGGACATGGTGCAGATCATATATAGCCCCGAAGCCTTGGCAAAACACGGAATAGTCAGTGGATCAGGCCGCCGCCATTTGGAAATATCGAGCTTGGCGCCCTTAAACTTGGCATCGCCGTAATAATTGCCCCATTCCCACACAGCTACCGCCATACGCACCTTATTATTGGCCGCCGCCACCCCCATATCAGAGCCGGCACCGCGCCATGCCAGCACCCGCACATAGGCGTCCGTCAGCCCGTTGGCCTTCAGTGCCGCATATTTGGCTTCCTCGATCTGCTCCACGCTCCACGGTATCGGCATATCGATATACTCACCCGATTTCAGCAGGCGCTCGGAGTGCTGCACCGATTTGAAAATCTTGCCATTATAGCAGCGCTCCCCCTCGAAAACCGAAGAGGCATAGTGCATGGCATGGGTCAAAATATGCACATTGGCCTCACGCCACGGTACCATTTCGCCATCCAGCCAAATCACCCCGTCGCGATCATCATATCCGTTTACCATGGTTTTTCCTTGCATTTTTCTGTTTATTGCGTAATTCGCAAATATATCGTAAGTATCTTGCGTATTTCCTACCATTCAGCCCTTGGAATGTCAACATAGCTGACATAAACTGTGATCGAGAAAAAGAGGTAGGCCATGCAGAACCCGAACAGAAGTGACCAGTTGCTTTTCTTAACCGACGAACAATTGCGCCAAGGCATAGAAATGATGTTTTTCGCCTATCGCGGCTTTACCGCCTACCCTGACAGAATCCTCGCCGAGCACGGCTATGGCCGCGCCCATCATCGCGCCATCCACTTTATCTGCCGCAAGCCGGGGCTTACCGTCAGCGCGCTACTCGATATTCTCGGTGTCACCAAGCAATCCCTCAACCGGGTGCTGCGCGAGCTGGTCAATAACGGGCTGGTAGAAAGCCGTATAGGCAAAAAGGACCGTCGCCAGCGCAACCTATACCTGACACAAGACGGCAAAGACTTGGAAAAATCCCTTTCGAACGCCCAGCGCCAAAAAATGCGAAAAGCCTATTCCGCCGCTGGTCCGGAGGCCGTGCAGGGGTTTCGCACCGTGCTTGGCGCCATGTTCGAACCGGAAGCCGCTGCCCAGATAAAACAACTGGTAAACGGTGGCAATGATGCTCGCTAAACCCAATGGCGCCCACCTGTTGATCGTGGATGATGACGCCCGCATCCGCACCTTGCTTGCAAAATTTCTCAACAAAAACGGCTATCTGACGACCACGGCCCGCGATGCCGCCCATGCCCGCCGCCTGCTGGTCGGGCTGGAATTCGACATGCTTATCATTGATGTAATGATGCCCGGCGAAAACGGATTTGACCTTACCCGCGATCTGCGAAACAGCCTCTCCACCCCCATCATGCTGCTGACAGCGCGCGGCGAACCTGCCGACCGCATCACCGGCCTCAAGGCCGGCGCGGACGACTACCTGCCTAAACCTTTCGAGCCTCAGGAGTTGTTGCTACGGGTGAATGCCATCCTGCGTCGCTCCCCTGGCCAAGCAACCAAGCCCGCTCCACCCAAGAACCTTCACCTCGGCGCTTTTCGCTATGACATCGCCCGCGCCGAGCTTTGGCACGGCACCAAGCTTATCCGGCTAACCAGCACCGAAAACGCGCTGATGAAGGTTTTTGCGGCAAAACCTGGCGAAACCATGGCTCGCTCACGCCTTGTCGAAGCCCTCGGGCAAGGTGACAACTCCGCACAAGAACGCGCGATCGACGTTCAGATCACCCGGTTGCGGCGCAAAATAGAAGCCGACCCCAAATCCCCCCGCTACCTGCAAACCGTGCGTGGTGCCGGCTACACGATCGTGCCAGACTAGTAGCTGTTTAGTCCCGGTTTGTGATGGGTTGGGCTTGCTGTGAAAGCACCGAGCGGGCGGCGCGGCGGGCGGGGTCCGGACCTCCGCGGCCCAAAGCCATGATCGCGCGTTCACCCGCCGCGATTTGTGTCGCCCGTGCGAGAGGATCCTCAAGCAGAGTTTTCATCGCACCGAGCAGGTTTTCAACCGTGCAGAGGCGTGGCTCAAATTCGGGCACCGCTTTGCTTTCGGTCAGCAGGTTGACCAGCGTAAACGAAGGCGCCAACATTGCCTTACGCATGATCGCGGCGGTCAGCCAGTTGGTTTTATAGCCAATCACCATCGGGGTGCCAACGGCCGCCAGCTCTATTGACACTGTGCCCGAAGCCGCCAGTGCCAGCTCCGAGGCCGCAAAAACCGTAGTTTTTTGACCATTTTCCGGAAATACCAACTCGGCCCTCAAGCCAGCCTGCGCCAGCATTTGCTCAAGCGGTTCCTTCAAATGCTCTCCCGCTACCGGCAGGGCAAAATGATACGCAGGCCCCAGCCTTTTGGCGACCTCGAAAAATATCGGCGCCAGACGGGTGATTTCGCTCAGCCGCGAGCCGGGCAACAGCGTGATCAGGCTTTGTGCACCAATACCCATCTGCTGCCGCAAGGCCGCGATTTGGGCCGCATCCGGCACCGGCTCTGTCGCCACCGGATGGCCGACAAAATCACAGCTCATGCCCGCCGCCTCCATGTAGGGCGGCTCAAAGGGTAAAAGCGCCAACACATGGTCTACATGCTGTGCCATCTTTTTCGCCCTGCCCGGCTTCCACGCCCATACCGAAGGCGCAACATAGTGGATTATTTTGCCGGAAAACCCCGCGCGAACCTTGGCGGCAAGCCGCAGGTTGAAGCCGGGAGAATCTATTGTAATCAGCACATCTGCTGCGCTCGAAATGAAGTTTTCGGCTGTTTGGTTCAGGCGGCGCACCAGATGGCGGTATTTGGGCAGAACCTCGAGCAAGCCAAATATCGCCAGTTCGCTCATATCAAACAGGCTTGCCTGCCCCTCGGCAGCCATCAAAGGCCCGCCAACCCCGAAAAACTCTATCTTATCTGCCGCTTCGGCCTTTAGCCCCCTCATCAAGGCGGCACCAAGCCGGTCGCCCGATGCCTCGCCAGCTACCAGATATACCCTTAGAGCACCCATAAAAAGAGACCAAGTTCATTAGCTCGCGACAGGGTTTTTTCTTGATCCAGAATCAGGGTTTTACCCGCTTGCACCACCACACCGGACAAGCCCGCCGCCGCAATCGCATCAAAGGTATCCGGGCCAATGGCGGGCATATCCAGGCGCATATCCTGTCCCGGCTTGGGCCTTTTGAGCAACAATCCGCGGCTGCCTTTTCTGTCCGGCAGGCGCGGCGGGTTAGCCGTGATAAAGCGCAGCATTGCGTCAGTGCCCTGAAGGGTTTCGAGGCCAAGGCACAGCCCCTGTGCCACGACCGCCCCCTGCCCGACATCCACCGCCCCGAGCGCCTCGACAATCTCTTGCGCGCGGCTGGCGTCCTTTTTATCCTCTGCGCTTGGTTGGGCCTGAGTGGGAATACCGGCAGTGGCCAGCAACGCAGGCAAGGCCTCGTGCACCCCGATCACCGTAAACCCCTCGGCCTCAAATAGCGCCGCAATGATCTTCAGGGTTGAGTTGTCGCCGTTTTTCATTGCGTTCATCACCACGCTAGCGAGGCGCAGGCCGGTGGCGTCAAACTTGAGCGGGTTGAGCCGTGGCCGGCCCATACCGCCGCCCATGGTCACCGTAGAAACACCGGATTTTTTCAGCGCGGCGAACATCTTGCCCGGCTTTTCGAAGGATGCTTTTATTGTGGGGTGGTCAGTAAGCCAGTCAAGCTCCACCCCCTTGAAATGCACCACAACATAGGGCTGGCCACGCACGGCGCAATCTTCGGCCACCAAGCGGGGCAGGACACCACCGCCAGCGATAATACCCAAACACTCGGTCATGGAGCCTCCGGAGTGCAGATCGAGCGGTCGCTCTGGTCCAGCACAAAAGCCAGCACTTGCTGCACCAGCGGGTTATCTTCGGCTTCAAGCAAAGCCAGCGCGCGGGAATTCAGGGTGCCCTCCCCTTCAAATAGCGACTTATAGGCCGCACGCAGAGCCAAGATATCGCTGCGCGGCACACCCCGGCGCTTCAGCCCGACCAAATTCAGCCCCGAAAGCCGTGGCCGCTCGCCGATCACTGTGCCGTAGGGAATAACATCGCTCACCACCATCGACAAAGCGCCAATGATCGCGCCCTCACCCACCCGCACAAACTGGTGCACGCCAGCCAGCCCACCAACCACCGCGCCGTTTCCCAGCTCCACATGCCCCGCCAGCGACGCGTGATTAGCGACAATAACCTTATTGCCAACAATACAATCATGGCCAACATGGGAGCCGAGCATAAACAGGTTATCATCCCCGATAGAGGTCAGCCCGCCGCCGCCTTTGGTGCCCGGATTGATAGAGACACTCTCGCGGATCATATTGCGCGCGCCAATTCGCAGGGAGGTCTTTTCGCCTGCAAATTTCAGATCTTGGGGTTGGGAGCCGATACTGGCGAAGGGCCATATTTGTGTGTCCGCACCGATCTCGGTATCGCCGGTGATGGCAACATGGCTATGCAGCCGCACCCCCGCTGCCAGCCGCACGCCATCACCAATATGGCAAAACGGGCCAACGCTCACCCCCGCGCCAAGGGTGGCCCCCGGCTCGATAATCGCGCTCGGGTGAATGCTCATTCGTCTTTTGGGGTAATAATCATGGCCGTGAATTCGGATTCAGCCACCAGTTTTCCATCCACGATGCCTTTGCCGCCAAATTTCCAGACATTGCCACGCTTGCGGATCAGGTCCACGTGCAGCTCAAGCTGGTCCCCCGGCTCAACGAGCTTGCGAAACTTGGTGCTGTCGAGCGACATGAAATACACCAACGGCCTTTTCCCGGCCAGCCCGAGAGTCTCGACCACCAGCGCTGAAGCTGTCTGGGCCATGGCCTCGATGATCAGCACCCCCGGAAATACCGGCTTATCAGGGAAATGCCCCTGAAATATCTGCTCGCCTATCGAGACATTCTTGATGCCGACAGCGCTTTGCCCAAGCACAACATCGCGCATTTTTTCGATATAGAGAAAAGGATAGCGATGGGGCAAAAGCTGCATGATCTGGTGAATATCGAAGGTTTGGTTTTCAGGCTGGTCTTCACTCATTTGCAGGTCCTATCAGTTTTATCATATCCGGATTTTCATTATAGGCTTTATCCAGAAGATCAATGGCTTCTCTTGTAATATCCATGTTGCGATCAAACAAGAGCACGGAGCGCTGGTCGATGATCGCCGCCGCCCCGTATTTTTGCATCAGCCTCGCCAAGACCGGCGCAATTACCTGAAAAAACGCCCGGCGTCGGGCTTCTATATTGGCGATCAGGGTTGAATCATTAGCCTCTTGCTCTGCCCGCGCCTTTTCCACTTTTATGTCAAATGCTTCGGCCAACAGCCTGAATTCTTCGGCAGGGAGGGTATCGCGTTGCGCGGTCAGGTCCAACTCTTCGGCGATAAATTCGTCGCCAATCCGCCGGCCTTCCTCTATCAGAAGGTCACGCTCCCGCTCTTCCTGTTGCAAAATGTCGCGCCCGAGGCGAGAGGCAGAAAACAGGGCATCCTGATTGATAATAAGGATATTGCTGGAGCCATAGGTCGGAAAATCCTGCGCCGGTGCAATACCGGCCCAGAAAACCGCTAGCAAAAGCCAGCTGAATCTTAGCCTTGACGGCATGGTCAAAACGCAGTTTTAACCGAAACGCTGAAGGTTTGCGTTTCATCACCCACAACGGAGACCAACGGGCTGGCCCAGTTGAATACCAAAGGCCCGAGAGGTGTCTGCCAATAGATCGCGACACCGGCAGAGGCGCGCAACTGGGCGCTGGTATCTATCGCGCCGCTGGCACCTACGGGGTTGCCATCCATGCCCCAGACCGAGCCGGCATCGACAAACAACCCGCCGCGCACGCCCAACTGCTTGGGCAGGCCAACGGGGAAGGTCGCGTCCAGCCGCGCGATGGCGTAGTAGTTGCCGCCAAGGGAATCGTTGACGTTAGCGCCATCATTATCGCGCGGGCCAAGCCCCCCGACACCAAATCCACGGAAAGAGCGGCCGCCCATGAAGAAGCGGTCCGTGATCCGCGAGCCGCTGCCGCCGAGCGAATAGAGCGCGCCTCCCTCGACATCGGCAGAGAAGATCACCGCTTCATCTAAAATATTGAAATAGCCCTTGGCCCGCGCTGTCGCCTTGGCATAATTGGCATCACCGCCAAGCCCGGCATATTCAGCACCAAAGCGCAGGATATAGCCCGTAGTAGGATCCTGCCTGGAGTTCCGCCGATCATGGCTGAGGCTCAAGCGCAGCGCCGAGCGCAGTACCGTGCCCACTTCGCCTACAATAATCGGCGAAGCATTAGTGCCGGGGTCCCTGATTTCGTTCGAAATCAGATCATAGGTAAAGCTGGCGCGGGTATTTTCGGCCAGCGGAAAGGAGAGCGACGGGCTAACGCCGATATTCGTGGTCTGGAACGAGGATTCAGCGCGGTTATTCTGACGATAATAGATGTCAAATCCGGCGGCGAGATCACGGCCAAGAAATTTTGGCTCGGTGAAACCAAAGCTCGCGACCCTGGAGGTTTGGCCGTAGCTCAGCTCCAGCGCAAACCGCTGGCCGCGACCGAGAAAATTGCTCTCGGTGATGCTGAAATTGCCGGAAATACCGGCATCGGTCGAATAGCTGGCCCCAAAGTTGAACGAGCCGGTCGCGGTATCTTCGACCTCCACATCAAGGATAACGCTTTGTGGCGAGGAGCCGGGCCGTGAATTAACCGAAAGCTGCGAGAAAAACCGGAGCGCGCGCAGAGCGCCTTCGGCCTGCCGCATTTTGCGCGGGTTGAAAGCATCGCCCTCCGCCATATCAAACTCGCGACGGATTACGCGGTCAAGTGTTTGGGAATTACCCCGAATATCAATACGTTCAACATAGACCCTGTTACCGTTGATCAGCTCAAAAGTGATGTCTACCGTCCCGCTAGCCTCGTTTTTGGTGATTCGGGGGATCGCGCGCAAGAAGGGCAGCCCCCGGCGGGTAGCCTCAGTCTCGATCGCCTCGACCGCGCTTTCGATCTTGGAGGCCTTGTAGATGCGACCGGAGCGAATACGGGCAAAACGCTCGAAATCACTGGCGTTGACGCCGACAATCGCGGTCGAGACCGCAAATTGTCCAAAGTCATAGGCTGCGCCCTCGCGCACAGTATAGGAAAGGAAAAAACCGCTGCGATCCAGTGAAAATTCGGAAAGGCCGGCGGTGACTTCAACATCGGGATAGCCCCGCTCGCGATAGAATTCGAGCAAAGCCTGCCGATCGGCATTCGCCCGCTCGGAGCTGTAATTATCGGTATTGTAGAGAAAATTAAGCAAGCCGGATTCGCTGCTCCGGATTGCACTGCGCAAGCGCTGGTCGGTATAGGACTGGTTGCCAACGAAATTAATGCCGCTGATTTTTTCGGTACTGCCCTCGGTGATCAGGAATACCAGATTCGAGCGACCATCGGCCAGCGGAATGATCTGCGGGGTCACGACAGCACTATAGCGGCTCTTCTGGCGATAGGCTTCGGCGATACGGCGGGCATCGGCCTCTATTGTGGCGCGGTCCAGCGGGCGACGGGCGGCGGAGGTAACGATACCGGCAAGGTCGCTGTCGCTAAGGCCGCGGTTTCCCTCAAAGTTAACGATGGCGATTGTGGCATTTTCCACCACGGCAATGACCAGACGCCCGCCGACGGCCTTGATATCCACATCCGAGAACAGGCCGGTGGCCACCAAACGGCGCAGGGCGGCATTAAGCTCGGCTCCGCCAATCGCCGCGGAGAGATTCAACCCGGAATAGGAGATCACCGTCTGGTCCGGCAGGCTCTGGTTGCCCGAAACAAGAATCGCCGAGAATCGCTGGGCAGACTGCGCCATAGCCATCTCGGGCAATCCCGCAGTAACGGCAATTGTGCTGACCCCCAAAAATAGTGAGGTTATTAAAGTGCTTACACGAGTTTTCTCAAGCAATTTATTACACATATTCTGTCCACCTTGCATCGGTACCGCCGGTTGTATCCGGCACATATCATTGGTGACGTTAAAGTCGCATAATGTCATTATAGGATGCAAGCAACATGATGGATAGTATCAAGGCAAAGCCGACCATCATCACCGTTTGCATAAACCGCGGGTTGGGCGGTTTGCCGCGCAGAGCCTCGTAAATATAGATTACAAGACGGCCACCATCCAGAATCGGTATCGGGAAAAGATTGAGCAATCCTATCGCGGTAGAGATCACGGCTATCAAGGTGATGAAGCGTATCGCGCTGACTTGCGCTGTCGCCCCCGATATCTGGGCAATGCCGATCGGGCCTTGCAGGTTCTTGACCGAAATATTACCGAGGATCATATGCTTCATGCCGCTGAGCGACGAGGTGATAACCCCGTAAACACGGTTAGCGCCAAACTCCATCGCAGTCAGCAGCGAAGGGGTGGCGGTGGCTGGCTCAAAGTAAAACGCACCATAAACCCCGATCATCACCCGTTGGACAAAACCGCCCTGCCCATCCGGAAAGTCCCGGCGCTCCGGGGTCAGCCCCAGCTCAAGCGTTTCTCCGTTGCGCCAGATTGTCAGCTGCACCTCTTTGTCCTCGGAGGCCTCGACCGCATCGCGCAGGTCCGCAAAGCTTGCTAGTTCCACACCATCGGCGGCTAAAATTATATCGCCTGATTTCAGGCCTGCCTTGGAGGCCGCGCCAAGCGGCGCGACATCGGCCACCAGTGGCAGGTGGAAATACGGCACAGTGATCGTCAGTGTATCCTCGCCGCGCTGCACCCCGAGGTCGACCTTCCCGGTGCCCTCTACTTCCCGGCTGAAGGTTATAAGGTCTCCATAATTCTCGACACTCTGACCATTGAAGGTCAGTATTATATCACCAACCTGCATCGGGTTTTCATAAGGGGTGGGGGTGATCTCGCCTATGGTCGGGCGCTCGGTTGCCACCCCTTGCCACAAGATCAGGCCGGCAAACACAACAAAAGAAAGGATAAAATTAGCTACCGGACCAGCCAGAACCGTCAGGGAGCGCCGCCAGACACTGGCTGCCGGGAAACTGCGGCGGTAGTCGTAACTATCCATCTCGGCAAGATCGTCGGAAGCTGCCGTGCTGGCCGCATCCCTGTCTCCCAAAAATTTGACATAGCCGCCAAGCGGCACCGCCGCGACTTGCCAGCGGGTGCCGCGCTTGTCGGTGCGCGAATATATCACCGGACCGAAGCCGAGCGAAAACACCTCGGAGTGAATGCCGCACCAGCGCCCGACGATATAATGGCCATATTCATGGATAGAGACCACGATCCCCATCACGACAATAAAAGCCAGAATAGTAAGAACGGGACCTCCGACAAACGGAATATTGGCAAGCCACTCCATGGGCACTCCTTAGATGTTTTCGTTTACAATATTGCGGGCAGCCGCGTCCGCTTCCTGCACGGTGGCCAAAGTGGCCTGTGATTGGTCGCGGATGGATTCTATTTGGCGATTGTGAAGCGCTTTTTCAACCAGCACCGCCATATCGAGAAAACCGATCCGGCGGGCGGTGAAGGCGTCTAGCGCTGCTTCTTTTGCACCGTTAAAGACCGCCCCCGCATGTCCGCCCATCTCAAGCGCTTCGCGCGCCAGCCGCAAGGCTGGAAAGCGGCTCTCGTCCGGGCTGGAAAACCCGAGCGCATCAAGGCTGGAAAAATCAAGCGGCGGGATCGGGTTTGCGGCGCGGGCAGGCCAGTGCAGTGCATAGCCAATGGCGCCGCGCATATCGGGGCTGCTCATCTGGGAGATCACCGTATGGTCAATGAACTCGACCATAGAGTGAATAATGGCCTGCGGATGAACCACGACCTCGATCTGCCCGGCCGCGCAGTCAAAAAGATATTTAGCCTCGATCACCTCCAGGGCTTTGTTGAACATCGAGGCTGAATCAATCGAAATACGCTGGCCCATGCTCCATGTGGGGTGTTTTTCTGCCTGCTCCGGGGTGACCTTGCGCATTTGCTCAAGGCTGAAATCCTTGAACGGCCCACCCGAGGCTGTCAGGATCAACCGCCGCACCGCTTGTCGATCTTCGCCGTTCAGCGCCTGAAACAGAGCCGAATGCTCGCTATCCACCGGCAAAAGCCGTGTGCCATGGCGAGCGCAGGTCGCCAACAAAAGATCACCGGCGCAGACCATGCTTTCCTTGTTGGCCAGTGCCAGAATACCGCCATGAGAGGCCAGTGCCAACGAGGCCCGCAAGCCCGCTGCTCCGACAATTGCCGACATCCCCCAAGACACCGGCCGCGCCGCCGCCTCGGCGATGGCATCCGCACCAGCGGCGACCTCTATACCGGTTCCGGCCAGCGCCGTGCGCAGATCATCGAGCTTTTCGGCATAGGCGGTAACCGCGATTTCGGCATGAAATTCTTTTGCCTGCGCCGCCAGCAGCGCGATATTACCCGCCCCGCTCAGCGCCACGACATCATAATTGGCCCTGTCGCGCCGGATCAGGTCCAGCGTGCTGGTGCCGATCGAGCCGGTTGCACCAAAAATACTTATTTTCCGGGCCATGCTAGAGAACCCTGAATAGATGTAATATCATATAGACACTGGTGGCCGCGAGCAGACCGTCAAACCGGTCCAGCAGGCCGCCGTGGCCGGGGATAAGCCGGCTGCTATCCTTGATACCCGCCTTGCGTTTCAGCCAGCTTTCCAGCAGGTCTCCGGCTTGGGCCGCTATTACCAGAACCACCGAAAACAACAGCGCCGAGAAGAAAAATATCTCGCCGCCAAAAAGCCAGTAAATAAAACCGACCCCGACCGCCAGCACCCAGCCACCAAGAGTGCCCGACCAGGTTTTCTTGGGCGAAACCGCCGACCAGAGCTTTGGCCCGCCTAATACCCTTCCTGCAAAATAGCCGCCTACATCAGAGGCGATCACCACCCCGACAAGCCACAAAACCGGGCCAAGCCCCTCGACCTGCCGCACCACAACCAGCGCCGCCAGCGGCACCGCCAGATAAAGCATACCCGCTGCCAGCCAGATCGGGCGTTTGTTTTTGATCTGGAAGAGTATGACCGCGGCCAGAATAACCGGCAACAAGGATAGGGCAAAGCCGAAAAGATTGGCGCTGATCACCGCGCCAATAATCCCTGCGACCATCACCCACAGGCCTTTGTCCGAAATTTTTGCATCGGGCAGAATCAACCGGCGATATTCCCATGCCATCAAGCTGCCAACAACAACCAGCAAGCCGACAACAAACACACCACCCTTCCAGAACACGATACCGCCAATCAGCGCCATAACCACCGCCGACACTACCCGCACCAGCAAATCGCCGAATTTGGCAGGCGGCTCCGGAAGCGGTGCCGGTTCCGGAAGGGGGAGGGGCGCGACTGGGTCTTCCATTATACCTGCATAATCTCGGCTTGCTTGACCTCAAGCGCGGCATCGATCTTTTTAATCGCCGCATCGGTGATATCCTGGATTTCGTCTTGCCAGACCTTCTGGTCATCTTCCGACATGCCGTCGTTTTTGGCCTTCTTGATCTGGTCCATGCCGTCGCGGCGCACATTGCGCACCGAGATTTTGGCATTTTCGGCATAGGTGCCGCCAAGCTTGGCCATTTCTTTGCGCCGCTCCTCGTTCAGCTCGGGAATGGGCAGGCGCAGGATGGTGCCATCCATCACCGGGTTCAGCCCGAGGCCCGAGGTGCGGATGGCCTTATCCACCGCCTCGACCATGGATTTATCCCATACATTCACCGTCACCATACGCGGCTCGGGCACGTTGATTGTGGCCACCTGCCCGATCGGGGTGCGTGAGCCATAAGCCTCCACATGCACCGCATCCAGCATCGAAGCCGAGGCGCGGCCGGTTCGCAGGGTGGAAAAATCCCGCCGCATCGCGGTTAGCGCGCCATCCATGCGCTCGCTCAGGCTATCAATATCAATGTCTATATCGTCTGACATGGTGCTCTCCTTTTAACTCGGTATTACGGTGGTAAAGTTGCCTTGGCCAGACAAAATTCCAACCAGCCCCTCGGGGGCGTTGAGATCAAACAAGATGATCGGCATACGGTTATCCCGCGCCAAAGCAATTGCCGAAGCATCCATCACCTTCAGGTTTTTCTGCAAAACCTCGTCATAGGTGACCTGCACGTAGCGCTTGGCATCGGGGTTGGTCTTTGGGTCGCTATCATAAATACCGTCCACCTGCGTGCCTTTATACATAGCCTCGCAAGACATCTCGGAAGCGCGCAGAGTGGCGGCGGTATCGGTGGTGAAATAAGGGTTTCCGGTGCCGGCGGCAAAGATACACACACGGCCCTTCTCTAAGTGGCGCACCGCGCGGCGGCGAATATATGGCTCACACACCTGATCCATAGGAATGGCGGAAATAACCCGTGTAAACACCCCGAGCGATTCAAGCGCGCCCTGCATGGCAAGCGCATTCATAATGGTGCCAAGCATACCCATATAATCCGCCGTGGTGCGCTCCATACCCTGCGCGCTGCCGGCCATGCCGCGAAATATATTGCCGCCGCCAATCACCAGACAAATCTCGACACCGGTATCATGCACCTTTTTAATCTCGCCCGCGATGCGCTCTACGGTGGGGGGGTGGAGGCCAAACTGGGTGTCTCCCATCAAGGCTTCGCCAGAAATCTTTATCAACACACGTTTATAGAGCGGTTTGGCGGTTGTATCCCCATCCGGCATGGCATCGATTCTCCTAATTACGGCTGCTCGCGCAAAATGGCCCATAATATCCATCGGGGCAATGGGAAATACGCCAT
>JAKIUB010000041.1 GCA_021647745.1 Paracoccaceae bacterium | reverse complement strand
TGTGAAATGGTGCACCCGGCACGATTCGAACGTGCGACCCCCTGATTCGTAGTCAGGTACTCTATCCAGCTGAGCTACGGGTGCTTCCGAGGCTGTATCTACCCATGCCGCGCTCCGAGCGCAAGGGGGATGTGGAATATTTATCCCTAATGTTTCTGTGGCAGGAATATCCGGAAACAGGTGCCCTCTGACGAGGTTTCCGCCAGCTCCAGATTGCCGCCATGCCCGCGCACCAGCTCTGCGGCGATCGCTAATCCGAGGCCCGTGCCGCCCTTGCGGACAGAGCCTTGGAACGGTTGAAACAGTTTTGTCTTTGCGGCTTCTGGCAGCCCCGGTCCCGTATCGCAAACATATAGCTGCACCCCGCTTGGTGTGTGGTTTGCCCTGATACATATTTCGCCACCGTTTGGCATGGTTTCCATCACTTGCCGTGCGTTGCGCATCAGGTTTCCCAGCACCCGAAACATTTGCTCCCTGTCCGCGCTCAGCTCGAATCCGGGCTGAAAATCACAGCGCAGGGATATCTTCTCCGCATCATCATGCAGATTTTCATTATCTGTTATTTCCTCCACCAGCCCGGCGAGCAAAAACAGCTCCGGGCGGGGGGGGGCTTCTTCGGCTTTACCGTAGGTCAGGGTTTGTTCGCACAGGTTGATGGCGCGGTCGACCGAAGAGACAAGCTTGGGGGCGATGCGCGCGACGGTCGGGTCGGTGCTGGTTTCGATACGGTCTGCCAGAAGCTGGGTGGTTGTCAGGATATTGCGCAGATCGTGGCTGATTTTGGCTACGGCTTCACCGAGCTGCGCGAGGCGCTCTTTTTGCTTGAGACTGCCGGTGAGCTGGGTTTGTAGATCAAGCAATGTATCCTCGGCCGCGCGCAGCTCGATCACCCGGTTTTCGGGTTTTATCACCCGGGTCGCATCTTCGGGGCTTTGCTGATAATCCATCATATTCTGGACAAGCTTGCGGATCGGCCGCACCATCAACCGGCGCACAGCGATAAAAAGCATCGCCGAACTGAATACCGAAATCAGCAGGGATATCAGAAAGATATTGCGGCCATATTCCAGCATGGCATAGCGAAGCGGCATAATTTCAAGGGTGGTTTCTATTTCTATGCCCGCCCCCTTTACCGGCCGGCCAATAATGCGGATTACTTCATCACGGTTATTGAACAGCGCGATCATTGCATCCTTGATCAGCTCGAACGGGCCGGCATCGCGCAGATCATAGGTGGCACTAACCGGCTCGACCATCGGGTTCGAGAGGATCAGCTCGCGCATTTCGTTGCGCCGCAGCACAATATTGAGCACCTCGGCATTGGCTAAAAGCTCGTTGGCCAGCTCGGGGGTGACCATATCATCAGGGGTGGCAAGCAGTGCCAGCGAGGCCAGTTGTGCCAGCTCAAGGCGTTGTTGCAGATATTCGACCCTGAAGCGGGCCACCGAGGGCACAAAGATAAAGACCTCCGCCACCATCACAAAAATAATGGTGAGCAGCAAAAACCGGCCGGAGAGGGTCTTGAAAAACATATTGTTTCCCGTGTTGGTTAGCCCAATTTAAGCGCTCGGCGCGGGTGATACAACCTGCCTACCACACTACCACAGCTTTTGCACAAAGCGCACCAGTCGTTTGACGCGGGGGTTCTCAAACAGGCGCGGCGTATAGTAGGCGCCGGCCACCCGTTTGTTTATCTCGCCCATAGTCGGATAGGGCGAAACCATCGCCGCCACCGCGCCTATTTTGAGCTTGTTGGCGATCACCAGCGCCCAGATTTGTATCAGCTCTCCCGCTTGCGCCCCCACAATAGAGGCCCCCACGGGGCGCCCCTTTACCACCATTACCTTGATCAGGCCTGTGGTGTTCAGCTCGGCGCGCGCGCGGTCATTTTGGGCGAAATCAAAGCGCAGCACTTCCAGCGCCGCGCCGTGCTTTTCGCGCGCCTGTGCTTCGGTCAGCCCGACCTGTGCCAGTTCGGGGTCGGTATAGGTCGCCCACGGAATATGGGCCGTGGATGATTTTGCCGGCAAGCCAAACAGTGCAGAGCGGATAACAATACCGGCCTGATAATTTGCCATATGGGTAAATTGCAGCCCGCCGGTGACATCGCCAATTGCATAGATTCGCCGGTTGCTGGTTTTCAGGTTGGCGCCAACGGCAATACCCCCGCGACCATATTCAACCCCTGCCTTTTCCAGATCCAGCCTGCCGGTGTTGGGGGTGCGGCCAACGGCCATCAACAGGTGCGAGCCGATAAAATGACGTCCGTCGCTGGTTTTGACACTTACCCCGTCTTCGGCTGATATTTCCGAAGCGGTAACCCCCTCCAGTATTTCCACGCCCTCCGCACGGATCCGCTCAAGCGCGATGGTGGCCAGCTCGGGGTCATCCTTGCCAAGCGCCTTAGCCGCTTCCAGCACCGTCACCTTGCTGCCAAGGCGGGCATGGGCCTGCGCCATCTCCATGCCAATCGGTCCGCCACCGATTACAAGCAGATGCGAGGGCAGTTCTTCCAGCTCGAAAATATCCTCGTTGGTATAGCTGCGCACGGTATCCAGCCCCGGAATGGGCGGCTTGAAGGGCGAGGATCCGGTGGCGATTACAAAGCGGCGCGCGCGGATCGTATGATCCCCCGCTCTTAGCTCCCGGGGGGAGGTAAACTGGCCATATGCGCTGATCACCCGCACCCCCAACCCCTCGAACCGCTCAACCGAATCATGGGGTGCGATACCGTTGATGACTGCCCGCACATGGGCTTTGGCGGCTGCATAGTCCACCTTTGGCACCACGGGAGACACCCCGAAAGATGCGCCGGTGGTCATGGCATGGGCGTGCTTGCCTGCCGCCAGCAACGCCTTGGAAGGCACGCAGCCGTAATTCAGGCAGTCACCCCCCATCTCGCCGCCCTCGACCAGCACCACAGAGGCGCCCATTTGCACCGCCCCCGCCGCCACCGACAGGCCGCCGGAGCCACCCCCGATAACACAAAGGTCAACCTTGATCACACTCATGCTTCCACTCCGGTTTTGCGAAATACCTTCAGCAGGATCGGCAGGGCCGAAAGCGCGCTTAGCGCCAAAATCGGGCCGAGGATTTGCCATTCAAATATGATCCCGAGATCGGGGGTGTCACCGCGGGCAAAAACCTCGCCCAACCCCGAGCCGACCCACAGATAAACCGCCGTGCCGGGAATGATGCCGATAAAGGTGGTCAGCACAAAGTTTCGCAGGCCGACCCCGAGAAAAGCCGGTGCCAGATTGGCAAACCAGAAGGGCACTGCCGGCACAAGGCGCATCAGAAACAAATAGGATATCTCGTTTTCTTTCAGGCCGGCCTGCATTCTGGCCAGCCGCCCCTCGCCATTTCTCTCCAACCGCGCCTGTAGCGCATTGCCCAGACCGGTTTTTGCGGCGAGAAAAATAGCGGTTGCGCCGATCGTGGCACCAACCACCGTTAGCAGCGTGCCGGTGAGCGCCCCGAACAGAAAGCCACCGCCAAGGCTCAGAAAAACCGCGCCGGGGATCGAAAAGCCGACCACCGCGATATAAATCAGCACATATGTCAGTGCCGCCAGAAGATAATTCGAATCGCGCCACGCGATCAGGGCTTCGCGATTTTCGGCCAATGCCGCAAAAGTAAGGTAATCTCCGAACAAAACGTATAGCAGAACGGCCGCAAACACGATGCCGATCAGGGGCAGGCTTTTCTTGAGGGGGGATTTTGCGTCAGGTTTCATTATTTTGTCCGTATTTGTATTGGGTTTTCTTCTATTTGCGCCATCGAAGCCGCTATTCATAGGGGTTTCACGCGGCCTTGATCGCCTGTGTGCTATTGTTTCAGTTTAGACACTTTGCGCCAAATAAATGTTTCATTTTTTGCCGCAACCGAATTGACTTCCCCCGACTTCGCGCCTATTAAACCAATTCTGAATTCAAGGCGCGTGTGAAAGCCCGTTCGCCCACCGCAGGAGATTTGACATGAAACGCACATTCCAGCCGAGCAACCTCGTTCGCAAACGCCGCCACGGCTTCCGCTCGCGGATGGCCACCAAAAACGGCCGTAAAATCCTGAACCGTCGCCGCAATCAGGGCCGGAAATCCCTGTCGGCATAGACCTTCAAGGCAACATGATATGACGCCGCCGGAAACGCCCACGATACCCGAAAACGGGGAGCGCGGAGCGCCTCCGGCGGTTTCCGTGTGCGTGATCAAAAAGCGTGCGGATTTTCTCAAAGCGGCGCGTGCGCGGCGCATCGCGATGCCGGGGTTTGTGCTTCAGGCCCGAAAGCGGCACAGCGGCGAATGCGCTGCGGATGATATCCGGATCGGGTTTACCTGTTCGAAAAAGGTCGGCAATGCCGTGGCCCGCAACCGCGCCAAGCGCCGGCTTCGCGAAATCGCTCGCGAGACCCTCCCCGCGCTGGGCCGCCCCGGATATGATTATGTTTTGATCGGCCGTCGCCTTGAAACCGCAACCCGCCCCTATCACATATTGTTGGCAGACATCGAAAAAGCCCTGCATAAAATCCACCAGTCCGGCCAAAGAAAATGACCCCGCTCGCTTATCTTGTTTCTATTCCTGTTCGCGCCTACCGGCTTTTTGGCAGCCCGTGGCTCGGGCGCAGCTGTCGCTACCAGCCGACCTGTAGCGCCTATGCCATGGAAGCGCTGGAAAAGCATGGCGCGATAAAAGGCACATATCTGGCGGCCAAAAGGGTCGGCAGCTGCAACCCGCTCGGCGGTGACGGCTACGACCCCGTGCCGGAAAAGCACAGCTCGGACAAAGATAAAAAGTAGCACAAGCCAGCACAGCCGCCTGCTGCCCCTTGCAGCCCCCTTGCACCGGCCCGCCATTGCGCGTATCTGCTGCCCCATGCAAAACCAACCTGACGATATCCACCCGCTGTTTTTCGGCGCACCTGCCACTACTGCCTTCAAAAAACTGCGCAAGCGCATTATTCGGCAAGCGCGCGAAGCGATAGAGACCTATGATATGGTCGAGCGCGGGGCGAAGTGGATGGTTTGTCTTTCCGGTGGAAAGGACAGCTACACCCTGCTCGCCGCGCTTTACGAGCTAAAATGGCGCGGGCTGTTGCCGGTCGAGCTGCTGGCGGTCAACCTTGATCAGGGACAGCCGGGTTTTCCGGCGACCGTATTGCCGGAATTTCTGGAAAAAATGGGAGTGCCGCACCGGATCGAGTATCAGGATACCTACTCGATTGTGGTCGACAAGGTGCCATCTACCAAGACCTATTGTGCCCTGTGCTCGCGGCTGCGGCGTGGCAATCTTTATCGTATCGCCCGCGAGGAGGGCTGCTCGGCTGTGGTGCTGGGGCACCACCGTGATGATGCGCTCGAGACCTTTTTCATGAACCTGTTTCACGGGGGCAAGCTTGCGGCCATGCCCGGCAAGTTGCTCAATGATGTGGGCGATCTTCATGTGCTGCGCCCGCTGATCAATATTGCCGAGGCTGATTGTGAGAAATTTGCCACCGCGATGAATTATCCGATTATCCCGTGTGACCTTTGCGGCTCGCAAGACGGATTGCAGCGCCAGCAGATAAAGCGCCTGCTCGACAGTTGGGAGGCCAACGCCCCCGGTCGGCGCAACGTGATTTTCAAGGCGCTGACTAACGGTAACCCTAGCCATTTGCTTGATCCCGATATGTTTGACTTCACATCTCTGCAACGAATCGCCCCGGACAGGCATTCTAGGCCCAAAAACCCTTGACCTTTGGGCCTCCAGCCTGTTGAACCCAACAAAACGAATTTTGACCGCCAAGCGGAGTATTTACCATGCAAGACCAAAACAAAAATATGATTCTGGCGATCGCGCTCAGCATGGCCGTGATTTTCGGCTGGGCGATCCTGTTTCCCCAAGAAGATAGCCAACCGGCGCTTTCAAGTCAGCTCGAGGCGCTGCCGGAAGGTGCGTTTACCCCCCCCGTAAACGTTGGCGGCTCCAATACACCACCCGTGTTGGCTGGCGAGCAACCAGCTCCATCTACCGCCACGCCTGCTCCCGCTACCGTGGGAGAGGCCGGGCGCATCGATATCCGCACTGTCGAGCTTTCCGGCTCCATTTCGCTTCTGGGCGGGCGGATCGATGATCTGCACCTCACGGAATATAATGTAAACCTCGGGGATGAATCCGAGAAGGTTATTTTGATGTCACCGACCGACAGCAATGCGCCCTATTACGCGGTCTGGGGTTGGGCGGGCACCGCAGCGGGAAATGGCGGCGGCACCCCCAATGCCACCACTCTATGGGAGCTGGAAAGCGGCATTACCCTTACCAGCCGCACCCCCATTACCCTGAAATGGAACAATGGCGCCGGCCTGACCTTTCGCCGGACAATTTCGGTTGATGACCAATATATGTTCGATATTGCCCAGAGCGTCGAAAACACCACCGGCCAAACCGTGCGCCTTGCCCCATACGGCATTATTGCCCGCCACGGAGAGCCGGACACAGCCGGTTTCTATTTGCTTCACGAGGGGGTTGTTCGTGCGTCAGACGGGGAAATCGAAGAGCTGAACTACGACGATATGCCTGATTTTGATGTGGTGCCGGGCGATGGCCCTGTCGAGATCATCAACGTGCAGGAAAACGGCTGGGTCGGCTTTACCGATAAATACTGGATGGCAACCCTGATCCCGCAGCCCGGGCAGGCTTTTACGTCAGTAGCTAAATACACCCCCGCCACCGACACTTACCAGACAGACATGCGCCTGCCGCCACTGGATGTAGCTTCGGGCGAAACCGCAACTATGAATACCTCGCTCTTTGCCGGGGCCAAGGTGGTAAAAACCATCAAAGCCTACGAGGCCGAGCGCGGCATCGACCGCTTTATCGACTCGATCGACTGGGGCTGGTTTTACTTTATCACCAAGCCGATGCAGGGCTTGCTTGCATGGGTATACGGCATTGTCGGTAATATGGGTTTTGCCATTATCGGCCTGACGTTGCTGGTTAAACTGTTGCTGTTTCCGCTGGCTTACAAGTCGGCGGTCTCCATGGCCAAGATGAAAAAGCTCCAACCTGAAATGGTCAAGCTGAAGGAGCGCTTTGGCGATGACCGCCAGAAGCTGCAAAAAGAAACCATGGCCTTTTACAAGAAAGAAAAGGTCAATCCGGCGGCAGGCTGTTTGCCGATATTGGTCCAGATCCCGATTTTCTTTGCCCTCTACAAGGTGTTGTTTGTGTCGATCGAAATGAGGCACGCACCATTCATCGGCTGGATCAAGGATCTTTCTGCGCCCGACCCTTCCAGCTGGATCAATCTGTTTGGCTTGCTGCCCTATGATGTTTCGTGGGCACCCCAGTTGCTCTCCATCGGCCTGTTTCCGGTTTTGATGGGGATTACCATGTGGATGCAGCAAAAGCTCAACCCCGCCCCCACCGAGAAAACCCAGGCAATGATTCTGGCGTGGATGCCTTGGGTGTTTATGTTTATGCTCGGCGGGTTTGCTTCGGGTCTGGTAATTTACTGGGTGGCCAACAACACCATCACCTTTATCCAGCAATACCTGATTATGCTTTCGCAAGGGGTAAAGCCCGATGTGTTTGGCAATATCCTGTCCGGCTTCAAGAATTTCAAGAAGAAAAAGGATGACTAGGTAATGCCCTCGGTCGCGCATATTTTTTGCCACCCCATCAAAGGCGTCGGGCGTTTTGCGCTTGACGCCGTTCGGCTGTTTGAGGGCCGGACGATAAGGGCAGACCGGGTGTGGGCTGTTACCCACGAGGCGACAAAATTCGATACCGCTGCACCGGCGTGGGCTTCGTGCAACAATTTCATCCGCGGCGCCAAGGCCCCCGAGCTTCAGGCGATTTCGATCACGCAATATGTGTCGGGGAGCGATATGGTGTTAAAGCACCCCGACCACCCGCCCTTTCGCTTTAATCCTGAAAACGAGGCGGAGCATGCAGGGTTTATCTCTTGGCTGGCGCAGTTTGTGCCGGAGAATCGCGCGCAGCCCAAAGCGCTGGTTGCCGCGCCAGGCAGGGGCATGACCGACAGCCGGTTTCCCTCCATCTCCATTCTGAACCTCGCTTCGCTGGCAGAGCTTTCGGCCAAAGCAGGGCGGCCGATGGCACCGGAGCGCTTTCGCGGCAATTTTTGGCTGGATGGGCTGGATGCGTGGGAAGAGTTTAACTGGGTCGGCAAAACCCTGCGAATAGGTGAAGCCCATGTCGTGATCCGCGAGCGTATTGGCCGCTGTGCCGCCACCAACGCGGACCCCTTAACAGGGCTGGCGGATGTGGATACCCTTGGTGTGCTGGAAAGCGGCTGGAACCATACCGATTTTGGGGTTTATGCCGAGGTGATCAAGCCCGGCATGGTAGATATCGACGACGGAGCGCATATATTATGACCTTACCCTACCCGCTTACCGGAACCCCCGAGCCGCTTGCCCTTGAGCGTGGCAGAAAGCTGTTTGCCGGCAATACCGATTTTCTGAAGGGCGTAGTGGCGATGGATGGCATGCCGCCAGCCGACCGCATCGAGGTTTGTTTTGCGGGTCGCTCCAATGTTGGAAAATCCACCCTGATCAACGCCATCACCGGCCGCAAGGCGCTGGCACGGACCTCCAACACGCCGGGCCGCACGCAAGAGATCAACTTTTTCACTCTGCTGGAAAGCCACTATCTGGTGGATCTGCCGGGCTACGGCTTTGCCAATGCCCCTTTGCCGGTGGTTGAAAAATGGCAGCGTCTGCTCAAGGCTTATCTTTCAGGCCGCGCCACCCTGCGCCGGGTTTTTATGCTGATTGACAGCCGCCACGGCCCCAAGGCGGTGGACGAGGAGATCATGGAACTGCTCGGCACTGCCGCGGTCACCTTTCAGGTCGTGCTGACCAAAGTCGACAAGCCAAGCAAAGGGGATTATACCAAGGTTCTTGAGCAAACCCGCAAGGTGCTGCAAAAATACCCCGCCGCCTACCCCGAGATCATCGCGACCTCGTCTGAAAAGGGCACGGGGCTGGATATATTGCGCACCACTATTGCTACAATGGAGTAGCCTGCCATGGAGAAATCATCCGCCATGAACCGCGACTGGATCGCCACCGCCCGCACCCTGTCTGAAGCACTGCCGTTTTTGCAGCGCTATGATGGCGCGACCGTGGTGATCAAATTTGGCGGCCACGCGATGGGGGATGATATGGCGATGGAGCGGTTCGCCCGCGATATCGTCTTGATGAAGCAGACCAACGTGCATCCCGTGATTGTGCATGGCGGCGGGCCGATGATCAATGCGATGCTGGACCGTCTCGGAGTGAAATCCCGGTTTGTGAACGGCAAGCGGGTGACAGATGAGGCCACGATGGAAGTGGTGGAGATGGTGCTTTCCGGCTCGGTTAACAAACGGATTGTGGCGGCGATCAATGCCCAGGGCGGCAAGGCAGTGGGGCTGTCGGGCAAAGATGCCAATCTGATGGTTTGCGAACCAGCCGACCCCGCATTGGGGCTTGTCGGCAAGCCGGTGGATATAGATCCGGCGGTAATCACCTCCTTTCAGGATACCGATTTTATTCCGGTTGTGGCTCCGATCGGGGCTGGCCGTAATGGCGAGACCTATAATATCAATGGCGACACCGCTGCGGGTGCTATCGCGGCTGCGCTTAATGCGGATAGGCTTTTACTGCTCACCGATGTTGCCGGGGTCAAGGATGCCGAGGGTGATGTGGTTACGGAGCTGACCCCTGAAACCGTGCGCCAGCTTACGGACGAGGGTATCATTGCTGGAGGCATGATTCCGAAAACAGAAACAGCTCTGGCAGCCATCGAAGGCGGCGTGCGGGCGGTGGTTATCCTTGATGGCCGTGCCCCCCATGCCTGCTTGCTGGAGCTATTTACGCCTCACGGTGCCGGTTCGATCATCCGGCAGACCTGACAGATTACATTCCATATCACGAATATATCTCGTGAACGTGACTTGAATTCCCGCCGGCCAGTCTCCAAGTTGCCGGTATGGAAAACGAAAACATCATCCGCCTGTCGATTTTCTTTGGCCTGTTTGTGCTTTTTGCGCTGATCGAGGCCTGGATTCCGCGCCGTAAACGTGTGCAAACCCGCGCCAAGCGCTGGACGACAAACTGGGCCATAAGCATCATCAATACCGGCACCATCTACCTTATGGCTCTGCTGATGCCGCTGCTGGCGGTGGGGGCGGCGTATGATGCCGGCACCAATGGCTGGGGGCTGTTCAATGCCCTGAACTGGCCGGGATGGCTGGAGGTTGTTCTGGCGATTTTGATTCTTGATTTGGCGATCTGGTTTCAACACCTGATCTCGCATAAAATCAATTTTTTGTGGCGATTTCACAGGGTTCACCACTCGGACCGTGATCTTGATGTAACATCGGCCTTCCGTTTTCATCCAATCGAGATTGCCTATTCTATGCTGCTCAAAATCGGGCTGGTTTATCTGCTCGGGCCAGCGGCGCTGGCGGTGGTCTTGTTCGAGATCATTCTCAATGGCACCGCGATGTTCAACCACGCAAATATCAAGCTTCCCAAATCGGTGGACAAGGTTGTGCGTACTGTGCTGGTAACCCCTGATATGCACCGCGTTCACCACTCGGACCTGCGCGCAGAGCACGATAGCAACTACGGTTTTGCCATGTCGATCTGGGATAGGATTTTCCGTACCTATATCCCCGAACCGATCAAGGGGCATGATGAAATGACCGTCGGCCTTCGCTGGCAGGGGGATGAGCCGGCCAAGCTGCTTTGGGCGCTGAAATTACCTACCGATAAGCTGTAGACAAGCCGCAATATTGGGGGCAAGCTTGCGCAGGCAATATTGGAGGCCCCGATGAAAAAGTTGATCCTGATCCGCCACGCAAAATCCAGCTGGTCCAGCGGGGCCGGTAGCGATAATTCCCGCCCGCTGAACGAGCGCGGCCACGCAGCTTCGCGCAAGATCGGCAGGTGGCTTCTGGCGGAAGGGTTGGTTCCCGATACCGTTCTCTCCTCCGACGCGACCCGATGCGCCCAGACCTATGACGGTATTCTCGAGGCGCTTGGCACTGGCCCTACTCCGGAATATAATAGCGCACTTTATCTGGCTGGCCCGGAAATGATGCTTGCCACTTTGCAAACCGCTAGCGGAGATACTGTGATGATGCTGGGGCATATGCCGGGGATTGGCGAATTTGCCCGTGATTTGCGGCGCGACCCTCCTCCGGCCCACGAGGCCTTTCGTAAATACCCGACGGGGGCGGTGACGGTGCTTGATTTCAAGGCCGATAGCTGGCGCGATATCCAGATGGGGACCGGAAAGATTGTGGCCTATACTACCCCGCGCGCCCTACCTTAAGCGGCGGCTCCCGCCCGTCGGGCAGGATTTGCATTTAAATCAGCCCTCCCGCTGGGCGTGGCCTCGCTATTGCCCGGCGGCCTGGCCGCTCCCGTTGGTATTTTTGCTTGATAAAGCCTTGTGGCGGGTTTATACGCCGCGGGTGGCCTGCTTGGGTTACAGAATCATATCAACGCCGTGTTGCTCTTGGGTTGACGCTCATCAGGGGACTTCCGGCAAATCAGGAGAAGCGTCATGAAACTTCACGAATTGAGTGATAACCCCGGTGCAACCAAAAAACGCAAGCGCGTGGGCCGTGGGCCTGGCTCTGGTATCGGTAAAATGGGTGGCCGTGGTATTAAAGGCCAAAAATCCCGTTCGGGTGTGGCGATCAATGGTTACGAGGGCGGCCAGATGCCGCTTTACAAGCGCCTGCCAAAGCGTGGATTTAATATGCGCAACCCCAACAAATACGCGGTTGTAAACTTCCTCGTGCTGCAAAAGTTCATCGACGCTGGCAAAATTGATGCCAAAAAGCCGATCACCGAGGACAGCATGGTCGAGTGCGGCCTTGTGCGCCGCAAGCTGCAAGGCGTGCGGTTGCTGGCCAAGGGCGAGCTGAAGGCGAAGCTTGATATCACAGTAACGGGTGCCTCCAAAGGCGCGGTTGAAGCGGTGGAAAAAGCTGGCGGCAAGGTCACACTTGCATAAATAGCGGCTATGCGGACTTGCGAAGCCGCTATTTGCGGCTTACATCAGTAAACAGATTAATTTGCGCCGCTTTGAGCCGATAATCGGATCAGGGCGGCGCTTTCAGTTAAGGGGCCTAAAATGGCATCTGCAGCAGAACAAATGGCAGCAAATATGAGCTGGGGTAGCTTTGGCAAAGCCAAAGAGCTTCGCAGCCGGATATTTTTCGCGATCGGGTTGCTCATCGTTTACCGTGTGGGCACCTATATTCCGATCCCCGGTGTTGATCCGGTGCAGCTTGCGCAGTTCTTCGAAAACCAGCAGGGCGGGATCGGCGGCATCCTCAATATGTTTACCGGCGGGGCGATCAGCCGGATGGCGATATTTACGCTCGGAATCATGCCCTATATTTCGGCCATGATCATTGTGCAGCTCCTGACCTCTATGGTGCCTTCATTGGAAGCGCTGAAGAAGGAGGGCGAGCAGGGGCGCAAGAAGATCAACCAATATACCCGTTATGGCACGGTATTGCTGGCGCTGGCGCAATCATACGGCATCGCTGTCGGGCTGGAAGGGCAGGGGCTGGCCACAGAAGTCGGTATGTTCTTCAGGGCGACAACCGTGATTACTCTCGTGGGCGGCACCATGTTCCTGATGTGGCTTGGCGAGCAAATCACCGCGCGCGGCATTGGTAATGGTATCTCGCTGATTATCTTTGTCGGTATTGTTGCCGGCCTGCCCGGGGCTACGGCCCAGTTCTTTGCGGCTGGCCGCTCTGGTGCGATCTCCACACCGCTGATCCTCGGCGTTATGGTGATGGTCGTTGTGGTGCTGACGCTGGTGGTGTTTATCGAGCGGGCTTTGCGAAAGGTCCATATCCAGTATCCCAAGCGACAGGTCGGCATGAAGATGTATGGCGGCGAAAGCAGCCATTTGCCGATGAAGTTGAATCCGGCCGGGGTTATTCCTGCAATTTTTGCCTCGTCGCTATTGCTGCTGCCAACTACGGTCACTGCCTTTTCGGACCAGAATGCAACAGGGATCATGGCAACCATCGCCGCCTATATGGGGAGGGGGCAGCCGCTATATATGCTGATGACCGCTGCTCTTGTCGTGTTCTTTGCCTATTTCTATACCCATAATGTAGCGTTCAAAACCGATGATGTTGCCGATAATCTCAAGAAACAAGGCGGATTTGTGCCCGGCATCCGCCCCGGCGCCAAGACGGCTTCCTATCTTGATTATGTGATGAACCGTTTGCTTGTGCTTGGTTCGGCTTATCTCGCGGCTGTTGTGCTGCTGCCCGAATTTCTGATCGCCGAAACCTCGATACCGTTTTACTTTGGCGGTACGTCTGTTTTGATTGTTGTTTCCGTAACCATGGATACTATCAATCAGGTGCAATCCCATATGCTGGCCCAGCAATACGAGAGCCTGATTGAAAAATCCAAAATGCGGGGCAAAAACCGCAGCAAAGCACGGAAAGGCCGTCGATGAACATTATCCTGCTGGGGCCGCCAGGTGCGGGTAAAGGCACGCAATCGCACCGGCTGGTAGCCGAGCGCGGCATGGTGCAGCTTTCGACCGGTGATATGCTGCGCGCTGCGCGCACCTCGGGCACTGAAATGGGCAAGCAGGTAGCGGCTGTGATGGATCGCGGCGAGCTGGTGACAGACGAGATTGTTATTGGGTTGATTGCCGAGCAGCTCGACAAAAGCAGTGAATCCGGTTTTATTTTTGACGGCTTTCCGCGCACATTGGCACAGGCCGATGCGCTGGGGGAGCTGCTGGCTAGCAAAGGCAGGCGCCTCGATGCCGTGGTCGAAATGCAGGTGGATGATGATGCGCTTGTTGCCCGGATCACGGGCCGCTTTACCTGCGGAGAATGTGGCGAAGGCTACCACGATACTTACAAGCCTCCCGCTGTCGAGGGCACATGCGACCGGTGCGGCGCCGTGGGGGCCTTCAAGCGCCGCCCTGACGATAACGAAGAGGCGTTGCGCACCCGTTTGCTGGCTTATTATAAAGATACCTCGCCTTTGATCGGGTATTATTACGCCAAGAACCAGCTTAAGCGGATCAATGGATTGGGCGAAATACCGGAAGTGGCGGCCCGTATAAACGGGGCTATTGACGGCTAGGTTATTGGGGGTTGACGGGGGCGGGCACTTGCCTATAATCCGCGCTCTCTTGATTGCTCCCGTCTGATTTTCGAATCAGTTATATAGGGTTGAAAAAGAGTTAACCCACCACCAGAATGGCGGTGGGTTTTGGTTGTGAAAAAAGGTTCCGGCATTACGGAACCGCAAACAAGAACGGAGAGCCAATTTGGCACGTATTGCAGGGGTCAACATCCCCACCCACAAGCAGGTGCAAATCGCCCTGTCTTATATCCACGGCATTGGCCGGGATACCGCCGTAAAAATTTGCGAAGACACTGGCATCGAGGGCACGCGCCGCGTGAACGAACTCTCGGACGCCGAAGTGCTGAAAGTGCGTGAATATATAGATGGTAACCTGATGGTGGAAGGCGATCTGCGCCGCGACACCCAGATGAACATCAAGCGCCTGATGGACCTTGGTTGCTACCGTGGCATTCGCCACCGTCGCAAGCTGCCGGTTCGCGGCCAGCGTACCCACACCAATGCACGCACCCGCAAAGGCCCTGCCCGCGCGATTGCCGGCAAGAAGAAATAGGGGAGCAGGTAAATGGCAAGAGATAAAAAAACCCTCAAGCGTAAAGCCCGGAAGAATATTTCTTCGGGTATTGCGCATATCAATTCCAGCTTCAACAACACCAAGATTCTGATTTCCGATGCACAAGGCAACGCGATTTCCTGGTCTTCGGCTGGCACCATGGGCTTTAAAGGCTCGCGTAAATCCACGCCTTATGCGGCGCAGATGGCGGCTGAAGATGCAGCGAAAAAAGCGCAAGAGCACGGGATGAAAACCCTTGAAGTGCAGGTGCAGGGTCCCGGTTCGGGCCGTGAAAGCGCGCTGCGGGCACTGGCTGCTGCCGGCTTGATCGTCACCTCTATTCGCGATGTAACGCCGATGGCCCATAATGGTTGCCGTCCGCCAAAGCGCCGCCGGGTATAAAAGCATATATTTTCGGGTGTGCCTTTGCGGGCGCACCCAGCAGGAATTTCCCTCGGGCGTTTGCAGCACCGGATCCGCTGCAAACTAGAATGGAGGCCAAATATGATCCATAAAAACTGGCAAGAACTCATCCGCCCCACCCAGCTTGATGTAAAAGCCGGGGCTGACCCGCTGCGCACTGCTGTGGCTGTGGCCGAACCGCTAGAGCGTGGCTTCGGATTGACGCTTGGCAATGCGCTTCGTCGCGTGCTGCTTGGCTCGCTGCAAGGTGCCGCGATCACCTCTGTGCAGATTGACAACGTTTTGCACGAGTTCTCATCCGTGGTTGGTGTGCGTGAAGACGTAACCGATATCGTGCTGAACCTTAAAGGTGTGGCAATACGCATGGAGGTTGAAGGGCCGAAGCGCGTGGCGATCAATGCCAAAGGCCCCGGCGTGGTCACCGCTGGTGATATTGTCGAGACTAACGGCATTGAGGTGTTGAACAAGGATCACGTGATCTGCCATCTTGATGAAGACGCATCGGTGTTTATGGAGCTGACGGTTGAAACCGGCAAAGGCTATGTGCCTGCCGATAAAAACCGCCCCGAGGATGCGCCAATTGGCCTGATCTCGGTGGATGCGCTTTATTCGCCTATCAAGAAAGTTTCGTATAAAGTCGAGCCAACCCGCGAGGGCCAGGTGCTGGATTATGACAAGCTGACCCTGAACGTGGAGACCGACGGCTCAATCAGCCCTGAAGATGCGATCGCTTATGCGGCCCGTATTCTGAAGGACCAGCTTTCGATATTCGTGAACTTCGACGAGCCTGAAGCCGCGACCCGTGCCGACGAGGAAGATGATCTTGAGTTCAACCCGCTGCTGCTCAAGAAGGTTGACGAGCTGGAGCTTTCGGTGCGTTCTGCCAACTGCCTGAAAAACGACAATATCGTTTATATCGGCGATCTGATCCAGAAAACCGAAGCGGAAATGTTGCGCACGCCGAACTTTGGCCGCAAATCCTTGAACGAGATCAAGGAAGTGCTGACCACCATGGGCTTGCACCTCGGCATGGATATCGTTGACTGGCCGCCGGACAATATTGAAGAACTGGCGAAAAAGTTCGAAGACCACTTCTAGAAATATAGGCGGGGTGCAAGCCCCGCCAAATGCCCGGAATGCCGGGGAAAACATGGGCAATCACGCCCCAAGGAGAGCAGACCACCCGCATGGGCTGCCAGACAAAGTATAAACCTG
>JAKIUB010000040.1 GCA_021647745.1 Paracoccaceae bacterium | reverse complement strand
ATTCTGGGCATGGGCGATATCGTCGGGCTGGTAGAAAAAGCGCAGGAAACCATCGAGGCTGCGCAGGCCGAGCGCATGATGAAGCGCTTCCAGAAGGGGCAGTTCAATATGAACGACCTCAAATCCCAGCTCGAGCAGATGATGAAGATGGGCGGCATGGAAGGCGTGATGGGCATGATGCCCGGCATGGGCAAAATGAAAAAACAGATGGATGCGGCGGGCATGGATGACAAGATCCTGAAACGCCAGATCGCGCTTATCCAGTCCATGACCAAACGCGAACGCGCCAACCCCAAGCTGCTGCAAGCCAGCCGCAAAAAACGCATCGCCAAGGGCGCGGGCATGGAGGTTTCAGAGCTGAACAAGCTGATGAAAATGCAGCGCCAGATGGGCGACATGATGAAAAAAATGGGCAAAATGGGCAAAAAAGGCCTGATGCGCCAAGGGCTTGGCGCGCTTATGGGCGGCAAAGGTGGTGGCATGCAGCAAGGCATGCCGGGCGTGCCTCCGGGTGGCGCAGGTTTGCCCCCTATGGGCGGTGGCTTGCCCTCTGATATGAGCGGGTTTGGCAAGAAAAAATGACTCCCGAGCAAACCAAAGCCGCCAACATATTGGCTGAGCATCGCGAGAGCATTGACCGGCTCGACTCGATCCTTGTTTACACATTGGGCGAGCGCTTCAAGCACACACAGGCCGTGGGTAAGCTGAAGGCAGCGTATGATCTGCCCGTCAGTGATCTGGCCCGCGAGGCCACGCAGATTGCGCGGTTGGAGGAACTGGCAGGCAAAGCCAAGCTTGACCCCGAATTTGCCAAGAAATTCCTGAACTTCATCATTGATGAGGTGATCAGGCATCACAAGAGTATCAAGAACGATGGGCAATCGCCCACCACGCCATCTTAAGGAGAAAACAAAATGGCTACTAAAATCCGGCTCGCCCGTGGCGGCTCCAAAAAGCGCCCTTTTTATCGCATCGTTGTGGCTGACAGCCGCATGCCGCGCGATGGCCGCTTTATTGAGAAAATCGGCACCTATAACCCGCTGCTGCCTAAAGACAGTGAAGAACGCGTAAAGATCGACCTTGATCGTGTGAAGCATTGGATGGACCAAGGCGCACAGGTTACTGATCGTGTATCGCGTTTTCTGGAAGCCGCTGGCGTGATCGAGAAAAAATCCCGCAACAACCCTAAAAAGGGTGCGCCACATAAGGCCGCCGTTGAGCGTGCCGAAGAAAAAGCCACCAAGCTGGCCGAGGCCAAAGAGGCCGCCGCCGCACCGGCAGTAGAAACTGCTGCTGAAGAATAATAGGTAGCCGCTTGGTTATTGTAAAAAGCCCTGCCGTATGCGGGGCTTTTTTTGTTCCATTCTGCGGGAAAGCTGCCTATCTATGAGCTATGAAACAATTCTCTGAAGCGTTTTGCGACCAACTACACGACCTCATGAGCTGGCGTCGCGATGTCCGGCATTTCCGGCCTGACAAGCCGGTGTCCGATGAGGTGCTGGCAACAATACTGGAAGCCATCCGGCTGGCACCTTCGGTCGGGCTGAGTGAACCGTGGCGGTTGATTTCGGTTAAATCACCTGAAGCCCGGGCTAAAGCTCTGGCCAATTTTGAAGCAATCAACACCAAGGCTTTGCAGGGTTATAGTGGCGATCGGGCCAAAATATATGCCGGACTAAAGCTGAGCGGCATGGTTGATGCCCCGGTGCAGCTGGCGGTTTTTTGTGATGACGGCACAGATAAAGGCGCGGGGCTGGGCGCGGGCACTATGCCCGAGGCGCGGCGCTATTCAGTGGTTTCGGCGGTGATGAACCTGTGGCTGATGGCTAGAGCGCACGGGCTGGGCGTGGGCTGGGTGTCTATCATTGACCCGGTGCAAATGGCCACCGATCTAAAAGCCCCCGATGGGTGGGCGCTGGTGGCGTATCTTTGCATCGGCTACCCTGTAGAGGAAAGTCAAATCCCCGAGCTGGTAACCGCCAAATGGGAAACGCGCGACCCGCTTTTGGCCGAGATACAGGAGCGGTAGATGAAAAGAATGATTATCTGGGGTGCTGTTGCAGGTATCGGGGTGCTTGGATACTGGTATATAGGTAGTTTTTTGAAAGTTGATGCGTGTCTGGATGCAGGCGGGCGCTGGGATTACGAGATAAAAGAATGTGAGCGAGGGGATAATGGTTGATCAGGATATGAGCGGTAAAATCTGTGTCGGGGCGATCATGGGGGCTTTCGGGGTGCGCGGAGAGGTGCGCCTGAAGAGTTTTTGCGCGGACCCCTCTGCGATAGAAAATTATAGCCCGCTGACCACCGAGACCGGCGAAAGCTATGAGCTGACACTGGTGCGCTCGGTCAAAAGCGGCTTTGGCGCGCAGCTCTCGGGGGTGGTGGATAAAGAATCCGCCGACGCCCTGCGCGGCACCCGCCTTTATGCCAACCGCGCAGATCTCCCAAACCTGCCGGATGACGAATACTACCATTCTGATCTGATCGGGCTTGAGGTGCTGGATACCGGCGGTGTAAAAATTGGTAAAATCACGGCCGTACAGGATTTTGGGGCGGGTGATATTTTGGAGATATATAGCAAAGGCATGAAGGAAGCGGCCCTATTGCCCTTCACCCTTGCCAATGTGCCGACGGTTGATCTGGCAGCCGGCAAGGTGATTATCGACCCGCCCGCAGGGCTACTCCCCGAGCCAAAAGACGACTGATCACCAGACCAAGCGGGGCAGGGTGTAGCTTGGCTCAATACCATATTGCGCAAACAGGGCCTCGCCATGTTCCGCAATATCCGCCGTGTGGATGCCGTTTTTGATAAACACCGTATCAAGCCCCGCCCCTGCGGCCCCGGTGATATCGGTGCGCAGCGAATCTCCGACCATCAGCAAGCGTCCGCCCAGTATGTCTCCCGCCATATCAAACACGGCTTTGTGGGGTTTTCCCATCCAGCGGGCATCTCCACCCATGCGCTCGTATGCGTCCACCAATAGCCCCGCACAGGCGACCATTTTAGTGCCGTGGCCGACGCGCAGGTCCGGGTTGGCACAAATCATCGGCAGGCCGCGGGCCAGTGCGATATCCAGCATATCGCGGTAATCTTCCGGGCCTTCCTCATCGCCGATCCCGCTGACCACCACGAAATCCGCTGCCTCTATCGGTGCGGTTTCATAGCCACCCGGTATAATTTCGCGCGTGCGCTCGGGGCCTTGGAAATAGTAGCGCTTGCCGTATCCCGGCTCGCTTAGCGCCCGAAAAACCGCCTCGCCCGAGGTTAGCGCCCCCACCGCCAGCGGCTCCGGCATACCAAAGCCGATCAGCGCATTGCGCACCCGCGCGGCCAAACGCGGCATATTGGAAAGAAACGCATAAGGAATACCGGCATCCTTCAGCGCTTGCAGGCTGTCTATTGCCCCCGGAAAGCAGGCCTCTCCGTTATGAATAACGCCGTAGATATCAAACAGGATGCCATCATACCGAGCAGCAACCTCGGAAAGGCCGGTAAGGTTTTGCATGGTGCGGTCTCCGGTTTTTGGTTATAGAATGGCATACCACCATTACAAAGGCCGCGCCAAATGCCAACCCCTGCCAAATCCCACGGACGTTTGTCAATCGAAGCCAACCGCAAGCCCCGCGCACTGCTGCAAAACACGCCTGACCTTGCTGGCGCATGGAAGGCCAAAGTGCTGACGCTCTATCCCGATATGTTTCCCGGCGTGCTGGGCCAGTCGCTTACAGGACGGGCACTGCAAGAGGGCAAGTGGGCGCTGGAGCCGATAGATATCCGTATGTTTGCACGCGGAAAGCACCGCAATGTCGATGATACACCAGCGGGCGGTGGTGCCGGCATGGTCCTGCGCGCCGATGTGGTGGCCCGGGCCATAGATTTTGCCGATAAGGGCCATGAGCGCGCCAACTGGCCGGTTATTTACCTTTCGCCTCGCGGGCGGCATTTTGATCAGGCCATGGCACAGCGTTTTAGCGAAGCGCGCGGTATCACCTTGCTTTGTGGCCGTTTTGAGGGCGTGGATGAACGGGTGCTGGAAGCGCGGCAGGTCGAGGAGGTTTCGCTCGGGGATTTTGTGCTGACCGGTGGCGAGATCGCGGCACAAGCGCTGATAGATGCCACCGTGCGCCTGCTGCCCGACGTGCTTGGCAATAGTGAAAGCACCGAGGAGGAAAGCTTTTCAAACGGCTTGCTCGAACACCCTCAATACACCCGCCCCGCCGAATGGGAGGGGCGGGTTATCCCCGAAGTGCTGACCTCGGGCCATCACGGCAAGGTTGCCAAATGGCGGCATGAAATGAGCGAAGCCCTGACCAAGGCGCGCCGCCCTGACTTGTGGCAGGCCTATCAGGACAAGCACAAAAAATAACGCACCTACCCCAAAAACCAGATCCAGCCCGCAACGTATGGCGGCATGGTTTTTGTCGCAAGCGCCTCGGGACCATGGCGCGCTCGGCAATCGGCAGGCCAAGCAACAGTGCATTGGAAAGCAACGCCCCGAATGCGGCCGATACCACTTCGCCCGGACGGCGCTTGAACAGCAGCCGCGCCAAAACCAAGGACGATCAGAAAAATACCGGAGCAATGATACCGAATATCTCTGCGATCACGCAGGCAGTTCCAGCACCATACCGTCATGGGCGGGGGTCACATGGGTGGGGGTTTCGGCCTGAAGCGTGGCATAATCAAGGTCGATATGCATGTTGGTCAGCACCGCGCGCTTCGGGGTGGCTCTGGCGATCCACTCAAGCGATTTGGCAAGGTGGGTGTGGGTGGGGTGGGGCTTGCGGCGCAAGGCATCCAGCACCCATATATCCAGACCCTCTACCGCCGCCCAGCTTTCCTCGTACATTTCGGATACATCCGGCAAATACGCTAACCCGCCGATGCGAAAGCCGAGCGCATCTATCCGCCCGTGCTTTACCTTGAACGGCTCAAGCACAATCTCGCCCCCCGCGCCCGATATGTGCAGCGGCCCGTCAATATTATGCAGGTCGAGAATGGGCGGATAGGCGCTGCCCTTGGGCTGTGCAAACACATAGCCAAAGCGCGCAAGCAAATCGTTTGCGGTTGGCCCGTCCGCATAAACCTTGAGCCGCGCTTCCAGATTATAAACCACCACCCGCAGGTCATCGACCCCGTGCACATGGTCGGCGTGGGCGTGGGTATAGACAACCCCGTCAAGAGTTGAAACATTGGCCGAGAGCAGTTGTTCGCGCAGGTCGGGGCCGGTGTCTATCAATACGTTGGTGGTGCCGCCTGCGCCGACCCGCTCAACCAGAAGCGCACAGCGGCGGCGGCGGTTGCGCGGGTTTTCGGGATCACAGGCACCCCAGTCCGGGCCGATGCGCGGCACCCCCGCAGAGGAGCCGCAACCAAGGATAGTATAACGATATACGCCACTCATTCCGGCCTCCACGCAGCGGCTTTGGCAAACAGGCGGTCAAAATTAATGGTGGTTTGTGCAGCAAAATCGGCATAATCCAGCCCCATAATCCCGGCACCTACTTTGGCTGTAAGCGCGGTATAGGCCGGCTCGTTGCGCTTGCCGCGATGGGGCATCGGGGCAAGATACGGCGCATCGGTTTCCACCAATATCCGCTCTACCGGTGCGGCGGCAAAAATATCGCGCACCTCTTGTGACTTTTTGAACGTGGCAATGCCCGACATGGAGAGATAAAACCCCAGATCAAGCGCCACCCGCGCCAGCTCGGGACTGGAAGAAAAGCAGTGCATCACACAGGTAAACGGCGATTTTTTCATCTCGGCTTGCAGAAGCCGGGCCATATCAGCGTCTGCGGCGCGCGAATGAATGATCAGCGGGAGCGCCGCCTGCCGCGCCGCTTCGATATGTATGGCAAGCGAGGTCTTTTGAAGTTCGGCACTTTCGGCCGTGTAATGGTAATCCAGCCCCGTTTCGCCAATTCCGACCATCTTGGGGTGGGTAGCCAGCGCCACCAGATCCTCGACCGAAACCAGAGGCTCGCTCGCCACGCTCATCGGGTGGGTGCCGGCGGCAAAAAACACAGGCGCGTATTTTTCAGCAATTGCGCACACCTTGTCCGCCGCGCGCAACTTGGTGCAAATAGTCACCATCCGCGCTACGCCGGCATCACCGGCACGCTGGATCACCCCGTCGAGGTCATCGGTAAAATCGGCAAAATCAAGGTGGCAGTGGCTGTCTACAATTTCAGGCATTCAGGTCCCGGTCTATAAAGCGCGCTTCGCGGCTGAGTCTATCTGTAAAAAAGTATCGAGGATCACCTGCGCGGGGTCAAGGTTGACCGCACGGGCATGGCCGGTTTTGGCGGAGAGCACCTGCTGCAAATCAGCCCAGATGCGCGCCTGCGCCTCGCTGCCCGCCAGCTTTGCGGCTAATGCCAGCTCCCCGTTTGCTGCCTCCACCATGGGCATACCGGCTCCGTGGCGAGCCAGCCGCACCAGCGCCAGATCAATCAGGGAAAGCATCAGCGCATAGGTGCCCTCGTTGCCCCGCGCGGCGCATTTGTCGGCAAGAGTCAGAGCGGTGGGCCGGTCCAGCCCCGGTGCGGTGGCGATCAGCCCGATGATCTGCCCATAGAGTTTCATGCCATCATCAGCCAGCAGCCGGATGGCTTGGCCGGGGGAGCCGCCAGACAGCGCCGCCAGCGCGGCAGACATCTCGCTGCTCTGGCCGACCTGTGCCAGCGCTTTACCCATATCATCCTCGCCAAGTGTGGTGCAGCGCAAAGCACGGCAGCGCGACCGGATGGTGGGCAGCAATTTTGTGGGCTGATGGGCGACCAGCAGCAGCACAACCTTTTCGGGTGGTTCTTCCAGTATCTTCAGCAAGGCGTTGGCGGCGGCAGTGTTCAGCTCGTCAGCGGCATCTATTATCGCCACCCGCCAGCCGCCATCGGCAGCGGAAAGGCTGAAAAACCCCTTCAACTTGCGCACCTCGTCAACCGTAATCACGGTTTTCAGGCGTTTTTTCTTTTCGTCCCAGCTGCGTCGGCAAAGCAGCAGGCGCGGTTCGGCCAATGCAGCCATACGGTGTAACACGGGGTTGTCCGTGGCAACATTCAGGCTTTTGGATGAGCCAAGCAGGCCTCCGCTCTCCTGCGTGAGCAAAAACTTCGCGATTTGCCATGCCAAAGTAGCTTTGCCCACACCTTGGGGACCGGAAATGAGCCAAGCGTGGTGCATACGGCCAGTGTTGAAAGCTTCCAGAAATGCGGCTTCTGCCTGTGTTTGGCCATAAATATGTGCTGTGTGGCGCGGATGGGGGGCACCCTCGGCCCGGTCTGGCTCGGGGGGAAGCTCGCCGTTCATGGCAGGTGACCCTGTAGCGCATCCCTTATTCTTTGTGCCACGGTCTCTTCACTGGCATTGCCATCTATACCAATACAACGCTCGGGAAAATCCGTAAGCAGAGCGCGGTAGCCGGTGCGCAGCTTTTGCTGGAAACCGGCCCCCAGCTCCTCGAAACGGTCTTCGCCGGAGTTGCGCGCCAGCCCGCGCGCCAGCCCGGTTTTCGCGTCGATATCTATCACCAGCGTCAGGTCCGGTTCGGTGCCGATCATCAGCGCGTGCAGGGCTTCGACTGTCTGGCGCAGCTCGGCCCGCGCCGCCCCCTGATAAACCCGGGTGGAATCGGCAAAGCGGTCGGATATCACGATTTCGCCACGCGCCAGCGCCGGCAGGATCGTGCGCTCCAGATGGTCGCGCCGTGCAGCGGTAAAAAGCAGGATTTCGGTTTTGGCAGACCAACGCCCCGGATCACCCTCTACCAATAGCCGCCTGATCTCCTCTGCACCCGTAGAGCCACCCGGCTCGCGGGTCAGCACCACCTGCCGCCCTTTGCCGCGCAGATATGCAGCCAGCCGTCGGGCCTGGGTTGACTTTCCCGAACCGTCCGCGCCCTCGAAGCTCAGGAAAAAACCTTGGCTCACAGCAAATCGCCAGCCATCACCCGCGCCGACAGTATCTTGAACGCTGCCTTGAAGCGGTCAATAAAACCGGCTTCGGCTACATCTTCAGTAGCGGCAAGAGGAAAGCGCCTGGTGCCCATGTCGGGGATATTCACCACCAGCTCACCGAGCATTTCACCCTTGCTGATCGGGGCCTCGATCGGGGTTTCGAATACGACCTTGGCCTTGATGTTGCTCAGCGCACGGTAAGGCAAAAGCAGCTCGATATCCTCGACAGGTGCCATGCCGACCTCTGCAACCTGCCCAAGCCATACATCCGCCCGCGCGATCTCGGTTTCGCCTTCAAAAAGGGTTTCCATGGCAAACTCGCGGAAGGCCCAGCTGATCAACCGCTCAGACTCGGAAGAACGTGCGGCGGCGCTTTCCATGCCGTTAATCATCACAATCACCCGCCGGTTACCGCGCACGGCCGAGCTGACAAGACCGAACCCGGCCTCGTCGGTAAAACCGGTTTTCAGCCCGTCGGCGCCGATATCAAGACCAAGCAGCGGATTACGGTTAAACCGATTATCCGGTGTACGCCCATCAAACAAAAACTCGCGCATATTGAAATAGGAGTAATATTGTGGAAAAACCTTGATGATCCGGTGAGCAATAAGCACGAGATCCCGGGCGCTCATCAGCTGACCCTCGCCCGGCCAGCCGGTGGCGTTGATGAAGGTCGAGTTCATCATGCCCAGCTCACGGGCGCGCACGGTCATCTGGCGGGAAAACTCGGCTTCGGTGCCACCCAACCCCTCGGCAAGTACCACGGCGGCATCATTACCTGAAAGCACGATAACACCTTTGATCAAATCATCAACGGTCACCCTGTCCTGGGTGTTGAGAAACATCGAAGAACCGCGCACCGCGACCGCCGAGGCTGATACGGCGAACTTTTCGTCAAGCGTAATCCTTCCGGCCTCAAGCGCCTCAAATACCATATTCAAGGTCATCAGCTTGGACATCGAGGCCGGTGGCAAGGCCTCGTCGGCATTTTTGGCGAGAAGAACAGTGCCAGTATCGTAGTCAAGCACCATGGCGGTACGCGCAGGTGTTTCCAGCGCCTGAGCCGGAAGAACAGAGAAAAATAGGGCCAGAATCGAGGCTACCCGTAGTAAAAATCTCATATTGTGACTCTTCGTTTATCTAGAGTAAAAAGCATCATCAAAGCCAAGGCCCTTTATGATCCGCAGCTGGCCTGAGCGCTCTTTTCGGGTCATGATAGGGCCGGAGATTACGCGGTAGAGCGGGGTTTCTCCGCTTTCGTCCAGCCGGATATGGCCCTGAATGCCAGAACCTTCAAGTACACTGATCAGCTCTTGGGCGCGAGGTTCTTCAGCAAAGCTGGCGACCTGGATATAGGGCTTGCGTAGGCGGCTCACCGGTGCCTCGGGTGCGATGGCAGGTGTATCGTCGGATGCGGCGGCAGGTGTGTCGGCAAGAGTTTGCTCGACGATGGCAGCCACAGCGGCACCACCGGTAGAGGCGCCCCGCCGCAACGGAATAGAGACATTCTCGGCGGTATCGTGAGGCGTGGTTTCCGTCGCGTCCGCGATCGGAACTTCTGCTGGCTCAACCACGATCTCTACCTCCTCACGGCGCAAAGCGATAATGGTGATTTCGGCTGGCGAACCGGCGATGACCCCAAGTGCGGTGGCGGCATCACTGGAAAGCTGTATTTTGGGGCCCGGGTTCTCCCGTTCGCGCCGAAACAAGGCACCAATTACCGATTTTCCGTTAGCGCCGTTGCGAATGACAACTCGTTCGGGGTCGACATTGGCGGGGTAGGCCACCCAGACCCCCCCAAGCGAGGGGCGACCATCCCACAGGGCATTTTCGGTAACGGAAAACACATCCGGCCGCTCGACATCCTTCTCTATGGTCGTGCTGCCGGCTTGCTGCCGGTCCCCCGGTTCAACCCCTGCGGCATCAGCAGACAATTCCGCACATCCGGAGAGAGATATTGCCAACAACACAGCGAGTGCACCCGCTTTTAGGGGAAAACGATTACCTGAAATATAGTTCATTCTTATCTCCTGCTCCGCCCGGACCCATTCAGGAAAACTCGGCTTTAGCCGAGCAAGGCGTCATACTGCTCTTGGCGCCGCGTTTACGGTCGTTACCGCTAGTCTAACGGACAAGCTTTGACAAGGGAAGTGCCCCGTAGGTGTAAATTTCGGGGAAATGGCGCGGGATGGCAAGATTTGGCCGGAGACAACGGAATATGTGGAAAAAATGCACTTTAAGAATCAAATGATAGCGGGTATTGGCTGTCTGGTCGGAGGAGTGGCAGAGTGGTTGAATGCACCGGTCTTGAAAACCGACGTAGGTGAAAGTCTACCGTGGGTTCGAATCCCACCTCCTCCGCCACTATTCCCCGAGAACCCGTTCTCCGTTTGTGGCTAATCCAGAATTTTCTTGTTGTTTTCAAAGGTTATAGGTGGTGGGCTGTTGAGTGCCCTTCCGGAGGTTTGGGCTGAATTGGTTCTCTGACCCCCGATATTCTCCAAAGCTGTTGCCTAAAGGGGTTTTGGTTCAGTTTGGTAGGATGTTGTAAAGCAACGTAAATTAAGATTACCTATTTTTCGCAGTTCGAACTTCCGCGCGCTGTGCGGGCGGGGCTGGGAGCGAAACCCCTTCCACTTCCATACAAGCTCACACAGTCGAATTCCATCACCCGAGTAGGCTTTGAAGCGGGTTGTCTGGCAATATTAATATGGCTCAAAAGCTACCCTAGGCCACAGTTTCTTACGAAGACCGATATGGCTAAATACGAAAACACATGGTCTTGTTTGCCGCATATCGTGAGCCTCGGGGCGCAGAAAAACTTCACAGAGTTTGCCAAACACATCGGAAAACGTTGGGGCGCGGACGGTGCTGCATTTGACCAACTCTGGTTCAAAAGAATGATTGCAAAGGCAATTGTTTTTCGCGGAACGGAAAAACTGGTTTCTGCGGCCGAATGGTACGAAGGCGGGTATCGCGCAAATATCGTTACCTACTCGATTGCCAAGATCGTGCATGACGCTGAAAAGCGTGAAATGCTGATTGATTTGGACAGCATCTGGCGATACCAGGAAATCCCTTCAGATTTAAAGGCCGCCCTGTTGATTGCCGGTGCTGAAGCACAGGATGTGATAACCCACCCCCTGAAGGGGTTAGAAATTTCGGTGAATGGGCCAAAAAACAGGCCTGCTGGAAACCTGACGTTTGTGGATGTGCCCCAGTGCCCAGTAATCATAGCCATGGTTCCTGATGTCCGAGACCGAACAGGGCGCATAGGTATCGTGCCCTTCAGACCCCGCGAGGCTCGTGTGAAGCAAGCCGATATTGAAGCATCCCGCCACAGGCGCAGGATATTTGGGCAGCAGGCTTTCCGGTGCCTGCGGCCTGGCAAAGCTGACCCCGTGAACGGCGACGCCGTATTCTTCAAGCTGTTCCGTCCCGCCATGCCCGGAAAACACATGGACGTTCGGGGGCAGGTCCAGTTCCTTTGTGATGACACTCGCGGCATCATGATTGCCGCGAATAATGAACACGGGGATTTCAGCAGCATTCAGGCGCTCCATCTGGGCCGTCAGGAAGGCTGCCGCTTTCATGGAATGCAGATCGCGGTCGTATAAATCACCCGCGATGAGCAACGCGCGGACATCTTCTTCCAGACAAAGGGTCACGATCTGTTCAAGCGCTCCGCGTGTTGCGGACCCCACAAGGTAGGAAAGGACCTCATCCTTGAGCGCAAGACTATGTAAAGGAGCGTCGAGATGAAGATCCGCTGTATGAATAAAGCGAAACATCCGAGTAGTTTAAGCGACAACCATGGGTTTCGCCAAATAGTTTCGGAAATTCGCAACCTTTCGCCCCACCACGTCCATTTCTGTTTTCTCTGATTGCGTGAGAGGATTTGACACCGCTGCAACCGGTTGGATGCAAAATTCACGAAAAACCCTTGTTTTATTGGGCTTTCGTCGAGCGAACCAAATCGCCTTGAGGTTCGGTCGAAAAGAGAGAAACGGGGTTATGAGAGCGCATCGAGGTGATCGGGCATTCTCGCGGGTTCGGTCGCCAGACCTAAACCCCTTTGAAACATAAAGAAAATCACCCCCGCGTCAGGGCATATCCGCGTTTCAATGCAGGCAAGTGGCGGTGGACACGACATAGAAATAGTTTTGTCTCGTGTAGTGGGTCGAATACTGGCAAAATTGGCGATAGGTCCGCGTGGCTTAAGTCTCATTTTCGTGTATCAGCGCGGGATGTTTCGGCAATAAAAAAACGACCGCGAAATGCTCAGCACGTCGATTACGTGGTTTGGTCGTTCGCGCGGTTCTGCTTTGCAACGCACGGTGGGTCAATCTTGACATGTACGGCGAAATACCGTACATATGCTCACAAAGGAGGCAAGCCATGTTCGCCATCGATACGATTACCCCCACGCCGGGCAAAATGGAAGCGCGCAAAGAAGTGCGCATGCATCGCCAGGATGAAGCACGCATCAAGGCCGCCGCCGCTGCGACAGGTCTTCAGGAGGCCGATTTCATTCGGCAGGCCGCCATTTTGCGCGCGCAGGAGGTGGAGCAACGCATGTCCATGTCGATCCTACCGACCGAAGCGTTTGCAGCGTTCAAGAGCGCTACTCAGGGCGCCGGGACCGTTGTGCCGGGGTTGGCCGTTGCCGCAAAGAAGTCTGCCGGTGTCCTCAAGGATGCCTGACGACAGGCCGCTCATCATTCAGAAATTCAACAAGGCGCTGCATGACCGCAGCGCTTTTTCTTGTGGCCATGGGCCGATTGACAATTTTCTGAAATCCTCGCTTTCCGATCAGGTAAAGGCCGGAATGGCTGTGGCCTACATGGCGACCAAAGAGGCCGACACAGCTGTTCTGGGGTTCTATACGCTTGGCGCAATGGTTGTGCGCAGCGGGCTTGGCCCAACGAAATGGAAAAGAGCACGGGTGCCCGAAATTCCGGTTATCTACATCAGGGCCGTTGCTGTGGACAAGAAATGGCAATGCAAGGGCGTCGGCACGGCCTTGATGATTGACGCCCTGAAAAAATGCGCCGGAATCTCCGAGCAAGTGGGGGCGACCGCTGTCGTTCTCGATGTTCTTGATGATGAGCATTTTAAAAAGCGCTGGATATTTTATGAAAGTCTCGGCTTTCATCATTTGAATGATCCGGACAACCCCAAGCGTGTGTTCATCTCCATGTCGGATATAAGAACGACCCTGAAGGTCTAACGGTGGATCAGCGGTTTTGTCTCGGCTTTCGTCAAGACAGGGTAAGCGCGCGTTGCAAATCATCATGTTCGAATGCACTGGTCAAACGGGTGATTTCGGCCTCGCGGGCACCCCGGCCCTGGGCAAAGTCGCGCCAGTTCCGGACCACCTCCGCCACCGCCCCAATAATTTGATCGCCGTCCGCAGCCTTCAGGGAAAACTCCTCCGCCACCGAGCGCAGGAGTTCGACCGAGCAGGTGCCGTCATCAAAATCGATGTTTGTGGAAAGAATGCGCGGCTTTACATCCGCAGGCGTCGGGTTGATGTCGTATGCCGGTGACAGCGCCCAGCCTTGCTGCCCCTGCCACAAAAACCCGTGGTTACGCAGATGGTCATCGGTGTTCGAGACCAGAATTGAAAAGGCGATGCGCCGGAAAAGCTCAGTTTTGTCAGCGCTTGCATTCGCACCTTGTTCACTGAGCGCATCGACAATTTCCAGATAGCTGCCCCGCTCGCCATCTCTGTGCTGGGTCATCGACATGGCGGACAGGAACGGGATCCGCATTCCGCCCTGCCGATCGAACCGGCGGGACAGGAATGTCGGCCGCCCGTCGTTTTCAATGATGTCGTGCTGTGCCACAGTGATCCCGCAGGCTGCGGCCATGTCGAGCACAATCGCCTCCCAACGCTCTAATGAATAATCGTCGGTTTCCTTGGGGAACTTGGCAATCGACAAAGCGCCATGCTGGTCGATCACCGATGCCTTGGGACGTGCACCGCCAAGCGATGATCCAGGGGCAAAAATCAGCAGCAGGTCCTCGTCGGTTTCCTCGCCCCGCAATATGCGCTCGGAAGCACGCAGCAAATCTCCCAACGCGACTGTTCCGGGCACACCTATGGCCTGTGGGGCCTGAAACTCTTCCTCACCCGCCCAGCGAAACCTGAGCGCCCCCAGCCGCGTTTCATCGGAGACTCCCAGCAGAAAATCTATCTCGTGCAGAGTGCGCACCGGCCGACCTTCGGTTTCTGCCGCGCGGCGTTCCCGGCGGCGCATCAGGGTCCGCCCCCATGAATCGGGTGCGGAATCTCCAAGCGTGCCGAACATCTCCTGCCCTGCCGGCGGGCGAAAAACGCCCGGTCCCTTAGGAAGGCTAGGTTCAATCGAAAAGCTTGCAGTCGAAGCCAGCCAATCCAGGTCATACTCGAACGTCACGCTTTCACGGCCGCGCGCCGGATGGCGGCGCATCAGGCCCACAGGAAGGCATCGACCTTGCCAGTCCAGAAATACCTCGACATCAGCCATCGTCCTGCACCTTCAAATTCATGTTTCGCTTTCGCGGGCCCGAGGCGCGCTTTGGCAGTTCCTCGAACAGAATGTTCTGCGCCGTTGTATCCTTGGACGGGTCGGCAACCTCGGCCAGATTCTCGAGAAGATTGAGGGCCTGCAGGACGGATGCAAGGATTCCTACACTCACCCCCGGATCTCCCTTTTCAATCCGGGCAATGGTGGGGCGGCTCGTCGCCGCGCGCTGGGCAACGATATCCATCGGCAGCTTGCGCCGCAGTCGGGCAGCGCGGATATCCTCTCCCAGTTTACGCAAAGCGCGCCGGGATGCCGGTGGTGGCCGATGTGGTGTTGGCATTACGAGACCTTCGAATTACTTTAAGAGCCTATTATGTAACATGAAGCTATCCTTATAGCAAGGATACCGACTTCACACGACGCCTCAATGCCCATGAACCCGCTTTCGATGAACCAAGAGCTAAAATGGCACACTCACCCTCGTTCTTCCTTGCAATCTTGGAATGGTATTCCAATTTTGCAAGGTAAACTTCCCCCAACCCACAAGACGATTTCCCCCTAACAAATTGGAAGAGCTACCTTTCTTTTCTTTCCAACTTGATACGCCCCGAAAGCTACGCAAATGTCACCCCGACGATCGACGGGGTGAGTTGCCCAGATTTACAGGCCTCCCTCAGGATCATCGCGAAGCCGGAAACTGACTATAGGGAGATAACAATGGAAATCCGACACATGAATCAAAACGCACTCGCCGCCCGCTGGGCTATTTCACCCCGCACACTGGAACGCTGGCGTTGGGCCGGTGAAGGCCCGCTTTTCATCAAACTGGGTGGGCGGGTTGTTTACCGGCTTAAGGATGTGGAAGCATTTGAGGCCGAACAAATTCGTCAGGCAACCCCGAATGCGTCGCGGAGTTCCGAACGGCAGCCCAGAGTAGCGGAACAGATTTCTATTTGAAAGATATTGAAATTTTCTGCGTGCCCCCCACATGAACGGTGTGAGTGTTTTGCCTGATAGGCCCGTTAGGTGTGGGGTTCGATTCCTCCGCATGGTTCTATCTCGGTGGCCTTCTAACCTTCATCGCTCTTTGGGCGATGGCTTTCGCTGTTGAACTATCATCTTCAAACGGAAAGGAGCGCCATATGAAAACAGAACACGCTAAAAATGAAAAACCCAAATTGACCGCCATTTCCTTGGCAAAAACAATCTGGGCCATCGGGACGAGCACATGGTCTGGTCTGGCCCTATCAGGCTAAGCACTCACGTTATTCTTTTTCATTCCAACGTCGGCACAGGTCTAAAACCCTCGAACGCATAGGCATTGAAAAACTGCCGCCCCGCAAAGGCGCGGCGCTCGACGTCCGGCAGCCTCGCCTCGTCACAAATATCCATCCAATCGCGGCAAATCACATCCACCACGTGGATTATCATATCCCGCGCTTCACTGTCGCGCAGAAGGAATTTTTCAGCCGCATTCAGGCAGGTTTCAAGGCGCGCGCGTCTATCCCCGTTTGCGATAATCATCGCCTGATTGGCCTCATGCGTCGCGCGGACCTGCGGGGCGATGTCGTATGCCGGAGTCAGCGTCAGCATGTCCCCGTCCCAGAAGGCGGCATGGTTACGGGCGTGATCATCGGTGTTCCCCACAAGGATGTTGAGCACCAGGCGCAAGAACAATTCGCGCAAACTTTCCTTTGGCCTGGTGAAGCGCGCGCGGATCTGGTCAGCCAACTCACCATAGGACAGATGATGCGCCGACATTTCGCTTTCGCCCAAAATCGTCAGGGCCGAAACCATGGCGCGGCGGGTCCAACCGCGCGCGCTTGGCACGCGGTCAAACCGCTCCACGATCAAGGCGTCCTTGCCAAGCGCCTGCACCAGTTCGACCGGCGCCACATTGACCCCGATGCGCGCCGCCAGGCGCATGGCGATGAATTCGGCCTTCACCATGCTTATCACGTCGTTGCTGGCCGAAAACTTGACGATCAGCTTGCGCCCGTCATCATCGAGCAACGCCTTGGGGCGCGCGCCGCCGATCGAGCTGCCATGCAGAATTGCCTGCGCTAGTTGCGCGGGCACCGGTTTGCCTGCCTCGACATTGCCGGCGAACTCGGCCAGATCATCGAGGGTTGCTGTCCCGCCGCCGCGGGCGACATATTCTGTTGCCGAAGCCTGAAAGTCCAAAGCACCGATCCGGTCTGAACCGGATTCCAGCATGTAAACCAGATCGCTGAACTCCACATCCGCAGCATCTGCCCCTTTGCGGCCGGTCAAGCGGTTGATGATAACGCGCCGCCCCCAGCGGTCCGGAAGGCCGTCACGCAGGCAATTTGCCATATCCAGCGGTCCAAACGGCGCTTGCACCCCCGTCTGCAACGGCAGTTCGGGCAGATAAAGCGGGATGGCGTTTTCGCGTGCCAGATACGAACGCCCATAGGCGAAATCATACCGCGTGCCCTCGGCCACAATCCGACCGGCGACGACCGGTTCAACCTCGCCCGGCAGCCATGTCCAGACAAAAACCTCGCGCGGCTCAGAAATCATCATCTACATCCTTGCGGGTTTTGCGAATGGATTTCGGCAGCAGAGCCAATGTATCGCGCAAGCGCCCAAGTTCGCGGGGCGACACGCCTTCCTCGCCAAAAACCGGCACGCCGAGCAGAACCGCAAGCTCCAGCACCAACCCGATTTCCGCCTTGGGGTTCCCCGCTTCGATGGCCTGCAAGGTCGAGCGGGAAATGCCGACCCGTTTGGCCATTTCCGCCTCGGTGAACCGCCGCTCCTTGCGGGCAATACGGATCTGCGCTGCCAGATATGCAATGGCCCGCTCGGTTTC
>JAKIUB010000039.1 GCA_021647745.1 Paracoccaceae bacterium | reverse complement strand
CCACTTCTAGAAATATAGGCGGGGTGCAAGCCCCGCCAAATGCCCGGAATGCCGGGGAAAACATGGGCAATCACGCCCCAAGGAGAGCAGACCACCCGCATGGGCTGCCAGACAAAGTATAAACCTGTTGAAGGACTAAGAAAATGCGCCACGGAAACGGATACCGTAAGTTAAACCGCACCCACGAGCACCGCAAAGCGATGTTTGCCAATATGGCTTGCTCACTGGTTGAGCACGAACAGATCAAAACCACGCTGCCAAAAGCCAAAGAGATGAAACGCATCATCGACAAGCTGATTACGCTGGCGAAAAAAGGTGGGTTGCATGATCGTCGCAACGCCCAAAGCAAAATGCGCCAAGAGGCTGCGGTGAAGAAATTGTTTGATATCCTCGGCCCGCGCTACAAGGACCGCACCGGCGGTTATGCCCGTGTTTTGCGCGCCGGCTTCCGCTATGGCGACATGGCGCCAATGGCCATTATCGAGCTGGTTGACCGCGATGTCGATGCCAAAGGCAAAGGCGACAAAGAGCGGGTTGCGCTTGAGGAAGCCAGCGCCGAAGATTGATCTCGGGGGTGAGGGTTTTCCTTCATCAAGTTTTTGAAAGCCCCGGCCTGTGCCGGGGTTTTTGTATTTGGGGGCGTTGTGGGCCTATTTGATATTATTCTGGTGCTGATCGCGGCGAGCCTTGCAGGCGTGTCTATGCTGCCGGGCGTGCGCAATAATATCTGGTGGGGCGCGACCGTTACGCCGCTGGCCTCTATCATTGGCAGCGGTTTTTTGGTGATCGCGCCGCTGCTGGCTGCGGTTGCCGGCTCATATGCTCTGGCCGCGATGCTCGGAATTATTTTGCTTGCTTACGCGGTGGGCCACGTTATCCGCTATAATATCCACTATGCCGAGCCGCTGGAGAGCGGGGGCGGCCCGCGCGGACTTGTCTTTTCGAGCCGGGTTGCCAGCGCCTCGCTGAGCGTGGCCTATGTGATTTCGGTGGCGTTCTATATCCGGCTGCTGGCGTCATTTGCTTTATCGCTTACCCCGATAAACAACGCATTTTATGAAAATATACTGGCAACGGGCATTCTGGCTCTGATCGCGATTATAGGTTTCAGGCGCGGGTTGCGCGGGCTGGAAATGGTCGAGACGATCTCGGTTTCGATCAAGCTGGCGATTATTGCGGCCCTGCTGGCGGGGTTGCTCTGGCATAATTTTGGCACCGGTGTCTGGCGGGCGGAACTGGTGGCGGATGATGTCGATATGTGGACCCGGATGCGGATGCTGGGCGGCATGCTTCTGGTGGTGCAGGGGTTTGAGACCTCGCGTTATCTGGGCCGAAGCTACTCCGCCGACATGCGCCGGAAAACCATGAATTGGGCGCAAATTTCCAGCGCGCTGATCTATCTTGCTTTTGTAGCGCTGGTGGTGCCGGTGCTTGTATATTTGCCTGGTGGCAAGCCCGATGAAACCGCAATTATTGATATTACTGCGTATGTTGCGCCGGTTTTGCCCTATTTGCTGGTGCTGGCCGCGTTGATGAGCCAGCTTTCGGCGGGCATTGCCGATACCGTAGGCGCCGGTGGGCTGGTGGTGGAGGAAAGCCGGGGGCGGATCATTGAGCGCCATGCCTATCCGGTGCTGGTTGTGGCTTCTATCGTGCTGATTTGGGCCTTTGATATTTTTCAGGTGATCAGCATCGCCTCGCGCACATTTGCGTTTTATTATATGACGCAGGCGATTATTACCGCGATGGTGGCGCGAAAAAACGGCCATTTCCGGCAAATGGTGTTTGCGCTGGCCTTGGCGGCCCTGCTGGCGTTGGTAGTTGTTTTTGCCCTGCCGGCGGAATAGATTATAGCCATGCCGGATTTGTTTGATACCTCTACCCAGGCTGAAAATGCCCCACGCCCCTTGGCTGACCGCCTGCGGCCAAAAGCTTTGGCCGAGGTGATCGGACAGGGTCACATGCTCGGCGCAGATGGGCCGCTTGGCCAGATGCTGCTTCATGACAATCTGACATCGCTGGTTTTCTGGGGGCCGCCCGGCGTGGGCAAAACCACCATCGCGCGGTTGCTGGCCGATGAAACCGAGCTGGCATTTGTGCAGATCAGCGCTATTTTTACCGGCATGCCCGATTTGCGAAAAGTGTTTGAGTCGGCCAAGCTGCGCCGCCAAAACGGCAAGGGCACGCTGCTGTTTGTTGACGAGATCCACCGTTTCAACAAAGCCCAGCAAGACGGTTTTTTACCTCATATGGAAGATGGCACCATAACGCTGGTCGGGGCCACCACCGAAAACCCGAGCTTCGAGCTGAACTCGGCCCTGCTGAGCCGGGCACAGGTTCTGGTGCTAAATCGCCTCACTCCGGCCCATCTGGAGCTGTTGGTCCAGCGAGCGGAAAAAGAACTTGGCAAAAAGCTGCCGCTGGAGGCCGATGCCCGCGATGCGCTCTTGGAGATGGCCGATGGCGATGGGCGTGCGCTGCTCAACATGCTTGAGCAGGTGTTTGGCTGGCAGGGCAAGGCTGACCGTGCCACCCTTTCAAAACGACTCAACCGGCGGGCAGCGCAATATGATAAATCCGGCGAGGCGCATTATAACCTGATTTCCGCCTTGCATAAATCCGTGCGGGGCAGCGACCCCGACGCGGCGCTTTACTGGCTTGCGCGGATGCTGACAGGGGGCGAAGATCCGCGCTACCTCGCGCGGCGCATCACCCGCATGGCGATCGAGGATATCGGGCTGGCTGACCCTGAAGCCCAGCGCCAATGCCTTGACGCTTGGGCCACCTATGAGCGTTTAGGGTCCCCCGAGGGTGAGTTGGCGCTGGCGCAGGCGGTGATGTATCTGGCGCTTGCCCCCAAATCCAACGCTGCCTATGCCGCCTATAAAAACGCCATGAACGACGCAAAACGAACCGGCTCCGAGCCGCCACCAAAGCATATCCTCAATGCGCCGACATCGATGATGAAAGAGCAAGGCTACGGTGCTGGCTATCAGTATGACCATGATGCAGAAGACGGCTTTTCCGGCCAGAACTATTTTCCGGAAACCATGAAGCGCGGCATCTATTATCTGCCGGTAGAGCGCGGCCATGAGCGCGAGCTGAAAAAACGGCTCGACTATTTTGCCCGCTTGCGCGACAAGCGCGGTAAGCAGAAGGGGGCGTGATGCCGATAATACTGCAAGTGGCTCTGGGCGGGGCGATCGGGGCAACGATGCGCTATGCCGGCGGCGCGGCGGCTTTGCGTGTGCTTGGCTCCGGTTTTCCCTATGGCACGATGCTGATCAATATACTTGGCTCGTTTCTTATGGGGTTGGCGGCGATATATCTGCTTGAGCGTATGGATGGCAGCTTTGCCCGCTTTGCGCCGTTTTTAATGGCTGGTGTGCTTGGCGGGTTCACCACGTTTTCGGCGTTTTCTCTTGATGCGCTTTATTTGATCGAGCGGAGTCGTTTTTTAGCGGCGACGTTATATATGGGCGGCTCTGTCGTTCTTTCGATGCTGGCGCTTCTGGCCGGCATGGCTTTGGCAAGGATGATATCATGAGTGGCGTGCAAAACCTGACGGTGGATGAAGATGGCCAAGACCAGCGACTGGATCGCTGGTTCAAGCGGATGTTTCCGCATATTTCGCAGGGGCGCATTGAAAAACTGTGTCGCAAGGGCGAAATCCGCGTGGAAAAAGGCCGCGTAAAACCCGGCACGCGGCTGGAAACCGGACAGAATGTGCGCGTGCCGCCATTGCCCGATGCCGAGCATTTGCGCGAGCGCAATATTGCCGTGGTGACCGAAGCCGATCGCGAGATGATCCAGAATGCGGTGCTGTTCAAGGACGAGCATTTTATTGTGATCAACAAGCCTGCGGGCCTTCCGACGCAGGGCGGCACCGGGCATGACATCCATGTCGATATGCTGGCCGAGGAGCTTAAATTTGGCGAGGAGAAAAAGCCGAAACTTGTGCACCGGCTAGATAAGGATACTTCGGGCGTGTTGCTGCTGGCCCGCAATGGCCGCGCCGCCAAAGCGCTGGCGAAGGCCTTGCAAGACCGTGAAACCCGCAAAGTTTATTGGGCTTTGGTTGCGGGGCGCTTGCCCGAGCGGGTGGGCACGATTCAATACGGGCTTATCAAAGCCTCGGGGCATGGGCCGCACGGGGCGGGCGAAAAGATGCATTGCATCCACCCCAACGAGGTGGACAGCACGCCGGGCGCCAAGCGCGCCACCACCGATTATGCGGTGATCGAAAATATTGGCACCCGTGCCACATGGGTCGGGCTTGTGCCGGTCACCGGGCGCACCCACCAGCTGCGGGTTCATATGGCCGAAATCGGTTGCCCGATTGTGGGTGATGGCAAATATGGCGGTAGCAGCCAGAGCAATGACGGCGAGGGCTGGGGCGCAAAAATCGGCGGCGATATCAGCCGCAAGATGCACCTGCACGCCCGCTCGATCGGTTTTGTTCATCCGTTTACCAAAAAAGAAATGTTTTTTGAGGCCCCATTGCCCGAACATATGGCCAAAAGCTGGGATCTGTTTGGCTGGAACCTGAAATGGGCACCCAAAGACCCGTTTGCGATTTTTGAATGAGTGAATTGAAGCTGGTCATATTCGATATGGATGGCACCTTGATGGACAGTCAGGCCTTTATCCTGTTGGCAATGGAGCGGGCTTTTCAGACCGCAGGCCATGCGCTGCCGGATCAATCCGAGGTGATGGCAACTATCGGGCTTTCGCTTCAGCATGTGGTGGCGCGGTTGCTGCCGGAGCTGGATGCTGATGAAAACAGGCGCATGGCCAAACACTATGAACAAACCTTTCTTGATCTGCGTGCCGAGCTGGGGGGCGAGGTCAAAACCCCGCTTTACCCTGGCGCGCGCGCGGCGCTGGAGCGGCTGCGCGGGGTGGACGAGGTTTTAATGGGGGTCGCAACCGGCAATTCGCGACGTGGGCTGGACCATGCTTATGCTACACATGGTATCTCCCATTTTTTTACAACCTCGCAAACCGCCGATACCAATCGGAGCAAGCCGCACCCCTCGATGCTGCATCAGGCCATGGCAGATACCGGTGTAGAGGCTGGGCGCGCGGTTATGATCGGGGATACCGAGTTTGACATGGAAATGGGTCGCGCTGCCGGGTTTGCCACCATCGGGGTGAGCTGGGGCTATCATCCGGTCAGTCGTCTGGGCGCTGCTGATTTGATTATTAATGGTTTTGGCGAGCTTGATGCAGCCCTGAACGAGATATGGAAGGGATAAGATGGCGGGCTTCGAGATGAAACGGTTTTGGAAAAAGGCCGAAGTGACAAGCTGTGCGCAGGGGTATTCGGTAGAGCTGGATGGCCGCCCCCTGAAAACCCCGCTCAAGCGCCCGCTTTATGTGCCGAGCCATGCACTGGCCACCGAGATCGCGGCGGAATGGCGAAATGTGGAGGGCAAGGTAGATGTAAAGACGATGCCCTATACACAGTTTTGCCATGCGGCGCTGGATCAGGCAATAGATGAGCGCATCGAGATTATCGCCAAAATTGCCAGCTATGGCGAGACGGATCTGCTTTGTTATCGCGCCGAAAGCCCGCAAGAACTGGTGGCGCGGCAACAACAGGCATGGGATCCTGTGCTGCACTGGAGCGACGAGGCTTTGGGCGCGCCCTTGCGGACCACCACGGGTATTATCCATATTGAGCAACCCGCTGACAGCCTTGCCAGTCTTGGTGCCGCAGTTTCCGGTTTTGACGGATTTGCGCTGAAGGCGCTTTATGACTGGGTGACCCTTTCGGGATCTCTGGTGCTTGGACTGGCTGTGGCGCGCGGCCAGCTGGGCGCGGCCGAAGCCTGGGCGCTTTCGCGGGTGGACGAGCAATGGCAGGAAGACCAGTGGGGGGTGGATGACGAGGCCTTGCAGCTTGCCGAATCCCGCCGCGCGACATTCCTTGTGGTTGAGCGCGCACTGGCTTTGATTTAGGCAAGATTGCATCAATTCCGGGTGGTCCCGACCTGTGAATCGGCTGACGCCTCACTTCAAAGGGTGTGGGGGCTTTTTTTGTGATATATTTTCAGTCCGAGCCTAATTTTATTTCGCCGGACGCTAGCGGTTGCGGTGAGACATCGGCAAGATCGGTGCAGGATTTTATAATATGGGTCAGCATGGATGACTTATTCTGAGCGCATGTTGAGTGAAGCTTGAGGTGCTTCGGAGCAGCACGCATTTCCAAACATAATGATTCGCATGACAGGCCGGAATATCTCCTTGACTTTCCCGGTGGCCGCGAGCGCGCATTTCGTTCGCTGTATGTTCTGCTTGGGACGTGCTTGCGGGCATTATGTTGGCGGAGATATAGTAAGCAGTGCTGACTTAAGTGTCGTTTTTTGAATGACCTCTTGACCTAGCCGCTCTGAATTGGTCAAAATCCGCTGTCTGCCCTAATGGGCCGCACATATTTATTTGATTCTGGCAATCGTTGCCGGAAACCCGAAACTTCGGGACCACAGGAAGAGGTAAAAATGAAAAAATCAGTACTATTAGGCACAATCGCCGCTATGGGCGTTATGGCCGGTGTTGCTTCGGCTGGCACCCTTGACGATGTAAAAGCAAACGGTGTGCTGAAATGTGGCGTATCAACGGGCCTTGTCGGCTTTGCTGCACCAGACGCAAACGGCAATTGGGAAGGCTTTGATGTTGACATCTGCCGCGCTGTTGCTGCTGCTGTATTGGGCGATGGCGATGCGGTTCAGTTTGTTCCGCTTTCCTCGAAAGTGCGCTTCACCGCGCTGTCTTCGGGCGAAATCGACATGCTGGCTCGTAACACCACATGGACCTTCAGCCGCGATGTTGACCTTGGCTTTACCTTCACCGGTGTAAACTACTATGATGGTCAAGGCTTCATGGTTCGCAAAGATCTGGGTGTAGCTTCTGCTACCGAGCTTGATGGCGCCACCATCTGTATCACTACCGGCACCACCACCGAGCTGAACCTGGCTGACTACTTCCGCACCAATGGCATGAGCTATGAGCCAGTGCCGATTGAAAACAACGCCGAAGCCATGCAGCAGTATCTGTCAGGCGCTTGTGATGTTTACACCACAGACGCATCAGCTCTGGCTGCGACCCGTGCTTCTTTCGAGACCCCGGACGACCACATGCTGCTGCCTGAAATCGTATCCAAAGAGCCTCTCGGCCCGCTGGTACGTGAAGGTGACGAGCCTTGGGGTGACATCGTTCGCTGGACTCTGAACGCACTGATCACAGCTGAAGAGCTGGGTGTGACCAAAGCCAACCTTGAAGAAATGGCTGCCGGCACCGACAACCCTGAAATCAACCGTATGCTCGGCACCGAAGGCAACCTGGGCGAAATGCTCGGCCTTGATGCTGATTGGGCACAACGTGTGATCGCGGTTGGCGGCAACTACGGCGAGATCTTCGAAGCCAACATCGGTGAAAGCACCGCGATTGGCCTGTCTCGTGGCCTGAACGCGCTCTGGACCCAGGGTGGCCTGATTTACACCCCGCCGTTCCGCTAGGATCGCATAGCAAATAAAAGGGCGCATCGGGAGATGCGCCCTTTTTCTACTAGGTTAACAATTGTATTCTGGCAGCAGGGGCGGGAGAAACCGCATCGCACTATTCCGGAGTATTTCAATTCATCAGGAGGGGGAGCGCCATGGCTATGGCCGACCAACCCGCAGCCAAGTCTTTTCGACTTAGCATGCTACTATACGATACTCGCTATCGGTCCATTACCATTCAAATCATCATGCTGGGGCTATTTGTGGCCGGTGTATGGTGGTTGCTGGATAACATGTATTCCAACCTCGACGAGCTTGGAAAACGGCCGAACTTCACCTTCCTTACTGCGCCGGCCGGTTATGATATCAACCAGCGCCTGATCGAATACTCCTCGCAAAGCACCAACGCCCGCGCATGGCTGGTTGGCCTGCTCAACACATTGCTTGTAGCCGTCATGGGTTGTATTTTGGCAACCGTTCTCGGCGTTTCAATCGGGGTGCTGCGCCTATCTAAAAACTGGATCATTGCCCGGTTGATGACTGCTTATATCGAGATATTCCGCAATGTGCCGCTGCTGCTGCTGATCATCTTTGCGATGTCCATCTTTATCAACATCTTCCCGCAACCAAAACTCTTTCGCGGTGAAGATGCACTTTCCAGCATGTATTTCTGGGACAGTGTCGCCTTCACAAATCGCGGCTGGTATATTCCCAAGCCCGTATTCGAGAGCGGTTCGATGATTGTGGGCATCGTGTTCTTGCTATCGATTGCCGGAATTTTTGTCTTCGGTCGGTGGGCCAAGAAGCGGCAGGAAGCCACGGGTGAGATTTTGCCAAATTTCTGGATCAAGCTTGGCATACTGGTTATCCCTGCTGTTGTGTTTTATTACATCATGGGTCAGCCGATTTCGCTGAATTACCCTGAGCTGAAGGGCTTCAACTTCAAGGGCGGTCTTCATCTGCGCAACTCGCTGATCGCATTGTGGCTGGCGCTTTCGCTCTACACGGCAGCGTTTATTGCCGAGGCGGTTCGCGCCGGGATCATGGCGATTGACAAGGGCCAGACCGAGGCGGCTGCCGCTTTGGGCTTGCGCCCTAAACGGATCATGAAGCTGGTAGTGTTGCCACAGGCGCTGCGGGTTATCATTCCGCCGCTGATCTCGCAATATCTCAACCTCACCAAAAACTCTTCACTGGCGGTAGCGGTGGGCTACATGGACCTGACCGGCACATTGGGGGGCATCACGCTCAACCAGACCGGCCGTGCGCTAGAGAGTATTTTGCTACTGATGATCACATATCTGGCCATCTCGCTGAGTATCTCGATGGTGATGAATTTCTATAACAACTCTGTAAAACTGAAGGAGCGGTGATATGAGCGAACAATCTTACGTCCGCACCGAAATGCTGAGTGAGCAACCTGCGCCACTCGGCCAAACAGGGATGCTGAAATGGATGCGTGAAAACTTGTTTTCAAGTATCATGAACAGTATCATGACTGTGGTATCTTTTGCTGTTATCATTTTGGTGCTTATGCAGCTCATCCCGTGGATGATGCAACCCTCATGGGTTTCCGGCTCTTTGCGGCAGTGCCTTGATGATCCGAATATCGATGGCGCGTGCTGGGGGGTTATCCGGGACCGGTTTAATCAGCTCATGTACGGGTTTTACCCACATGCCGAGCAATGGCGCCCCAATCTTGCCGTTGTGCTGATGCTGGTGGCTGTTGCGCCGGTGTTGTTTGACAAGCTACCCCGCAAGATGGTCTGGTTTTCCGCCATTTATCCTTTCCTCGGGGCTTGGTTGCTTTGGGGTGGCTCGGCCTGGACCCCGATACTGGTGGTTGCCGGTTTTGCCATCGGGTATATTGCATTCAAGATGTTGCATAATATGGTTGGCAACATGGCTATGATTGGCGCTGTTTTGGCGGCTGTAATCTGGTGGTTGTATGGTATCGGGTCGGTGTCGGCGTGGCTGCACTCTATGCTGCCCATTGGCATCGAGGCTGTGCCATCTTCACAGTTTGGTGGTTTTATGCTGTCGATGACCATCGGGATATCGGGCATCGCGCTCTCCTTGCCGATCGGGATCGTGCTGGCTTTGGGGCGCCAATCTGACATGTTCATCATCAAGACCCTGTCGGTGGGCTATATCGAGCTTATTCGCGGTGTGCCGCTGATTACGCTCTTGTTCGTGGCTTCGGTTTTGTTGAACTTCTTTATGCCACCTGGCACCAACTTCGACTTGATCCTGCGGGTGATCATCATGGTAACCCTGTTTGCTGCGGCCTATATGGCCGAGGTGATCCGGGGCGGGCTGGCGGCTTTGCCGGTGGGCCAATATGAAGCGGCGGATGCGCTGGGGCTGGATTACTGGAAATCCATGCGTCTGATCATCATGCCACAAGCCCTCAAAATCTCCATTCCGGGGATTGTTGGCTCATTCATCGGCCTGTTCAAGGATACCACGCTGGTATCGGTGATCGGGCTGCTTGATCCGGTTGGTCTGATCAGAACCATCCAAGGCTCGGCGGAGTGGAACGGGCTGGTATGGGAACTCTTCCTGTTTGTCTCGCTGCTGTTCTGGTTGTTTTGCTTCTCGATGTCACGTTACTCCATGTATCTGGAGCGCAAGCTTCAAACCAGCCATTAACCTAAGGAGCATTAGATATGTCTCAAGTAGAACAAAAAGAAGTAGATCGCTCCGGCATGGAAGTGTCTGATGAAACGGCGATCGAGATCATCAACATGAACAAGTGGTATGGTGATTTCCACGTGCTCAAAGATATCAACATGGTGGTGAACCGTGGTGAGCGTATTGTGGTGTGCGGGCCTTCCGGCTCGGGCAAATCTACCTTGATCCGCTGTATCAACCGGCTTGAGGAGCACCAGAAGGGTGATATCATTGTTGACGGCACCGAGCTTTCCTCGGACCTGAAAAACATTGATAAAATCCGCTCGGAAGTCGGGATGGTGTTTCAGCACTTTAACCTGTTCCCGCATCTGAGCATCTTGGAAAACTGCACGCTTGCCCCGATCTGGGTGCGCAAAACGCCCAAGAAGGAAGCCGAGGAAATTGCCATGCATTTCCTTGAAAAGGTAAAGATCCCCGAGCAGGCGCTAAAATACCCGGGCCAGCTTTCGGGTGGCCAGCAGCAGCGGGTGGCGATTGCGCGCTCGCTTTGCATGAAGCCCCGCATCATGCTGTTTGACGAGCCAACATCGGCGCTTGACCCGGAGATGATCGCCGAGGTTCTTGATACCATGGTTCAACTGGCCGAAGAAGGCATGACGATGATCGTGGTGACCCACGAGATGGGCTTTGCCCGCAAGGTGGCCAACCGGGTGGTCTTCATGGATCAGGGCCAGATTGTGGAGCAAAACTCGCCGGAGCAGTTCTTTGACAATCCGCAATCGGAACGCACACAATTGTTCCTCAGCCAGATTTTGGGCCATTAGAGCGCACAGTTTTTCAGCCGGTCAATATTTTCCGGAAAATACAAATATTTACGCCGCCCGGGAGCCTCGGGCGGCGTTTTTTGCTTTGGTGGCTGAATTTAATGGCGAAAATGCCTCATGCCGGTAAATACCATCGCCAGGCCGGCCTTGTTTGCCGCCTCTATTACCTCGTCGTCGCGCATCGAGCCGCCGGGCTGGATAATGGCGGTTGCCCCTGCCTCGGCTGCGGTGATCAGCCCGTCGGCAAAGGGAAAAAACGCATCGGAAGCCACGACCGAGCCAATGGTCGGCAGCGTGGAGAGGCCGAGGGCTTTGGCCATGTCTTTGGCTTTGCTGGCAGCAATCCTTGTGGAATCCACCCGACTCATCTGGCCCGCCCCGATCCCCACGGTCGCGCGGTCTTTTACATAGACAATCGCGTTGGATTTAACGTGTTTTGCCACCTTCCATGCAAAGAGCAAATCGGTCATTTCCTGTTCGGTCGGGGGGCGCTGGCTGACGATACGCAGGTCTTCGGAACCAATTATACCATTGTCGCGGTCTTGCACCAGATAGCCGCCGGAGACTTTTTTCCAGCTGCGGCCCGGCGCGGTTATATCGGGCAGGCTACCGGTCACGAGTAGGCGGAGGTTTTTCTTTTGTGCAAAAACCTCTCTGGCGGCATCGGTCACGTCTGGCGCGACCACCACTTCGGTGAATATCTGCGTGATCTCTTTGGCGGTTGCCGCATCGAGGGTCTGGTTGAGCGCAATAATTCCGCCAAAGGGAGAGACATTGTCGCAGTTAAACGCCGAGCGGTAGGCTTCGGTCAGGGTTTCACCACGCGCAACACCGCAGGGGTTGGCATGTTTTATGATCGCGCAGGCCGGACCATCGGCGGGGTCAAACTCCGCGACCAGCTCGATTGCGGCGTCGGTGTCGTTTATGTTGTTGTAGGAAAGCTCTTTGCCTTGCAGCTGCTTGGCGGTGGCCACGCCCGGGCGGGTGGATCCGTCTTTATAAAATGCCGCTTTCTGATGGGGGTTTTCACCATATCTGAGGCTCTGGGCAAGGGTGCCGGATATCGCACGGCGGCGCGGGGTTTTAACCCCGATAGCCTCTGCCATCCAGCTGGAAACCGCGGCATCGTATGCGGCGGTGCGGGCATAGGCGATCTGCGCCAGTTTTTTGCGGAACTTGCGGCAGGTGGCGCCCTCGTGCTGGGCCATATCTCCGAGCAGCTTGTCATAATCCTCGACATCGACAACCACGGTTACAAAACTGTGGTTTTTGGCGGCTGCGCGGATCATTGCGGGGCCACCGATGTCTATATTCTCGATACATGTGTCATAATCCGCACCGGCGGCAACGGTGGCCTCGAAAGGATAGAGGTTGACCACCAGCAGATCGATGGCGCCTATGCCGTGGGTTTGCATGGCGGCGATGTGTTCGGGGTTGTCACGCAGGGCGAGCAGCCCGCCATGTACATTCGGGTGCAGGGTCTTGACCCGCCCGTCCATCATTTCCGGAAAGCCGGTGATCTCGGATACATCGCACACCGGCAGGCCGGCTTGCCGCAGAGCCGTGGCAGTGCCGCCGGTGGAGAGCAGTTCGACCCCCATTTCATGCAGCTTCTGGCCAAGCTCGACAACACCGGCTTTGTCAGAAACCGAAAGCAGGGCGCGGCGGATGGGGGAATGTGGGGAGGGCATTTGCTTTTCCTTCATCAGGAGGTGGAAATGGGCTAGGCTTTGGTAAAGCGCCAGCGAATGGCGCCTGCATAGTCGATCGTGCGTCCGGTCACAACAATCTGTTTTGTCATGTGGGGCATTCGGCTGTTTTGGTCGAGAAAAACCGACCCTTCAAGCTCCACTATTCCACCATTTTGGCAAAATACCCAGCTCTCGCCATCAGGCAGGGTCAGGGCTATATGGTCATTTCCCTTGTGCGCCACCACCTCGGGGTGCAGGTGAAAATGCAAAAAAAACGTATGGCCGCGTGCCGGACGAGACAGGATATCCGCCAGGTGGGGATTCTCCGGCAGGGGTGTGTCGGGGGTCAGCCTGTCTTCGCCACTTATCTGGCGACCATCGGTGGAGAGCAGCACGCGGCGCTCGTATTGCACCCCGAAGCGTGAAGAGAACCCGTCTGTCACCGCAGATAGCCATTGGGCACCGGCATCCTGTGCGCGCTCGATACGAGGGGAGGCTGGCGTCGGCCCGTGGCCCTCTATGGTCAGGTTATTATGGGCTTCGGGGCGTGCGCAGGCTTCCCTCCAGGGGGAGGGCCATTCAGCTGCCGGGCCGCAATGCACGAGCAAGGGCCAACGCCCTGTCGATATTTCCATGGAGAGCGTGCTTTGATGGGCGCCCGGGCTTTGTGGCGGGGCAGTGCAATCCATCACCAGCACAAGCCTGCCCGCCGCGAGCCGCTCATAGCCCATAAAGCTGCTGACAGGCACCGCTTTACGGATACCGGCGTCAGCGAAGGATTGATCCAGCCGGCCGGTCGCGCTCCTCCCGCCACCATGAAATCGCGCCAGTCCGCCATCACCTAGCCGCAGTGCCCGCAGGCCTGGCGCCATGCGCAAAAGCGCATCTTCAAGTGTGGGGTTGGCGGGATATCCGGTGCTTTCCAGCAACTTGCCCACCCATGTCAGGCGGGCGAAAATCTCTGCCAGTTCTTCGGGGTTGCGGCTCGGGATTGTTCCTTCGGGAGAGATCAGGCTAATGCAGATCTTTTCCAGCCCCTGTATGGCGGGGCGCAGCGCATACTCGCACCCTTCAAGCGACAGGCCCGCATAGATCATACCTGTCAGAGCATCGATTTGCGCCAGCCCTTGCGGGGCCACTTTCCAGTTTCGATGAAGAAAGGCAGTCTGCAACCCAAGGCTTTTGAAAATAGCGGACGAGGCCTTCGGAGGCTGCCCTTGGAGCAAATATATGGCATGTGAACACCATGAAACCACCCGCTGCCCGACCCGTGCAGGATGCCATGCAATTATATCGTTCTGTCCGTATTGCCTGATCCACTCCATCAACCAGCGCTGGGCAAACTTGCGTGCTGGCCCGTCACCGACTGCTACAAGGTCATCAAGCCAGCCAAAGTTGTGTGCGCGCTTGATAAACAGGCTTTCGGGGGCAGCGGCATCCCAGATCGAGGAAGCAGAGGAGCATCCCTCGATGTCAAACCGGCCAGTCATCAGATGCTCGCCGCGGTTATAAGAGCCGATGCGACGTGCTTCGGGGTGGTGCAAGAAACTGCGCGGCGCCAAGCGCAATCCGGAGAGGCGAACCTTGCGCCAGCTTTGTTTTTTGTTTGGGCTGTCGGGTTTTGGCATGGAGGTATCGCACCGCAGTTTGACCGTTTGAACCATTACATAAGCCGAGGGGGCACGCTTGTCACCCTTGGGGTTTCTTTTTAAGGCGGGCGATATAAAAGCCGTCCATGCCGCCGCGCTCGTGCCAGTAATCCGGGCGCAGGCGCAGGCCGCCATGGCTGTCTAGCCAGTCGGGGTTCAGGCCGTCAACCAAAGCAGGATTTTGCTCGAATTCCGGGTGGGTTTCAAGAAAAGCCTCGATCTGGGCTTCACCTTCTTCGGGAAAGAGCGAACAGGTGCAATAAACCAGTTCTCCACCCGGTTTCAGCCATTTCGAGGCCTCGGCCAGCATGTCTTTCTGGAGGTTCAGCAACGGATTGAGAGAGAGGTCGGCTTTGGCGTAGGGCAGGTCGGGATGGCGCCGAATGGTGCCGGTGGCTGAACAGGGAGCATCGAGCAGGATGGCGTCAAATTTTTTGTCGGGGGCGTATTCCAGCACGTCTTCGACCAAAACCTCGGCTTGAAGTTCGACCCGTGCGAGGTTCTCCCGCAGCCGCTCCATGCGAGTGGCGGAGAGATCCAGCGCGGTCACTTTTGCGCCAGCGGCCGCCAGCTGCATGGTCTTGCCGCCGGGGGCTGCGCAGAGATCCAGCACAGTTTTTTCCTTGATATCACCGAGCAAATTGGCAGGTATGGCCGCCGCCGCATCCTGCACCCACCACGCGCCCTCGTCAAAGCCGGGCATGGCCGATATTTGCCCCCATTCCTGCAAGCGCAGGCTACCGGTGGGTAAAATCTCGGCATTTAGCGCCTCGGCAAGGGCCGACACATCTACCGACGGATGCAGCGATATATCCAGCGGCGCACCTGCTTCATGGGCGGCCTCAAAAGCCGATACCGCCTTGGCGCCATACACCTTGGTCAAGGGTTTGGCGAGGTGGGGGGGCAGGGAGGTTGGCTCGAGATCGGGCCATATTGCACGGCCATTCTCGGCCACGCGCCGGGCAACGGCATTGGTCAGGCCCGCCAGATGTGTGGTCTGACGGTTGTTTTTCACCATACGCACAGCCGCATCGACGGCCGCGTGCGGGGCGATACCGTCTACCACCATTTCGCAGGTGGCCAGCCGCAGGGCATTGCGCACCAGTGCGGGAGGTTCTTTTTGTAAAAATTGATTGAGCACGGTGTCGATTCGGCCAAGGTGGCGCAGAGTATCGGTAGCGAGGCTCTGGGCGCGCGCCCGGCCTTGCGGCGGCAGGCTTGCCAGCGGCCCACGGCTGGATTGCACCAGATCGGAGAGCAAGCGCCCCTCTTCCAGCACCCCTTTCAACATTTCTGCGGCCGCCAGACGTGGCGCAAATCCTGGAACACCCATGTATTTCTCCTGTTTCCTGCCCGCCTTAGCCCAATCCGGCCCGAAGGCAAAGCCGAATCTGCTTGCGCCTGTCTGTATGAACCCGTTATTTTGCGGCTAATGCGCAGCGCCGATGGGGATATACGCAATGAACGAGAGCCGTGCCAAAGCCGATATAGAAGCCCGCCGCGCCGAGGCCGCCGCCCGTGCGCTAAAGGAAGCCATAGCCCGCAAGAAAAAAGCCGCTGTGCTTGAGCTGCCCGAAGAGCTGGGCGGGCGTGATGGCCCCGAGCCGATCCGCTTTGGCGATTGGGAGAAAAAAGGTATCGCCAGCGATTTCTAACCGTATGACTATTCTTTGATTTGCGCCATCAGCTCGCGCCATTCTCCGGCGTTCATACTGCTGTTTTCCTGTGCCACACTTTTACCTTTGAGCATCCAGCGCAACACCTCCACGCCTTTGCCGGAGAACGGAACCGCCCCTTATGTATCGAAATCTTGTTAACCTTCCGCCGATCCGGTATTTTGCAAGATGCCTGATCGGGAAGGAGTTCGCCGTTAGCCTCTTATGGTTAGACCACGTAATCTAGGTTGGCGAACCGTCTCTTTTTTCAAACTCGAACAGTTGAAGTGTGAAGTGGTCCTGCTTTTCCGAACAGGTTTTCGGCTGAGTTAAGGTATATCGGGTTAGGTTTTGCAGGACCACTTCACCCTTACTTCATGGAGCTAAAGCCAACCATATTACCTTCGGGGTCCTGACACAGTGTCACCCAACCAAAGTTGCCGATGGAGAATTTCGGGCGAATAACCTTGCCGCCTGCATCAGCGACGCGTGCCTCTTCCACAGCACAGTCAGCGACAGAGAAGTAGACCTGTGTGCCGCCTGGCCCCGGCTGCGCGTGTGGCATTTTCACCAAAGCACCTCCAGCGCCATATACACCCATATCAGCGGCAAAGCTCATCATTTCGGTTTCACCAGTTGGGTCACCCATAGCTTCAAGCGTGATTCCAAGAACAGTTTCATAAAATGCTACAGCCCGTTTCATGTCATTGACATAGATATCAAACCAACCAATTGCGTTCATTTTTGTCATTTGTAAATCCTTGATTTAAGGTGAGCTAATGAGTCGTAGCTTAGCGGCAAGGGCGCGAATAATATTGTAAATATCAGACATCAAACTTTCTTGTGTAGCGCCCGGGCGTATATCCTGTCGCTTTTTTGAATGAGTGGATGAAATGGGATTGATCAGCGTAGTTATCTGATGCTTCATTGTTGAGCGTTTGCTGTAAGCGCAACACCTTTAGAAAATCATGAGGAGCCAGCCCCGTTGTCCGTTTCAGTACGCGTTGTAACTGACGTGCTGATAAATTTGACGCTGCGGCCATTTCCGACACCGTATTGATCTCATCAATATTCCTAAATATCTTCTGGGTAACCAAATTTGGTACAATTTTTTTTGCTGTGAGCAGGTCTTCGACGAGCCTAGTCAAAATAGGCTGCTTCTCCTCAAAGTTACAAGAAGCGAGTTTGTGGTTCGCCTCAAGTAAGGGTAAAGCCCCTTTGTAGGGACTGTTGACTAGGCCATAGGAATACTCGTCTTCACTAAAATGGCAGACGCCAGGAAAAAACCGGATGTTAATATAATGGAACTGCCGCCCAAGGTTCAATTCCTCTGATGTTGTCCGCAGTTTAGTGACGCCCGAAACATCCGAATTTAATTGGTCAAATACGAGATAAGCGCAGGCGTCAGGCAGCGCATGAAATCGGTAATCCATATTAAGCCTGCCTACTGTCTCCAGCTCAATGTACCGGTGAACGATAGCACCGAGGTGGCTTGGCGGCTTGGCCTCGGCAAATTTGATAACCTCTGCGGTTCTTTCTTTTCCATGACCTTTGGGATCGTAGGTTTTCATCATATCAGCCTCGATAAATTATGATTTATGATGAGACTAGAGTAGAATAATGATAGTGTCCGCCTAAATCCCCACAAATGTGGGGTGGGGAAATTTTGGCGAATGTAGAGGTCGTCGCGAAAATTCGTACCATTTGTTCCCTTTTGATGGGATTTGAATAAGCTTAGGAGGATTGTAGTTAGTGCCCAATATAGTTCCGCATGTGTTGTAATATCCCTTGTATATTGAAATAATTGGAGAATTTTGTCAGCTGGGGGTATCTGGCGGAGGGAACGGACCTGAAGGCGAACGATCTCTGGGGAAAAGGGATACCTTAATAGCATTATGATCCACAGCCAAATCCCGACTCGCTTTTACCTGGCCGCAGCTTATTTCCGAAATGGTAATTACTGTGCTGCATCGCTGACCCTATCCCCCCATTCTCCGGATAATCTTGCAGCCCTGATGCTCGCCTGCCCCAGTGAAATTCCGCCATCATTTGCGGGAAAGTCCGAAGGGCACAAAACCGATAGGCTCGAGGCCATGATCCGCTGCCGGGTTGCGCTTGCAAGCAGGCTGTTTTGAAATACCCCGCCGGTCAGCACGACCGTATCCACATCATATTGCGCAGACAGTTTCTGCACCATGCGGCTAATAAGGGCGGCCAGAGTGTTGTGAAACCGGCGCGCGATGGTTTCCGGCGCAATACCCGCCTGCAAATTACCAAGGATACCGACAAGGAGTGGCTGCCATGTGATGATATTTTCGGCAATAACGGGATATTCGCCCTGTTCTTGCGGGCAGGCCTCGGCCAAAGATTGTAGCTGCATCGCGGCCTCGCCTTCG
>JAKIUB010000038.1 GCA_021647745.1 Paracoccaceae bacterium | reverse complement strand
TTGCGGCCCGACAGATTGCCATAAGCCCCATAAGAATTCACGTCAAACAGCACATGGCCCTCGGCCTCGTAAGCGTGGCCCTTGTCGATCAATGTCTGGATCATCGCCTTCATTTGCCCGATATATTCGGTGGCGCGCGGCTCGTGGTCGGGGCGCAAGGCCCCGAGCGCGTCCATATCCTCGTGATACCAGCCGATCGTCTCGTCGGTGATCTCGCGAATACTCCGCCCGGTCTCTGCCGCCTTGGCGTTTATCTTGTCATCCACATCGGTGAAATTGCGCACATAGGTAACGTGGCTTTCACCGTAAACATGCCGCAGCAGCCGGTAGAGCACGTCAAACACCACCACGGGGCGGGCATTGCCGATATGCGCTCGGTCATAAACCGTTGGCCCGCACACATACATGCGCACGTTTTCAGGGTTGATCGGCACAAATTCTTCTTTGCGGCGGGTCTTGGTATTATAAAGTTTGATCATTGGCCTTCCAGACGCGGTTTGTCCCGCGACAGGCTTAGCATTTCATCAAAGATTTGGAAACAAAAGAACCCGCCGCCGAACGATTGTCAGCAGATAATTGAGATGGTGCAAATGCAGATCGGGTTTTCCATGTCGCAATTTTGCCAGTGTCGCGGCCAAATTGCAAGCGTGCATAAAAAAACCGCCCCGAAAGGCGGCTTTATAACGGTATTTGTAGCAGCTTAGGCTTGGGCCACCGCGGCTGAGACGGCACTGATCTGGGCGCGCTCAAGTCCGATATCCTGCAACTGGGCATTGCTCAGCCGGTTCAGGGCTTTTTTGGTTTTATTGGCTTTATAGGTTCCGACAATAGTGCTGCGCAGGGCGTCAAACGTGTTGACGATGCGTAGTGTGATAATGGCCCCAAAGGGCACAGGGCGAGAAAATTCGATGTTAGCCATCTGAGGGGATCCTTTTTGTCTGGTTGGCCGATATCAGCATCGGATACGCATGAGATAGGGAGCCGTGGCCATGCAATCAACAGGCGATTTGGCATGCCCGAATTGCGTTTTTTGCATAGGTGCGTGGTCCGGTAAAGCCGGAGAACCTGTTAAGGTGTATTTCCCCGCGATGAAGGAATACAGCAAAGGACGAAGAGACGGAAGTTTTGGGCCAGTTCGAGGTGTTGGCTATGGTTTGCTCCCGTTTATTTGTGTTACTCTAAAAAAATAATGCAAATCGATATTTGACCTTGATCTGTCGCAAGCGTGGGCGCATATTTTGTGTTATAACTCGGAAAATGTACAAACGCAGATAGCCCGCCAGATATCAGCGGCTGGCTTACCTGAAGGAGAGCCAACATGCGGCGCCCTGTTGTGGGAATTATAGGCAATTTCAAGTTGCTGGACGAAGATTATCCGGCGCAAACCGTCGGGGTGATGAATATCGACGCGGTTGCGAATGTCGCGGATGCCTTGCCGTTTATTGTTCCAGCCATGCCGAGTATTGGCGCGGTTGAAGAGGTCGCGGCCGCCTGTGACGGCTTTGTTTTTACCGGCGGTCGGCCTAATGTTCACCCCAGCCATTACGGCCATGAAGAAACCGAAGCCCACGGGGCATTTGACATGGACAGGGATAACCTGACCTTGCCGCTGATCCGTCATTGCGTCGAGGCCGGCAAGCCTATTCTGGGCATCTGCCGTGGTTTTCAGGAGTTCAACGTAGCTTTTGGCGGCACTCTTCACCCCGAGATCCGCGAGTTGCCGGGCCGGATGAACCACCGGATGCCGCCCGAAGGCACCATGGAGCAAAAATTCGCTCACCGCCACGCGGTATCGCTGCTTTATGGTGGCCGGTTTGCCGAGATATTTGGCGCGGTCGAGATCGTTGTCAACTCCCTGCACGGGCAGGGCATATGCCAACCGGCAGCGCGCGTTGTGGTCGAGGGTCGCGCCGAAGACAACACCCCCGAAGCGATCTATATCAAAGAAGCAAAGGCTTTTGCGATGGCCGTGCAGTGGCACCCGGAATACAACGCCACCCATGACGAAGTATCGCGCCCGCTATTTCAAGCCTTTGGCGAGGATATGCGCCGGATCATTGCCGGGGGCGGCTGAGCTACTTCTCCCAGCGCCACAGGGCAGGCACAAAGCGATAGGCATCGCCATCGCGCATCACATTGCCAACCCCGGGAAACGGGAAGTGATAGCCAAGCATCGATATACCGTCCGTGGCCGCCATATCCAGCAAACGTTTGCGGGTGCTGACAGTCTTTTCCGGATCCATATCGACCGCGCCATACCAATCAGGTCGGGCAAAGTTGAGAAAAGCGCGGCGGATGGCATCGCCTACAATCAGCAGTTGCTCCCCCTCGCTCTCGATATGCAAAGCCATGTGGCCATGGGTGTGGCCGGGGGTGTCGATCATGGTGATGCCCGGCGCAACCGTGTGGCCATCCTGCGCCATATTGATCTGCAAACCCTCCGCTGAAAGCGAATTGACTGCGCCCACCACAAATTGCTGAAGGGTTTCGGGCACTTCGTCAATCAGCCCCGGTTTCATCCACCAGTCATACTCGGTGCTGCCAATCAGATACTCGGCATCGGGAAACACCAGCTCGTCAAAATCGTCACGGATACCCCAGACGTGGTCGGGGTGGGCGTGGGTCAGCACCACATGGGTGATATCTTCCTGCGCAAAACCCGCGGTTTCAAGGTTTTCCATCAGGCGGCCGGTGGTTGGGGCAAATCTGGTGCCGGAGCCGACATCAACCAATACCTTGGCCGCGCCCAGCTCGATAATGATATGGTTGGTATGGTTGAAAACCTCCGTATCGCTCCTGAAATGGGTGCGCATAAAGGCCTGAACCTCTTCAGGGTCGGCATTGACCCCGACAGTGGCCAGTGGCCCGGTAAAGTAGCCGTCCGAAACAACGGTGAGCCGCGCCTCGCCAAGTGTAAAACGGAAATGGCTCGGCTGCGTGCCGTCCGGCCCGCCAAGGTTGGCCTGTGCGGGCGCTGCGAGGCCGAGCAGGGGGGCGGCAGCGCTCATTTTAAGAATGTCGCGGCGGCTAGGGCGTAATACTGTCATCTGTCTCTCCCTTGTTTTATGGCACTGTTACATATTAAGAACAGCATATAAAGTGGTGCCTGTGCAAAAATAGCGGCCCGCGCAAAAACAACCGGAGATGCAGGATGCATTCGCCTGACCGCAGATTGTCTGTCGCGCCCATGATGGACTGGACGGACCGCCATTGCCGATACTTTCACCGGATGCTATCGCGCCGAGCGCTGCTCTATACCGAAATGGTCACAGCAAAGGCCGTTATCCATGGTAACCGCGCACGCCTGCTCGGCTTCCACCCTGTCGAGCATCCGGTGGCCCTACAGCTTGGTGGCTCCGATCCGGCGGAGCTGGCAGAGGCCAGTCGTATCGCCGCCGGTTTTGGCTATGACGAGATCAACCTCAATGTTGGCTGCCCCTCGGACAGGGTGCAGTCCGGCGCTTTTGGCGCGGTGCTGATGCAGCAGCCGGATCTGGTGGCCGAGTGCGTGGCGGCCATGCAAGGGCAGGGTGTCGAGGTCACGGTAAAATGCCGCATCGGGGTGGATAAGCAGATACCTGCGGAAGTGCTGCCGGGTTTCATAGAAAAGGTTGCGGCAGCGGGGGTGAAAAGCTTTACCATCCATGCCCGCATGGCTTGGCTGGAGGGGCTGTCGCCCAAACAAAACCGCGATATTCCGCCGCTGGATTATGCGCTGGTCTATGCCATGAAAAACCAATTCCCCAAGCTGGAAATTGCCATAAATGGCGGCATAAAAACTCTGGACGAAGCCCTTGCCCACCTTGAACACGTGGACGGGGTGATGATTGGCCGCGCGGCTTACCACACACCGTTTGATATACTGGGCGAGGCGGATTCCCGTATTTTTGCAGGTGCGCCGGCCCGCTCCGAGGGTGATATTATCGAGGATATGTGCGCCTATATCGAGATCGAGCTTGCCAAGGGCGCGCGGCTCAACCAGATTACCCGCCACATGCTCGGGGCCTTTGCCGGCCGACCGGGGGCGCGGCGCTGGCGGCGGATCCTGTCCGAAGGGGCGCATCTGGAGGGGGCGGGGCCGGAGCTGGTGAGAGAAGCCTTCATGGCGGTGAAAGGGGAATAGATGGATATGATCTGGCTGCTGTTGCTTATGCTCGGCATTGGCGCATTTGCCGGCGTTGCGGCTGGCCTGCTCGGGGTGGGGGGCGGTATAATATTGGTGCCTGCCTATTACTATGCCTTTGAAACAATGGGATACCAAAGCGACAGCCTGATGCAGATCGCGGTTGCAACCTCGCTGGCGACCATCGTTGTTACTTCGGTGCGCTCGGTATTAAGTCACCATAAAAAGGGCGCGGTCGAGTGGGAGATATTGCGGCGCTGGGCGCCGGGCATCGGGATAGGGGCTGCGCTCGGAGTGGTGCTGGCCTCGGGGCTTGAATCCCGAAGCATGATGCTGGTTTTTGGATTTCTCGGGGTTTCGATCGGGCTTTACATGGCGCTGGGCCGTGTCGAGTGGCGGCTGGGCAGCGTTATGCCAACAGGGCTGGCGCGGGCAATAGTCGCGCCTGTCATAGGTTTTTTGTCAGTGCTGATGGGGATCGGTGGTGGCAGCTTCGGGGTGCCGTTAATGGCGCTTTACGGGCGTAAGATCCACAATGCGGTCGCCACGGCGGCCGGATTCGGGGTGATCATTGCTGTGCCTTCGACCATCGGGTTTTTGCTTGTTGGCTGGGGTGATATGGGCGCGCCGCCTTTTACCGTTGGCCGGGTTAATCTGGCGGCTTTTGCCATTACGGTATCCATGACAATGCTGACCGCGCCGCTCGGGGTCAAACTGGCCCATATGATGGATCCGAAGCCGCTCAAGCGGGTTTTTGCGGCATTTATCATTATCATGGCGCTGAATATGTTGCGCAAGGCGCTACTGGCGTAGGATCATAGCATCTTTGCGGATCACCATTTCGCTGAGCTGCCCGATGAAGCTCATGCCCAGCAGCGAATTGTGCAATTCGCCGGGCAGAGCTACAGCCCCCTCGACATTGCGCATGACAACCCCGCCGATCCGCACCTGCGAAAACTGGTAGCCTGCCACATAGGTGCGCCCGCTTGCGGTGGTCAGCGGAATGTCGAATTTGAGCAAATCAGGGTCTGCGCCGGCCCGAAGCGCATCGTCATAGCGCAGCAATATCAGCGAGGCACCGGTATCGACCAGCACCCCGATATCGGCGCTGTCTATGCGGGCAATGGTGCGAAACTGCCCGTCCCACGCGCGGTTGAGTGTGGCTTCGGATGCCGCAGAGGCCAGAGCGGCATAGGGGGCATCCTGCCCGAGGTCGAGCTGGATTGTGCCAAATACGCCCCCGCCGACCAACACAATCGGCACGATGCCGGCGGCAAAGCTTTTCCGGGCGCCAAGAAACATCCCGAAAGCCGTGGCAAACAATATGGCGATCAGCCCGTCAAGCCAGATGATCCCCCCCGGCAGGGAGATATATCCGGCTATGGTGCTGCGTGACATTAAAAGTGCTGCCGCGTAGATAGCAATAAGAAGGGTAAGTAACCGCATGATAAGCCTATATTTTAGCCCTGATATAACACAAATATCGCTATCTGCCAATCTAGGATTAAATAATTAACAAACTGTGACAATTAAGACTCACACGGTTTTTTACGCCGCCCCCGCCGCTGGCCCTTGATCTGTGGCGCGCGGGCGGGCAAAGCGGCCATTATTTCGTGCCTTTCGCTAGCGTTCATACCATTCCAGCGGCTGATCTCTTCGGTGCTGCGCAAGCAGCCCATGCACAGCCCGCTGGCGCTATGGATTACGCAGGTTTTGATGCAGGGAGACATCACCTCCGCGCGCCGCCACACCTCATCCATTTTGCAAATGTGCCAGTCGGTCCAGCGCCCCTTGCAGGATATATCCGGCGGCAACATGGTCGATCACCTGTGCGCGGCGCGCCCGCGAGGTGTCGCCCTCGAGCAGGGCGCGCTCGGCAGCCACGGTCGAGAGGCGCTCGTCCCAATAGGTCAGGGGTAGGGGGCAAAGCCGGCTAAAATTGCGGGCAAAGGCGCGGGTAGACTGGGCGCGCGGCCCCTCGGATCCATCCATGTTGCGCGGCAGGCCAAGCACGATACCGCAGATGCCGCGCTCCGAAATGATTGCCAGCAGGGCTTCGGCATCGGTGGTGAATTTCTTGCGCCGCACGGTTTCCTGCGGGGTGGCAATGCAGCGTCGCTGGTCCGATACCGCCACGCCGATGGTCTTGGTGCCCAGATCAAGCCCGATCACCCCCCCGGCAGAGGGAAGGGCTGCAAAAAATTCCTCGATCGCCTCGAATATCATTGTAACCGGGCGCCAGCCGCTTCTAGCCGGGCTAGTGCGGCTTCGTCATCGGCATAGGCTGCCTTGGCATCTTCCAGCGCTTTTTGAGCGGCGTCGGTCTCGCCCAGCACAGAATTAGCCCCGATCAGGCGCACCCATTCCTCGACAGAGCCGCCCTCATTGGCGAGCCGCTCTGTCAGCTGGGTTACCATCGAGCGGATCATATCCGAGCGCTCGCCGTCACTCATATCGCCGGCGGCTTCTACCTGTTCGGCGCTCGGGCCGTTGAGGGCGGGCGCGTTTACCGCGATACCGGCCTCGCGGGCGAGGGCATCGATGCCGGCACGGATCGCGGCGATCCACGGTGCATCTTCGGGGCCTTCCTGCAAGAGCTGGTTCCACATGATATAGCCTTGGCGCGGCTGGCCGTATTGCGCCAGCGCAAGGCCGGCATAATAGCGCGCACGCGGATTTTCGGGGATGGCGGCCATCACCTTGTCCAGCGCGGTGATCGCTTTGGGCGAAACATAGCCCTGCGCTGCGAGGATCATCAACTCGGCATGCTCCAGATGGTCTAGCGGTGTGGCGCTATCTCCGAGTATTTCCAGCACCTTGTCCTCGGTTGCATGGGCCTCGATCATCCGGCCGGCGGAGGCCAGCGCGCGGGTCAGCATCTGGTAGCCTTCCAGATCATCCGGCCGATTTTCCAGCACAGCGGCAAGCTGGTCGATCAGCTCGGAATCGCGGCTCTGGGTGAGTGTGTCCAGGTCTGGCAGCCCGGCGTTGTTATCTGCCATGCGCTCGGCAACAAAAGCCTCGGCATCGGCCTGCGAGGGGCGATCAGCATCAAATGCGGCCTGCCGTGCGAGGTTTTCAGACAGGGGCATATCCGGCAGGCCGGGAAAGCCATAGGTGCGATAAAGCCCCAGCCCGCCAAGCGCGACGGAAATCGCGATCACGGCGGCGAGCGCATAGGTGGTCGTGCGCGGGGCATTGGGAGGGGGGGCTTCAGCTTCGGCCGCCTTGGCCGCTGCCAGCAACCGCCGCGAAACCTCGACCCGCACCCGCTGTGCCTCTGCGGGTGTGATCACGGCGCGGTTTTCGTCTGAATCGATCTCGGCCAGCTGGTCTTTGAATACCTGAACATCGTAGCTGGCGCGCGAGGCGGGGACCTCTTTTTCCTGGTGTAATAACGGGTATAATACCCAAATAATCGTAAGGATCGTAACCGCTATAACCGGAATCCAGAAAACCATGTTTTATTACCCTTTGCTCGAGTCGGGCGCACATTACGCTGGGGCGCGGCCTTTGCGCAACGGTCAATTGCACCAACGGGGCAATGGGGCGCAAATGTCGCGAACCCCGCAAGCAGCGCCGGTTCTTGCTTTGCATATAGGGTAAAAAGCGCGTATTACACTCACATCACCGTGATAACCGGAGCTTTGCCGTGAAAAAATACTCGGGGTTTGCCATAGCGCGTGAAGCCATGCGCAGCCATAGTGGATGGACAAGGGCGTGGCCCTCGCCCGAGCTGAAAAAAGCCTACGAGGTGGTGATCGTCGGTGCGGGCGGCCACGGGCTGGCCACAGCCTATTATCTGGCCAAAAACCACGGCATACGCGATATCGCGGTGCTGGAAAAAGGCTGGCTCGGCGGTGGTAATACCGGGCGCAATACTACGGTTATCCGCTCCAATTATCTGCAAGACGAAAGTGCCGCGATCTATGAAAAAGCGCGCGGGCTATATGAGGGGCTGTCGGTCGAGCTGAATTACAACATTATGTTTTCTCCGCGCGGCGTGATGATGCTGGCCCAGACCGAGCACGAGCTGCGCGGCTATCACCGCATTGCCAACGCCAATGCTATCCAGGGCGTGAAAACCGAAATGCTGACCCCTGAGCAGGTTAAGCGAAAGGTGCCGATCATCGAGCTTTCCGGCCCGCGCTATCCGGTGTTGGGGGCTTTGTGGCAGGCCCGCGGCGGCACGGCGCGCCATGATGCTGTGGCGTGGGGCTATGCGCGGGCAGCTTCTGATCTCGGGGTTGATATCATCCAGCAGACCGAGGTGACGGGGATCAGCCAGAAAAACGGGCAGGTTACCGGGGTGCGTACCACGCGCGGTGATGTGGCCTGTAAAAAGCTTGCGCTGGTGGTGGCTGGGCATTCCGGCGTGCTGGCGCAGATGGCGGGATTTCGGCTGCCGATCGAGTCGGTTTCGCTACAGGCGCTGGTCAGCGAGCCGATCAAGCCGTGTATCAATGTGGTGGTGATGGCCAATACTGTGCATGGCTATCTGAGCCAGTCAGACAAGGGCGAACTGGTGATCGGGGGCGGGGCGGATGGCTATAACAATTACACCCAGCGCGGCAGCTTCCATCATATCGAGGAGACCGTGCGCGCCCTGATCGAGACCTTTCCGGTTATCAGCCGGCTCAAACAGCTGCGCCAGTGGGGCGGCATTGTGGATATGACCGGGGATCGCTCTCCGATCATCGGAAAAACCCCGCTCGGGGGGTGTTTTATCAATTGTGGCTGGGGCACGGGGGGGTTCAAGTCCATCCCCGGTTCGGGCTGGGCGATGGCGGCGACCATGGCTTCGGGCGAGCCGGATGCCCTCGCCGCCCCTTTCGGGCTGGAGCGTTTTTTGGAGGGGCGGTTTGTCGACGAGAGTGTCGCCGCCGGGGTGGCGCATTGAGAAATAATCGCCGGGGTGGCGCATTGAGAAATAATCGCCGGGATGGTGCGCCCGTTTGTGGTCTAGCGCCGGTGGTAGCGGCGCCCGCCCTCCATCAAATACGTTGTTTTCTTGGGTCTTTTGGCGAGCAGCAGCAGCCACAATATCAACCCAGCCACCGCGCCGAGAAAAACTACCAGTGCCAGGATCTCGCTCATTTCATATCCGGTCAGGGCAAAAATAAACTTCTGAATTGCGTAGGCGCCGCCACCGGCAAATTTATCCCACACTCCAGATACGATCGTCGTAAAGCTTTCCATCATCACTCTCCTTTGCCGTTATCAGGGCCTCCTTGGCTTTACCGGCGGGGTTTCCGTCCGGTTGTATTGCGATCTTCGCCGCAATTGCCTAAATATTACCATATTTATAACATAATTTTGACATATTCTCAAACACACCTCCCTATAGGTGTGCCGCGACTTGATAACCTTTCCGGTATGTATGGGGGTTGCTGTATAAGCTACTGGTACAACAAAGCTTTTTGCTTTTTAAAGCGGGACTACATCGTAGGGTTGAGCTTTGTGGGGTTTTGTTGGTTTGAGCGGATTTTCGCCCATAGATTCTCCCAAAAGAAGCAAGGAGCGCACAATGCTTGAGCATTTAAACCTATGGCAAAGGGTGATTCTTTTTGCGGCCATGGCCCTGTGGGCCGTGACCAGCATTGTTTCGGTCTCGCTTGGTCATGCCCGGATATTCGCGGCTCTTGGCTCTTTTGCGCTGTGCATCGGTTTTGTGGTTTTTCTGACCGACAGATACCTTGCGCAGGAGGCCCGCCGGCACTGGGATTCGCAGATCCTTACCCAGTCGCGCATGATCTGGCGCTATATGTTGCGGCTTGAAGACCCGCAGATCACGGATCCGACACCGCTGCCTGTTTTGCGCGAGCGGATAACCGAAAATTTCGAGAGCCTCCTTGCCGCAAAAGCCGAGGAGAAAAAAATGGAAACCTATCGCTATGAAATGGTATTTTCGGTATTGGGAACCCTGCAATGGGGCTTCGGCGAGCTGGTGATCGGGATATTCAAGGGAGGTTAATATGCTGTTGCTGAAATGCCCGTATTGTGGTGCCAAAGCCGAAGAGACCGAGTTTTCCGGTGGCGGAGAGGCGCATCTGTCGCGACAGAAATCGGGTAGCACAGATGCCGGCTTTGCTGCCTATATGTTCGAGCGCAGAAACCCCAAGGGCGTGATTCTCGAGCGTTGGCACCATGCCTATGGCTGCGGCAAGTGGTTTCATGCGGCGCGCTCTGCGGTCACACTGGAGGTATTTGGCACCTACAGCGTCCAAGCCCTCGCGCCCCCCAAAGATATTATCGCCAAAATCAGGGCGAGATTACCGGAATGGGAGGAGAAAAAATGAGTTTCCGCCTTCCTGATGGCGGCTGCCTGATTGACCGCAGCCAGCCCGTAGCCTTCACCTTTAATGGTAAAAGAGTGCAGGGCTTTAGGGGAGACACCCTCGCCTCGGCCCTGATGGCCGCAGACCGGCGCATGGTTGGCCGTTCGTTTAAATATCATCGTCCGCGCGGTATTATGGCTAGCGGAGTGGAGGAGCCAAACGCCCTGATGAACATGGGCGAGGGTGGTCGCTTCGAGCCAAACCAGCGCGCTACCACTACCGAGCTTTTTGACGGGCTGATCGCTCGCTCGCAAAACCACTGGCCGAGCCTGGGCTTTGATATCGGCGCGCTCAATAACAAGCTGGCGCGTTTTTTGCCCGCCGGATTTTACTACAAAACCTTTATGCGTCCGCAATGGGCATGGAAGCATGTGTTCGAGCCGATTATCCGCCGCTCGGCAGGGCTGGGGCAGGTGCCAACCAAGCCCGATACGGACAGGTATGAATATTTCTATGCCTATACCGATATTCTGATTGCCGGCGGTGGTGTGGCCGGTCTGGAAGCCGCGCTGGAAGCTGGCCGCAGCGGGGCCAAGGTGCTGCTGCTGGAGCAATCCCCCTATTTTGGCGGGCGTTTTATGGTGGATGATGTGGAGGTTGATGGCCGGAATGGCCCTGCCCATATCACCTACCTTCTTGACGAGATAGCCAAGCTGCCCACGGTCACCCTGCGTAGCCGCACACAAGGGGCGGGTGTGTTTGATCATGGCTATGCGCTTGGCTTTGAGCGCCTGAATGATCACGCTCCTACGGCCTCTGGCCCCCGCCACCGGCTCTGGCGTATCAGGGCCAAGCGTATCATCACCGCTACCGGTGCGCTGGAGCGCACGCTGAATTTCGCAGGCAATGACAAGCCGGGAGTGATGCTTGCCGGCGCTGTGCGGGATTATGTTCGTCTTTACGGGGTAGCGCCGGGGGCGCGCACGGTGGTGGTTACCAATAGTGATGACGCTTACCGCACCGCGCTCACGCTTCATGCTGCCGGTCTGGAAGTGCCGCTGATCGTGGATAGTCGCCCGCAAGCCGGTGCCTTGGCCGATGCAGCCCGACAGGCCGGTATCCGCATCGAAACCGGCCATGCCATCGCAAGAGTAAATGGTTATAAACACGTCACATCTGTCGAGATCTGCTTGCAAAGTGGTGCGGGCAATGCGGTTGAAACCGTGGCATGTGATTGTGTTGCTATGTCGGGCGGGTTTTCTCCCGTTGTCCATCTTTGGTCTCATTGCGGGGGTAAGCTTCTATGGGATGAAGCCAATGCTATGTTTTCCCCCGATATCTCTCGCCCACCGACCAACCAGCACGGCGAGGGGTTTGTGCTGCCAGCCGGTGCTGCACTGGGCGCGCTTGAAACCGAAGCTTGTCTTGCCAGCGCCCTCGCCGCCGGTCGCCAAGCGGTTGACGAGGTGGGGCAGAGCCGCGCCGGGGATACCGCCCCACGGCAAGTCAGGGCGCAGCCCGAGGCGCCGATGTCTCCGGTCTGGGCGATGCCGGCCAACGCACCTTATCGCCTGCGCAGCAAAACATGGCTCGACTTTCAAAATGACGTGAAGCTCACCGATATCCAGCTTGCCGCCCGCGAGGGCTACGAGAGTGTCGAGCATGCCAAGCGCTACACCACCATCGGCATGGCGACAGATCAGGGCAAGCTGAGTAATATCAACGGCCTCGCCGTGCTGGCGGCTGCGCTCGATGCCGATATTCCTGCCGTTGGCACCACCACCTTTCGCCCGCCTTATACCCCTGTTTCGCTCGGGGCTATTGCTGGCGAGGCGGCGGGCAAGCTCTTTAAGCCCACGCGCAAAACCGCGATAGATGGCTGGCACGAAAGCCATGGTGCTATATTCGAGCCGGTCGCTGACTGGCGCCGCCCCTACGCCTATCCCGCCAAAGGCGAGAGCGTGCAGGCGGCCATCACCCGCGAGATAGTCGCCACGCGCAGCGCTGTCGGGTTGTTTGATGCTTCGACCCTGGGAAAAATCATGGTTACAGGCCCGGATGCGGCCCGGTTTCTTGATTTGCTCTATACCAATATGATGTCGACCCTGAAGCCCGGTAAGTGCCGCTACGGCCTGATGTGCAACGAAAACGGTTTTTTGATGGATGACGGCGTGGTGGCGCGCCTCTCGGAGGATACCTTTTTGTGCCACACCACCACCGGAGGTTCGGACCGCATTCATGCCCATATGGAAGAATGGCTGCAAACCGAATGGTGGGATATGCAGGTATTCACCGCCAACCTGACAGAGCAATATGCGCAAATCGTGGTTGCCGGTCCGCGTGCCCGCAAGGTGCTGGAGGCATTGGGCGGTATGGATGTCTCGCCCGGAGAACTTCCCTTTATGGGGTTTGTGGAGGGGAAGCTTGGCGGCATAAAAGCCCGTATTTTTCGTATTTCCTTTTCGGGCGAGCTGTCCTTCGAGGTCGCGGTGCCGGCCTCCAGAGGTCTGCTTTTGTGGAACCTGTTGCTGCAAGCAGGGGCGAGCCACGGCATTCGTCCTTATGGCACAGAGGCCCTGCATGTGATGCGCGCCGAAAAGGGCTTTGTGGTGGTCGGAGACGAGAGCGACGGCACTGTCACCCCCCATGATCTGAACATGTCTTGGGCAGTCTCGAAAAAGAAAGACGATTTTATCGGAAAACGTGGCATGCAGCGCTCTTTTTTGACCGGACAAAACCGCAAACAGCTGGTCGGGCTGCGCACTTTGAGCGATACAGAAAAGCTCCCCGAATCCGCACATGCGGTGGAAAATGGCAAAGCGATCGGCCATGTTACCTCTACCTATTTTTCACCAACCCTTGGCCACCCGATTGCCATGGCGTTGATAAATGGCGGGCAGGGACGGCTGGGCGATGTGCTTGATTTTTCGGCAGGCGGGGCTATTCGCAAGGCCCGTATTGTCGATCCGGTATTTTATGACAAGGAAGGAGCACGCCAGGATGTTTGAGCTATCAACAGCCGTGGAGCTGGAGGGCAACGGCGCGGTGCTGGTCGCCCGTCACGCACCGGTGGGCATGGTCACCCTGAAAGCCGGATTAAACAGGGCCATCAGCGCCGCGCTGAAGCAAAGCACCGGCGCCGGCGTGCCGCCAAAGCGCAAGATCCGCAAGGGCATAGCGTGGATGGCGCCTGACGAGCTGCTGATCTTTACCGAAAGTGACCCTGATGCGCTGATCAGGGAGCTTGACAGCCGGATCACGGCTCCCGCGCTTCTGGCCGATGTGTCAGATGCCCGCGCGGTCTTTACCCTGAAGGGGCGGGGGGTGCGTGATGTGCTGGCCAAAGGCGCGCCGATAGATCTTTCACCAGAAGCTTTTGGCACGGATGATTTTCGGCGCACGCGGCTCGGGCAAGTGGCGGTAGCGCTGTGGATACCCGCTCCCGACGAGGCCCGGCTGATCTGTCTTGCCTCTGTCGGACAGTTTGTATTTGATTGGCTGGTAAACGCCTCCCAAAAAGACAGCCTGCCGGATTACTTTTCCACCTGAGGGGATGGTTTCTCCCTAAAGCCCGTTGCCGATCACATAAATGGTGCCGCTGACAACCCTGTGATTATCGACACACGGCACCCCGTGCGAATATCGAAAGAACGGTTTGATATGGCTGGCCTGTGATTACATAACGATCTGCTGAAATCGGCGAATGTCCAATCTTGAACTATTATGTTGATTTAACAAAATGCCACTGGTAAGCCAACCCTGTAGGCACCTCTAGGTGAATTTTCATGCGGTGGCTTTATCTTTTCGCGAGCATGACAAGGGGTCAGGTGCCGATGTCTAACAAAAACCAGATTAGGGCCGAAGATGCTCGGTTTCGGGTATTGCGGTTGCTACAGAAAAGCCCCGCCAGCAGCCAGCGAGACATTGCGAAAAATCTTGGTCTTAGCCTTGGCGGTGTCAATTACTGCCTGAATGCGCTGGTCGAAAAAGGCCACATCAAGATGCGCAACTTTCAGGAATCAAATGACAAACGAAAATACGCCTATCTTCTGACCCCGAAAGGTATTGCCGAAAAAACGGCACTGACGGGGCGGTTTTTGGCGCGCAAGATGCAGGAATACGAGGCGCTGAAGGCAGAGATCGAGGCGGTGCAGGAAGAGTTTGCTCCGGCAAATATAGACATGGCACAAAAATGACAGATAATTTGGCCGAAGCAAAAGCAGGGTCGCCGCCGAGGTTGGCAGTGCATCGGGTCGAAACAGCCCTGGCGTTATCAAGTTCAAATTTCCGGCGATAGGTTGAAGAGCCTGCATTCACACAAAGCGAGGTTATAAATGAATTCTATTTTATCCAAAATAGCGGATAAATCGGCCACGGTCGGTGTTCTGGGGTTGGGCTATGTTGGGATTCCGCTGGCTTTGCGGTTAAGTCAGGTTGGTTATCCAACGATCGGGTTTGATGTGCTTGAAGACCGGATTGAAGGGCTGAATGCCGGCCTTAGCCCGATAAAGCACATCGAACACGCAAAAATAGCGGAAATGCGGCAGGCCGGTTTTGTCGCAACTAACGATTTCTCCCGTGCGGCCGAGTGTGACGTGCTGATTATTTGTGTGCCAACACCGCTGGATAAAGCCCATATCCCTGATCTGAGTTTTGTGACGGCAACCATGGAATCCATCGCGCCTTATTTGCGCGCGGGGCAATTGCTGTCTTTGGAAAGCACCACATGGCCCGGAACCACCGAAGAGGTACTGCTGCCATATGTGACCGCTGCGGGGCTGGAGGTTGGCAAGGATTTCTATTTGGCCTACTCGCCCGAGCGCGAAGACCCCGGCAATATTCATTTTTCCACCCGCACCATCCCGAAAGTTGTTGGCGGTCACACCCCGGCCTGTCTTGAGGTTGGTACCGAGCTTTATGCTACGATCATTGATCAGGTTGTTGCCGTCAGTTCGACGCGTGCCGCCGAGATGGTCAAGTTGCTGGAAAACATCCACCGTTCGGTTAATATCGGGCTGGTCAACGAGCTAAAGATCGTCACTCAGAAAATGGGGCTGGATATCTTCGAAATTGTCGATGCTGCCGCGACCAAACCCTTTGGCTTCACGCCTTACTATCCGGGGCCGGGGATCGGGGGACACTGTATTCCGATTGACCCTTTCTATTTGACATGGAAGGCCAAGGAATACGGTGTTCATACCCGCTTTATCGAGCTGGCGGGCGAAATCAATCAAGCCATGCCCGACTATGTGGTCGGCAAGACGGTTGAAGCCCTGAATAAACAAGGCAAAGCGCTCAAGGGCGCAACGGTTCTGGCGCTTGGCATCGCCTATAAGCGTGATGTGGACGACATGCGCGAAAGCCCTTCGGTGTTCGTGATGGAAAAGCTGCGTGACTGGGGGGCGGAAGTTGCGTATTCTGACCCGAATGTGCCGGTTTTTCCGCCCATGCGCGAGCATAGTTTTGAGCTGACATCCGTAGAGCTGTCACCCGAGGTGATCGCCGGGTTTGATGCGGTTTTGCTGCTGACAGACCATACGGATTTTGACTATGACCTGATCCGTGACAATGCCCGCTTGCTGATCGATACACGGGGCAAGTACCGCGATGGCGGCGATAATATCTGGAAAGCATGACAATGACGACAGTTGTACAAGTAGGATGCGGATACTGGGGCAAGAACCTGACCAGAAACTTCGCGGAAATTGGCGCTTTAGCCGGGGTTGTAGATGGCAACCCCGAAACCGCCAAAGCCATGGCCGAGGCTCACGGTGCCCTTGTGATGACATTCAAACAGGCGCTGGATAATCCGGCTGTGGATGCCATTTCCCTTGCCACCCCCGCCGAGACCCATGCCGCGCTGGCAACGCGCGCCCTGAATGCGGGCAAGCATGTCTATGTGGAAAAACCCCTGTCGCTGGAGGTTTCGGACGCCGAGGCGCTGGTGGCTCTGGCCGAGCAAAAAGGCTTACGCCTGATGGTTGGCCATCTGCTGCAATATCATCCGGTTTTTCTTGCGCTGAAGGCGCATGTGAAAGCCGGACTGATCGGCGACATCCGGTATCTTTATTCAAACCGGCTGTCCTATGGGAAATTCCGGGTGGAGGAAAACGTTTTGTGGTCGTTCGCGCCGCATGATTTTTCGATGATCCTGAGCCTTGTTGGCGAGGAGCCGGCAAGCATAACAGCGCAGGGCGCCAGCTATGTCACACCGGGCCTTGCGGACTGGTGCAGTGTGCAAATGGCTTTTTCCGGCGGGGTGCGCGGCCATGTGTTGACCTCGTGGGCGCACCCGTTCAAGGAGCAGCGCCTTGTGGTGGCCGGCAGTGGCGGCATTTTGGTGTTTGAGGATTCCGAGCCGGTCTGGGAAAAGAAGCTCGCGCTCTATCCACACAGCATCAACCGCGATACCCCCGTGCCGCTGGCCGAGAAGGGCGAAGCGAAATACCTGACAGTGGAAAAAGGCGAGCCACTGAAGGAAGAATGCCGCCACTTTATTGCCTGTATCGAGATGGGAAAGACCCCGCGCACCGATGGCCAGGAAGGGTTGGCGGTGCTGCGCGCCCTGACGCGGGCGGAAGTGGCTTTGGCGACATCACTGAGAGAGGGCAGCACATGAGCATGCACCCTACGGTTTTTGTTCATGAAAGCGCTTATGTGGATGAGCCGAGCCGCATCGGGGCGGGAACGAAAATATGGCATTTTGCCCATGTTCTTTCCGGCACCGAAATAGGTGAAAACTGTGTTTTGGGGCAGAATGTCATGGCCGGACCAGAGGTGCGGATCGGCAATAACTGCAAGATCCAGAACAATGTGGCCCTCTATAAGGGGGTGGTGTTGGAAGACGGTGTTTTCTGTGGACCTTCCTGTGTATTTACCAATGTGCTGACCCCGCGTGCCGAGGTCGAGCGTAAGGATGAATTTTCCCCAACGCGGGTCAAGCGCGGAGCGACCATCGGAGCCAATGCAACAATCGTGTGCGGAAATACGTTGGGGGCCTATTGTATGGTGGCTGCCGGTGCGGTTGTTACCCGCGATGTGCCGGATTATGCCCTTGTTGCCGGAATTCCTGCCCGACGCATTGGATGGGTTTCGCAAAGCGGTGACCGGCTAGGCGCAGATCTTGTTTGCCCGCGCACCGGCCAGAAATATCAGCAATCCAACGGCGAACTTCGCCTGACCGAGGAATAGAAAATGACCATTGCCTTTATTGACCTTGCCGCACAACAGGCCCGCATCAAGGATAAGATTGATGCCCGTATCCAGACCGTACTGGCCCATGGAAAATATATCATGGGCCCCGAGGTGGTGGAGCTGGAAGGCAAGCTTGCGGCGTTTTGCGGGGCGAAACATGCCCTGACCTGCGCCAATGGCACCGATGCGCTGCAACTGGCGTTGATGGCGCTGGAAGCCAAGTCGGGGGATGCGGTGTTTTGCCCCTCCTTCACCTTTGCCGCCACTGCGGAAATTGTGCCGATGACAGGCGCCACGCCGGTTTTTGTCGATGTGCGCCCCGATAGCTATAATATGGATCCCGAAAGCCTGAAAGCGGCCATCATCCATGCCCGTAGCCTCGGGCTTAACCCCGCTGGCGTAATTCCTGTTGATCTCTTTGGCCTACCCGCTGATTATGACGAAATAGAAACCATCGCCCGCGAAAATGGCATGTGGGTAGTGGCCGATAGCGCTCAAGGGTTTGGCGGCACCTACAAAGCGCGCACGACCGGCTCGATCGGCGACATTGCCACTACCTCGTTTTTTCCGGCCAAGCCGCTGGGCTGTTATGGTGATGGCGGCGCGCTATTTACCTCAAATGACGCATTGGCCGACAAGATTCGCAGCTTTCGGGTGCATGGCAAAGGCAGCCACAAATACGACAACGCCCGGATCGGCATAAACTCACGGCTGGACACGTTGCAAGCGGCTATCTTGCTGGAAAAACTGGCCATTTTCCCTGACGAGATCATCGCCCGCCAGCGGGTAGCCGCGCGCTACAACGAGGCGCTGGCAGGGTTGATCGAGGTGCCCCGAGTGGGTAATGACCGCAGTTCGATCTGGGCGCAATACACGCTCAGAACCCGCGCCGGGCAAGACCGCGATGCGATTATGGCCGCGCTGAAGCAAGCGGGCATTCCCAGCGTTGTCTATTACCCCTTGCCGCTGCACCGGCAAACTGCCTACCGAGACTTTCCGCAACCGCCGGGAGGGCTGCCACAAAGCGAGGCGCTGTCACAAAGCGTATTCAGCCTGCCCATGCACCCTTATCTTGACGAGGAGACATCGGATACCGTTATTCGCGGGCTGAAGGCCGCCCTGAGCTAGACGCCTTGCCCTGCCCCGCGCAATACGGCGCACCATCCGGAGATATTCATGAACCCCAACACGATGCCGGCTGACCCGACACGTCGGAATTACGGCGAAGGTTTCTTTGTGGGGTGTT
>JAKIUB010000012.1 GCA_021647745.1 Paracoccaceae bacterium | reverse complement strand
CCGCCGAGGTGGGTGTCGAATACTGGCAGATGAAAACTCACCCCCTCACCCGCGTGGCGGACCTGGAAAAGCTCAAACACATCAATGATCAGGCAACGCGAGAGATCAACATTCAGACCCGCAAGTATCACCGTGATTATGAGCGGCGGTTCGAAATGGCATGCAAACACATCGCCCGCAAGCGCGGGGAACGGTTTGACAAGTTGAAGCGCCGGGCCGATCCGCGCTCGCAGCAACTGACAAAGCTCATCTGCAAAGCCGCCCATGACGATGTTGAAAACGATCATCGTCGCAGGCTGTCGGCAATCCGGGTTCGCCAAGCCAAGGAACTGCGCGATCTGGTTGAGGTTGCCCGAGATCGGGAGGCCGGGCCACAAGCTCCAAAACTTCTTACTGATCGGCGCAAGGGGCCTGAGCGGCAACGGTGAAGCAAACATATTTGCCCGCGAATGATCAATCCAATGCGCCAAAATTGCCAACTAAGGCAGGCATTATGAAGACAATCAAAATCCAAGAGAGGAAACACCATGACGACTGAACATAATGACCAAAAACATGCCGAAGCGCGTCAAAGCTTCACGGGCAAAGCCCTGAGTGACAGCCAGTTTGATGAAAGCTGGGCTTTGGCTGAAATTATGCATCGCGGCATTCGCAAAAACGGAAGCTTTCGCGAGAAACTGACGGACTATTCCCATGCTTTTGCGCGTGGTGAAAAGTTTGATGCGTTGAAAGCCGAAGTCATCATCCGCGATCAGTTCAAAGCGCATTACGGCGAAACCATGAACCGAATGCGCCTGACATTAAAAGAGCGGCAAGAAAACCTGCCAGATACGGCAGATCGTGATGCGATTGAATATGCCCGCATGATTGAACCGCTCATCCGTGATGGCGATACGATGCCGTTTTACCGCGCTTATGATTATGTTGGTGGCGCATTGGCAGAAAAGCTCAACATCACAGAAACCGGAGCCAAGGAGTTGATGAAAACCGCCTTCCGTCAAAGCGAAAACCGAGAACTGTACGACTTCGGCAAGGCGGTAGAAAAGCAGTTCCACCAACCTGTGCGCGAGGCGGCGCAGCAGGCGCGCGAAGCAAAACGTGATCAGACACATTCACGCGCAAGGGCGTAGCCTAACCAGCTAACACTATGGAAACGCAATACTTCTTGCGTTTTAGGAATAAATGTCTATTCTGTTCTGCTTATGTTCGCAAGGTGCGGGCTGTAAAACGGAGAAAGAAACGAAACGGAGACAAGATGGCAGAGGGTAGTAAAAACAAGACAGATGGCGCGGGCAAAATCAGCCCGCCCACATTGACGATTGATTGGGAGTTATACGGAAAACATCTGGATGAAAGCGACTTGTCTAATGCCGAAAAGCGGGCGTTTCTGGAAACCATATGGTCCATAGTTGTCAGCTTCGTTGATCTTGGCTTTGGCGTGCATCCCTTGCAGCAAGTGACGGACAATGCCTGTGAGCAACAGGTCGAAATTACCAAATTTATCACCACAGATTCTGATCCTGTGGTAGTCTCAACAGATATCACCACACCCAAATTCAACGCATCCGCTGATCGGCAATCCGGGCTGTCAAAGAATCTGGCGCAAGACAGGAGTCCAGAATGAAGCGAAGCCCAAATGAATCACCCAAAGCCGTCATATATTGCCGTGTGTCGTCCAGATCGCAAGAACTGGAGGGCAACGGGCTGGAATCACAAGAAACCCGCTGCCGTGAATATGCCCGCGCCAAAGGTTACTTTGTCGAGGCCACGTTCCCCGACACCATCACTGGCGGTGGTGATTTTATGAAACGCCCCGGAATGGTTGCTTTGCTGTCATACCTCGATGCCCAGCCTTCTGAAAACTATGTGGTGATCTTTGATGACCTGAAACGCTTTGCCCGCGATACCCGATTCCATCTGGATTTACGTGATGCGTTCCGCCTGCGTGGTGCCAATATCGAATGCCTGAACTTCAAATTTGAGGACACGCCCGAAGGCGAGTTCATTGAAACCATCATGGCCGCCCAAGGCGCGTTGGAGCGCAAGCAGAACGGTCGCCAAGTGGCGCAAAAGATGAAAGCACGGATGCAAAGCGGCTACTGGGTACACGCCGCCCCTGTCGGTTAAAAATATGAAATCGTCAAAGGACGTGGGCGGATGTTGTTTCCCAACGGCACGCTTGCCACAATGATCCATGAAGCCTTTGAAGGCTTCGCCTCTGGTCGCTTTGGCTCGCAAGCCGAGGTGCGGCGTTTCTTTGAACTGCATCCTGATTTCCCGCGCAACAAAAAGGGCGTCATCCCCAACCAGCGGGTTGCAGATGTTTTGAACAACCCACTTTATACAGGGCACATTTGCAGCGAAACCTACGGCATCGACTGGCTGAAAGGCCAGCACGAAGCCCTGATCAGCATTGATCTGTTTGACAAAGTCCAAGACCGCCTGAAAGGTTCCGCCAAAGTCCGTGTCCGCAAGAATATCGGCAATGACTTCGCCGCGCGTGGCTTTGTAAGCTGTGGCGGTTGTGGCGGGCCTCTGAGTAGTTCTTGGTCCAAAGGACGTGACCGCAGCTACGCCTATTACCTCTGCCAAGCCAAGGGTTGTGCCAGCTACGGCAAATCCATCCCCCGCGATAAGCTGGAAGGCGACATCGGGGCGTTGATCAAAACCCTGCAACCCAGCCAAAACCTGTTTGAACTGGTCAAACTCATGTTCCGCGAGGCGTGGACCCAGCGTTTGGCGCAAGCCGAAGACATCGTGAAATCCGGCAAGACCCAGATCAAAGCCATTGAAAAGCAAGTGGATGCCTTGCTGGGACGCATCATCGACACCACCAATCCAACCGTGATCCGAGCCTATGAAGGTAAAATCAGTGAATTGGAGCGCAGTAAAACCAAGCTACAAGACCAATTAACCCATCATATCACGCCAGCATCTGGCACTTTTGATCAAAAACTAGAACCAGCCCTGCAATTCCTCGCAAACCCTTGGAAACTATGGGAAAGCGGCCAAATCACCCTACGCCGCATGGTGCTGAAACTAGCCTTTACCGACCGCATCACATACCACCGGAATCAGGGTGCTAGAACCACCAAAATAGCCTTACCATTCAAGGCTTTAGGTGGTGTTTTAGGTAGGGAAAGTAGAAATGGTGCGGTCGAGAAGACTCGAACTTCCACGGGTGTTACCCCACAGCGACCTCAACGCTGCGCGTCTACCAATTCCGCCACGACCGCATTTTCGAGGCTGAGCAGCGTATAGCATTGTGATTTCGGGAAGGAAAGAGCAATTCTGCAAGATAATTAATAAATCGGAGGGATTCTTTTTCATACTTTACAATGGCTTACAAAGCAGTGCGGCAAGCTCCGTTTGGCTGGCCTTTCAAAGTCCGGTTTTCGGCCAAAGACCACCAAATATAATCCAAACAAACAAAACCCGCCTCCTCACCCGCAAATACCCCTTTATTCTCGAAGCGGGGGCGCAGATAATCCGGCTGATTCGAACCGCGCCTACCGCGTGGCAATATTTGGACCCCCCATGGTCGAGTGGCTAACATCTGCCGGGCAGACGCCCTACCCCGCCGCGCTCGCCCATATGGAAGCGCGGGTCAACGCCATGCTTGCCGGCACGGCAGGCGAACAGGTCTGGCTGATCGAGCACCCGCCGATGTATACAAAAGGCACCAGCGCACGAAGCAAAGATCTGGTGAAGCCCGACATGTTCGAGGTTTTCGAGAGCCGCCGCGGTGGCGAATACACCTATCACGGGCCGGGGCAGCGCGTGGCCTACGCCATGCTAGACCTTAACAAACGCGGGCGCGATGTGCGGGCATATGTCGGCAAGCTTGAAGCATGGGTAATCGACACACTCGCCCAGTTTAGCATAGAGGCGGGGCGGCGCGAAGGCAGGGTCGGAGTATGGGTCGACAGGCCGGACCGCGCACCTCTGCCCGATGGCCGGATCGCCGAGGATAAAATAGCCGCCATTGGCGTGCGCATCCGGCGTTGGGTAGCCTTTCACGGCATCTCCATCAATCTAGCCCCGGATCTCTCCCATTACAGTGGCATCGTGCCCTGCGGCATATCGGATTATGGTGTGACCAGCCTTGCCGACCTTGGCATAAATGCCTCGATGACGGATCTGGATAGCGCCTTGCAGCGCAGTTTTGACAAAATTTTTACCCGCTGATCACATTTATGCGGATGCTACAATATTACATTGATATAGCAGTCATATTTCGTATACATTAGCCCTACTGACATTTGAATTTTCGAGGAGAAAATCATGCTTAAGGCACTCTTTCTATCCGCGCTGTTCGCGGGTAGCGCCCTGACAACCGCTGCCTACGCCGATAGCAATGGCGGCAGCGATGTAGCCGCTGGCGATGCCGCCGCCGGCGCGGACCAGTTCAAAAGCTGTAAAGCCTGCCACGGCATTGTGAATGGCGATGAAACCATCGTTCGAGGCGGTCGCTCCGGTCCGGACCTCTTTGGTGTGATCGGCAGCACCGCCGGCTCGGCAGAGGGTTTCCGCTATAGCGACTCGCTAGTTGCCGCAGGCGAAGCTGGCCTTGTCTGGACCGAAGAGCTTTTGGCCGAGTTCATCATGGATCCGACAGGCTTCTTGCGCACCAATCTGGATGACAGCAGCGCGCGCTCCAAAATGACCTACAAACTTCGCTCGGAAGGCAACGATATCGCGGCCTATCTCGCCAGCGTTTCCCCCGAGGTTGAAAGCAATTACTAGCGGCGCTTTTAAAAAGCGCTGACTGAGCCTGCCAATTTCAAGGCGCCGCCGACCTGATCGGTGGCGCCTTTTTTGTTGCCCAAAAGCACCGAGGGGCAAAAACTTGATCTAGATCAATCATTGCAGTTGAGAAAGAAGAGCCATTACGCTATCCAAGTAAAAAACGGGAGTGAGGCGAAACCGCAAAAGGATTCGTCGTATCAGGGACATATCAGGAGAATATCCATGGCAAACGCAGCCTCCAACGACCACGATGATCATGCCCGACCAGGTTTTTTTACCCGCTGGTTTATGTCTACCAATCATAAAGACATCGGTATTCTCTATCTGTTTACGGCAGCGGTTGTCGGGTTTATTTCGGTTCTGCTAACCGTCTATATGCGCATGGAGCTGATGAACCCCGGGGTTCAATATATGTGCGAAGAGGGCGCGCGGCTGACCGCTGCGGCTGTTGGCGAGTGTACCCCCAATGGCCACCTCTGGAATGTACTGATCACCTATCACGGCATCCTGATGATGTTCTTTGTGGTTATTCCGGCACTGTTTGGCGGCTTTGGCAACTATTTCATGCCGCTGATGATCGGCGCGCCGGATATGGCCTTTCCGCGCCTTAACAACCTTTCTTACTGGCTTTATGTTTGTGGCACCGCGCTTGGTGTGGCGTCGCTTCTTGCACCGGGCGGTAATGGCCAGCTAGGCTCGGGCGTGGGCTGGGTGCTTTACCCGCCGCTATCCACGCTTGAGGGTGGCTATTCGATGGATCTGGCCATTTTTGCGGTTCACGTTTCGGGGGCCTCAAGTATTTTGGGCGCGATCAACATGATCACCACCTTCCTCAATATGCGCGCACCGGGCATGACCCTGCACAAAACCCCGCTTTTTGCGTGGTCTATCTTTGTTACCGCCTTCCTTATTTTGTTATCATTGCCCGTGCTGGCCGGCGCCATCACCATGCTGCTGACAGACCGCAATTTCGGCACCACCTTCTTTGACCCCGCAGGCGGCGGCGACCCTGTGCTTTACCAGCACCTGTTATGGTTCTTTGGCCATCCCGAGGTTTATATGCTCATTTTGCCGGGTTTTGGTATTATCAGCCACATCATCTCCACCTTTTCCAAAAAGCCTATTTTTGGCTACCTGCCGATGATATATGCGATGGTCGCCATCGGCGTGCTGGGCTTTGTGGTCTGGGCGCACCATATGTATACGGTGGGGCTATCTACCACCCAGCAAAGCTATTTCATGCTGGCCACGATGGTGATCGCGGTGCCAACCGGGGTCAAGGTCTTTAGCTGGATCGCCACCATGTGGGGCGGCTCGATCGAGTTCAAAACCCCGATGCTATGGGCGATGGGTTTTTTATTCCTGTTCACCGTTGGCGGTGTTACGGGCGTCGTTCTCAGTCAGGCGCCGCTGGATCGTGGCTATCATGACACCTATTATGTGGTCGCCCACTTCCACTATGTAATGTCGCTTGGTGCGATATTTTGTATCTTTGCCGGTATTTATTACTGGATCGGCAAGATGTCGGGCCGCCAATACCCCGAATGGGCCGGCAAGCTGCATTTCTGGGCCATGTTCATCGGCTCCAACATCACCTTCTTCCCGCAGCATTTCCTTGGCCGCAACGGCATGCCGCGCCGCTATCTGGACTACCCCGAGCAGTTTGCGCTCTGGAACTACGTCTCCTCGATCGGCGCTTTCATCTCGTTTGGCTCGTTTGTCTTCTTCATCGGCATCATCATCTACACCCTGCGCTGGGGCAAAAAGGTCGAAGAGAATGCCTATTGGGGCGAGCATGCCGATACGCTGGAATGGACCCTGCCCAACCCGCCGCCCGAGCATACGTTCGAGCAGCTGCCAACCCCTGATATGTGGGACAAAGGCAAGCATTAATGGCCCTGAAAGCCAATACATTAAAAAGGGCCGCAAATATATAGCGGCCCTTTTTAATCCCTTCCCCTCCTTGCCGTCAGCGCGGTTCCTAGAAGGGGCTTTTCAAGCGGCCACCGCTCCTATATCTGAAAGAGACGATACGAGCGGAGGCAGCCATGCTATATAATTCAGCAAAAGAGTGGCACGGGGCCGCGCATAAACGCGTGGCGCTAATCGGCATGTCGGGCTTGGGAAAAACCTACCTGTCCGAAATGCTGCGCGGCGGGGGCGAATGGTATCACTATTCCGTCGATTACCGGATCGGCACCCGCTACATGGATGAGCATATTGTCGACAACTTCAAGCGCGAAGCCATGAAGGTGCCTTTTTTGCGCGAGCTATTGCGCAGTGATTCAATCTATATTGCTTCCAATATCACCTTTGAAAACCTCGCCCCGCTTTCCAGTTATCTCGGTAAGCCCGGTGATGCCGCCAAGGGTGGTATCGCCTTTGACACCTACCAGACCCGCCAAAACCAGCACCGGCTGGCCGAGCAGGCGGCGGTGCGTGATACCCCCCGTTTCGCTGACAAAGCGGTTGATATCTATGGCTATCGGCATTTTGTCTGCGACACCTCCGGCTCTATTTGCGAGGTTGTCGATGGCAACAATCCCGATGATCCGGTGCTAAAGGCGCTTTCCGCCGCCACCTTGCCGGTATGGATAAAAGGCAACGAGGGCCACACCACCGAGCTACGCACCCGCTTTGATGCCGCCCCCAAGCCGATGTATTACCGGCAGGGTTTTTTGCTGCAAAAGTGGGAGGAATACCTGACTTTGCACAGCGTAGCCCCCGATATGGTCGACCCTGATGATTTTATCCGCTGGGGGTATGGCGAGCTGCTGGAAAGCCGCCTGCCGCGCTATAGCGCCATCGCCAAAAACTGGGGTATCAGCATAGCTGCTGACGAGCTGCGCCATATCCGCGACCCACAAGATTTTACCGACCTGATCGGTCAAGCCATAGACCGGAATAGCTAGATGCCCATCCGTATCCCCTCCAGCTTGCCTGCTTATGATATTTTGCGCCATGAGGGCGTAAATATTATGGACGAAGAAACAGCCAACCGGCAAGAGGTCCGGCCACTACAAATAGGCCTGCTCAACCTGATGCCCCTCAAAGAGCAAACCGAAACCCAGTTTGCCCGCCTGATCGGTGCCAGCCCGATCCAGATAGAGCTGACCCTGATCCGCATGACCGAACACAACGCCAAAAACGCCTCTGCCGCCCATATGGCCTCGTTTTACCAATCGTTTCAGGATATCAAACACCGAAAATTCGACGGCCTGATCATCACCGGCGCGCCGATCGAGCACCTGCCTTTCGAGCAGGTCTCCTACTGGGACGAAATGAAGGAGGTGATGGACTGGACCCAAACCAACGTGCTGTCGACCTTCGGGGTGTGCTGGGGCGGCATGGCGCTGGTCTATCACCACCACGGCGTGCCAAAACACATGCTGCCGGCCAAGCATTTTGGCTGTTATCGCCACAAAAACCTCGCCCCCGCCTCGCATTACCTGCGCGGATTCTCAGATGATTTTACCGTGCCGGTCAGCCGCTGGACCGAGGTGCGCGAGCAGGATCTGCCCAAGGGGCTGGATATTCTGATGCACTCCGACGAGGTTGGCCCCTGCCTGATCGAAGACAAGGCGCACCGCGCGCTCTATATCTTCAACCATCTGGAATATGACAGCGACACGCTGGATCAGGAATACCGGCGCGATCTTGCCAAGAGCGCAAAAATCGATGTGCCAAGAGATTATTTTCCGCAGGACGACCCGCGCCAGCCCCCCGAAAACCGCTGGCGCAGCCATGCGCACCTGCTTTATGGCAACTGGATTAACGAAATATATCAAACCACAAATATAGACCTCGAAAAAATTCTCGAAGGTGATTCAAAATAACAAAACCGGAGGCCAGGATGAACAAACCTTTTGACAGCGCCATCAGCCGCTATTTTGAGCAGGAAGCACCCGCCAAAATTCGTGCACGTATCGAAAATCGCGGCAAAAAGGGGATAATGAACCCTCAATATCCCTATGAAAAGACTATGAAAAACAGTGTTTATATTGACGAGATAGACGCGCTGCAAGTCGAGCTGGTCAAGCTGCAAGCCTGGGCCAAGGCCAGCGGCCAGCGTATTGCCGTAGTTTTCGAGGGGCGCGATGCCGCAGGCAAAGGTGGCAGTATCAAGCGCCTGCGCGAAAACCTCAATCCGCGAGGTGCCCAAGTGGTAGCGCTGGCTAAACCCACCGATGCCGAGCAATCCCAATGGTATTTTCAGCGCTATATCAGCCACCTGCCCGCGGCTGGCGAGATCGTGTTTTTTGACCGTAGCTGGTATAATCGCGCCGTGGTTGAAAAGGTCTTTGGCTGGTGCAGTGATGATCAGCGAAAAAAATTCTTTCGCCAGGTTCCCAAATTCGAGGAAATGCTGGTTAATGACGGGATCACCCTGATCAAGATCTGGCTGACCGTCGGGCGCGCCGAACAGCTCCGCCGGTTTTTGAGCCGGGAAAGTGACCGGCTCAAGCACTGGAAGCTCTCTGAGGTCGATGTGAAAGGCCTAAGCAAATGGAACAAATACTCAACCGCAATTGGCGAGATGTTCGAGCAAAGCCACACTGATACCTCGCCGTGGCATGTCATCCGCTCTGATGACAAAAAACGTGCGCGCCTGGCGGTGATCAAGCTGATTCTCTCGCATTTTGACTATACGGAAAAAGACCGGACCGCCTTGATGGAAATAGACAACCGCCTCTGCGGCAGCCCCGCGCGCATGGGGTTAGAGGGCGATACGTGAGCCAGACCCGCAAGCCATATCACCACGGAAACCTGCGGCAGGCGCTGGTCGAAGCCACGCTAAAGCTGATCACCGAGCGCGGGCCGCAGGGCTTTACCTTGGCCGAGGCAGCGCGCCAAGCCGGGGTATCGGCCGCTGCCCCCTATCGGCACTTCAAGGGCCGCAACGAGCTGATTGCCGAGATCGCCCGCCAAGGGTATATCCTGTTTGGCGACCTGCTGGAACACGCCTATAATGGTGGAAAACCCACCCCGATCAGTGCCCTTTCCAAAGTGGGCCGCGCCTATCTGGCCTTTGCCAAGCGCTACCCCGGTCATTATATCGCCATGTTTGAATCCGGCGTGTCGCTGGCCGGAAACAGCGCGCTGGCGCTGGCTGCCGAGCGCGCCTCCTCGGTTATGACCAGCGCCGCCGAAACCCTGATGGCCGACCTGCCCGCCAAAGACCGCCCGCCTGCGGTGATGGTCAGCCATCATATCTGGGCGATGTCTCACGGGGTGGTCGAGCTGTTTGCCCGGGGCACCCCGGGTGGCCGCGCCCCCTTTTCGCCCGAAGACCTGCTGGAGAGCGGCACAGGCATATATTTGCGCGGTCTGGGCATTATTCCAAAATAACTCCGGCCATACCTTGACCCAATCTATTTCTGGCATATATATGTTAATGTAAGTAACATTCACTTCGAAAGGAACGAAAAATGTCAACCATCAAGCTATGGCTCGAAAACAGCCGTGACTGGCTGGACGGATACGGTAAAAGTGCATGGATTGCAGCCATGGTGCTTGGCTTTATCTTCTTGTGGCCCGTCGGCCTCGCTCTCCTCTTTTATATGATCGGAACCAAACGCATGGGCAAATATAACTTCTCTAGCAAAAACGGCCGCTATAACTTCACCATTCGCGCTGGCAGCTCGGGCAACACCGCCTTTGACAGCTACCGCGAAGAAACCCTGAAGCGCCTTGAAGAAGAGCAGGCCGAGTTTCAAAGCTTCATGGCCAAGCTGCGCGAAGCCAAGGACAAGGCCGAGTTTGACCAGTTTATGGACAACCGCGAAGCCCGTGGTGTTGATGCACCAAATACCCCCCCTGCCCCCAAGCCCGGTTTCGACGCTACCCCGTCGCCGGCCTAATCCCAAAACTTTCCCGCAGAAACCCAGCTGCGGGAGAGCATTAACACAGGATAAAAAAACCTGTTGCCCAACCGGCAAATCTCTTGCTAGGCTACATTGAACCAAGAGAAAAAACCAATGCGCCACAGCCTGCTCAAACACCCCCAGTTTTATGTGACCGCGCCCCAGCCCTGCCCCTATCTGGAGGACAGGCATGAACGCAAACTTTTCACCACCCTTTATGATGAAGACGGCGTATCGCTAAACAACTCCCTTTCAGCTCAGGGGTTTCGTCGCTCGCAAAATGTCATCTACCGGCCTTCTTGCTCGGCGTGCAGCGCCTGCCAGTCGGCCCGGGTCAAGGTTGAGGATTTCAGCCCGAGCCGCTCGCAAAAGCGTGTGCTGAAACGAAATGGCCACCTGACCCGCAGCCTCAAAACCCCGTGGGCGCGCGATGCCCATTTCCAGATGTTCAACCGCTACCTCGAATCCCGCCACGCCAAAGGCGGCATGGCCGGTATGGACGAAAGCGAATTCAGCGCCATGATCGAGGAAACCCCGGTCAATACCCGTCTGGTCGAATACTCGACCTATAAAAACGGGAGAAGCGTGCCGGTGGCTGTCTGCCTCAGTGATATTCTGGAAGACGGGTTGTCGATGGTCTATTCGTTTTTTGAGCCGGAGCTGGCCAAGGACAGTATCGGCACCTATATGATCCTCGACCATATCCGCCTCGCCCGCGAATCCGGCTTGCCTTATGTTTATCTTGGCTATTGGGTGCAGGGCAGCCCGAAGATGGATTATAAATCAAAGTTCCAGCCACTCGAAACCTATCATGATGGCGGCTGGCATCCGCTCAAAAGCGATGACAGCACCTCGCCACCCCATCCGCTGGACAGCCAGCCGATTTCCCGTCAGGTTGCCGCCATCCATCTTCCCCGGCTCGAAAGCGACTAACCCCGCCCTTCCTGCACTTTTCAACTGACATAAAAAAAGGAAACGCTCCACCGGAACGTTTCCTTTTATCTTTATGGCAGCCAAAGATTAGCCGAGCAGGTTCGGCACGATCGTCACGATCACAGGGAAGAGCCACAGGATCGCCAGTGCTGCTACCTGAATGATGACAAACGGTATCACACCCCGATAAATATGCCCGGTAGTGACTTGCGGCGGTGCCACCCCGCGCAAGTAAAACAGCGCAAAACCGAAAGGCGGGGTTAAAAAGCTGGTTTGCAGGTTGATCGCGATCATGATTGTCACCCATTTGGGGTCAAACGATCCGCCATAGATCACCGGCCCCACGATCGGGATGACAATATAGATGATTTCGAGAAAATCGAGCACAAAGCCGAGAATGAACAATACCACCATCACGATGAGGAATACCTTCCACTCGTCATCAAAGGATTTGAGGAAATCCTGAATGTAATCCTCGCCACCAAAGGAGATGACCACCAGATTAAGCACTTGCGAGCCTATCAGGATAGCAAAAACCATCGAGGTCACCTTGGCTGTTTCACGCACAACAGGCGATAGCACCGAGGTGCGCAACAAGGTGAAGCAGGCATAAAGCAGCCCCCCCATGGCGACAAAATACGCCCCTTGCGCCACAATAATGGCGATCCAGTTTTGCCAGCTTACATTCGCTATCCCGGAACGAAGGTCGAAATTAACCCCGACCAACAGCATTACCACCAGCGCGAAGCTGGAGCGGATAATCCACTTGCCCGAGGTGTTCTCGTCCTTCAATTTGCGATAGGCGGCGAGTAAAATTGCCCCGGCCGCACCAAGCGCTGCTGCCGGCGTTGGGTTGGTGATCCCGCCAAGGATAGACCCTAGCACCGCTACAATTAGCACCAAAGGCGGAAAAACCACCCGCAAAATATCATTTTCACCCAGCCGCGGGCCAGCCTTGGCCACCCCATATCCTATCATCAAAAACGGAATGGCCAGACGAGCCCATGCCGCCCCCGGTGTAAATGCGGGCGTGATAAACAAGGCGTCAACCAGTATTGCCGACAAAACCCCGAGACCACCAACAATCAGCGGTAATTTGTTAGCCCGTGGTGCCACCCCGAATGTGGTCGTAAAAATCAGCGTTACCAAGGTCAGGATCACCAGCAGGCCGGTGCCGAGCTTCGGCGCATTTGTGATCTTTTCAGCGACCAGCACCGCAACCTCTTCAGGGGTGCGCTCGGCGTTAGTTGCGCCGGTTTCGGCTTTTATGGCATCAAGCTGAGCGCGCAAGGATACCGATTCATCCCACGTTTCCTGACCGTGCTTTTCGATCATCGCTACCTGGCACTGCTCGGAAACATTGGTCCGCAGTTCAGGCTGAGCACCGATATCAGGAGTAGAGGATACATAGGTGGCTTGCGAACCCGAGAAGCCGCTCACATTCATGCCTATGGCAAGACCAACAACAAACAGCGGTGCAAACAAGAACCAGATAAGGCTGTGGCGCTTACCTTCGCCATGACCCGCATTTGCCAGAGCTGGAATTGGTGGCGCATTCTGCGGGCGGATCATCGCATAAATGAAAGCGTATAGACCATAAAGGAAGGCCAGAAATATCCCCGGCAACAGCGCCGCCTGAAACAGGGTGCCAACCGACAGCACAGCCGCCTCTCCCAGATAGGTCAGCGCATCGGTGCAGCCAAGCACCTGAGCGCGCTGCTCTTGCGCGGCGGCATAAAGGTCGCCGGCCAAAGTGCCCAGCAGCACGATCACAATCGAGGGCGGAATGATTTGCCCAAGAGTGCCCGATGCCGCGATCACCCCCGTCGCCAGCTCCGGCGAATAGCCGTTGCGCAGCATGGTGGGGAGTGAAAGCAGGCCCATGGTCACCACGGTAGCGCCCACAATACCGGTGGATGCCGCCAGAAATGCACCCACAATCACAACCGAAACAGCAAGACCGCCGGGCAAAGGACCAAAGACCCGCGCCATGGTCGTCAGCAGATCTTCCGCAATTTTGGAGCGCTCAAGGGTCACGCCCATCAACACGAACATCACCACCGCCAAAAGGGTTTCGATGCTTTGCCCGGCAAATACCCGTTCGTTCATCCGGTTGACAATAAAGGAAAGTTTGCGATCTACCGCTCTTTCCCAACCACCTTCAAAAATCGGACCAACGATTGTGGGCAATTCCGGGTATCTGAATAGCGATATTGTATCCCGCGCAACCCCTTCATTGACCAAGGCCAAATAGGCATCGCTGCGCTGGTCAATTGCCGCATGCAGCAATATCCCCGAATTATCCAGCAAAGCCAGAATGCCAAAACCGGCTATTGCCGACCCGCCAATGGCAAACGCCACCGGAAAGCCTGACATGATACCGATAAACAGGCTCGTGAAAACAATGATCAGGCCAAGCTCGACCCCGTCTAGTCCAAAAATCATTTCCTGATCCCTTTAGTGAATGGCAGCGGCCACTTCGGCCGTTTCATCGTTGAGTTTATCTTTGTCCAAATATTTACCCTCAGACTTTTTACCCTCGATAAACTCAAGCAACGAGCGGTAAAAAAAGCCGACCCCTTGCACGATCATCATGAACGCAAAGGCGATAAGCAGCACCTTGAACAGGAAGTACGCATTAAATCCGTTTGGAGAAAAGCCGATCAGCTCGATATTTTCCTTGAGGAACGGTGCTTTGCGCATCATCGAATCCAGCGTATCCGAAGCACTGAACTTCGGGGTCACCAGATTGCGCCACATAAAGAACCAGCCAAACATCCAGATCAAAAACATGGAAGGCATGATGAAAAACAACGAGCCAAACATGTCGATCACCTTTTTGGCCCGAAAGCCGACCTTGGCATACACCAGATCAACCCGCACATGCCCGCCCTGCACAAAGGTATAGGCCGCGACCAGCGCCACGATCATGGCGTTATAGAGCTTCAGCTCCTCGCCAAACCAGCTCAGGTCTTTGGTGAAAACCATGCCAAACGGCCCGATCGAGATTTCAGACACCCGAAAGATGCGCTGCAAAAACACGATCATCACCTGCTGAAGCACCATCAACAGCCCCGCCCAGGCAAAAAACCGGCCCACACCATTTGAAAACCCTTCGATGATCCGCACCAGTCGCCACATAAACGGGCGATGAAACAGGCCGATAACCGTAAGAACCAGAAATAAGTCGATAACAATAAATAGAAATTCTTTCGAGGCACCATAGTAGATAAAGCGGATCAGGGATTCAGGGTCATTTACCCAGTTCAACCATGCCATCGGATTTGTTAACGCCGTGAAAATATTCACAAATCCCGCCAACAATTGGGCACCAACCCAGCTTAGCGCATCAGCCATCTGATCTCTCTCGAATAAAGTAGGGATTAGAAAAAGCCCCCTGCCCGCAAGGGCAAGGAGCTAAATTATACGTGGCTATTAGCCAAGTACGCGGTCACGCTGGGTGCGATACGCACTTTCAGAGGTCGAAATCCAACCGGAAGAGGCGGCCATCGACGCATTGTAGCTTTCACGGATTTCAGCAAACAGTGCATCATCCATATAGCCGTCAAGCACTTCAGCCGAAGCCGAACCGAACGCATCCCAGATGCTGTCATTGAATTCGCGCACCTGCACACCCTCGCTAACAAGGCGCTGCAAAGCCGCACCGTTGTTGTTGAGAAATTGCGCCAAGCTCCACTGGTGGGTGGCAGCAGAGGCGTTTTCGATGATCGCCTGATGCGAGGGCGAAAGCTCGTTGAACACCTCGAGGTTGGTGGCCAGGGAAAGGGCTGCGCCCGGCTCGTGGAAGCCCGCGGTGTAGTAGATCTTGGTGATTTCCTGGAAACCGGCAACCTCGTCTGCCCATGGGCCGATCCACTCGGTACCGTCCAGCGCGCCGGAAGCCAGAGCTTGGTAAACTTCCGAACCCGGAAGGTTTTGCACGGATGCACCCAGCTTGCCGAGCGCTTCGCCACCAAGGCCAGGCATACGGAATTTAAGACCGTTGAAATCTTCCGGGGAGTTCATCTCTTTGGCGAACCAGCCACCAGCCTGTGCGCCTGTGTTGCCGGCGAGGAAGGATTTCAGGTTGAACACTTCACCAAGCTGATCGTGATACTTGCGGCCATCGCCATGCAGATACCAGTTTTGCAGCTCTTGTGCGGTCATGCCAAATGGCACGGAGGTATAAAAAGCAAAGCCGGGATGCTGGCCAACAAAGTAATAATCAGCCGCGTGATACATGTCGGCCTGACCGGAAGAAACCGCGTCAAACACTTCAAATGCGCCCACAAGCTCGCCTGCGGCTTTAATTTCGATGGTCAGAGAACCATCCGACATGGCGGTAATCTGGTCAGCCACATGCTGAGCCGCATCAAAAACACCTGCAAGGCCACGGCCCCATGATGTTACCATTGTCAGGGTGCGATTGCCCTGGGCATAAGCCGGTGCTGCCAGCGTGCCGGCAGCGACAGCAGCGGTGCCCCCAAGTGCAGCTTTGGTAATAAAAGAACGACGATCCATAAATAACCTCCCAGTAAGTGGCCCGAACACGGGGCCAGATCGATAATAGTGCGGGTAAACTAGCCTGACATCCGCCACATGCCAACAGATATTTTGCCCTGCCCCGTAAAGAATATAAAGGGATGCAACCTATTGCTGCGCGGATTTGTGGTTTCAGCATATTTTTATTGGTTTTTATTGTTCACCTGAGTGGTTTTTCGCTGAAAGCATTGCAATGCTACCTTTATTTGAAACATTCAGAATAGACTTCGCCTGGTTACGTAATAAAATTACCTTTTGCTAATTGACGTTTTTCATCTGAAACGATAAAATAAACCTATGACCAACATAGATTTCATTCTTGTCGTGGTGCTTCAAAAGGCGCAAATCAAATAAAAAGCAATTTTTATTCGATTTAGCGCTTGCCTCCAACCCGTTTGGAGGCTTTTTTTTGCCAGATAGAATCAACAGGGCATCAGGCCCGAATATGGAGTAAAGCTTATGTCCCGCGAGATGACCGGTGCCAGAATTGTTATTGAAGCGCTGATAGAACAAGGCGTTGATACCGTGTTTGGCTATCCCGGTGGCGCGGTGCTACCAATTTATGACGCGCTTTTCCAGCAAAACGATATCAAACATATCCTCGTGCGCCACGAGCAAGGGGCTACCCACGCCGCCGAAGGCTATGCCCGCTCCACCGGCAAGCCCGGCGTTGTGCTCGTTACCTCCGGTCCGGGGGCCACAAATGCCGTGACCGGCATGACAGATGCGCTGATGGACAGTATCCCGATGATCGTGCTTACAGGGCAAGTGCCGACCTTCATGATCGGCAATGACGCCTTTCAGGAGGCCGATACCGTGGGCATCACCCGCCCCTGCACCAAGCATAACTGGCTGGTGAAAGACACATCCGAGCTGGCCGAAACCATCCATCAGGCGTTTCATATCGCCACCTCGGGACGGCCCGGGCCTGTTTTGGTTGATATCCCCAAAGACGTGCAATTTGCCTCGGCCCCGTATAAAACCAAGGCCAAAGCGCCGACGAGTCATTATAACCCGCAGGTCAAGGGCGATCTGGCGGCGATCACCCGCGCGGTTGAAGCCTTTGAGCAGGCCGAGCGGCCAATCATCTATTCCGGTGGCGGGGTGATCAATTCCGGCGTCGGGGCCAGCCAGCTTTTGCGAGAACTGGTGGCGGGTAGCGATGCGCCGATCACCTCCACGCTTATGGGGCTTGGCGCCTATCCGGCTTCGGGCGATAATTGGCTGGGCATGCTGGGCATGCACGGCACCGTCGAGGCCAACCTGGCGATGCATGATTGCGACTATATGCTCTGCGTTGGCGCGCGCTTTGATGACCGGATTACGGGGCGCACGGATGCGTTCTCGCCCGATAGCTTCAAGGTGCATATGGATATTGACCCCTCCAGTATTAATAAAATCATCCATGTGGATGTGCCGATCATCGGTGATATCGGCCATATTCTGGAGGATTTTCTGAAGGTCTGGAAGGCGCGCGGCCGCAAGACCAAATCAGCCGAGATCAAAAAATGGTGGGCGCAGATCAAAGGGTGGCAAGCCACCAAATGCCTTGATTATCGTAATTCCGACGAACTGATCAAACCCCAGCACGCACTAGAGCGGCTGGAAGCCCTGACCAAAAACATGGACCGCTATATCACCACCGAAGTGGGCCAGCACCAGATGTGGGCGGCGCAATATCTGGGCTTTAATGACCCCCACCGGTTTATGACCTCGGGCGGGCTGGGCACCATGGGCTATGGGCTGCCGGCCAGCATCGGCGTTCAGGTGGCGCATCCCGATGCGCTGGTGGTCAATATCGCCGGTGATGCCTCTTTTTTGATGAACATGCAGGAGATGGGCACGGCCGCACAGTTTAACCTGCCAGTTAAGCAGTTTATTTTGAACAACGAGCGCCTTGGCATGGTCCGGCAATGGCAGCAGTTATTGCACGGCGAGCGTTATTCCCAGTCCTGGTCCCAAAGCCTGCCCGATTTTGTGAAGCTGGCCGAAGCCTTTGGTGCCAAAGGGATTTTGGTGAGTGATCCGGCGGATCTGGACGAGGCAATCAAGGAAATGCTGGCGCATGACGGGCCGGTTATTCTGGATTGTCTGGTGGAAAAGCACGAAAACTGCTTTCCGATGATCCCGTCCGGCAAAGCCCATAACGAAATGATCCTGACCGACGAGGAAACCGCTGACGCCATTGATGCCATGGGAAAAACCCGGGTTTAGCCCATGAAACCGCTGCTTTATTTCAGCTACGGGATGACCAAAACCGGCTCGACACTGGCCTTTCAACTGGTGCGTTCGGCGCTGGATCTATGCGGCTACCCGCAAGACCGGCTCGAGCTGGATGTGGTTGACCGCACCCTCCGGCGCAATTTTGTAAACCATATATCGGACCGGCAACTGGAAGAGTTAAAGCAGGCCGCGAGGAAGTGCGGCTATCCCATTGTTTTAAAAACCCATATGCGACCGGATCCGGGGGTGGTAAAAATGATCCAGTCTGGCGAGGCTATCGCCCATGCCGGCTATCGAGACCCACGCGATATGATCCTTTCCATGCTTGACCATGCCACCAGATCCCGCGCCAGCGGTGAAAGCAATTTTGCCGAGTTGACGAGCATTCCGCAAGTTCTGGCCAATATTCGCCACCAGTTCAACACACTCACCGCATGGCTTCGCCTGCCCGGCACCTTGCCAATTTATTTCGAGGATGCCGCCTTTGAAACCGAAGTCACCGCGCAGCGGATATTAAACCGGCTCAAGCTGTCATTTGATCCGGCCATCCTTGCCGATATCGTGCTGAATGACCGTTTTACCCAGAAAAATACCGGGAAACGCCTGCGCTACCCCCGGGAAATGGACCAGACAACCGCCGCCGAGATCGGTATCGAATTTGCCCCCTTCATCGAGCGCTTTATCACGCACCGTGCCTCCCTGCCGGATGATGGCAGTATTATCCTGCCTCCGCCGCAGCAATTGCGCACCACCGCCACCGGCTAGCTGGACAACTCCGCCCCGAACCGCCATATTCATCTCGATAAAAAAAAGGAACCCGCCATGACCCTTCACCTCAAAAAAGGCAGCAGCCGCAAAAGCGCCTATGACCTGAAAAACCCGCTCGACGAGCAGCTCGAAACCCACACACTCGCGGTACTGGTGGATAACGAGGCCGGGGTATTGGCGCGGGTCATCGGGCTGTTTTCAGGGCGAGGCTATAATATCGACAGCTTGACCGTTGCCGAAACCGATAGCAAGGGCCACCGCTCGCGCATCACCATCGTCACCACCGGCACACCGGCCGTAATCGAGCAAATCAAGGCCCAGCTCGGGCTGATCATACCGGTTTACAAGGTGAATGACCTCACGGTGGACGGCCCCTCGGTTGAGCGCGAAATGGCGCTGCTCAAGGTAGCCGGCAAGGGTGAAAAACGGGTTGAAGCTATGCGGCTGGCTGATATTTTTCGGGCTAATGTGGTGGATACCACGCTTGAAAGCTTTATCTTCGAGATCACCGGAACTCCGGAAAAAATTGACGCTTTCACTGATCTGATGCGCCCGCTCGGCTTGGTCGATATCGCTCGCACCGGGGTTTCTGCCCTGTCACGGGGGCTGTAATGGTGGGCTCCCTGCCAAAATAAACAGGGAACCCGGTAGAGGCAAAGGCGAGGGTTACTTCAAGATGCCTGCGTCTTTCGCCGCCATCCATTCAGCGGTGTTGATCACCCCGTCCTCATCCGTATCAATCGCAGTAAAGTTTTCTTGCGTCAGTTCCGGAAAAGCGGCAAGCATTTCATTGAAATTCAAAACACCGTCACCGTCGGTATCCATGCCTTGTTCAAAAGCCATGGCCGCGGTTGCAAAGCTCAGAACTGCTGCGGTTGTGATAAGTACTTTTTTCATCAGTCTTCTCCATTTGGTTGTTGGGCACTATGCCCGAAAGCCGGAGATATTCTCGGCCCTCACCCCTACAGACGTAGCAGACGGCGCAATATTCCCTGTTGTTTTTGGGGTGGGTAAATTTGCGCGAATACCTGCTTACTAATACCACTTATAGGCGGGTTTGCGCTTGTTTTCCCTTTAAAACTTAGGCGAAATGCTGCTCGGCTGCTTTCCGCCAGCTTGTTACTACTGGTAAATTGACGCATTTTGCAGCCGAAGATGATCACTAGGATGGACGGCATGACCAAATATATTTCGGCACAGATTATCGTGATAACTCCCGAGCTGTTACGCTATGCCCACTACCTTGGCGACAGTGCCGACATTGCCCAGGTTTTGGTGCAGCAAACCGTGGAGCGGGTGTTGAAGCGCCATGAGCGTCAGGCTTCCGTCGAGGATTTGAAAAAATATATGTTTACGATCCTGCATAATTTGCACAATGATCATCTGCGGAGGAAACAGCGCAATTCCGGCGATATCTCCGATCAGGAAATCATTGACCCGGGCCTGAGCGCCGGAGGGCGGTTGGCCTGCCGGGAGGCGTTGGAAATGGTAAATAAACTTTCAGAAGCACATCGGGAGGTTTTGCGGCTGATCCAGGCCGGACAAAGCTATGCCCAGATAGCCACCCGTCTGGGCCTGCCCATTGGCACGGTTATGTCCCGGGTATCACGCGCACGGCACGCCCTGCGCCAAGCCATGGATATGCAGCCCGAGCAAAGCGTGGTTGAGTGGCTCGGGCAATAAAAAAAGGGAGCGGCGAACCACTCCCTTAAGTATTGCATTCAGGCTCATCGTTGAGCGCTCGATATACTGCCTTCGTCCTGAATGCTGGAAGGGCCAAGCAGATAACCCTTCCTCGCCTGTTCTCTCCCCCATCCTTTGGGATGGGGAATTCGCCCCCGCGTAGGGCGGGCTTCAGCCCGCCACTAGCTACACCCCGAAGTGCCGCCGCAGGTGTTGCACTTCATACATGTCCCATTACGCACCAGCGTGAAATTCCCGCATTCGCCGCACGGGTCGCCCTCGTAGCCCTGCATTTTGGCTTTGGTCCGGTCATCCATTACCTGCACCGTGGTTTCGGTGGCCACAACCGTGGCTTCCGTTGCCTTAACCCCGCTCAGGTTTTGCGGCATGCGCGAGCGCAGATAACCGGTGGAGGAAAGCTGTTTGATCAGCTCCAGCGAGCTAGCGGCAGATTCAGATGGCTCCGACACATTGGGCTTGCCCTCTGCCTCGCCGCGCCCGAGGCTGTCAAAGCTCTCACCCTCGGGCTGCACATGGGCCAGATCCGTGCGGTCAAGGTATGAAATCGCCAGCTCGCGGAAGATGTAGTCAATAATCGAGGTCGCTGACTTAATGCTGTCATTACCCTGCACCATACCGGCAGGATCAAAGCGCACAAAGGTGAAGGCATCTACATACTCGTCAAGCGGCACGCCGTATTGCAGCCCCACCGAGATGGCGATGGCGAAGTTGTTCATCATGGCGCGAAAGGCAGCGCCCTCTTTGTGCATATCAATGAATATCTCGCCCAAAGTGCCGTCTACATACTCGCCGGTGCGCAGATAAACCTTATGCCCGCCGACAACCGCCTTTTGAGTATAGCCCTTGCGGCGCTGTGGCAGCTTTTCCCGGCCCCGCGCCACTTCCTTGATAACCACCTTCTCGACGATTTTTTCAGCCAAAACCGCCACACGATCCGCCATCGGTGCTTCTTCAAGCTCCTCCATGTCGTCATCATCAATCAGCGCGCTGGAAAGCGGCTGTGAAAGCTTGGAGCCATCCCGATAAAGCGCATTGGCCTTGACCCCGAGCGCCCAGCTGGCCTCGTAGGCGGCTTTGCAATCCTCAATCGTGGCATCATTGGGCATATTGATGGTTTTGGAAATCGCGCCCGAAATAAAGCTCTGCGCGGCGGCCATGATTTTAATGTGGCTGTCCACGGACAGATAGCGCTTGCCGGTTTTGCCACAGACATTGGCGCAATCAAACACACTATAATGCTCTTTTTTCAGGTATGGCGCATTTTCAAGCGTCATGGTGCCGATGGCATGCAGGTTGGCCGCCTCGATCTGGGCTTTTGAATAGCCCAAGTGCTTGAGCAAATCAAACCCCGGATCATTGAGCTTTTCTTCGGGAATACCAAGCGCGCCGGTGCAAAAATCCGCGCCCAGCGTCCATTGGTTGAAGATGAAGCGCAGATCAAAGGCCGAGGCCAGCGCCGCTTCGATTTTTGCCAGCTCCTCCTCGCCAAAACCGTGGCCAAGCAGGCTGGTGGTATTGATCCCCGGCGCATTGCCGATGCTGCCATGGCCAACGGCGTAAGCGATGATTTCCTCGATTTGCGCAGGCTTATAACCCAGCTTGACCAAAGCCGCCGGCACTGACTGGTTGATGATTTTGAAATATCCACCACCGGCGAGCTTCTTGAATTTCACCAGCGCGAAATCCGGCTCGATGCCGGTTGTGTCACAATCCATCACCAGCCCGATGGTGCCGGTGGGGGCAATCACCGAAACCTGTGCATTGCGATAGCCGTGCGCTTCGCCCATGGCCAAGGCATCATCCCACGCCTGATGCGCAAGGTTGATCAGCTTGCCATCCGGGCAGTTGTCATGGTCCAGCGGCACCGGTGGCACGGCCAAGCCTTCATAGCCCGAAGTCTCGCCATAAGCCGCGCGCTTGTGGTTGCGGATCACCCGCAGCATGTGCTCGGCATTTTTAGCGTAGCCGGGAAATGGTCCCAACTCCTTGGCCATTTCAGCCGAGGTTTTATAGGAAACGCCGGTCATGATGGCGGTCAATGCACCTGTCAGCGCCCTGCCCTCGTCGCTATCATAGCCAAAGCCCATATTCATCAGCAAGCCACCGATATTGGCATAGCCAAGCCCAAGGGTGCGAAATTTGTAAGAGCGCTCGGCAATCTCCGCGGAGGGGAATTGCGCCATCAGCACCGAAATTTCCAGCGTGATCGTCCAGAGCTTGGTGGCATGCATATAAGAGGCCGCATCAAAGCTGCCATTGTGCAAAAACTTCAGCAGGTTCATGCTGGCGAGATTGCAGGCGGTATCGTCAAGGAACATATATTCCGAGCACGGATTGGAGCCGCGAATTTCGCCATCTGCCGGGCAGGTATGCCAAGCGTTGATGGTATCATGATACTGAATGCCCGGATCAGCCGAAGCCCATGCCGCATGGCCAACATCATCCCACAAATCACGCGCCTTGATGGTTTTGGCAACCTCGCCGTCGGTGCGGCGCAGCAGCTCCCACTCGGCATCATCCTTGACCGCCTGAAGGAAAGCATCGGTCACCCGCACGGTATTATTGGAATTTTGCCCCGAAACACTGAGATAAGCGTCAGAATCCCAGTCGGTATCATAGGTCGGAAACTCAATGCTGGTAAAACCCTGCTGGGCATATTGCAGCACGCGCTTAACATAGGTTTCCGGTATCATCACCTTGCGCGCGGATTTAACGGCCACTTTCAAAGCATCGTTTTTATTGGGGTCAAAGGCATCGGCTTCAGCCCCGTCCCACACCCGGATCGCGCTAAAAATCTCGTTGAGCTGCTGCTCGTGCATCTTGGAGCCAGCCACCAGCGAGGCCACTTTTTGCTCCTCGATCACCTTCCAGTTAATAAATTCCTCGATATCGGGATGATCCACATCGACAATCACCATCTTGGCCGCCCGCCGCGTGGTGCCGCCCGATTTGATAGCCCCCGCCGCGCGGTCGCCAATTTTCAAAAACGACATCAAGCCGGAGGATTTACCGCCGCCGCCCAGCGTTTCATTGGCCGCGCGAAGCGAGCTGAAATTGGTGCCGGTGCCAGAGCCATATTTGAAAAGCCGCGCTTCGCGGGTCCAGAGGTCCATGATGCCGCCTTCATTCACCAGATCATCCTTGACCGACTGGATGAAACAGGCATGGGGCTGCGGGTGCTCATAGGAATTAACAGATTTGGTCAGCTTGCCGGTTTTGAAATCTACATAATGGTGGCCTTGCGCCGGCCCATCAATGCCATAAGCCCAGTGCAGGCCGGTGTTGAACCATTGCGGCGAATTCGGCGCGGCCATCTGCGCGGCCAGCATATAGCGCATTTCATCAAAATAGGCCTTGGCATCGGCTTCAGTGGTGAAATGCCCACCCTTCCAGCCCCAATAGGCCCATGCGCCCGCAAGCCGGTCAAACACCTGCTTGGCCGAGATTTCAGAGCCATAGCGCGCGCCCTCGGGCAGCTTGTCTAGCGCCGCCTGATCGGGCACCGAACGCCACAAAAACTCGGGAATACCCTTTTCCTGCACACGCTTGGTGGCAACGGGCACACCGGCCTTGCGGAAATACTTTTGTGCCAGAACATCGGCGGCTACCTGGGAAAAGCCCTTGGGCACTTCCATATCGCTCAAGGCAAATACAATAGAGCCATCCGGATTGCGAATTTCCGAACTGCGCGTGACAAACTCCATATCGCCATAAGCGCCCGATTTTACCGATGTAAACTTGCGATCAATTTTCATGCTGTCCCAGCCTTCTGTGCCTGTGCCCTGCCTCAGGGTGTTTTGTTATAAAAGCCATTTTTTCGATATAAGGTGCCTTGCACCCGCGCTCTGTAAAATTGCAGCGAAACACTATATCTAGTGGCTAATTTCTTAATGACCCCTAATTGCAGTACAAGAAGGGCTTCCGTCAAACATTTTATTTTATTTTTTAGATGAAATTTATGTTGACGTTGCAAATAAAAGAGAAATTAAAAACCGTAAATTCAGACCCTGAAAACCACATCGGAGATTAACTATTTCAGCCGGCACCAGAACCAAAACAGGAAAGCCGCATCATTTCAAAAGCTTTGGTAAGAACGCTAAAAAACCGCTTGAAGCGCTTTTTTTATAGAATCATCAATTTGTGAATGTATTGCCTGCAAACAACAGGCGGAGGTGATCATATTTTTATGAAACTGGTCGGGGCGATAGGATTCGAACCTACGACCTACGGTACCCAAAACCGCCGCGCTACCAGGCTGCGCCACGCCCCGACCTTGGGGCCTCGTTTAGAGGGTAATGCTGCGAATGAAAAGCGAAAAATCAGCCTGATCGAGAGTCTTTTTTACTGTAACAGCCATCGCTCTCTGGCTAGTTGATATTATTCGCAAGGCCAGGCGGCATTTTCCTGCGAAATGGAAGGATGGCGCACTTCGGCCCCTTCGGTTATTCCCAGCATTGCCGAGGTGCCGGCGTTTATTTCCAGCACAAACTGGATATTATCCCCGCCGGGAATTGGTGTTGTGTCTTGCGGGGTGGTATTCGCCTTGATCCGCTGCACTGTGCCCGTGCTGTCAAGAAAAAGCATGTCCAGCGACAAAATGGTATTTTTCATCCAGAATGAAACCGAACGCGGCTGCTCATAGATAAACAGCATACCGGCAAAGGGCGCCATAGTCTCGCGATACATCAGGCCTTCGGCCTGTTCGGCAGCGGTTTTGGCCAGCTCCACCGAGAACTGCACCTGCATGCCGTTATTGCGAATCTCCAGCGTGTTTTCTGCGCAACCCCTGGCCGCAACCGGTGTCGAAGACAGCAAAACCGCAACCACCAGCGCCCCGCGCCAGATATTTTTAGCCCTGTTTATCAATAGCTTTATCCCATGAATAAATAGCGCCTGCCATCCGGCCTCGCGGGCCATCAATCACCTGAACCGAAATAGCCTCGCCCGGAGAGAGATCGGAAAACCCGTATTGCCGCATCACTTCCAGATGCAGAAAAATATCCTCGCCGCTACCGAATGTATTAACAAAACCAAAGCCCTTGGCCTTGTCAAACCACTTGATTCGCGCCGGTTCGAGCGCAACACCCTCGACTTTGGGCAGCTCTGGCAATTCGATGGCAAGCTCGATGTTTTCTGTATTTTCCATCGGAGCCACGATCTCGAATATCTCCGAGGCCTGCCGCCCGCGATCCGTTTGCTGCAAGCTGAAAGAGACAACGGCCCCTTCCGCAATCGACCCTCTGCCAAAATTCCGCAACACATTTGCGTGCAGCAGAATATCGCCCAGATCATCATCCGCGATCAGAAATCCGTACCCTTTGGCGGCATCAAACCACTTTACCTGACCTTTTTTCATTCTATCCTTCCGGCCATATGGTAAAACGGCAATATAGCCTGCCTTCCATTGGCCCTTGTCATATTTTTTTTCAGGGCAACAATGCTATAAAACAACATTTCAGGCAAGCCAACTCGCAACGAACAACAGCGCTTTTAAATATATTCACAGCGCATGGCAATTCATAGTAACCAATTTTATTGAAAAACTTAACACCTCACACCTATGGATTGAGTCTTTCAGTACTCCATTCATCCCCCGCTTGAAGCCTGTGCCATTTAAAGCGGTCATGCAGCCGGTTGGCCCCGTCTGCCCAAAACTCGATTTCGAGGGGGTTGAGCCGGTAACCACCCCAAAATGGCGGGCGAGCAGGGTTTATCCCTTTTTTCAGGGTGATTTTTGCCACTTTGCCTATCAGCGCCGCCCGTGATTCGAGAGGTTTTGACTGCGCAGAAGCCCATGCCCCGAGCCGGCTTTGCAATGAGCGCGATTGAAAATAGGCATCCGCTTGTGGCCCATCCTCGATAGAAACCAGCCCGCGCACCCGGATCTGACGGCGCAGCGATTTCCAGTGCATCACAAAGGCGGCCTTGCCGGTGCTCTCTATTTCCAGCGCTTTGGCGCTGCCGTAATTGGTATAAAAGACAAAAGCATCTGCCTCTATTTCCTTCAGCAAAACCATGCGGGCATTGGGCATACCATCAATATCAACCGTGGCCAGCGCCATGGCATTCGGGTCATTCGGCTCGGATTTTCCGGCCTCTTTCAGCCAGCTTTGCGCGATCTTGAAAGGGTCGTCCCCCGCAAATATCCCGCTCCGCTTTCCCGTTTCTTGCATGGTGCTCTCCTCTAAGTGTCGATAATCTAGCGTAACCGGCCAAGGCTTGCCAGTGCAGCTTTCCATTCTTGAATGGCTCGCGCAATTGGCGTAAACCGGATGAACAACAATAAAAAGGGTATCCATATGACCTCGGGACTGATGAGCGGCAAACGCGGCCTTATAATGGGCGTTGCCAACGATAAATCGATTGCATGGGGCATAGCGCGCATGTGCCACGAGCAAGGGGCCGAACTGGCCTTCACCTATCAGGGCGATGCCTTGGGCAAGCGGGTGAAGCCCTTGGCGGAGTCAGTCGGTGCCGAACTGGTGCTGCCCTGCGATGTAACCGACGAAGCCTCGATCGACGCAACATTTGCGGCCGTAGAAGCCAAGTGGGGCAAGATTGACTTTTTAGTCCATGCCATTGGTTTTTCAGATAAATCCGAACTTCGTGGCCGCTATGTCGATACCAGTGCCGCTAACTTCAAGATGACCATGGATATCTCGGTTTATTCCTTTACCGCCGTTGCACAGCGTGCCGAAAAGATGATGCCCGATGGTGGCTCGCTGCTCACCCTCACCTATTATGGCTCCGAGCGGGTAATGCCGCATTATAATGTCATGGGGGTCGCCAAGGCCGCGCTCGAGGCCAGCGTGCGCTATATGGCGATGGACCTTGGCCCGAAAAATATCCGCGTCAATGCGCTCTCGGCTGGCCCGATAAAAACCCTCGCCGCCTCGGGAATCGGTGATTTTCGCTACATCCTCAAGTGGAACGAGCTAAACTCGCCGCTGCGCCGCAATGTCACCACCGACGATGTCGGCAAGGCCGGCATGTATTTGCTGAGCGAGCTTTCAAGCGGTGTTACCGGCGAAAACCACCATGTCGATTGCGGCTACCACGTTGTCGGCATGAAAGCCGAAGACGCCCCCGATATCGATGTAGTAACAGGACGGAAATAATGTCAGAACGCCTCCCCCACGAAAAAGGGTTCCATATAAGCTGGGACCAGATCCACCGCGACAGCCGCGCGCTTGCGTGGCGGCTGGAAAAGCTGGCCCCCGATGGTGGCGAGTGGAAAGCCGTGGTTGCCATCACCCGTGGCGGCATGGCCCCCGCCATGATCATCGCGCGCGAGCTTGATATCCGCACGGTGGATACCATCAGCATCAAAAGCTATGACCATAAGGCACAATCTGACGCCATCGTGCTGAAAGCGCCGGATGACGGTATCATCGGTGACGGCGAGGGGATATTGATCATCGATGATCTGGTTGATACCGGCAAAACCCTCGAAGTGGTCAAATCCCGCTACCCTAAAGCCCATATCGCCACGGTTTATGCCAAGCCTATGGGCCGCCCGATGGTGGATACTTTCATCACCGAGGTATCACAGGATACATGGATATTCTTTCCGTGGGACATGGCCTTGCAATATGTCGAGCCATATCGGGGCAACGACTGATGCAGCGCCGCAACACCCTGTCGCCACAAACCCAGGCTGCGCAGGCGTTGCATATGCTGGATAGCGCAAACGGCGCCGTGGTGCCACCCATGCACAGCGCCTCCACCTTCGCGCGGGATGAGAATTACGAGCTGCGCGAGGGCTTTATCTATAGCCGCTATGGCTCCCCCACCACCGTGCAAGGCGAGCAGATAATCGCCGAACTGGAGGGTGCAAAATCAACACTCCTGTTTAATTCCGGCATGTCGGCCACCGTGGCAGTGGTAGAGGCCCTGCCGATGGGCGCCCATGTGGTGGCGCAATCGATGATGTATCATGTCGGGCTGAACTGGCTAAACCGGCAGGCTTCGCGGGGCGTGATCGGCTTTGACAGCTTTGAAGCCGGCAATCTGGCCGCACTTGAAGCGGCGATCAAGCCCGGCCAAACCAAGCTGGTCTGGATCGAAACCCCTGCCAATGGCGATTGGTCGATCACCGATATAAAGGCCGCCTCCCGCCTTGCCCATGCGGCAGGCGCAATCCTTATGTGTGACAGCACCGCCGCCCCGCCCTGCACCACACGCCCGCTGGAGCTGGGGGCCGATATTTCCTTCCACTCCGCCACCAAATATCTCAATGGCCACTCGGACCTGACAGCGGGGGTGCTGTCAGTGCAGGCCGATCTGCCGATCTGGAGCGAGATCCGCAGCGTGCGCGACTTTCAGGGCACGGTTTTACCCGGTTTCGAGGCCTGGCTGTTGATCCGCGGGCTGCGCACGCTCTTTGTGCGCTATGATCAGGCCAGCAAAAACGCTCTCGCGCTGGCGCGGCATTTTACATCCCACCCCGCGATAGAGCGTGTGCTTTATCCGGGTCTGCCAAGCCACCCCGGGCATAGGGTGGCCGCAGCACAAATGACCGGCGGATTTGGCGGCATGATGTCTTTGCTTGTGCGCGGGGCCGAGGGGCGGGCACTGGCCACGGCCAAGGGGTGTCGGGTGTTCATTCCGGCCACCTCGCTTGGCGGGGTTGAAAGCCTGATCGAGCATCGGCGCACTGTTGCCGGTCCGGGCCACGGCATTCCCGGAAATCTGCTGCGCCTCAGCATCGGCATCGAGGCGATGGATGACCTGATCGCCGATCTGGAGCAGGCACTGGATCGCGCGGGATGACAAACCAAAATCCGCTTGATCCAGAATTTGTGCAAAACCCTTACCCGACTTATGATCTTATGCGCAAAGAAGGCCAGCTATTCTACTGGAAAGACTACGGATTTTATTGCTCGACCCAGCATAAAGTGGTAAATGATCTCTTGCGCGATCGCCGGTTTGCCTCCGAGCTTCCCGACGATCTGGCCCCCGAACCGCCTGAGCATCTGCGTGAATTTTACGCTTTTGAAAGCCGGTCCATTCTGGCAATCGAGCCACCTTCCCATACCCGCATCCGCGCCCTGCTGACCCGCGCTTTTACCGCCCGCCGCATCAACGCCATGGCCCCCGAAGTGCGAACGCTAAGCCATGATTTGATATCCGCCTTTCCCGATGGCCCGTTTGACCTGCTGACAGAGTTTGCCGAGGTCATACCCGTAGTCGTCATTTGCCGCCTGCTCGGCGTGCCCGAAGAAATGGCCCCACAACTGCTGACGTGGTCCCATGATATGGTTGCCATCTATCAGGCGCGCCGCGACCGCCCGCTGGAAGACCGCACCGAGGCCGCGACGGTGGCTTTCATGGACTATATTCGGGATTTTGTCGCCATGCGGCGGATTAGCCCGAAAAACGACCTGATTTCAGAGCTGATTTCGGCGCGCGATAAAGGCGAAAAACTGACAGAAGACGAGCTGATTACCACCTGTATTCTTTTATTAAATGCGGGGCATGAAGCCACGGTTCACGGTATTTCCAACGGAATAAAGTTATTGCTGGAAACCGGCATCCGCTTTGGGCAGGATGACAAAGAAAACCTGAAAATTATCGAGGAAACCCTCCGCCTTGATCCGCCGTTGCATATGTTTACCCGCTACGCTCTGGAGGATGTGCGTGTGGGCGGCCATGATTTCAAGCGCGGCGAACAGGTCGGGCTTTTGCTGGCGGCAGCCAACCGCGATCCGTCAGTTTATGAAAACCCTCAAACCTTCCACCCCGCCCGAAACAACGCCCGCCAACTGGCCTTTGGCGCGGGGCTGCATTTTTGTATTGGCGCGCCGATGGCCCGGATGGAAATGCTCAATTCAATGCCGATATTGCTAAAGGCCTGCCCAGATCTGGCACTGACCAAAAAGCCGGTATATGCTGACCGCTACCATTTTCGCGGACTGGAAAAATTGATGGTAACCAGATGAAATCAAATGGTATTATAGAGGACCGCACTGTCGGCATCAGCCGCCTGCTCGAAATCATGCGCCGCTTGCGTGATAAAGATAGCGGTTGTCCGTGGGATATCGAGCAGGATTTTGCCTCCATCGCGCCCTATATGGTGGAGGAGGCCTACGAGGTCGCCGACGCCATCGAGCGGCAGGCATGGGGTGATTTGCCCGGCGAGCTGGGGGATGTGCTGCTCAATGTGGTTTTTCACGCGCAAATGGCTGATGAGGCGAGGATGTTTGATTTTGATGCTGTAGTGCAGGCCGTTTCCGATAAAATGGTCGCCCGCCATCCGCATGTTTTTGGCGATGAAAGCCGCGAGAAATCCGCCGAACAGCAAGTAGCGGATTGGGAAGAGCTGAAGGCGGTTGAGCGCGGCGCGCCAACCTCTGTGCTCGACGGTGTAGCGCCAAACCTCCCTGCCCTGACCCGCGCGCTAAAACTGCAAAACCGCGCGGCGCGGGTCGGGTTTGACTGGCCTGAAACCGTAATGGTCCTTGATAAGATCAACGAAGAATCAGCCGAGCTGGTCGAAGCGCACGAAAAATTAAGCGCCGCCGAGGTTGAGGAAGAATTTGGTGATCTTTTGTTTGTTATCACCAATCTCGGGCGGCATCTCGGGGTATCGCCAGAGGAGGCATTGCGCAAAGCAAACGCAAAATTTACTCGCCGTTTCAATGCAGTAGAGACAGCTCTTAAGGCCAAAGGATCCTCTCCCCAAAACTCTGATCTTGCGGAGATGGATGCGCTTTGGGAGGCAGCCAAGCGGGCGGAAAAATAATTCCTAACATTTTACTCGGGTATTGACTTGAGTATTTTACTCGGGTTAAGCAGGGGTCGCGATAACCGGAGATTTTCAATGAAAAACATCGTTCTTGCCACCGTGCTCAGCGCCACTGCTTTTGGCGTTGCGGCTCAAGAGGTCAATATCTATTCATCCCGCCAACCCGATCTGATCGATCCGATTATCGAGGCGTTTACCGATACTACCGGAATTGAGGTCAATGTTGTATTTCTCAAGAAGGGATTGCTGGAGCGGCTGCGCGCCGAGGGCCGCCGCTCTCCTGCCGATGTGATCCTGACCGCCGACATCGCCAATCTTGACGCCGCAGTGCAGGCCGGGCTGACACAAAGCGTGCGCTCTGACGTGATCGAGACCAATATCCCTGCCACTTACCGCGACGCCGGTGGAAACTGGTTTGGTCTGACCTCGCGGGCGCGGATATTCTACACCTCCAAAGAACGGGTATCTGCCGGCGCGATCACCACCTATGAAGCGCTGGCAGATCCGGAGTGGCGTGGCCGTATATGCACCCGTTCGGGCACGCATGATTATAATATTGCGCTGACAGCCGCCTATCTGGCCCGCTACGACGAGGCCGAAACCGAAAGCTGGCTACGCGGTGTAAAGGCCAACCTCGCCCGCTCACCCCAAGGCAATGACCGTGCGCAGGTCAAGGCGATCTGGGCTGGGGAGTGCGATATTGCCATCGGTTACACCTATTATATGGGCAAAATGCTGACCGACCCCGAGCAGGCCGAATGGGCCAATGCTGTTAATATTGTTTTTCCTGTGTTTGAAGGTTCCGGCACCCATATCAACCTGTCGGGCATGGCCATGACCGCCTCGGCCCCCAACGCGGATAACGCGCTGGCGCTAATGGAGTTTTTGACCGGAGATGTTGCGCAGGCACTTTATGCCGAGGCCAATTACGAGTATCCGCTAAACGGTGATGTGCCGCCAAGTGCGCTGGTGGCCGGCTGGGGAGAGTTTACCGCCGACAACACACCGCTAGAGGATATCGCACGTCTGCGCAGCCAGGCGTTGCAGATCGTCGAACGAGTGGATTTTGACGGCTGATTTTCATTGGGTTTCTGCCAGAATAACAGCCCGCGCCGGATTGTGGCGCGGGTTTTTTATTGGCACGGAAGATAAATGTGCTATGGCTCGAAAAACAACCGGGAGTGACCATGGACGCCCTGCAAATTGCCTCGTTGATGATTGTGCTTGCCGGCCTTTTTGGCAGTATCAATTATTTCTTCCTGCACCTGCCCTCTTCGATCGGCATTCTGATTGTAGCGCTGATAGCTTCGATCAGCATCATGGGGCTTGATCTGGTCTTGCCTGATCTCGGCCTCTCGGCAACGATAAGAATCGCGGTCGAGCATCTTGAGTTTTCCGACACATTGCTGGACGGCATGCTCGGACTGCTGCTGTTTGCGGGAGCGCTGCATGTCAAGGTTTCAGACCTGAAAACCGAAGGGTGGACGGTGGCGCTAATGGCGACAATCGGGGTTTTGATCTCGACCGTGATTGCCGGAATGGGGCTGTATTTTGCCCTCGGTGTGCCTTTGTTGATTGCGCTGATTTTCGGAGCATTGATCTCGCCCACCGATCCGGTTGCGGTGCTGGGGGTGCTGCGCGAGGCCAACCTGCGTAAAAGCCTGGAGACCCAGATCGCGGGGGAAAGCCTGTTTAATGACGGGGTGGGCTATGTGGTGTTTTTGTTTCTGGTCGGGCTGGCCTTTCCGGTGGCGGGGCACGGCGAGGCAACGGTCAGCAGCGCATTTATGCTTTTTGGCAAGGAGGCGCTCGGGGGGGCAGCGCTCGGGGGCTTTCTGGGCTGGGTCGTGTTTTTAATGATGAAGCGGATTGATGATTATCCGCTCGAGGTTCTGCTCTCGCTCGGGCTGGCCTTTGGCGGTTATCAGTTGGCGGTGATGCTCGGGGTATCCGGACCTATCATGGCAGTGGTGGCGGGGTTGTTGATCGGTGATGTCGGGGTGAAATACGGCATGAGCCAGACCACGCGCGAGTATCTCAATGCCTTCTGGAAGCTGGTGGACGAGATCCTGAACGCGCTGCTTTTTCTGCTGATCGGGGTCGAGGTATTTGCCGTTGCCTTCGAGCTGGAGATGGTGATGGCCGGCCTGTTGGGAATATTCCTTTCACTTCTGGCGCGGCTGGCGGCAGTGGCTTTACCGATATTTATGCTCTCGCGTTGGAAGACATACCGCCGCGATGTCATTCCGATCATGACATGGGGCGGGCTGAAAGGCGGAATATCTGTGGCCCTGGCACTTTCCTTGCCGCCCAACGAGTGGAAACCGCTGATCCTGACGATCACCTATATTGTGGTACTGTTCAGCATTATTGTGCAGGGGCTGAGCATCGCGCCACTGGCGCGGCGGCTCAATCGCGGGGAAAACCCGCCATAAGCCGCTAGGAATTCCGTAGACACCCAGGCTGGCAGGTCTCGCAAAAACAGTTTTATATCCACGCAAATTGCGCTAGGAGGGGGCTATGAAAAAAGATACCATTCTGGCGCGCTGCGAGGCGCAGGGCTTGCGGATGACAGGCCAGCGGCGGGTGATCGCACGCGTGCTCGAGGGCTGCACCGACCACCCCGATGTCGAGGAAATCTATAACCGCGCGGCAGAGGTTGACCCGAAAATAAGCCTTGCTACGGTTTATCGCACGGTCAAGCTGTTCGAGGAGACCTCTATACTGGAGCGCCACGAATTCGGCGACGGGCGCGCACGCTACGAAGATGCTGATCGCGAGCATCACGATCATTTATTTGACATCCAGTCGGGAGAGGTTATTGAATTTGTCGACCCCGAGATCGAAGCCTTGCAGGAAAAGATCGCCGCCAAGCTGGGCTACAAGCTGCGCGGCCACAAGCTGGAGCTTTACGGGACCCCGATAAAACGTAAAGACTGAGCCTCGCTCAGCGAGGGCCATATGAGACAGAAATCCGATAACCTGATCGGCATCTTGCTGATGCTGGGGGCCATGGCGGCCTTTGCTGTCGAGGATACCTTTATTAAAAAACTGGCCCTAAGCATGGGCACGGGGCAGATACTGGTGATGCTCGGGGTGGGGGGATTTGCGATATTTGCCGTGTTGGCCAAGTGGCGGGGCGAGGTAATTTTTAGCCGTGATCTGTGGCTCGGGCCGGTACTGTTGCGAAACTTTGGCGAGATCATCGGCACCTCGGGCTATGTTCTGGCGGTGGTGCTGACCCCGCTCTCAAGCGCGTCGGCTATTTTGCAGGCGACCCCGCTGGCGGTGGCCCTCGGGGCGGCGCTGTTTTTGGGGCAAACCGTGGGCTGGCGACGGTGGATCGCAATCGGGGTCGGTTTTGTCGGGGTGCTTATTGTGATCCGGCCCGGGCTTGAGGGTTTTCAGCCCGCATCGCTTTTTGCGGTGATGGGAGTGATCGGGTTGTCGATCAGGGATCTGGCGACGCGGGCAATGCCGGCGCGGGTGAGCAGCATGGTGCTGTCAGCCTATGGCTTCGGGGTGGTTATTCCGGCGGGGCTTTTCATGATGCTGTTCGAGGGGCCGCCGGTGCTGCCTGTCGGGGTGGATGCGGTGTATATTACGGCGGCGCTGATTGTCGGGCCGGTGGGCTATTATATGATCGTGGCGGCCATGCGTATTGGCGAGGTGGCAGTGGTGACTCCGTTTCGCTATGTGCGGCTGGTATTTGCCATGGCGTTCGGCGTGCTGGTCTTTGGCGAGGTGCTGGATTTTTATACCCTGCTCGGGGCGGGGGTTATCATCGGTTCGGGGCTGTTTACGATATATCGCGAACATATGGCCCGAAAAACACTTTAAATTTGTAGGGTGCGGGTATAAACAGCCCCCAACAATGCACCAACCCCGAGGATGGACCCATGAGCGCTATTGTCGATATTATCGCCCGCGAAATACTGGACAGTCGGGGCAACCCGACGGTCGAGGTCGATGTATACCTCGAAAACGGGGCGCGCGGGCGGGCGGCGGTGCCATCGGGGGCCTCTACCGGCGCGCACGAGGCCCACGAGCTGCGAGATGGTGACCCCGCGCGCTATGGCGGCAAGGGTGTGCTGAAGGCGGTGGACGCGGTCAATGGCGAAATCACGGAAGAGCTGATCGGGGTGGATGCCACCGATCAGGTCGGAATTGACCAGCTATTATGCGAGCTTGACGGCACAGAGAACAAGGCACGGCTTGGCGCCAATGCTATTTTGGGTGTGTCGCTGGCGGTGGCCAAGGCAGCCGCCGAGCATCTGGGCATGCCGCTTTACCGCTATATCGGTGGCACTTCGGCACGCACCCTGCCAGTGCCGATGATGAATATCATCAATGGCGGTGAGCATGCCGACAACCCGATCGACATTCAGGAATTCATGATTATGCCCGTAGGGGCGGAAAGCCTCTCGGAAGCGGTGCGCATCGGAGCGGAGATATTTCATACCCTCAAGCGCGAGCTTTCGGCAGCTGGCCTAAACACCGGCATCGGCGACGAGGGCGGCTTTGCGCCCAATCTGTCAAGCGCGGTAGAGGCGCTTGATTTCATTATGAAATCTATTGAGAAAGCCGGATATAAAGCTGGCGAGGATGTTTTTCTTGCGCTGGATTGCGCGGCCTCCGAATACTATAAAGACGGCGTTTATGATATGAAGGGCGAGGGCAAAAAGCTCAACGCGGCCCAGAATGCCGACTATATCGCCGGACTGGTGGATAGCTACCCGATCATCTCGGTCGAGGACCCGATGGACGAGGATGACTGGGAAGGCTGGGCGCTGCTCACTGAAAAAATAGGCGACCGCTGCCAGATTGTCGGCGATGATCTTTTTGTGACAAATACAGAGCGGTTGGCGCGGGGCATAGAGGATGGCTCGGCCAACTCGATCCTGATCAAGGTCAACCAGATCGGCACATTGACCGAAGCGCTGGAGGCCGTGGATATGGCACATCGGGCGAAGATGAGCGCCGTAATGTCCCACCGTTCGGGCGAAACCGAGGATACGACCATTGCCGACCTTGCTGTGGCCACCAATTGCGGGCAGATCAAGACCGGCTCGCTCAGCCGCTCGGACCGGCTGGCAAAGTATAACCAGTTAATCCGCATCGAGGAGGAACTGGGCGAAACCGGAATATATGCCGGTAGGTCTGTCTTGCGGTAGCGGGCTTCGAGGGGTTTCATATGGCAACACCGGATTGGCAACCGGGCATAGACCTTGGAGCGCGGGCACGTTAAAAGAATCCAAACATACTGGAATGACCTGATGCCCCAACAAGAATTTGCCCAAATCACCCTTGCCACGCCGGCAGAGATCGAGCTGGGAGACTTTGTTCCAAAACTGGCGGCGGTGCTTGATAGCGTGCCGGTCACCTGTGTACGGATATCCCTTTCCACCCTTGATGCATCCATTATCGGCCGCGCAGCGGACCAGATTCGCGATGCCTGCCATACCCGCGAGGTGGCGGTGGTCATTGACGGCCACTTTCGCTTTGTGGCCCCTCACGGGCTGGACGGGGTGCACCTTGACAGCGGCGAGCGTCAGGTGCGGTTGGCGCGGGAGACGTTGGGGGCCGAGGCTATCATTGGCAGTTTTTGCAAAACCTCGAAACATGCCGGCATGAACGCCGCCGAGGCCGGTGCGGATTATGTCAGCTTCGGGCCGGTCGGGGATATGGGCGAGCTTGGCGATGGCCAGCGCGCAGGGGTCGAGCTTTTTCAATGGTGGAGCGAGATGATAGAGGTGCCCGTGGTTGCCGAAGGCGCGCTGGATGATGCCGCCCTACACACTTTGCGCGATTATATTGATTTTGCCACCCTGTCGGATGAAATATGGCGCATGGACAATCCGGCGCGGGAGGCCGTGCGCTTGCTGGCTATTTTACGGGGGGAGCAAGCATGAGCAAAACCGTATTGGCCACCGGCGGGGCCGGCTATATCGGCAGCCATGTGGTGCTGGCCCTGCTCAATGCCGGATACCGGGTGGTGGTGTTTGACAACCTTTCCAATTCCTCGCCCAAAGCCATTGAGCGCGTGGCGCGGATCAGCAATGGCGCGCCTGTTTTGGTCGAGGGCGATGTGCGGGATGCCGGAGCGCTTGATACCCTGTTTGAAAACCACAAGATTGATGCGGTGATCCATCTGGCAGGGCTGAAGGCTGTCGGCGAGTCTGTGGCTCGCCCGGGGCTTTATTATGATGTAAACGTGGCGGGCAGCAGCCAGCTTTTGAATGCCATGCTGCGCCACGGGGTTTCGCGGATGGTATTTTCCTCCTCGGCCACGGTATATGGCGAAACCGGCGGGCGACCCATGGATGAGAACACCCCCACCGGCCCGGTCAACCCTTACGGCAAAACCAAACTGATGGTCGAGCAGATCCTGACCGATATGACGGCTGCATCTTCCGGCTGGCGCTCGGTGGTATTGCGCTATTTCAACCCTGTCGCTGCCCATGGCTCCGGCGAAATCGGAGAAGACCCGCTGGGGGTGCCTGATAACCTGTTTCCTTTTATCGCGCAGGTGGCGACGGGACGGCGGGCGCAGCTCGATATTTTTGGCAATGATTATGACACCCCCGACGGCACCGCTATCCGCGATTATATCCATGTGGAGGATCTGGCGCGCGGCCATGTGATGGCGATAGAACATCTGTTCTCCGGGCAGGCGGCAGATAACCGGACAAGCGTGGTTAATCTTGGCACGGGGCAAGGCTCCAGCGTGCGCGAAGTGCATAGGGCGTGGGAGGCGGCCTGCGGCTTTGATATCGCCACCCGCAACGCGCCGCGCCGTGCGGGTGATGTCGCGATCATCTGTGCAGAGCCGGGCAAGGCCGCCGATTTACTGGGCTGGCGGGCTAAATATGATCTGGCGCGGATGTGTGCTGACCACTGGCGCTGGCAAAAACGTAACCCCGAAGGCTATAGATAAGGCGCATAAGGCTGGAAACCCGGCCCTGCTATGCTTAGATAGAAACAACATCAGGCAAACCGCCAGAAACAAAGGAATATCCAGTGATTGCTGTTCAAGTCTTTATCGTCCTTGCCCTTTATATCTACATCCTTTTTCGGCGGCCCGAAATGCGGATCGCGGGGAGCATCATTGCTTTTATGCTGATCGGCGGATTGGTGGCCTATATGGTATTTTCGCCCCCCGAACAGCAGGTGGAGCGCAACCGGATATCGATCGAAGACATAACCCTTGAAGGGCTGGAGCTGGATATCGGTCCGCGCACAGCTATGCTCACCGGCAGCGCGATCAACGGCTCCACGAGCTATACCCTCACCGGTGTGACTATTGATATAACCCTCTATGATTGCGCCAATGACGACACTCCGCTGGACGCCTGCTTTACCATCGGGGAGGATGACGGCTATGCCCGTATGGTCACCCCTCCCGGACAGTTGCGCGACTTCAGGGCAACCTTTTTGTTTAGTAACATGCCAAGCATCAAGGGCGTGCTGCGCTGGGAGCACAAGATTATCAGCACCCGCGCGCTCGACACCACCAACCGCCCCGGATAGCGGGCCGGTTTCAGGTGCTGATTCGCCAGGCCACGCCCGAAAGCCGGCTGTTTTACGCAGAATACCCGCAAATATGCAGCTTTTGGTGGTTGCGAGCGCCTAGCCACTTGACCAACGGGGTGAACTTCTCCAATTACTAACCATGGGCCGTATCTGGCCCCTTCGATAAAACAACACAAGGACTTGACCCATAGCCCGCAGACCTCATAACGCGCCTCCGCAGCGCGATACCGGCCCCCGCGCCAACTCCCGCATTCGTGCAGACGAAATCCGCCTTATTGGCGCCGAAGGTGAAAACGTCGGCGTTGTAACGCCAGAGCGCGGCATGCAGCTTGCTGCCGATGTCGGGCTTGACCTTGTCGAAATTTCGCCCAATGCCAAACCACCCGTGTGCAAGATCATGGATTTTGGCAAGTTCAAATACGAACAGCAGAAAAAAGACAACGAAGCGCGCAAAAAGCAGAAAATCATCGAGGTCAAGGAGGTGAAATTTCGCCCCAATACCGACACCCATGATTATGAAGTCAAAATGCGCAATGTTTTCAAGTTTTTGGAAAATGGCGATAAATGCAAGGTAACCCTGCGCTTTCGCGGCCGCGAGATGGCGCACCTCAATCTCGGGCGCAGACTGCTCGAACGGGTGGCCGTCGATGTAACCGAGGCCGATCTGGGCAAGGTGGACAGCATTCCGAAAATGGAAGGCCGGCAGATGGTCATGATGATCAACCCGATCAAAAAATAGATAAAGCGCCTTTCGGGGCGCTTTTTATTTGCCGGCGATCGCACGGTCCCCACGCCACCATTTGACCCCGTCTGGAAAATCAAACCCCAGAGAAATTCCGTTTACCACAATCAAAACCCAGAGATATACGCCATAAGCCGCACTGCCTTGCGGCATGGCAACCAGCAACCAGATAATCAATCCGCTCCAGGGTAACAGGTGCGGAAAGGCCATCATTTTTGACAGGCCGCGCTCAAAAACCAGAATGCCGATATTGGGAAGCATCGCACCGATTGCCAGCACCGCCACCCAAACACCGCCGGGCTGGCCCATAAAAAACAGGGCCGCAAGATTAACCGGCATCAAAATACCAAGCACCCAGATTTGCACCCAAAGCGGCAGGGCACGATAAGAGCGCCAGATATCCAGAAAAACCATATTTCCCCATTTCTGCGGTAGGCAGGGTCAGGCAAAACAATTAGACAGGAAGGCATGAAACGCAATACAAACTTTCGGCACTGGCTGGAGGCCCTGTTAATCTGGGCCTTGCCCTATGCGCTGCGCCCCCTGCCCTTCGGGCTGCGGGTGCGCGCAGGCGGGGTGCTGGTGGGCGGTATCGTGCGCTGGGTGCCCTCGCTGAAAAAACGCATAACCGACAATCTTTTGCTAATCTATCCAGGCATGGAAAAGCCGGAGATGGCGGTGCTGGTCAAGGATATTACCACCAATATCGGCGAGCGGTTTATCGAGGCGTTTTATAACCACGAATTTCACCACAGCTATCAGGGTATCCACTATGAGCCGGGGGCTTTTGAGCCGATCGTGGCGGCGCAAAATGCCGGGCAGCCGGTAATTGTGGTTTCGGGGCATTTTGGGCAGTGGGAGGCCATTCGCATTATTCTGGCGCGTAAAGGCTACCCAAGTGCCGCAATATACAAAGAAAGCAGTAACCCGTTTTTTGAACGCCGCTTCAAGGAAACCATGTCGGTTGATGGCGTGCCGCTATTTCCTGTCGGGCCAACCGGCACCCGCCAAATGATCAAACACCTTAAATCGGGCGGCATGGTATCGGTATTGCTGGACCAGCGGGTAAAAGACGGCGAAGCTATTGATTTTATGGGGAAGCCAGCACCTTCCTCAACCATTATGGCGGCGCTTGCAATTAAGTATAACGCACTGATTGTGCCGGTCTATGCGGTTTTGCGGCCAGACAGGCGCGCCTGTGATATCCACATTGAAGCGCCACTAAAGCATAGCGACCCGCTGGAAATGACCACCCTGATCAATGACAGCCTGTCCGCGCGGGTCTACGCCAACCCCGAGCAGTGGTATTGGCTGCACCGGCGCTGGGGGCGAAAGCTGCCGCAATAGGCCGCGCGCCTCAGCCGTATTTTTGCTGCCATGTCGGCAGGGTATCACCCGCCGCTGCCTGCGCCTCATACACCCCCCGGGCAATCGCGCGCGACAGGCAAAGCGCAGCGGCATGGCCGATCATCAGTGGCTCCACTACCGCATCATCGAGCGGTATTTCACCGGTGGCGACAGCAAAGACCAGATCTCCGTCTACAGGGGTGTGGCTGGGCAGGATCGAGCGGGCCATACCATCATGCGCAACCGTGGCCATGCGGGTGGCCTGGGCTTTGTCAAGCACGGCGTCAGTGGCGACAATGGCAATGGTTGTGTTGGCCTTTTCGCTAAAACCCTGCATTTTGGCATGGCTGGGCAGGGCCAGCGGGTCGCCCATCGGGGCGGGGCCAAGGCCGCCAAACTCGCCGGATACCTCCCACGGAGCCGCCCAGAAATGGCCGCTCTCGTGGGTGACCGCGCCAAAGGCATTGACCGCAACCAGCGCCCCAACCGTGTGCCCGCTATCGAGCACCACCGAGGCCGAACCAAGCCCGCCCTTCAGGGTGCCGGTGGTAGCGCCGCACCCTGCCCCGACACTACCAAGCATGAAATCCTCGTCCAATGCCCCAAAAGCCCGCATGCCCAACCCGTGATAAGGGTTTTTTCTCCATGCCTTTTCGCCTCCATTCAGCAGGTCAAAAAGGATCGCTGCGGGCACAAGCGGAATAACCGCCTCGCCAACCACAAAACCCCGCCCCTGCGCGCGCAGGGCATCCACCACCCCGCTGGCGGCATCAAGGCCAAAAGCCGAGCCACCCGAAAGCACCAGTGCATCAACCTCGGCCACCAGCTTGTCGGGGGCGAGCATATCTGTATCCCGCGTGCCGGGAGCGCCCCCCATGACAGAGACCGCCGCCGTAAAAGGCTTGTCGCCAAGCAGCACAGTACTGCCGGATTTCAGGGTTTTATCCTCTGCGTTGCCCACACGCAGGCCACGAATATCGGTAATAAGATTGCGCATACCGGGCTTCATATGCAGCGCCCCCCGTCGACATCGAGGGCGACGCCGGTGATCATACTGGCCTCGTCAGAGCAAAGGAAACATGCGGCGTTGGCCATATCTTCGGGGGTGGAAAAGCGACCCAGCGGAATGGTGGAGATGAATTTGGCGCGAATTTCCGGAGTGTCTTCGCCCATGAAGCTTTGCAGTAGCGGGGTTTCGCCCGCAACGGGGTTTATGGCATTGACCCGAATACCCAGTGGCGCCAGCTCTACCGCCATTGCCTTGGTGGCAGTGATCATCCAGCCTTTTGAGGCATTATACCAGTTAAGGTTGGGGCGCGGCGACACCCCTGCTGTCGAGGCGACATTGAGGATCGCACCACTGCCAACCTCTTTCATCATCGGAACAATGGTTTTGGCCGAAAGGAAAACCGACTTGGCATTGACCGCCATCACCCGATCGAACTCCTCTTCCGAAACCTCGTCCATCGGTTGTGGCAGGTGGGTAATGCCGGCATTATTAACAAGAATATCAATGTGTTTGCTGGTTTTTCTCACTATTTCTGCCAACGCTTGCCAATCTGCCATTTTTGAAACATCCGCCTGAAACGCCATACAGCCGTGCTGCTCCGCCACCCTTTTTGCGGCATCAGCGTTAATGTCGACAACGATTACCATCGCGCCTTCTTTGACGAATTTTTTTACGATCCCCTCGCCAAAGCCGGAGCCGCCGCCGGTTACTATCGCTGTTTTTCGTGCCAGTCGCATGGATCACCCTTCCTGTTTTTGCCGCCTCGAGAGCTCACGATAGAGCGCCTCTTTGCTGATTCCCACCTCGTCCGCCACATGATGCCACGCGCCCTTGGCAGGTAAAAGACCGTGATTCCACGTGAGCCACGCCTCTAGCCGCGGCTTCACGGTTTTGAGCGCCAAAATCTCGGCGCGTTTGCGTGATTTGCGCAGAGCATAGGCCAGCAGCACGCTTTCGGCCACCGCACCACCGCCGCACCACCGCCACACCATCGGCTTGAAATCGCTGCAAATGCAGCAGACCGCCATGCACAACAAAAAGTGATTCGACCGCGGCTTCGGCATGCAGCACCGTTGCCCCCAACGCATAGCGAAAGCTGCGCGGTTTGAGGCGTTCAAGATGTTGTGTAAATCGCGCGGACATGACCTTTATCATGTAAGCTAGCCTGCGGATATACAACACCCGATAGCGATAACAACCAAAGGAACCTAAAATGCTAAAAACACTACTGATCTGCACCGCGATTGTCGGCACTCCCGCTCTGGCACAGATGGACGGCGCGATGGCGGGCATGGATGGCAGCAACCAGCCCCGAATGATGGACCAAAACAGCGGAGCTGATGCCAGCAGCATGATGCAAATGGGCGGCAGCAATGCCGGTGGTATGGCCCGGATGGGTGGCGGCGACCAGATGATGCCTATGATGCAAATGATGATGCAAATGATGCAGATGATGATGATGGGCCAGATGCAGGGCATGGGCGCGGGGATGGCCCAGCAGGGTATGGGTATGGGGCAAGCCCAAAGCATGGGCGATACCCAGCAGGGCATGGGCCAGATGCAAAGCATAATGGCCGTTAATATGGGCAGTCAGGCCGGCGTTGGTGGCCCACCGCTTTCAGAGCCGGGCCAGTCTGCTTTTGCTGCCATTTCCGAGGTTGTGCGGCAGCTTGAAGCCAACCCCGACACCGACTGGTCAAGTGTCGACATCAACGCCCTGCGCCAGCACCTGCGCGACATGGATATCGTCACCATCGACTCGACAGCCGAGGCCGAAGACATCAAAGGCGGCGTGCGCTTCACTGTTACCGGCGGGCCGGATGTCGCCCCCTCCATCACCCGCATGGTGCTTAGCCACGCGCAGATGATGGACGGCGTAGACGGCTGGGCCTATAGCGCCGAAGCGCTTGAAAACGGCGCGGCGATCAGCATCACCGTGCCCGAAACCGACCTTGCCAAGCTAAAAGCCCTGGGGTTTTATGGCATGCTGGCCTCGGGGCCACATCATCAGCCCCATCACTGGGCTATGGCCAATGGCAAGGCAATGGGAAATTAGGAAAAATCTGCCCGCTGCATTTTCAGCGCAGCGGGCTTATCCGCAATATGCCGCTAGGCGTGCCATTCGATGGTTTCCAGTCCGACAAAGCGTGCCAACCGCGTTAATTCCATCTCCAGCTTTTCTCTCCGGGATTTTCCCCACTTTATGCCTGCTTCCGGCCAAAATCCGACAACCTTCAGCCAACCGGCTTTGCGGTCGGCTTTTAGCTCGATCCGGCCAACAAACCGCGCGCCCTCAAGCAGGGGATACACATAATACCCCCATTGTCTTTTAGCTTTGGGTACAAACATCTCGTTACGATAGGCAAAGCCAAACAGGCGCTCAAGGCGCACACGGTCGCGGATTGCCGGATCAAACGGGTTGATAATACGCAGGTGGGCCGAGAGACGGGGCGTTTGCGCCAGCCTTTGAGTGATATCAGGCGCGGCAAAGGCTTTTGTGAGACTTCCATCTGCGGCCTCGACCTCGACCTCGCGCAATCCCGCCACCCATGCGCGCGCTTCATTTAGCGTCACCGCATCCCAAAACCGGGCAATTTCGCGGGAAGAGCCAAAGCCGAGCCGATGGAGCGCCTCTGTGCAAAGCCAGTTGATTTGCACAGCCTCGGGCCGCAGATCTTCACGCAAATGCTCCGGAAACACCCGTTCTGCCACATCGTAAAATTTCACAAAGTTTTCACGGCGAGAAGTAGCCAACTCCCCCGCATACCACATTTTATCCAGCGCCCTTTTGTGTGGCGGGCGGGCCCAGGTTTTGCTTTCAGCATCAAGTTCGCTACTAAAAGCATGGGTGGAAAGCGGGCCTTCTGCCTGAATGCGGGCTTTGATATCCTTGATGTTTTGCTGGCCAAGGTTGGAGGCAAACCACTCACTATTGGCCACATATTTTCCCATACGGGTAAATTGCCGCTGCCACATGGGTAAGGTGTCCATCGGGATCAGGCTGGCATCATGGGTGAAGTGCTCGAATAGCTGGCGAGATTTCAGCAAAGGCCAGAGGTGCGACTCGCGGTAATTCCGGTTGCGTGACCACAGGATGTGGTGGTGCGCACGGGTGACATTTCGGACCGAGTCGATTTGCACAAAACCAAGCGCTTTGATGGTCGCCATCACATCAAGCGGCCCCGTGGGCGGGGCAGTTAGGCCGTGGCTATGCAGCCACAGCCTGCGGGCATCCTTATTGGATATCCGCAGGGGCCCCGTTTCAACCATGATGCGCCGCCACGGTTTTCAGCACCGAAAACCCGTAAAGCGCCTCAAACCCCTTTTCGCGCCCGTGGCCGGATTTCCCGACCCCGCCAAAGGGCAATTCCACTCCGCCGCCAGCGCCATAATTGTTGATAAACACCTGCCCGGCGCGCAGCGCCTTTGCCATGCGCATCTGTCGCGCCCCGTCCCGCGTCCAGACCGAGGCCACCAGCCCGTAGGCGGTGCCATTGGCAATAGCCAGCGCCTCGGCCTCGTCCTCAAACGGGATAATCACCTGCACGGGGCCGAAAATTTCATCCTGCGCCAACGAGCTATCCGGAGCAATGCCACCATAAAGTGTCGGGGCAAAATAGTGGCCACCCTCGGGCAGGCCTTCGCTCATCTGCGCCTGCGCCAAAATCCGGCTCGGGTCCGCCATCTTCACAAACCCCTCCACAATCCCCTTTTGGCGCGCCGAAATCAGCGGGCCGATATCGAGGTCGGCTTCAGCCGGGCCAACCACCAGCTCTTTATAGCGCGCCGCCATCATCGCACTAAGCTTTTCATAGATCCCGCGCTGCATCAATATGCGCGAGGAGGCCGAGCAGGTTTGCCCGGCATTCTGAATGCCCGCATTAACCAAAAACGGCAAAGCCGCCTCAAGATCGGCATCATCAAACACCACTTGCGGAGATTTCCCGCCCAGTTCCAGCGTCACCGGAATTACGTTCTTCGCCGCCGCTGCCTGAATAACCTCACCCGTGGCCACCGAGCCGGTAAAGGATATATGCTGCACGCCGGTATGGGCTGCAAGCGCCGCCCCCGCTTCCGCCCCCAGCCCCGGCACGATATTGAGCGCCCCTGCCGGCAAGCCCGCCTCCAGTGCAATCGCCCCAAAGGCCAGCGCGGTCAGGCACGCCTCCTCGGCCGGTTTCAGCACCGCCGCATTGCCCATCGCCAAAGCCGCCCCTACCGAGCGGCCAATGATCTGCATCGGGTAATTCCACGGCACGATATGGCCGGTCACCCCGTGCGGCTCGCGCAGGGTATAAACCGTGTAGCCCGCCAGATAGGGAATGGTTTCGCCATGCACCTTGTCACAAGCCCCCGCGTAAAATTCCAGATAGCGCGCTAGCGCCACCGCATCGGCGCGGGCCTGTTTGAGCGGTTTGCCCACATCTGCCGCCTCCAGAGCTGCCAACTGGTCCACACGTTCCAGAACGGCGCCAGACATGCGTTGCAAAATACGTCCACGCTCTAACGCCGTCATCGCGCCCCATTCGCCATCAAGCGCGGCCTGGGCGGCGATGACCGCTGCATCTATATCCGCCTTTTGACCACGAGATATCCGTGCCAGTTCTTCGCCGGTAGAGGGGTTTTCCAGTGGCAATGTCTCGCCGCCCATCGGCTCCACCCATTCACCAGCAATCAGGCATTTATCCGTATCAAACCATATTTTGGTCATTTTATCATCTCCTCAAGTTTTGGAGCCGCAGCCAGCAGCGCCTGTGTATAGGGGTGGGTGGGGTTGTTGAAAATATCTTCCGTCTTGCCGTTTTCCACAATTTGCCCGGCTTTCATCACCAATACCCGGTCGGTAATGGCCCGCACCACCCCCAGATCATGGCTGATAAACAGGTAAGAAAGGCCGAGCCGCGATTGTAGTTCTGCCAGCAGGTCCAGTATTTGCGCACGGATCGATACATCCAGCGCCGAAACCGCCTCGTCCAGAATGATCAGCTCGGGCTTGATGATCAGCGCGCGCGCAATGGCAATGCGCTGGCGCTGGCCGCCGGAGAATTCGTGGATGTATTTATCGCTATCCGCGGCCTGCATCCCCACGGCCTCCAGCGCGTGGGTGATTGCCGCCTGCCGCGCCGCGCCTTTGGGCGGGTCATCCAGCAAATGAAACGGCTCGGCCACCAGCCTTGATACCTTATGGCGCGGATTAAAGCTGCCATATGGGTCTTGAAATACCACCTGCATATTGCGGCGCAGCGCGCGGGGAACCGCGTGGCCCGCAGTCACCGCGACGCCGTTAATGCTGATGCTGCCCCCCTGAATGGCTTCCAGCCCCAATATCGCCCGCGTCAGGGTGGATTTACCACAGCCGCTCTCGCCAACCAGCCCGAGGCTCTCGCCCTTGCTCAAGGTAAAGCTGACACCGCTAACCGCGCGAAATTTCGGGGCCGCGCCCAGCAGAGATGTGCGCGGCAGGGTATAATCGCGAATCAGATCTCGGACCTCCAGTATCGGGGTATCGGCAGGCCGGGCTGCGCGCTCGGGCACATGGCTGGAGGCTTTGAATAATGCCTTGGTATAGGGGTGCTGCATATGCTTGAAAATATCGGCGGTCGCGCCCTGCTCGACCACCCTGCCGGTTTGCATGATCACAATATGGTCTGCAACACCGGCAACCACTCCCAGATCATGGCTGATCAGTAGCAGGCCCATACCGTCCTCGACCACGAGGCGTTTGAGTAAAGCCATGATTTGCGCCTGGGTGGTGACATCAAGGGCAGTGGTTGGCTCGTCGGCGATCAGCAGTTTGGGGCGCAGCGCGATGGCCATGGCGATCACAACCCGCTGGCGCTGGCCACCTGACAGCTCGTGCGGGTAACGGTTGAGCGGAAATTCCCCCTCGGGTAGGCCGACACGGTTGAGGGTTTCGCGGGCGATGCGCATGGCCTCGGGCTTCTTTGCCGCGCGGTGGATCAGCACGGTTTCGGCAACCTGCGCGCCGATGGTTTGCACGGGGTTGAGGGCGCTCAAGGGTTCTTGGAAAACCATGCCGATATCGCGACCACGTATCTGGCAAAGCGCGGGTTCATCCAGCACCAGCATGTCTTGGCCGTCAAACACCACCTGTCCGCCCGCCACCGCGCCGCGCGGCAAAAGCTGGTTGACGCAATATGCGGTCATCGATTTACCAGAACCGCTTTCGCCGATCACCGCCGTGATCCGGCCTGCTTCTACCGCTAACGATACATCGTGCAGTATTTCAGCCGCGCCGATACGCAGGGTAAGGGCGTTGATCTCAAGCAGGGTCATTGGCGATCCCGCCGCTGCTTGGGGTCAAACAGATCGCGCAGGGCATCACCCATCAGGTTTAGCCCCAGCACGGTAAAAATAATCGCCATGCCCGGAAAAATAGCCAGATGCGGCGCAAAGGAAACCATGGTCTGGCTATCGGCCAGCATCCGGCCCCAGCTTGGCGTCGGGATCTGTGCGCCAAGGCCGATATAGGAAAGCGCGGCCTCGGCCAGAATACCAAGCGAAAACTGGATGGTGCCCTGCACGATCAACAGATTGGTAATATTGGGCAGGATATGCTCAAAACTTATCCGCACCCTGCCCTTGCCCGCCACCCGCGCCGCCAGCACGAAATCCCGCGTCCACAGGCTAAGCGCCGCACCGCGCGAGATGCGGGCAAAAACCGGAATGTTGAATATACCGATGGCGATGATAGCATTAACAGCCGAAGCGCCAAACACGGCGGTGATCAGAATGGCGATCAGCAGAGCGGGAAAGGCAAATATCAGGTCATTGCCGCGCATGATCACCTCGTCCAGCAATGAACCTTGGCGCGCCGCCGCCGCCAGCCCCAGCGGCACCCCGAGCAGCACCCCGATACCCACCGCCACGATTGCCACCGCAATAGAGGTGCGCGCACCAACCATAACCATAGAGAAAATATCGCGGCCCAAATGGTCAGTTCCAAACCAGTTTGTGCCGCTTGGGGCTAGTAATTTGTTGGCAATATCAACCCCGTCCACCGCATACGGGGTCCAGAAAAATGACAGGAATGCCGCCAGCACAAACACCGTGGCCATGGTGAAACCAATGGCAAACCCCGGCATTTTAAAAGCCTTTTTCATGGACGCCTCCGCAAGCGGGGATCAACCAGCGCATAGGTGATATCAACGATGAAGGTCACGATGATGACCGCAAAAACCAGCAACATCACTACGCTTTCAACCACAATAAGATCGCGCTGGGTGATGGCGGTAAAGATCATGCTGCCCAGCCCCGGCAAAAAGAATATCTTTTCGATAATGATCGCGCCAGCCAGCAGAAACGAAAACTGCAAACCAAGGATGGTCAACACCGGAATCATGGCATTCCTGAGCGCGTGGTGCACCAAAGCTCCGCGCACTGTGCGGCCCTTGGCGCGGGCGGTACGCATAAAATCCTCGGACAGGGTATCCAGCAAGGCCGAGCGCATGACCCGCGCCAAAATAGACGCCTGCGGCAACGCCAAAACAAAGGCCGGCATGGTCAGGGCCTTGATCGCCAAAAACGGATCCTCCCAGCCCGGAAAACCACCCGCGCTGAACAGGCGGTATTTGATCGCCAGCAGGCTGACCGCCAGCATCGCAAACCAGAAATTCGGAATAGCGATGCCAAGCTGTGTGCCCCCCATCACCAGCCAATCCGCCCATGTGCCCCGCCTGGAGGCCGCAAGAATGCCGATAGGAAAGGCGATAAGCGTTGAAAGCCCCAGCGCATACAGCGCCAGCGGCAATGATACCCAGACCCGCCCCTGCACCATCTCGGCCACCGGCACGCGGTAGGTATAGGAAATGCCGAAATCCCCCTGCACCAACCCCGAAACCCATAGCCAGTAGCGCGGCAAAAGCCCCTGATCCAGCCCCATCTGGCTGCGCAGGGCATCAACCGCATCTTGGGTGGCATTGATACCCAGCATCAGGCGGGCCGGGTCACCGGGGATGATCTCTATCGCAAAAAAGATCACTACCGAGGCGGCGATCAGACTAAGGCCCAGCGAGAGCAGACGTTTGAGGATAAAGCGCAGCATGGGTCAGCCCGTTTCGGCCCGCGCGGATTGCACGAGCCGGTTCGGTTAGTGGTCCCAGTAGACCGCTGTCAGGTCGGTGGCCTGTGTTGGCGCATTTTCCCACAACCCGCGAATATCAGCATTGGCAACGCCGGTTTTGGCCAGCTGGAACAAATAACCGTTAACATAATCATCGGCGATCATGCGCTGGGCGTCCTGCATCAGGCCAAAGCGGGTGGCAACATCGGTTGCGGTGTTCAGCTCCTCCATCAGTGTTTGAAAAGCGGGGCTACCATACTGGAAGTAGTAATCGGGGTCGGCGTATATGCTGATATCCATCGGCTCGGTATGGCTGACAATCGTCAGGCCGAAATCCTTACCCTTGAAGACCTCCTCCAGCCACTGCCCCCATTCCAGATTGGTGACCTCGGTTTCGATGCCCACCGCGCGCAGCTGTGCGGCGATGATCTCTCCGCCGCGCCGCGCATATGAGGGCGGTGGCAGCTTCAGCGTGGTGGTGAAACCATCGGGGTAGCCCGCCTCGACCAGCAGCTTCCTGGCCAGCTCGGGGTCATAATTGCTTTGCGGAGTCAGGTCGAGATAGGCGGGATTATGCGGAGCAAAATGGGTGCCGATCGGAGTGCCATAGCCAAACATAGCGCCGTCAATAATGGCGTTGCGGTCAATCGCATGGGCCAGCGCTTCGCGCACCTTCACATTGTCAAAGGGCGGCATTTTGTTGTTGGTGGCCAGTATGGTTTCACCCTCGGTCGAGCCGACGATCACGCTAAAGCGCGGGTCGGCATCAAACTGCGCGAGGTTTTCAGGGGCGGGAAATGTCGGAAAGGCATCAACATCACCAGCCATCACCGCTGCAAAAGCCGCTGTCGGGTCAGAGATGTATTTTATGGTTGCGCTTTCCAGCTTGGCCGGCTCTCCCCAGTAGTTCTCATTGCGGGTCAGGGTGATGCTGTCGCCCTGCACCCAGTTGGTGAAGGTGAAAGCACCGGTGCCGTTGGGCTTGGTTTTGAGCGCTTCGGTATCGTCACCCTCGTTCAGGATCACCGCATCGCCCCACGCCATATTAAACAAAAAGTTGCCATTGGGGGCGCTTAGCGTGACCACCACCGTGGTATCATCGGGCGCACTCACATCGGCAATGCTGGCAAACAGGGTTTTTTGCGCATTTACGCTATCCTCGGCGCGGGCGCGATTGAGCGACCACAAGACATCAGAGGCGGTCAGATCAGAGCCATCGTGGAACTTGACCCCGTTTTGCAGGGTGAAGGTATAGGTCAGGCCATCATCCGAAATATCCCAGCTTTTGGCGAGACCGTGGATAACAGAACCATCAGAGGCAAAACGGGTCAGGCCCTCGTAGATATTGGCATAAACCACATTATCAATCGCACCGGCAGCCCCGGCGGTAGGGTCAAGATGCGGTGGCTCCAGCTGGTCACCGATCACGATACTGGTATTGGCAGCCATGGCGCCGGTGGCGATCAGGGCCAGCGCACTGGCGCCCATAAGTATGCGTTTCATGTCATCCTCCTAGGGTTTTGCGGGTTTCCCCGTCAGAAGTTCAGCGAGGGCGAGGCCCATCACTTTGGCCGAGTCGAGCATATCAGCGACCTCGATATATTCATCGGGTTGATGCGCTAGATCAAGAATCCCCGGCCCATAGGCAATACAGTTCTTCATCCGCCCGATGCGGTCAATGTGTTTTTGATCATAGGTGCCGGGAGACACCACATATTCGGCCTTTTTGTGCAGCACCGCTTCAATCGCTGCCGCCACGGTTGTGACCACGGGGGCGGCTTTGTCGGTCATGGTCGGATTAACCGAGTGGATGGGGGTGAAATCATAGCTGAAATCTTTTCGTTCGGATTTGATCTTTTCCAGCATATGGCGCAGCTCACCCTCTACATCCTCTATGTTTTCCTCCATCAAAAACCGTCGGTCAATGATCATTTTGCAACTATCGGGTACCACAGCGCTTGGCAGGCCGGTAAAGCCCGGCTCCGGCACGGCTTGTCCTCCGTGGATGGAATTTATATTCATTGTACTTTGCTTCGCCCCTTCGGGGATCACCGGCATATCTGTGCGTTTTTTGGCCAGTGCGGGAAAGAGGCTTGCCTCCATCTCGGCCATCACCGCCCCCATGTGGCGCACCGCGCAATCGCCCAAAAAGGGCATGGAGCCGTGGGCAATGCGGCCATGGGTTTCGATCTCGGCCCAAAACACCCCGCGATGGCCAAGGCACACACGGTCTTTGTGCAAGGGTTCGGGGATAATGACATGCTGCACACGCGCGGGGCTGAAATAACCCTGTTCGCTCAGGTAAGCCACCCCGCCAAAACCGCCGGTTTCCTCGTCGGCTGTGCCAGAAATCTCGATGGCGCCACTGAAGTTCGGCCAGACCTCGAGGAATGCCTCGACAGCAATGATTGATGTCGCCAGCCCGCCCTTCATATCACAGGCCCCACGGCCATAAATCTTGCCATCCAGTAGCTCGCCGCCAAACGGGTCCATGCTCCAGCCCTGCCCGACCTCGACCACATCTATATGGCTGTTGAAATGCACGCACTCGCCCGCATGTGCCCCCTGATAGCGCGCCACAATATTCCAGCGCGGGTATTTATCGCTATCGCCGGGGGTGCCATGCGCCCGCACCAGCTCGGTTTCAAAGCCAAGCCTTGCCAGCCGCTTATCCAGATATTCACAAATATCGCGGTAATACTCGCCGGGCGGGTTGAGGGTCGGGATGCGGATCAGGTCTTGGGTCAGCGCGATCAGCTCATCGCGTTTTTTCTCCACCCGCTCCATAAATTTCTGCCGTTTATCCACTATATGCACCCCTTGCCATTGCGCATCATGCTCGCCTAATCTGGCCCCGCGCTCAATACGGTAGGATTACGGATGCCCCAAAGCCTTGAAAGTATCGCCTTTGACCTCGCCCCCATTGGCCTTGTGCTAACCGAAAACCGCATCATCAAATCCTGCAACCAGACTTTCGCCCATATGTTCGGCTATGCGCGCGAGGAGCTGCTCGATCAATCCTTTCGCATACTTTACCCGAGCATCACCGAGTTTAACGCTATCCGCGATGTTGGATTAAAAGCACTGCACGCCACCGGCCGGTATTCAGACGAGCGCATCATGCACCGCCGTGACGGCACTATGTTTTGGACCCGCGTGCGTGTCGCCACCCCCACCAAAAAAAACCCGCTCAGCCGTGCCATCCTCAGCTTTGCCGATATTTCAGGCCAGCGCCCCGAGGTCGAGCTGACCCCGCGTGAAAAACAGGTGGTGATGCGGCTTGGGCAGGGGCTAACCAGCAAGGAGATCGCCCGCGAACTTTCGCTTTCGCCGCGCACGATTGATGATTACCGCGCCCGCCTGCTGCGCAAATTCAATGTGCGCAATATCGCCGAGCTACTGGCCCGTATTATTGGCGTGGGCGGTTAGCCCCCCGCTTGCCATCCCATTGCTACTGCCAGATGAGATCGCCCGCACCGGCTCTCCCTCCCCCCTCATCGCGGTAAAAAAGTTGGAATCAAAATAGGGAAAAGGCTTTGCCCTATTGTGATTCTGGTTTAACAGTCGTTCAGTTAGCCATTTCTGGGAGGAAAACATGAAAATGAAAATATTTAAAACAACTACCTTGGCCGCGCTGAGCCTGACCCTCGCCGGCGAAGCCTTCGCTGTCGAATGGAATGTATCGCTTTGGGGCAAGCGCCGTGCATTCACCGAAAACGTAGAGCGCCTCGCCGAGCTGGTGGCCGAAAAAACCAATGGCGAGTTCACGCTGAACCTTTCCTATGGCGGCCTGTCCAAAAACAAGGAAAACCTTGACGGTATCTCGATCGGCGCCTTTGAAATGGCCCAGTTCTGTGCCGGCTACCATCCCGATAAAAACCCCTCGATCACCGTGCTGGAGCTGCCCTTCCTCGGCGTGACCTCGCTGGAGCAGGAAGTTGAAGTGGCAATGGCAGTATACCAGTCACAAGCCGCGATTGATGATCTTGCCCGCTGGAATGCCACCCTGCTGATGCCTTCGCCGCTACCGCAGTATAATATTGCCGGTAAAGGCGATGCACCACGCACTCTGGCCGATTTTGAAGGCATGGCCGTACGGGCTACCGGTGGTGTAGGCCGCGCGCTGGCCGCTGTTGGCGCGGTGCCAACCTCGATGTCAGCCACCGAAGTGCGTCAGGCGATGGATAGCGGTGTTGTCCGCGCGGTTGCTTTTGCACCCCACGCCCATATGGCTTTTGGCACGATCGAGAGCGCCACATGGTGGACAACAAACCTCAACCCCGGCACGGTTAACTGCCCGGTTGTGGTTAATACCGATGCACTAAACGAGCTGAGTGACGAAAACCGCGAAGCACTGCTTGGCTCTGTTGAGGAAGCGCTCGAATTCTATGTCGATAGCTACAATGACAAGACCATGGCCGCATGGGGGCCCGTACTTGAAGAGCGTGGCATCGAGCAGATCACCTATTCGGACGAGGAGATTACCGCCTTCCGTGACGCTGTGGCCGGCCCTGCCGCCGCGGCCTGGATAGAGGAAAACACCGCACGCGGCCTGCCCGCGCAAGAGCTGTATGATCTGGTGATCGACACCATCAACAAATAAAACAAATGCGCGCCCTCCCGGAGGGCGCGTATTCTTCAAGGATTTTTTAATGTCTGCCCCCTCCAATATATTACAAGACGACACCCTGCTCAGCCGGCTTGATCGCCGGCTTTTCTGGCTGGAAACCAAGCTGGCACTACTGGGCGGGCTTGCGGTGTTTTCGCTGATGATACTGGCCGTGGTCTCGGTTGGCGGGCGCAATTTTGCCAATGCCCCCCTGCCCGGATATGTCGACTGGATCGAGCAAACCATGCCCCTGATCGCTTTTATCGGGGTAGCCTATACCCAGCGGCTGGGCGGACATATCCGCATGGATATACTGATCGGGCGGCTGCGTGGTCGGGCGCTTTGGATGGTCGAGCTGATATCTACTCTGGTGATGCTGGCACTGATGCTGTTGCTCGTCTGGGGGACATTTTCTCACTTTTTACGCGCCTTTGATCTTGCCGCGCCGCTGTGGAGCCGTGATTCCTCCATGGATATCGGCCTGCCACTGTGGCCAACCAAGCTACTGGTTCCGGTTGGCTTTAGCGTGCTGGCGCTACGCCTCATGCTACAGGCATGGGGGTTTTCGCGCGCGTTTGCCACTGGAGCAACCCGCCCGGTGGCTGTGCCGCTATATGAAGACGCGGCCACCGCCGCCGCCAAAGAGGCCGCCACGGTTTCAGGCTTTGAAGACAAGGAAGCTTCCTGATGGAACCGATTGATATTGGCCTGATTGTTTCAGGCATATTGCTGGCTTTTGTAATGATCGGCGTGCGGGTGGCCTTTGCTGCCGCGCTGGCCGGCCTGCTGGGGCTTATCTGGATATTCTGGGCCAAAAAGGGCTATGACCCCGAGCAGTTCATGTGGGCGCTAACGGTGGCGACCAAAACAGCCGGACAAGTGCCTCACTCGAAAGTGTCCTCGCAGGCGCTATCGCTGATCCCTACGTTTATTCTGATCGGGTTTCTAGCCTATTATGCAGGGCTGACCAAAGCGCTGTTTACCGCCGCCAAGCGCTGGGTGGGCTGGCTGCCAGGGGGGCTGGCGGTATCAACCGTGTTTGCTACCGCCGGTTTTGCTGCTGTATCCGGTGCCTCTGTCGCCACCTCGGCGGTATTCGCCCGCATCGCCATCCCTGAAATGCTGGCCGAGGGCTATGACAAACGCTTTGCCGCAGGCGTTGTGGCCGCAGCCGGCACCTTGGCCTCGCTCATTCCTCCCTCGGCGATATTGGTGATCTATGCGATTATTGTCGAGCAGGATGTCGGAAAACTGCTACTGGCAGGCTTTTTACCCGGTGCATTTTCGGCGGTAATTTACGGCGGTATGGTTGTGGGCATGGCAATGGTCTGGAAAAAGCTCGGGCCACCCGTAGGTGGCTTCACCTGGCGCGAGCGCTTTGAAAGCCTGCCGGCAGCGCTGCCAATCCTGTTTGTGGTCGTCATCATCATCCTGTTTATCTATAACCCCTTTGGCGGCGACGCATGGGGCACCCCGACCGAGGGCGGCGCGCTCGGCGCATTTGTGGTATTCTTGATGGCGGTTTACCGCGGCATGCGCTGGAAACAACTGCGCGAAGCCCTGCTCGAAACCGCCAAGCTCACGGTGATGATCTTCACCATCATCTGGGGTGTGCTGATCTATGTGCGGTTTTTGGGCTTTGCCGATTTGCCAAGCGCATTTTCAGACTGGATCACCTCGCTCGACCAATCACCGATGCTGACGCTGGTGTTTATCTTGCTCGCCTATGCAGTGCTGGGGATGTTTATGGATGCCATCGGCATGCTGCTGCTCACGCTTCCGGTGGTTTATCCGGCAATTGTGGCGCTGAACGGTGGTGAAGGGGTGCTGGCGGCCGATAGTGCTTTTGGCATGTCTGGCGCAATGGTCGGGATATGGTTTGGCATTATTGTGGTTAAAATGGCGGAGTTGTGCCTTATTACCCCGCCCATCGGGCTGAACTGTTTTGTTGTGGCCGGTGTGCATTCCGAAATTTCGGTGCAGGATGTGTTTCGCGGGGCGTCGCCTTTCTTTGTAGCGGATGCACTGACCATCGCCGGTCTGATCGCCTTTCCAAGCATTGTGCTATATCTGCCCAACCTGTTATTGGGCTAGTAAAGGGGGGAGGCGTGGCCGCACGCCCCCCTTTACCTTGCCTTAAACAATGAACCAAGCACACCGCGTGCGATAGAATTGCCAAGCTTGCTGCCAAACGAGCGCGAAAACGATTTGGCAAAGGCTTCAGCGGTAGAATCGCTCCGCCGTTTGACCGGCTTGCGGGCGTTATAGGTTTTTCCCGACGAATAGCGCCGTGCCGAGTTGAACTCGCTTTTTTCTGTCTCTTCCGGCTCTTCGGCCTCGGCGGCGCGTGCCGTCAGTTTTTCAAAAGCCGATACGCGGTCTATCGCGGTATCATAGGCAGCACCGAGTGCGGAGCGGGCCATCACGGCTTTGCGCTCGCTCATATCCAGCGGGCCGAGGCGCGAGGATGGCGGACGGATCAGCGTGCGCTCAACCACCGAGGGCACGCCCTTTTTTTGCAACATCGAGACAACAGCCTCGCCGGTCCCGACATCGCGGATAGCATCTTCAGTATCAAAGCGCGGATTGGGCCGGAAGGTTTCGGCGGCAGCGCGCAGAGCCTTTTGGTCGCGCGGAGTATAGGCACGCAGCGCATGCTGCACCCGGTTGCCAAGCTGGCCCAAAATATCAGACGGCACATCATCGGGCTGCTGAGTAATGAAGAACACCCCCACCCCCTTGGAGCGGATCAGCCGCGCCACCTGTTCGACCTTGTTGATCAGCGCTTTGGGGGCGTCATCAAATAACAGATGCGCCTCGTCAAAGAAAAACACAAATTTGGGTTTGTCCGGATCACCGACCTCGGGCAGGTTTTCAAACAGCTCCGAGAGCAGCCAGAGCAAAAAGGTTGCATAGAGGCGCGGCGCCCCCATCAGCCGGTCCGCAGCAAGGATATTGACGCGCCCCTGCCCTGACGGGGTGGTGGCGATCATATCTTCCAGCTTCAGCGCAGGTTCACCAAAAAACTGCGCCGCGCCCTGGTTTTCCAACACCAATAGCCGCCGCTGGATCGCCCCGATCGAAGCCTTGGAAATATTGCCGTAGCGCAGCCCGACAGCAGAGGCATTTTCGCCCAGCCAGACCAGCAGCGATTGTAGATCCTTGAGGTCGAGCAAGAGCAGCGATTGCTCGTCAGCCATACGAAACGCAATATTAAGCACACCTTCCTGCGCCTCGCTCAGCTCAAGCAGGCGGGAGAGCAACAGCGGCCCCATTTCGGAAATCGTGGTGCGCACGGGGTGGCCCTTTTCGCCAAACAGATCCCAAAAGGTGACCGGAAAAGCCTCATAGCCATAATCCTGCAAGCCGATTTTTTCTGCCCGCGAGACCAGCTTTTCATGAAGCTTGTGCTGCGGTGAGCCAGCGGCCGCCATGCCCGAAAGGTCACCCTTCACATCGGCCATAAACACCGGAACTCCGGCTTTGGAAAAACTTTCTGCCAGAATTTGCAGGGTGACAGTCTTGCCGGTGCCGGTGGCGCCCGCGATCAGCCCGTGACGGTTGGCGTATTTCAGCAACATTTCTTCAGGGGTTGTGTAGCCCTCGCCACCGCCGCCGATAAATATCCGGTCCTGTTTCATCTTCCCTCGCTCAAAAACTTCTTTTGATTACTATCGGATAAATTCTATAAGGTTCTGCCCCATAAAAACAGCCCGAAAAGCGGGCGAAATTTTGCCGAAGCCCAAGTCGGAAGTTGACTTGGCGCCTGCTACCTGACACCAACAACAAGAAACACTATCCATTATTAAGAGGATGACACCAATGCGCCGCATACTTGCCACCATTTTTTCCGTAACCGCCCTGTTTGGCTCGGCGGCACAGGCTCAGGAAAGCAATTTTCCGACATCTCAGGAGCTGACAGATCAGGCAACCGGAGTCGTGGCCCGCTATGGCGACTGGGAAATTCGCTGCTCGGAAAGCGAAACAGATTGCCGGATGTTTCAGGTCGCTCAGGATGATCAGGGCAATAATGTTGTCAGTGTAACCATGCAGATTTTACCCGAAGATTCTTCGGCCAAGCTCGGGGTGGTCATGGTCTCCCCGCTGCTTACTTTGCTGCCGCGCGGGCTTTCTGTAATGGTAAACGGAGGGGTGCCGGCAGCCTATCCCTTTAGCTGGTGCGAGCCGCAGGGCTGCTTTTCGCGCTTCGGCCTGACGGCAGCTCAGGTAGAGGCTTTCGAGGCTGGAGACACTGCCAATATCGATATTTTTGCGATCACCGCCCCCGAACAACCAGTGCAGGCGCTGCTTTCCCTTAGCGGGTTTACCGAAGCGGTTAACGACCTCGGCGAGCGCTAAAGCGCGCCCTTTCGGGCCAAAATAATTGAATGAAGCCGCTGCATCAACTCTGGTGCGGCGGCTTTGGCTTTTTAGGGGGCAGCACGCAGGGCAATCACCGCGTTTAGGCCACCAAAGGCAAAAGCATTGCTCAGGGTTGCGCCCACTTTGCCGCGCCGCGCAATATTGGCCACAATATCAAGATCACATTCCGGGTCCGGCCCGGTATAGTTGATGGTCGGGGCTATCACCCCTTCGCGCAGGGCCATAATGCAGGCCAGCAGCTCTACCGCACCGGTGGCACCGATCAGGTGGCCGTGCATGGATTTGGTGGAGGAAACAGGCAGGTGGCCGATTTCAGTGCCAAAAACAGCCTGCAAGGCGCGGCACTCCGAACGATCATTGGCGGTAGTACCGGTACCGTGGGCATTGATATAACCGACCTCGCCTGGCCCCATGCCGGCATCTTTCAATGCGCCGCGAATGGCGCGCTCGGCCCCCTCGCGGTTGGGCATTACAATATCAGAGGCATCCGAGGTCATGGAAAATCCGGCGATTTCCGCCAGTATTCCAGCCCCGCGTGCCCGCGCCCGCTCAAGAGTTTCAAAAACAAAAACCGCAGCGCCCTCGCCCTGCACCATGCCGTCCCGATCCCTTGAAAAGGGGCGGCAACCGGTTTTGGACATCACCCGCAAGCCCTCCCACGCCTTGATGCCACCAAAGCAGAGCATAGCCTCGGAACCGCCCGTCAGCATAACATCCGACAGCCCCGAGCGGATCATCTGAAAGGCCTGCCCCATGGCGTGGTTGGACGAGGCGCAGGCGGTAGATACCGTATAGCTCGGGCCGGTCATGCCGTGGATCATCGACAAATGGCTGGTGGCGGCGTTGTTCATCAGGCGCGGCACCACAAAGGGATGCACACGGTTTTTACCCTCCTGATAGACCTTGCGAAAATTTTCATTCTGGGTTTGCAGCCCGCCACCCGAGGTGCCAAGCACCACACCGGCGCGGTCTGGGTCCGCCGAGACATCAAGGCCGGATTGCGCCACAGCCTCCCGCGCGGCCAGTACCGCAAACTGGGTGAAACGGTCATAAAGCGCCAGCTCGGGGCGAGAAAAAACCTCGGTTTCGTCGTAGCCCTTGATCTGGCCGCCAATCCTGATTTGCAGGCGCTCGACATCCTGAAACTCCAGTGCCGAAATACCGTCTTTTCCTGCGGCCATCGCCCGCATGGTTTCGGGAGCGCTCATGCCGAGCGACGACACCGCGCCCATACCGGTAATGACAACCCGCCTTGTCACGCTATCGAGCCTCCTTCACCAGCTTTTCAACGGCTATGATAATGCTCTGGACCGTGCTGATATCAAAGCTGCTCTCGCCCGGTTCATTGGCGTTAAAGGGCACTTGAATATCAAAGGTTTCCTCGATGGCAAAGATGGCCTCGACCAGCCCGAGGCTATCAACCCCGAGCGCGTCCAGCGTCGCCTCGGGCGAAACATCTTCGGGCGTCAGCATCGCTTGCTCGGCGATGATAGCGATCACTTTTTGCTCAAGATTGTCTGTCATTTTTGCCCTCATACACAGGTAGTTAGTCATTCCCGCGCAATTTTGAAACCTGTTTCTGCAATTCCTCGACTTTTGCCACAAGGCGCGGCAAGCGGCGGTAGGCTTTATAGCTTTCAACATTAGCTTCGGCCTTGATCGCGGGGTTTCCCATGATAAAACGGTTGGGTGGCACGTTGGAGGATATGCCCGATTTTCCGGCAGCCACCACATTTGTGCCAATGGTCACATGGTCCGCCACCCCGACCTGCCCGGCCAGCACCACCCTGTCGGAGATCACGACACTGCCGCCGATGCCAACCTGCGCACATAAAAGGCAATGAGCCCCGACCTGAACATTATGGCCGACATGCACCATGTTGTCGATCTTGGTGCCCGTGCCAATCACGGTATCGGCAATCGTTCCACGGTCAATGGTGCTGCCCGCCCCGACCTCGACATCGTCAAGGATGGTTACCGAGCCAAGAGAATTGGTGCGGGCATAACCGACCTCCTCAAACTGACCGGCCTTGGGCTGTTCGCCGAGCCGGGCAGCATCTACTGCGCCCGGCTCGGGGCTGACAAAAGAAAAGCCGTCGGCGCCGATCACCGCATTGGGCTGCGCCAGAAAGCGCGCGCCGATCTGCACCCGCGCACAAATACGAACCCCTTGATATAGCAGACAATCTGCACCTATTTGCGCATCAGCCGCGATGGAGACATGCGAGAGGATACGGGCATTTTCGCCAATCACCACCCCGGCCTCTATCACCACGAATGCCCCGATCGAGGCATTTTTCCCGATACGGGCATCCTCTGATACCAGCGCGGTGGGATGAATGCCCGGTGGGGCCGAAATGGCAGGGGCAAACAGCCGGTTGATCCCGCTGAGCACATAGCGCGGACGCGGGGCAAAGATAGCGGCCTGCAAGCCAAACGCCTGCCAGTCCGCCCCGTCAGGTAAAATCGCCACCCGCGCCTTGCCCTCGGTCAGGCGGGCAGAAAATTCGGGGGTCATGGCAAGGGCGAGTTGGTCGGGACCGGCCATTTCAGGCTGGGCCGGACCAGTGAGGCACAAGGAAAGGTCACCCGCAGCGGTCGCCCCCAGCTCTTTTGCGATATGTTCAACAGTAAAGCTCATGGCCCCTCCGGACGGGTTGCACAAAATATGCCACCCTTTCCGGCTGTTTTAGCTGCGAATCTCGGGCAAAGTCACGCCATTTTCCGCCAAGGCGTCAAAAACCAGTGTATCCCGGCCATAAACATCAACGCGGTAGGTTATTTTGCCAGCCTCGTCGAGAAATACGGTCTGGTAGGTCAGATAAATAGGCACCGGTGTTTCAAGGTTAACCCTGGTTTCCTGACCGCTGTTCAGGTGGCGCTGGAAGGTTGCTTCGGGGTCTGCCTCCTGCGGGGCGAGCAGGGTGTAGGCGAGATCAAACGGGCGCTGCACGCGTACACAACCGTGGCTATAAGCGCGGCTGTCGCGGTTAAACAGGCTTTTGGCCGGGGTATCATGCAGGTAAATACTGTATTTGTTGGGGAACATGAACTTGACCTTGCCAAGCGCATTATTGCTGCCAGGCCGCTGGCGCAAGTTGAACGGGAAGTTGCCCTTTGAGTATTGGGACATATCGAGCAGGCGCGGGTCAACCCGCTGGCCGGTGCCGCGCGCGGTCATGACAAAATTCTGGCGGGTCAGCGCGCCGGGGTCGCGGCGCAACTGGGGCAGATACTCTTCCGTGGCGATGCTGCGGGGCACAAACCAACTCGGATTGATCACTATATGGTCCATTTCATCAATGAACTCCGGGGTTTGGAATTTTTCCCCGGGCATGCCTACAACTACGCGGGTGACCAGTACCGGTTCGTTGTCGTCCACCACATAGCCCATGAACGAGGCTTGGTTGACCAAGATATGTCGCCCGCCGAGGTCTCTGTTCAGCCAGCGGCGGCGCTCTAGATTGACGATAACCTGCTGCATCTGGATCGAGGGGTCTAAATTGAGCGCGAGCAGGGTTTTAGGGCCAACGATACCATCAGCATCAAGAGTATTGTCGCTTTGGAATGCCATGACAGCGATAACCAGCGCGTCGTCATAAGCCGGAGATTCACCATCGATCCCGACATAGCCGAGCGAGATCAGGCGCTGGCGCATTGCCAACACGCGCGGGCTGTTTTCTCCCCCGCGCAGGGTAGCCCCTGCGGGCACCTTTGGTCCCCAGTCACCGGCCTCGACCAATTCTTCCAGACTGGCCAGCTCGACTTGCAGGGCATTATAGCTCGGGTCTTGCGGCTCCAGCATATCATAGAGCGCACCATCGCCGAGACTGGTGGATGCCTTGGCAAGCAGGGTTTCAATCTCGGGGCGCAGGGTGTCAAAATTGATCAGCGGAGAGATATCGTGGGGGTTTAGCAAGCCCGAGGTCAGCATCGTGGAAAAATCAACATAAGCACGGGCGGCAACAATCTCCAGCAGCGCGGCGGTATCGGGCTGGCCGGACAGGGAAATGGCATTTTGCAGCTCTTCGATGGCCTGCCCGGGCACAGGAAGCCCGTGGGAGAGCGCACTGCCCATGGCATCAAGCAGGGCTGTGAGCCGCGCGGGCTGGTCACTGAAAATAGGCGCAAAACTGTTTTGCTCGTAATAGGCAAACAAGTCAGCTTCGCCGGTGCCTTCCAGCGCGACCATCAGGGCGTGCGCACTTGTGTCAAGAGCCAGAGAATTGTTGCTCTCGGCCTGCGCTATGGCAGAAAGCGGCATCAAGCCCGCAACAAACACAAGAGAGGCTATCTTGATAGGGTTGAACTTCGCTGGAGCTTCTCTAGTTAATGTCAACATATCGGCCACCCTTTGCATATTTGGAAAAGTAAATTTTTTGTTATCTAAGCCAGATATGGCGATGCATCCACTTAACTCATACCCCCTATAAGGGTAAACTCGCCTTGATGTGCCATAAATACAACATACTCACCGAAACACAACAGGAACATCCCCCGTTTGCGTGCGATAAAGCCCTGGACGGCACCCAATGAGCCGTTTTTTGCCCATAGGATAAAGAAAGCCTTGGTCAGCGAATCATAATATGACATAAATGTAATATAAATCGGGCGCACAAAAAACCAGCGCCAAAAACATGACGCAGTAGGCACAGGCAGAATATCAATGAACAGCAGTAATTTTTCTCGGCGCGGACTGTTGCGGGCATTCGCCGCTACCGCCCTGACAGCAGCCCCCCTTTATGCCAATGCAGCCGGAGTTTTGCGCGGGGCTGGCGATGTGCGCCGCGTAAGAATGCGCAACCAGCGAACATCCGAACAAATTGACATGATCTACTGGATCGAAGGGCACTATATCGATGAGTCCATGGCCGAGATCAACAATTTCATGCGCGACTGGCGGCAAAATGAAGCGATAGCCTATGACCGCCGCAATATTGATATTATTGCCGCGACCCACCGCCTGATGGAAACCGACGAGCCTTATCTTATGCTTTCGGGCTATCGTTCGCCATCCACCAATGCAATGCTGGCCTCGCGCTCGCGCGGTGTGGCCTCGAACTCTTACCACGTCAAAGGTATGGCGGCCGATCTGCGGCTTTCAACCCGCAGCACCTCGCAAATGGCAGCTGCGGCAATTGCCACCAATGCGGGCGGTGTCGGGCGCTATGGCCGTTCCAATTTTGTCCATATGGATAGCGGGCCAGTGCGCACCTGGCGGCGGTAAACCACCTAATACCGGGGACAAAAATCCCATCTTACGGGGGCTTGGCGGCCCCCGTTCTTCTACCCCGGAGGTGTAAGGTGAAATCTATCACAAAATTGCAGCTCGCCACTATCGTCTTGTTAGAATACATTAACGGGTTCTATAATCCACGACGCAGGCATTCTACGCTAGGCGGCAAAAGCCCCATCGCATTTGAAAGAAAGGCTGCGTAAATGAGTTAGGTGTTCGCAACTAAACGCGGACAGGTCCATCACTTACCATGCTGCATTTATTTGCTATTAAGCAGTGGTACAACCGATTTCCAACCCTAGTGACGAGACAAAAGCTCTTGACCAAATTATGGCACGAATACAAAAGGTAGCTGACCTCATAGCAAAAAAAATAACCCAGCAAGGAGCCACCAATGACCGCCTTTATCGACAGCGCCGAGATGGCGCGCATTACCGCCCGTATGCTGCTGGAAATCAAAGCCGTGAATTTCGAGATTGAAAACCCCTATAAGCTGGCTTCCGGCCTCGTTTCCCCCAGCTATATTGATTGTCGCGAGCTTATTTCTTATCCCGCAATCCGCACGACCCTGATTGATTTCATGGTGGCTTCTGTGCAGCGCGATGTCGGTTTTGAGGCTTTTGACAGTGTGGCAGGCGGCGAGACCGGCGGTATCCCCTACGGAGCGTGGATGGCCGACCGCATGGGCCTGCCGATGCAATATGTGCGCAAAAAACCCAAGGGGTATGGCAAAGGTTCGCAGGTGGAGGGGGTGTTGCACCAAGGCCAGCGAGTGCTGCTGGCCGAAGATATGACCACTGACGGCGGCTCGAAAATCAAATTTGTCGAGGCCATCCGCGCGGCGGGCGGGGTATGTGAGCATACCTCGTTAGTGTTTTTCTATGATATTTTCCCGAACACGGTTGAAAACCTGAAAAAGCACAACATTACGCTGCACTACCTCGCCACCTGGCATGATGTGCTGGCCGAGGCCAAAGCAGGCAACTATTTCAAAAGCAAAACACTGGACGAAGTGGAAAAATTCTTTGCCGACCCGCTGGGCTGGTCGCTGGCGCATGGTGGTATTGGCGAGGTGTCAAAGTAAGGCATTGTGAACTTTTGGGCATCCTGCTTATTATGCTGGCCAATCTACCGCTAAAACAAAATCGAGAATGGACGCGGGTAGAGCCTGATCAAGACGGATACCATTTAGCGGGATAAGGCGTTTTTTGCGCGATTATCGGTGCTTTAGCCATAGAGGTTCCCCGGATTGGTTTTGCCACGGCAATTCCCGAAGGTCTGTGCCGTGGCAAGTCATTTTCAATTATGCATCAAAATGCCAGCGCTTTGGCCTGCTTTACCTGTGGTAGGCTGGCAATGGTTTCTAGCGTTTCATCATCAATCGGCGCATCCACCCCGACCAGTGCAATCGCCTCGCCGTCTTTCACCACACGGCCCAGCGCAAAGGTGGCGATATTCACCCCAAGTGTTCCCAAGGTCATGCCAAGTGCGCCGATATAGCCCGGAATATCCGCATTGGTGGTGTAAAGCATATAGGGCAGCGGCTCCGCCTCCAGTCCGATGCCCTTGATCTGGATAAAGCGCGGCTTGCCGTCGGAATAGATGGTGCCCGCCACCGAGCGTTGCTGGCTCTCGGAGGTTACAATCAGCCGCATATAGGTGCCAAAAGCCCCCTGCTCGTCCTTGCGAATTTCGGTGATTTTAATGCCGCGATCCCGGGCCACAACCGGGGCCGAAACCATGTTTACCCCGCCTTCCCCGACCAGCGGCTTCAGCAGCGCCGCTGTCAGCGCCGCCACCAACGGCTGCATGTTCAACTCGCCAACCTTGCCAACAAACTCGATCTCGATCTCCTTGATCGGGCCATCGGTCACCTGCCCGGCAAAGCCGCCCAGCATTTCGGCCAAACCGATCCACGGCTTCAGCACCGGCGCTTCTTCAGCGGTTACGGATGGGGCATTGATCGCGTTGGAAATCGCGCCGCGCACCAGATAATCAGACATCTGCTCGGCTACTTGCAGCGCCACGTTTTCCTGCGCCTCGGAGGTCGCCGCGCCAAGATGCGGGGTGCAAACCACGTTTGGCAAGCCAAACAGCACGTTTTCCTTGGCTGGCTCATCCGCATAAACATCAAAAGCCGCACCTTTGAGTTGGCCCGATTTCAGCGCCTCGGCCACCGCTGCCTCATCTACCAAACCACCACGGGCACAGTTGATCAGGTAAGCGCCTTGCTTGATTTTGGCAATGCGCTCGGCGCTGAGCAGATTGGCGGTTTGGGCGGTTTTGGGCAGGTGGAGCGTGATGAAATCAGCCCGACCCAGCAGCTCGTCGATATCCTCAATCTTGGTCACCCCGATCGCCTTGGCACGGTCCTCGGACAGGAACGGATCATAAGCAATCACCTTCATTTTCAAGCCAATTGCACGGCTGGCCACAACCGAGCCAATGTTACCAGAGCCAATCAAACCAAGGGTTTTGCCGCTAATCTCGGTGCCCATGAATTTGGACTTTTCCCACTTGCCCGCCTGTGTGCTGGCATCCGCCGCCGGAATTTGCCGCGCCACCGCAAACATCATGGCAATCGCGTGCTCGGCGGTGGTGATCGAGTTGCCAAACGGCGTGTTCATCACCACGATCCCCTTGGCGGAGGCCGCCGCGAGGTCAACATTATCGACCCCAATGCCAGCACGGCCAATGACCTTGAGATTATCTGCCTTGGCGATCAACTCCGCCGTGGCCTTGGTAGCTGAACGAATGGCAAGACCATCATAATTGCCAATGATTTCAGCGAGCCTTGCCGGATCTTTGCCCAGATCAGGCTGAAAATCCACCTCCACCCCGTTGTCTTTGAAGATTTGAACGGCGGCGGTGCTGAGTTTGTCGGATATAAGAACTTTGGGCATTTTAGGCCTCCTTAAAATTGGTTTTGGCAGTTTCAAATGCCCAGTCGAGCCACGGGGTCAGGGCCTTGATATCCGCCACATCCACCGTTGCCCCGCACCAGATGCGCAGGCCTGCGGGGGCATCGCGGTAACCGCCAATATCATAGGCGGCCCCGGCCTCATCCAGCAGCTTGACCACGGTTTTAACAAAAGCCTTTTGCACCCCCTCATCAAGCCCCGCAATCGCCGGATCAACGATCTTCAGGCACACCGAAGTGTTGGAGCGCTGCTCGGGCACCAACACCAGATTCTCGGCCCAGCCGGAGCCATCCACCCATGCCTGAAGCGCCGCAAAATTGGCATCGGCGCGGGCGCGGGTGGCTTTTAGACCACCAATCCGGGCCATCCAGTCCAGCGCATCATCGGCGTCAGCCACGGCCAGCATCGAGGGCGTGTTGATGGTTGCGCCACTGAAAATGCCCTCGATCAGCTTGCCGCCTTTGGTCAGGCGAAAGATTTTTGGCAAGGGCCATGGCGGAGTGTAATTCTCCAGCCGCTCCACGGCGCGAGGGCTAAGAATAATCACCCCGTGTGCCCCCTCGCCGCCCATGGCTTTTTGCCAGCTAAAAGTCGTTACATCCAGCTTTTCCCACGGCAATTCCTGCGCAAACGCCGCCGAGGTGGCATCACAAATGGTCAGCCCCTCGCGATCATCCGCTATCCAGTCGCCATTGGGCACTCGCGCGCCAGAGGTAGTGCCGTTCCAGGTAAAAACAATGTCAGCCTCGGGGCGCACCTTTAAGAGGTCAGGCAGCTCGCCATAGCCGGCGGTCAGCTTGTTCACATCATCAAGCTTGAGCTGATTGGCGATATCACTCGCCCAGCCAGCACCAAAACTTTCCCATGCCAGCACATCAACGGGCCGCGCACCCAAGAGCGACCACAGTGCCATTTCAACCGCGCCGGTATCGGAGGCCGGCACAATGCCAACCCGGTAATCGCTTGGCACTTGCAAGATTTTAGCCATTTTATCGATCACCCCCTTGAGCTGCGCCTTGGGAGCAGCAGCACGGTGCGAGCGGCCAAGAAAGGCACGCGAAGCGACGGTGTCAAAAGACCAACCGGGGCGTTTGGGGCATGGACCAGATGAGAATTCGGGGCGCGCAGGCTTGACCTGCGGCGGTAGGGGGAAGCTCATAGATGGCTCCTTCATCAGCGCGATATTTCTGAGCCGACCATCGCTCGCGCTTATTCCGACGACCTGCCCGTCGCGCTGATACCCCCAAGCGGTGGCACAGATCAAGAGATAATATGTCGCAAGGCCGTGATCGAGTGCCAGTATTGTTCGATATCGCAATCCGCCCCCGCCGCCTTTACCGCCATACACGATCATTGATACATACAATCACCAATCTTGGTTTTCCTTTCGCCCACTGATCGGCTAGCGTGGCAAAACTCCGATAAAGGAATAAAAATATGACCCGCCCCGGCCTGCTGCAATGGAGCCTGTTGCTCGCTCTCGGCATGATCTGGGGGGCAAGCTTTCTTGGCGTGGAGAAGGCCCTGCAAAGCATCGGCCCGATCAGCATTGCCGCCTATCGCATCACCCTCGCCGCTATTTTGCTGACCTCGATCAGCTATGCCATGGGTATAGGCCTGCCAAAAAACCGCCGTATATGGTTTTTTGCCATCGGCATGGGGCTGTTTTCCAATGCCATCCCCTTCACGCTACTCTCGTGGGCGCAGCAATATGTCACCTCGGGATATGCCGGAATTACCATGGCTGTTGTGCCGCTCCTTGTGCTGCCCCTGTCACATTTTCTGATCCCGGGCATGCGACTCACCCCGAAAAAAGCTGCCGGTTTCGGGGTAGGGTTTATCGGGGTTGTGGTGCTGATCGGACCGGGCCGGATACTGCAATCAGGCGGCGGAGATATCGAAAACATCGCGCGCATCGCCTGTATCATCGCCAGTATGTGCTATGCGGTCGGCTCGGTTCTTACCCGTTTGGCGCCGCAAGGCGAGGCCATTGCCTTTAGCGCCGCTGCCCTGATTGCGGGCAGCATTATATCGCTCCCCGTTGCCTTGATTGCCGAGGGCGTGCCCGCAGCGGTGACCCTGCCCGCCCTGCTCGGTCAGCTCTATCTCGGTATATTCCCGACCGCGCTGGCGACAATCATGCTTGTCTATATTGTCAAAACCGCAGGGCCACCGTTTTTGTCGCTGGTTAATTATCAGGTGCCAATCTGGGCTGTGGTCATCGGTATGGTGGTTTTGGATGAAACTTTGCCCGGCAGTTTTATCTGGGCGCTCGGGCTTATTCTTGCCGGCCTTGCCATTTCCCAGATCGGACCAAGAAAAACCCGCTAGGAAGGATAGCGGTAAAACAGGTGCGCACCGATCACAGCCGTGCGCTCAAGCTTGGCCGCCCAGCGCGGTGTTACGCTGTTGGCATGATAAAACAACGCCCCGTCTGTCAGCTTGCGCTCACGCCCGCCGATCATCACCGCTGCCAATTTTTCCAGCCGCTCATAGGTTGTAGAACTACCAATCCGCTCGTCATTACCATCGCAGTTATAGGAAAACTGGCAGGCATTGCGCCGCTCGGCTCCCTGCTGCACCACCGAACATATCGACGAGGGAAAACGTTCGGAATCCACCCGGTTGAGGATAACCTCGGCCACCGCAATTTGCCCAATCAAAGCCTCGCCCCGCGCTTCAAAATAAAGTGCTTCAGCCAGACATTGCCATTGCTTGTCACCGCTCACGGGCGGCATGGCATCGAGAATACTCCGGTTAAAGCTCGCAATCGTGGCTGGAATCTCGCTCTGCGCCCGCTCCGATTGCGCCGCCGAAACCAGCTGCACCGCTTCGGCATCAACCTCGGAGCGGGCGAGGGCATCACGGATAATCCGCATACCCTGCCCTTTGCCCGTCAGCGGACGACCTGCCAAAACCCCGACCCCGCCCAGCTCCGAAAGCCGGTCCACGGTCAGGTTTCCCATCACCGCACGCTCAAGTGATTTCATCGCCACGATCTGCCCCACCACAAGATTATCAACATCTTTCGGAGCTTGCTGCGGGCTGCTATTTACCACGCCAAGCAAAAATAATCCGGGCACAGCAACAGTAATGGCCACTACAGCCAGTTTCTTGAAAATGCCAAATTGGTTGACCATCGACAAGCCGTCGACCTCCGTCATTTGCAAATTTCGATATCCGCCTTGGCTGGCGGCGCACCGGCAGTCTACGCGATTCTCCCCCGATATGGGAGTCTCTGCCTACACCCGCAAGGCTTATGTCAATTTGACGCAGCCCCTACTGCCTGAAGCAAGCTGGCCTGCGCTGCCGCCAACCGGGCAATCGGCACCCTGTAGGGCGAGCAGGATACATAATCAAACCCCGCCACCTTGCAAAAGCGCACCGAAGCGGGATCTCCGCCATGCTCGCCGCACATGCCAAGCACCAGATCGGGGTTGGCCGCCCGCCCGCGCTGGGCAGCGATCAACAGCAATTCCCCCACCCCCTCTACATCAAGGCTATGAAACGGGTCTTCGGCGAACACCCCCTGCTGGACATATTCACGCATAAACCTTCCTGCGTCATCGCGCGACAGGCCATAGGTCATCTGGGTCAGATCATTGGTGCCAAAGCTGAGAAAGGCGCTGCTCTCGGCCAGATCACCGGCGCGCAAAGCCGCCCGCGGAGTCTCGACCATCACCCCGAGCTTATAGGCTACCTTGCCACCAACATCCGCCCCCACCGCCTCGATCCTCGCTTTTATCAGCTCGACCTCGCGATTGGCCGATACCAGAGGGATCATAATTTCGGGCACCACAGCCTCTCCGGTAATGGCAAAAACATGTGCAGCGGCCTCAAAGATCGCGCGGACCTGCATTTCGTATATTTCGGGCATGGTGATGCCGATGCGCACCCCTCTTTTGCCCAACATCGGGTTGACTTCGCTCAGCTCTTCGGCCCGACGCCGCACCTGCACCACACTCATGCCCATCGCTTGCGCCAAAGCGGCAATGCCCGCCTCGTCCACGGGCATAAACTCGTGCAGCGGCGGGTCCAACAGGCGGATGGTCACCGGCAGGCCGTGCATAATCTCGAACAGCTCGACAAAATCCGCCTTTTGCATCGGCAGCAAACGGTCAAGCGCCTCGCGGCGTGCGCCCGCATCCGGCGCAAGGATCATCTCGCGCATCACCTGCACTCGCTCGGCGGCAAAAAACATATGCTCCGTGCGACAAAGCCCGATACCGTCCACCCCGAAACGCCGGGCAAGGCGCGCATCGCTCGGGGTATCGGCATTGGCACGCACTTGCAATTCGCGCACCTCGTCTGCCCATGCCATCAGGGTATTGAACGGGCCACCAAGATTGGGCTGGGTCATCTCGGCGGTGCCGGCCAGCACCTGCCCCGAAGTGCCGTCAACCGTGATCTGGGCACCGGCCTCCAGCCGCCGCCCGTCCGGGCATAACAGCCAACCATCATCAAGGCGCAGCTCGCCCGCGCCCACAATACACGGCACCCCGAGGCCGCGCGCAATCACGGCCGCGTGGCTGGTCATGCCACCGCGCAAGGTCAGCACACCGGCGGCCGCATGGATACCACGGATATCATCAGCGCCGGTCTCGACCCGCACAAGTATCGCCGCCTGCCCCTGCGCGGCCATGGTCATTGCCGCCTCGGGGCTAAAAACCACCCGCCCGGTAGCAGCCCCCGGACTGGCCGAAAGCCCGGTCGCTAAAATATCCCGCGTAGCATCTGCCGCGATTTGCGGGTGAAGATGGTCTCCAAGTGTTTGCGGTTCGGTGCGCAAAATTGCGTCGGATTTACTAATGATGCCAGCCTCGGCAAGGTCAATATTAATGCGCAGCGCCGCAACCGACGAGCGCCTGGCCGGAAAGGCATCCAGCAGCCAGAGTCGCCCGTCCTGCACCGTGAATTCCACCTGAAAGGCATCGCCAAAGCCCCGCGCAAGGGTCTCTCCCGCGGCCAAAAGCCCATCTTGCACAGCAGCGGGCAAGGTCTCGACCCCCAGCGCCTCGCGCGCGCCAATCAAGGCATCCTGCCCTTGGGATTGCGGCAAATACCTGCCCCAAAGCCGAGGCGTGCCGCTCTTTTCATCTACGGTTTGTGCTACCCCCGCACCGGTGCAGCCCCGCCCGATGCCAAGCGCCATGCGCTGCACAATCAGCGCCACGCCGGCATCTTCGGGCGCACCTTTGGCCTGCCGCAATATTCTGGCCGAAGGGCGGTTCCATGCCCGTGCCATATGCAGAATACAGGCCTTGAGCTGTGCCCGCGGGTCTTGAGGAAACTCTTCGTCCGCCTCAAAGCGATAGGCAGCCTTGCAGCGGGCGATCCGCTCTTCGCCATCTGGAATGTCAGCGTCAAAATCTTCCGGCTCAAGCCCGGCGACATTGGTAGCGTAGCTCTGGATAAAACGGCGGTAAAGCAGATAGGCGGCTTCGGTGCCGACATCGGGCAAGGTTTTATCGCTGATACCAATATTCAATATTGCAGTCGGCCCGCCCCATTCGGGATTGAGCGGCGAGGCCCGAAGTGAAAGCAACCCGTCCAGCAGGCCTTCGGGCATGCGAGGCACCTCGCCGGTTTCGGCGATCTTGATAACAACGGCCGCCGATAGCACCACCCCTTGCGGCACCGGCAGGCCAAGCGTGGCCATTTTGGCCAAACGGTAGGCGCGGGTGCCATACTGCTCGGCATCCAGCTCGGTTTTGCCATCAAGTGCGATCATTACGCGGCCCCGCTATTTCGTTGCAGTGCAGCATAGTGGGTGCGCGCACTTTGGCAATGGGAAAAGGCACCGCTATCTGCACCGATAAGTAGAGTGCATTTTGCCAGAGGAAAAATGCGCGGCGGCGCCGTGGCCTCGCTGCGCTCGGTGCGCCTAGCCGCTAATCTCGGAGAATATGGCAACCTTGTGCATGACCTCGCGGATTTCATTGAGCAGGCAAAGCCGGTTGCGCCGCACGATCGCGCTGTCGGCATTCACCTGCACCCCGTCAAAGAAGCTGTCAATCGGGGCGCGCAGGGCTGCGAGGGCGGCCATGGCGACTTCGATATCCTCGGCATTGAGGGCAGCTTCGATTTTTGGGTCAGCCTCGGCCAGCGCTTTGAACAGGGCTTGCTCGACTGGCTCTTCGGCGAATTTTACATCCGGCGCACCTTCATAGGCGACGCCGTCTCTCGATTCCTCGGCCTTCAGGATGTTGGCGGCGCGCTTATAGCCCTGCAACAGGTTTTCGCCGTCATCACTGTTCAGAAAGGCTTGCAACGCCTCGGCGCGCTTATTCAGCAGAGTGAGGTCATCATTGCCGGGCATTTTCAGGCAGGCGTCGATGACATCATGCCGGATGCCCTTGTCTTTGAGATAGACTTTGAGGCGGTCGTGGAAGAAGGAGAGGAGATTTTTCGCCATTGCTCCGGGAAACGCCGGATCAAAAATGATCTTTTCGCCCTGAGCTTTAGGACCGAACAAATTAACCCGTGTCTTGTGTTTAGAAACTTTTTCTACGAATACTGAGTTCAGGCCAACCCGAACCCCATTCTCCAGCACCAACCTTATAACCCCCAGCGCGGCACGACGCAAAGCAAACGGGTCCTTGCTGCCCGTCGGCTTTTCGTCAATCGCCCAGAAGCCCGTCAGCGTATCAATCTTATCCGCCAGCGCCACGGCCACGGATACCGCCTCGCTTGGCACATCATCGCTTGGCCCAAGCGGCTGCCAGTGTTGCTCGCAGGCATTGGCCACTTCGGCAGGCATCCCAGCCTTCTCGGCATAATACCGCCCCATCAGCCCTTGCAGCTCGGGGAATTCATAGACCATCTCGCTCATCAAATCGGCCTTGCAGATCTCCGCCGCTTGCCCCGCCAGA
>JAKIUB010000037.1 GCA_021647745.1 Paracoccaceae bacterium | reverse complement strand
CTGCTCGACAGCTTTGAATCCGATAACCCCGGTGATTATATCGGCGGCTTTCCCGAGCACCCGCATCGGGGGTTCGAGACCGTCACCTACATGATGGCGGGCAAGATGCGGCACCGGGATAATGCCGGGCATGAAGGGGTGATCGAGGCCGGCGGGGTGCAGTGGATGACCGCCGGGCGCGGGATATTGCACTCGGAAATGCCCGAGCAGGAGGAAGGGCTGCTGCACGGGTTTCAGCTATGGGTAAACCTGCCGGCCAAGGATAAAATGCTGGCCCCGGCTTATCAGGAGTTTGCGGCGGATGAAATTCCGGTGGAGGCGTTTGCGGATGGCTCGGTGCGGGTGATCTCAGGGCAAACGGCAGCGGGCACAATCGGGGCGGTGAAAGGCACGGCAACCAATCCGCTTTATCTTGATGTGACGTTGAATGGCAGCTTTCATCAGGAAATCCCGGAAGGGCATAACGGGTTTATCTATGTGATCGAGGGTGAAATCGCTGATGTGCCCGAAAAACATATCGGCATATTGGGAAAGGGTTCGCGTGTGGCCCTCAGCGGCGAGGGGCGGTTTTTGCTGATTGCCGGAGCGCGGCTGGAGGAGCCGGTGGCGCGCGGCGGGCCTTTTGTGATGAACACCCGCGCCGAGATTTTACAGGCGTTTGATGATTATAAATCAGGCCGGTTTTAGGAGAGTATCATGGGATTACTGGTTGAAGGAAAATGGGTGGATCAATGGTATGACACCAAAGCCACCAAGGGCCATTTCAAGCGCAAACCGTCACAGTTTCGCAACTGGGTCACCGCAGATGGCCGTGCCGGGCCAAGTGGCAAGGGCGGTTTTGAGGCCGAGGCGGGGCGCTATCATCTCTATATCTCCAATGCCTGCCCATGGGCGCACCGCACGATGGTTTTTCGGGCGCTAAAGGGGCTGGCGGAGATGATTCCGGTCTCGGTGGTGCACCCTTACATGGGGGAAAACGGCTGGAGCTTTGCCGAAGGCGACGGCGTGGTGGCAGACCCGGTGAATAACGCTGGGTTTTTGCATCAGGTCTACACCGCCGCTGACCCTGAATATACCGGGCGGGTAACCGTGCCGGTGCTGTGGGACAAGATGCAAAAAACCATCGTATCCAACGAATCCTCAGAGATCATCCGCATGTTCAACAGCGCTTTTGACGGGGTTGGCGCGCAGGCGGGGGATTATTACCCAGCAGCTTTGCGCGAAGAGATTGATGCGCTCAACGCACGGATTTATACCACCGTAAACAACGGAGTATACAAGGCCGGCTTTGCCAGCACCCAAAACGCATATGAAGAAGCTGTGGTGCCTCTGTTTGAAAGTCTTGACTGGCTGGAAGAAATACTGGGCAGACAACGCTATCTAACAGGCGATACCATCACCGAAGCCGACTGGCGGTTGTTTACCACGCTGTTGCGTTTTGACCCCGTCTATGTCGGGCATTTCAAATGCAACCTGAGACGGATAGCCGATTACCCGGCGCTATCAGGCTATTTGCGACGACTATACTTGCAGCCCAGTGTAGCAGACACAATAAATATGGAGCATATTAAAGCCCATTATTACGGTAGCCACCCCGGTATAAACCCAACCGGTGTGATACCTCTGGGACCAAGGCCAACATTTTTGTGCTTTGGGGGAATCCCCCCATTCTCCATCTAGGGTATGCACACATCTTTCAGAGCATTTTAGCAGGTATGCAAAGTATAACGGCGCCTTTTTTATGCCCTGTCAGCCACGCCCATTCTGGTAAAACACACCAAATCGGCGTCACACGCGGCTTTGGGCTTGAAATTCAGGCAAAATAGCCTCATCTATGCCGCGCGGGGGGCTGTCCCTCGTGCGAAACCAGATTGGAGACCACATGGCCAAGGAAGAACTTCTCGAATTTCCCGGTGTCGTGATCGAGCTTTTGCCCAATGCGACCTTCCGCGTGGAGCTTGAGAACGGCCATGAAATCATTGCCCATACCGCAGGCAAAATGCGCAAAAACCGTATTCGCGTGCTCGCGGGTGACAAGGTGCAGGTCGAAATGACCCCTTATGACCTGTCCAAAGGGCGGATCAACTACCGTTTTAAATAGCGCATGTTTCGTTTGCGCATTCAACCTTGTATCGGAAATGCATAAATGAAACTGATTCTGGCCTCAGCCAGCCCGCGCCGCGCCGAATTGCTCGCGCAAATCGGGGTAGTGCCTGATGAGATCCTCCCTGCCGGCATAGACGAAACACCCCTCAAGGCCGAGCTGCCACGGGTATATGCTGGCCGTTTAAGTGTGGAAAAGGCCCGCGCGGTGCAAGCCGAAGGCCTGATACTGGCCGCAGATACCGTGGTCGCCGTGGGCCGTCGGATACTCGAAAAACCGGCTGACGCCGACGAGGCCGTGCGCTTCTTGCGCCTGCTTTCGGGGCGGCGGCACCGGGTCATAACCGGTGTCGCCTTACGCCTCGATGAAAAGCTCTGGGCGCGGCAGGTAGAAACCGCAGTGCGTTTCAAGCCCCTCTCCGAACCGGAAATAAACACCTACATTACCTCGGGCGAATGGCAGGGAAAAGCTGGCGGTTACGGTATTCAGGGCCTTGCCTCCGCCTTTATTCCGTGGATCAACGGCTCTTACAGCAACGTGGTTGGGCTGCCTTTGAGCGAGACTGCCAATATGCTCACCGGCGCCGGCTACAAATTATGGAGCACATCATGAAGGGCCGTCAGATACTGGTTGACCACATCAACGGACAGGAGGCCGCCGCGCTGATGGTCGATGGCCAGCTCGAGGATTTTTTGCTCGACAGCGATAGCACCGCCCCCCGCCCCGGCGCGATCTACCGCGCGATTGCCGACCGGCCGCTCAAAGGCCTGCACGGGGTCATGCTCAAGCTCGGCAATGGCCAGAGCGGTTTTTTGAAAGAGACACGCGGTATTAAGCCTGGCGAAGCACTAACTGTGCAAGTAGCCAGTTTTGCCGAGGGCCGCAAAGCCCCGCCGGTTTCGACCCGCCTGCTGTTCAAAAGCCGGTTTGTGATCGTGACCCCGGAAGCGCCGGGGATCAATGTCGCACGCTCGATCCGTGATGAAGAGGAGCGGGTGCGACTGCTGGATCTGGCCCATGAGGCATTTGAGGGCACCGCGCACGGGCTGATATTGCGCTCGGCCTGCAACGGGCAACCGGCAGAGGATATATTGGACGATATCGAGAAAATGCTGGTTATTTGCAATGATATTATAGCTGATACCAGCCCCGAACCGCAGCTGCTGCTTGATCCTCCGAGTGCAGGCACTAAAGCGTGGAGCGAGTGGACAACCCCGCCACCTGACGACTTTATCGAAACCGATGGCTGCTTTGAAAGCTACGATATCTGGCAACATATCGAAGCGCTCGCCTCGCCCCGCGTGATACTGGAGGGGGCGGCCTATATGTATGTCGAGCCGACCCGGGCATTGGTGGCGGTGGATATCAACACGGGTGCCGATTTTAGCCCCGCCGCTGCGCTAAAGGCCAATATTTCAGCCGCCCGCGCCCTGCCCCGCGCTCTGCGCCTACGTGGGCTTGGCGGGCAAATCACAGTTGATTTTGCGCCTCTGGCAAAAAAGGACCGCCGCCAGATCGAGCAGATAATCAAGGCCGCTTTCAAGAAAGACAGCATTGAAACCATGGTTTCGGGCTGGACCCCGCTTGGCCATCTGGAATTGCAGCGAAAACGTAGCCGCCTGCCGCTGGTGCTACCATGAGTTGCCCGATTTGCAGCAAAGATACGGCTCAAAGATATCGCCCGTTTTGCTCCAGGCGCTGCGCTGATGTGGATCTGGGCAAATGGCTCAACGGCAGCTACGCCAGCCCCGCAGAGGAAATAGAGCCGGAAGAAGCCGAAGAGTTAGCCGATTTTCTCGCCCGAAAACCGCTGCAATAGCGGCAGCGTAAAAATGCGTATCCTGTCGCATAAAGCGCTGGACAGCCCCCCCATTCTCCCCTAAAACGCCCTCACCCAAGGCCATTGGCCAACCCGTGCCCGGGTAGCTCAGGGGTAGAGCAGTGGACTGAAAATCCTCGTGTCGGTGGTTCAAATCCACCCCCGGGCACCATTACCTGGATAATATCAACGACTACAAGGTGCGCATTTTCGCAGATAGCACAATATGCCCGATTTTTGCCTAGGGTCAGTCTCGTATTCCACTCCTCAGTGGTTACAATGAACCGGAAACACTCTCTTATCAAATAACCCTACCCGTTCACATCCACCACCACGCGCCCCTTGACCTGCCCTTTCAATATTGCCTTGCCCAGCGCAGGCAGATCACCCAGCGCGGCGGGCTGGATCATCGCTTCCAGCTTATCCATCGGCAGATCGCGGGCGATCCGCTCCCATGCCCGCAGGCGGTTGGCGTAAGGCTGCATCACACTATCTATGCCAAGCAGGTTCACGCCCCGCAATAAAAACGGAATAACCGTGGCTGGCAAGCCCATACCGCCCGCCAGCCCTACCGCTGCCACCGAGGCCCCGTATTTCATCTGCCCCAGCACCCGCGCCAGCATCTCGCCACCCACAGCATCTATGCATCCCGCCCATGTTTCGGCCTCCAATGGCCGCTTGGTGGTTTCATTCAGCTCCTCGCGCGCCACAATCTGGCTGGCACCGAGGCTACGCAAATAATCTGCAGCTTCCGGCCTGCCCGTAACCGCCGCCACCTCATAACCCCGCGCCGCCAGTATTGCCGTGGCCACCGAGCCAACACCCCCCGCAGCCCCGGTTACCAGCACCGGCCCGTTGCCAGCCTTCAGCCCGTGATCTTCCAGCGCCATCACCGCCAGCATGGCCGTGAACCCCGCCGTGCCCACAGCCATCGCTTGGCGGGTATCCAGCCCATTTGGCAATGGCACCAGCCAATCGGCCTTCACCCGCGCCTTTTGCGCATAGCCGCCCCAACGGGCCTCGCCCACCCGCCAGCCGGTCAGCACCACTTTATCGCCCGCCTTGTAGCGGGGGTCATCAGAGGCCTCCACCGTGCCGGCAAAATCGATCCCCGGCACATGGGGGTAGTTGCGCACCAAGCCGCCGCCGGGGCCAATGCAAAGGCCATCCTTATAATTAACGGTCGAATACTCCACCATCACCAGCACCTCGCCTTCGGGCAGCTCGTCCACTGAAATCTGCTCAACCTTTGCCGAGGTCTTGCCCTCATCATCCTTGCGAACCATCAATGCGTTGAATGTCATGGTATTATCCTTTTGTTGCGCCTGTCACTCGGGGAGGAAAGGCAGGTCCGTATCGTGAGGTTTGGCACCGGCGGCGGTGAGCATGGCATGCACCTGCCCGCGATGGTGGGTTTGGTGGTTGAATATCTGCATAACACAAACCGCGCGCGGCTTCACCATATTACGCTCTAGCGCACCGGAATACCAAGCCAAATCACCCTGCAATTCTTCAGGCTGCACGCGCTTGCCCCAGTCGATAAACCGCGTATCGGCATCGGCACGCATGCGCTTCAGCTCGGCCCAATCAGTGATGGAGCCGCCGCTATCGCCAATGGGGGCATCGGGGGATGTCCACCCGTCAAAGCGGCTCATCCACAGGGTGTCTCCCCAAAGGATATGCGACAAGGTGTTGTGAATGGAGCCAAAGAACGCCCCGCGATCCTTGCGCCGCGCTGTATCCTCCAGCGTGTCAGCCGCAGCGTAAAGATTGCGGTTTTGCCATTGGTTATAACGCGCCATAAGCTGCACATATTCGGGCGTAATCATTCCCCATACCCCTTTGGCACCGGCAGATCCGGCAAGCTGGCGGCGCGTTTTTGCAAAGCCCGCCCGATCACCACACGGCTGATCTCGGTGGTGCCGTCCACAATGCGCAGCATCTGGGAAAGGCGACTGAGCCTGTCCATGCCGTATTGCGCCAACAGCCCCGAGCCACCCATAACCTGCGTGCAGGTATTGGCGGCGCGCAGGGCTGCATCGGGCACAAATTTTTTCGCATGCGCCGCCATCAGCGGCCCTTCGGGCGTGCCCAGCGCATTGGCGGCGGCGCGGTAAAGCAGTCTTGAGGCCTCAAGGTCCGTTGCCACATCGCCGAGCATCCACTGGATGCCATCAAGATCGAGGTTTTTGCCTTTGAACATCTTCCGATTTTTAGCGTAACTCAGCGCCGTATCCAGCGCATTTTCGATCAGCCCGCAGCAGCCCGCCGCGATCGAGGTGCGGGCAATATCAATCGCCATCAGCGCCCCTTGCAGCCCCTGCCCGATCGGCAGAATAATGTTTTCTTCCGGCACCACCACATTATCCAGATACATCTCGGCCAGCGGCAGGAAGTTGTAAGATGGCGTGTCATATAGCGCACCGAAGCTCAGGCCCGGCGTATCTTTGGGAATGGCAATCATCGCCATATCCTTATGGCCGGGCGCATCAGAGGTTTTAACCACCGTCAAATACACATCCGCCTCGCCCGCAAGGCTAACCCATGCCTTTTTGCCGTTAATCATCCATTTGCCATCCGCGACCTCGGCGCGGGTATACATATTGGCGGCATCAGAGCCGGATTGCGGCTCGGTCAGGGCAAAATTGGCCAGCTTGCGACCCGAGGTCAGCTCCCGCGCCCATTTTTGCTTGAAGGGTTCCGTGCCATAGCCGCAGGTGGCAAAAGTACAGATATTGTGCATGGAAAGCGCAAAGGCATAAGCGCCGTCGCCCTTGCCCAACTCCTCGTAAACCCGAATACCATCACCCAATGACAGCCCCTGCCCGCCCCACTCTTTGGGAGCATAAAGCCCGGTCAACCCGGCATCACCGGCCTTGTCCGAGGTGGCTCGCGGCCAGATTGCGGCTTTATTCCATGCGTCAACATTGGGAGAGATATCCGATAGGCAATGCAGGCGCGCCGCCTCCAGAACCTGTTCGATATTTTTGCTCATATCCGGGACTCCTCATAGGTGCTCCGGTATATTTGAACGAGTGTTCAGTTTTGTCAAACGCTATTATCAGTGAAGCAAGGCCACTATGAGCGTTCAACCAGTGCGGCGCAATCAATGCCGGATGACTGGCAGGTAACCAGATCTTCAGCCACGAGAATAAGGCCCACACCTGTCACCATCAAATAGTAATACCCTGCTTCATACTCTTGCAATTTGCCGGTGAGAACAACGGTTCCGTCCAGTGATTTCAGGGTAATCACGGCGTTTTCCTCTGCCAATACCGGCATCGCGGCCACGGCAAAAAACCCTGCTGCCACGGCATTTCTCAATACGGATCCATAATTCATGCTCATACTCCATTTTCTTGGCCCAAATGCCATCAACCAGACGCACCATCTCGGGCGCACCTGTTTGATAAGGCAATCAGTTGAAAGAAGTATTAAGCGCCAAGCTACCCCGCCGGCATGCGGGTTTCGGCCAGCTTGGCCCAATAGGAGCAACCGGCCGGAATAAGCTCGTCGTTAAAATCATAATCCGGGTGGTGCAGCGTGGCGGTATCGCCATTGCCAACAAAAACAAACGCGCCCGGGCGGGCTTCCAGCATATAGGAGAAATCCTCGCCGCCCATTACCGGCGGGGTGTTGGTGTTGACCATGCCCTCGCCCGAAATCTCGCGCGCGATCTCGGCGGCAAATTCGGTTTGGGCCTCGTGGTTGCTGGTCACCGGATAGCCGCGCTCGTAATCAACTTTTACCAAAGCCCCGTAAGCCGCCACCGTGCCCTCGGCAATGCGGGCAATCGCCACCTCGGCCATGTCACGGTTTTCCGGGGTGAGCGTGCGCACCGTGCCGCGAATTTCCACCCGCTGCGGGATGACGTTATAGGCCTTGCTCTCGGTCTCGAAACTGGTGACAGACACCACCACGCTTTCCAGCGGGTCGGTATTGCGCGCCACGATCTGTTGCAGCGCCACCACGATCTGGCTTGCCGCCAAGGTGGTATCAATGCAGGCCGAAGGGTTGGCCGCGTGGCCGCCCTTGCCTTCAACATGCAGCGTGAACTGGTCGGTCGCCGCCATCAATGGCCCGGCGCGCATGGCAAATTCGCCAACCTTCAGGCCGGGGTAATTATGCATGCCATATACTTCCTGAATACCGAAAGTATCCATCATGCCGTCATCCACCATCTCCTTGCCGCCGCCGCCGCCCTCTTCGGCGGGCTGGAAGATCACCACCACCGTACCATCAAAATTACGGGTTTCCGCGAGGTATTTTGCAGCCCCCAGCAGCATCGCCGTATGCCCGTCATGCCCGCAAGCGTGCATTTTGCCATCAACCTTGGAGGCATGCTCAGCACCCGTGGTTTCATGAATGGGCAGGGCATCCATATCGGCGCGCAACCCGATAACCTTGCCCGAAGCGGTTGATTTTCCCTTGATCACCCCGACAACCCCGGTGCGGCCAAGGCCGGTCACGATCTCGTCCACACCGAATTCCTTCAGCTTGTCCGCGACCACCCCTGCCGTACGGTGGCAATCAAACAAAAGCTCGGGGTTTTGGTGCAAATCGCGCCGCCATGCGGTGATTTCCTCGTGCATTTCTGCAAATCGGTTGATTTTAGCCATGGTTCACTCCTTCAGGGTTTCGATCAGGCGGCGCAAAAAAGCCTCGCCAGCTTCAAATTGTTCAATCGTTATGAATTCATTGGGCTGGTGCGCCTGATCTATGCTGCCCGGGCCACAAACCACCACCGAATACCCCTCGCGCTGGAACTGCCCGGCCTCGGTGCCATAGCTGACCACATGGGAGCCGTTATCACCGGTCAGGCGGCGGGCCAGCGCCTCGGCTGCGCCGTTTTCCTCGGGCTTCAGGGCCGGGTTCACATCACGCGGGATGATGGTGATTTTGGCAGTCGGCTGGACGGCCTGCATCTCGGCCTCCACCTCTTTCGCAAAAGTTTGATAGCGCGCGAACCAGTCCAGCGGGTCTTGCGAGGCGGGGCAGCGGATATCGCAGCTGAAGCTGGCATCAAGCGCGGTAATATTGGTAGCCGAGCCGCCCTTGATCACCCCCACATGCAGGGTGGTAAAAGGCGGCTCGAACATTGCATCCACCGCATTTGGTGTCGCTTTCATATTTTCCTCAAAGCGCAGGCGCAGCCATTCCACCAGGCGCGCCGCCACCATCACCGCTGACACCCCCTGATGCATCAGGCTTGAATGAATTTCAAAACCGCGCACATGGGTCATAAACCCGATCGCGCCCTTATGGCCGCTCACCACCTGCATCATGGAAGGCTCACCAACAATCACCGCCGAAGCGCGCGGCAGCTCGGCCACCATATCCGAGATCATATAAGGCGCACCAAGGCAGCCGACCTCCTCGTCATAAGACAGCGCGATCTGGATCGGGCGCTTCAGGTCGGCCTTCAGCATATCGGGCACCAGCGCCAGCGCCAATGCACCAAACCCTTTCATATCACAGGTGCCACGGCCATAAAGCTTGCCGCCTTTTTCGGTAACCGCAAACGGGTCACTTTCCCACGACTGACCGACCACCGGCACCACATCCGTATGGCCCGACAGCACCACGCCGCCCTCCACATTCGGGCCGATTACGGCATAAAAATTGGCCTTTTCGCCGGTTTCATCATAAACGCGGCGACCTTTTATCCCGTGCCCCGCCAGATAATCCTCGACAAAGTCGATCAGCGGCAGGTTGCTAACATCGGAAACCGTGGGAAACGCCACCAGTTTTTCGAGCATTTCGCGCGGGGTATAATGGTCGGGCATGGGAATCCTTTTGGTTGGAACCCCATCCTTAAAAATCCTGACCCGATGGTCAATACCGTATAAATCTTCTATTGTCGTTTGTAGCGGGTTATGATTACCTCATGGCCAAGTGACAAAAGGTCACAGCAAAAGTAGCGATTCCCTCGGAGGGTATGAATGAAAGACACTAACGCCGCGATCCTGGACGTGGTGAACCTGAAGACCGTGTTCAGCACGCGTGATGGCGAGGTTCATGCGGTCAATAATGTGAGTTTCTCGCTTAAGCCCGGCGAGTTACTGGGTATCGTCGGCGAAAGCGGATCGGGTAAATCCGTGACCATGATGTCGCTGCTCAAGCTGCTACCCATGCCCCCTGCCGAGATCCGCAGTGGCGTGATCGAGTTTGACGGCCAAGATATCCGCCAGATATCGGACGAAGAACTGCGCCGGATCCGTGGCGGTGAAATAGGCTTTATCTTTCAAGACCCGATGACCTCGCTGAACCCGGTTTTTACTGTTGGCTTCCAGCTTGTCGAACCGTTGCGCGTACATATGGGGCTTTCCAGAAAAGCCGCCAAAAAGCGCGCTGCCGAGCTGCTGGAGCTGGTTGGCATCCCTGATGCACCGGCGCGGCTAAAGGATTTTCCGCACCAGTTTTCCGGCGGTATGCGCCAGCGGGTGATGATCGCCATCGCGCTGGCCTGCGACCCGAAAGTACTGATCGCCGACGAGCCAACCACCGCGCTGGATGTCACCATTCAGGCGCAAATACTGGAGCTGATCAAGGAGCTGCGTCAAAAGCTCGGCATGGCAATTGTCTGGATCACCCATGACCTCGGCGTCATTGCCGAAATCGCGGACCGGGTGGCGGTGATGTATGCCGGGCAGATCGTCGAACACGCCGAGGTAAAAGAGCTTTTTGCCAACCCCCAGCACCCCTACACCCGCGCTTTGCTGGAAACCTTGCCAAAAATGAACGAGGCCCGTGGAACACGGCTGGCCTCGATTGACGGCCAGCCCCCCAATCTTGACCACACCCCCGTAAGTTGCGAATTTTCCCCGCGCTGCCCGTATGCTTTTGAGCGCTGCCGCAAGGAAAACCCGCAGCGGCGCGAGATATCCTCCGCCCATGATGTCGCCTGTTTCTGGGATTTTACCAGCGGAGGGCCGTTTGATGCTTGATGAAAACAAACCCCGAAAAAAACCATTGGTGCAGGTAAAAAACCTGAAAATGCATTTCCCGATCTATCGCGGCATTCTCAAGCGGCAGGTGGGTGCGATAAAGGCCGTGGACGGAATTTCCTTTGATATATTCGAGGGCGAAACCCTCGGTCTGGTCGGTGAAAGCGGCTGCGGGAAGTCCACCGTCGGGCGCTGTGTGCTGCGGCTATACGAGGTGACAGATGGCTCGATAGACATTAACGGCACCGATATCGCCACCCTTTCCGGGGTGGAGTTGCGGGCCAAGCGCCCCGAAATGCAGATGATCTTTCAAGACCCGCAAGCCAGCCTCAACCCGCGCATGACCGTTGGCTCGATTATTTCAGAGCCGCTCGACGAGCACATGATAATGACCCGTGACGAAAAACGTGAACGGGTTGGCGAACTGATGGATGCCGTCGGCCTCGCCCGCCGCTTTGCGGACCGCTACCCGCACGAGTTTTCGGGCGGCCAGCGCCAGCGCATCGGCATTGCCCGGGCCTTGGCGCTCAATCCGAAATTCATCGTTTGTGACGAGCCGATCGCGGCACTGGATGTTTCCATTCAGGCGCAGGTGGTTAATTTGCTGGAAGATTTACAGCAAAAATTCGGCCTGACCTATCTGTTTATCAGCCATGACCTCTCGATGGTGCGCCACCTCGCCACCCGCGTGGCGGTGATGTATCTTGGCCGGCTGGTGGAGTTGGGAGATGCAGAAACCCTATATATGACCCCGCGCCATCCTTATACCCAAGCGCTGCTCTCTGCGGTGCCCCACCCTGACCCTGCGCAGGCTGGCAATATAGAGCGGATCATACTGAAGGGCGATGTGCCCTCTCCCGCCAACCCGCCGCCGGGCTGCACTTTTAGCACCCGCTGCCCACGCGCACAGGCAAAATGCAAACAGGATTCGCCAAAGTGGCGCGAGATCGGCGAAGGCCACTTCGCCGCCTGCCACTTTATTGAATAAGCCAAGCGCGGGTTAACCGTGCACAACCATAACCAACCGAGGAGACTACTATGAAACTCACCCATATTATCGCCGGCACGCTGGGGGCGGCACTGCTGTCCACCACCGCGATGGCCCAAGAGCGGGGCCGCGATGGCAACGTCAATGTCATCTACTGGCAAGCTGCCTCGATTCTGAACCCTTATCTTTCCGGTGGCACCAAGGATATCGACGCCTCTTCAATGGTGATCGAGCCTTTGGCGCGCTATGACGAAAACGGCAATATGGTCGCTGTTCTCGCCACCGAAATCCCGACTCCGGACAATGGCGGAGTTTCCGAAGACCTGACCTCCATCACATGGAAGCTCAAAGAGGGTGTAACCTGGGCTGACGGCAGCGCCCTGACCGCCGAAGATGTGGTCTTTACCGCCAACTATTGCATGGACCCCGACGGCGGCTGCCAGCAGCTCTCGAAATTCGGTGGTGTTGAAAGCGTCGAGGCGCTGGATGATCTGACCGTAAAAATCACTTTCGACGGTCCGAAACCCTTCCCCTACGGCCCGTTTGTCGGCTCGACCACTCCGGTTATTCAAGCCGCACAATTTGCAAATTGCACCGGTGAAGCCGCGCCGACCTGCACCGAGCAAAACTTTGGCCCGATCGGCACCGGCCCGTTTACCGTGACCGAATTCCGTGCCAATGACACCATCTCGCTCGCGGCCAACGAAAACTACCGCGAAGCCGGCAAGCCCGCTTTTGCAACGCTGACCTTCAAAGGCGGCGGTGATGCCGCTTCAGCCGCGCGCTCCGTGCTTGAAACCGGTGAGTTTGACTATGCCTGGAACCTGCAGATCGCGCCTGAAATTCTGGCCGATATGGAAGCCAAAGGTATCGGCACCGTGCTTTCGGGCTTTGGCCCGCTGGTCGAGCGCATAATGATCAACCTGACGGATCCTTCCGCTGATCTCGGTGAAACCCGCTCCACGGTGGCCAACCCGCATCCGTTCATGTCTGACATGGCTGTGCGTCAGGCTCTGTCCATGGCGATCGACCGCCCGCTTCTGGTCGAGGTCGGCTACGGCAAAGCAGGTAAGGTTACCTGTAATGTGCTGCCATCTCCGGCTATTTATGACTCGCCAAACAACGCGGGCTGTGAAGTGCAGGACATCGCCGGCGCCAATGCGCTGCTTGATGAAGCCGGCTGGGAGCTTGGTTCTGACGGGGTTCGCGCCAAAGACGGCGTGCGCCTTTCGATCCTTTACCAAACCTCCACCAATGCCGTGCGCCAGGATTTCCAGGCGCTGATCAAGCAGTGGTGGACCGAGATCGGTATCGAAACCGAGCTGAAAAACATCGACGCTGCGGTGTTCTTTGGCGGCGACCAATCTTCGCCGGATACCTTCCAGAAGCTGTTTGCCGATCTGGAAATGTATGCCAACACCTTTGATGGCACTGACCCCGAAGCCTATATGGGCAACTGGGCTTGTTCCGAAATCCCGTCGCCAGACAATGCCTGGCTCGGGGGCAACATGCCTCGTTTCTGTGATCCGGCATATGATGCGCTGATCGTTGAAATGGGTGGCACTGCCGACATCAACGAGCGGGCACGCCTCGCCATCGAGATGAACGACATGCTGATGCAGAGCTACACCATCATTCCGCTGGTGCACCGTGGCAATGTATCTGCCCGTGCCAACACACTGGAGGGCGTGAAGCTCAACGTGTGGGACAGCCAGCTCTGGAACGTAGCTGACTGGTCGCGCGCTAACTAAAACCGATTGGCTGCTCCGGTTTACCCGGGGCAGCCTCCTTTTATCTTTACAGACTGATAAGCCGAGGCGTTTCATGCTCAATTACACCCTCCGTCGACTGATGTTCACCATCCCGACGCTTTTGCTGATCAGTTTTATCATTTTTATCATTCTGGACATGGCCCCGAATGACCCGACCGGCAACCTGCCGCTGACCATCCCGCCCGAAGTGCGCGAAAAAATCCGCGCCAGCCTTGGTCTCGATAGCCCGATGTATATCCGCTACCTGCTTTGGTGCCAGCAATTCTTCATCAACGAGCCGCTCAACCTGTTTAACCAGTGGTTTGGCTGGTGCGTTGGCGATTGCGAGGGCCGCCTGCGGGTGACCAGCTGGGCCACGCGCAGCCCCGTGGTGGACCTGATCGCCGAACGCATGCCACAAACCCTTTGGGTAGTTGGCATGTCTTATGTAGTGGGCATTCTGATCGCGGTGCCGATCGGAGTGATCTCCGCCTATAAGCAATATAGCTGGTTTGATCAGATCGGTACACTTATCTCGATGATCGGCTTTTCGGTGCCGACGTTTTTTACCGGCGTTTTGCTGATCGTAATCTTCTCGGTCTGGATGCCCAATGACAGTGTTTTCTGGCTACCCTCGATCTATGACACTACGCTCAAGGTGGTCGACTGGAGCAGCTTCGTGCAACAAATGCGGCAAATGGCGATGCCGGTAATGGTATTGGCCTTGTTCAATGCCGCCCAGATCAGCCGCTACATGCGCGCCTCGATGCTGGACAACCTGTCTCAGGATTATGTGCGCACCGCCCGCGCCAAGGGGCTGAAAGAAAAGTCCGTGCTGCTGGTGCATGTGCTGCGCAATTCAATGATCCCTGTCGTGACCGTGATCGCGCTTGGCATCCCGCAGGTGTTTGGCGGGGCGATCATTACCGAGCAGATATTCAAGGTCAACGGCCTTGGCCAGCTGCTTATCATTGGCATCCAGGGCGCTGATATCCCCTTGGTGCAAACCCTGACCTTCCTGTTCGCGGTGCTGATCGTGCTGTTTAACCTTGTGGCCGATATTCTTTACGGCTTTCTAGACCCGAGGATCCGCTATGAGTGATACCGTCGAAACCACAGAAATAGCTGACGACCGCAAATACCGCTCGCTTTGGGGCGATGTCTGGGTGCAATTTCGCCACCACCGCGGGGCGATGATCGGCACGGTAGTGTTTTTCACCATCCTGATCGCGGTGGCCATCGGCCCGTGGCTCTGGACCATAGATCCGGGCTACGCCAATATCCGCGTGCGCAATCAGGGCATGAGCCTCGCCCACCCCTTTGGCACCGACCAGCTCGGGCGCGATATGTTGGCGCAAGTGCTGCAAGGCGGGCGCGTCTCCATTGCTGTCGGGCTTACCGCCATGGCAATCGCGCTGCTACTCGGCACATTGATCGGCGTGCTGGCCGGCTATTTTCGCTGGTTGGACGGGCCGCTAATGCGCCTCACCGACCTGTTTTTGGCCCTGCCCCTGCTGCCGCTATTATTGGTAATCATCATGCTGTTTCGCGATACCTTGCGCGGCATGTTCGGCCCTGAAACCGGTATTTTCATCCTGATCGTATTTATTATCGGGGTCACCAGCTGGATGCAGACCGCACGGATCGTGCGTGGTGATGTGCTGGCCCTGAAAGAGCGCGAGTTTATCCTTGCGGCCAACAGCATCGGCACGCCCTCCAAGCGGGTGATATTGCGCCATATCATGCCCAATATCCTGTCGCCAATCATGGTTTCAGCCACTCTCGGTATCGCAACAGCCATCATCACCGAAAGCGCGCTGTCTTTTCTTGGCCTTGGCTTCCCGTCGGATTTCCCGACATGGGGGCGCCTGCTGTTTGATGGCACCCAGTATATCTCGCAAGCCCCCTCACGGGTTATCTGGCCCGGCCTGGCAATATCGCTGACAGTGCTGAGCGTGAACTTTATCGGTGACGGCCTGCGAGACGCGCTGGACCCCCGCATTCGCGGCCGCTAGCGGGGATGCCGAAAATCCGCCGCCAGCAACAAACCAAAGTAGCGAATATGCCGATAGCGCGCTCCCCCCAGGAGCTATTCAAAGTAAACCCCAGATATTATTCAAATCAGCTTTACTTCGAGGTATAAAAAGCTATCTTCCAGCCCACGCTGCGGGCGTGATGGAATGGTAGACATAAGAGACTTAAAATCTCTGGGCCCTAGGCCGTGTGGGTTCGAGTCCCACCGCCCGCACCACTTACACCCTAGAAAGAACCTGCTTACAGTGCGTAATTGTAACTTCTTTTGCACGCATCATTTCTAGGTGTTTATTAGTTATTTCAATAAGTTGGCCGATATTTATGTTTCCAGTCAAGCTTACAACGCTTTTCATAAATTCTTTTATTGTGAGGAACGTTAGGTCAAAACCTTTCGCTTCATATTCTTCGACCAGCGCAACAAGGTTCTCTGTGGTCGTGGCATTTGGTCCATATATGAACAGCATTGCGCCATGGCCTGCTTCGGCTACTTTTCCGGCTGCGTGATCTATGTCCGCCTTCGTAAAATCTTTATCCTTTGCTTCTGCGCAAAACAGGATGGTTTTCCCGTCCTCATAAAAAACATCCACATCGGAAATCTCTTTTGAAGAAGAACCAGCCTGATTAGCAGGGTGCGAAATGACGACAGGATTTTCAATTCGGTTTTTTGAAAGCATTTCAAATAGAATAGCCACAGTCAAAGCGAGTGTTTCCCCTTCGCATGAGCGCTCTATCAGCGCTTTGCAAAGGTTGAGTGTGGCACGTTGGCTTAAACTTTCTGCAAATCTTGCTGTATCAAAAATTACGACCCTACTTTCCAATGCAAGCACATTGTAAAGGGCTGCGAGGAGTGCCTGATCTGCATTGCCCTGCTCATTGACCATTTCGAATACAGCAATCAAGCGTTCTAGGGTAAGGCGGTCTTTACCTCGGCGAACTGCATTGTCTAAACTTAGATGGGTGTAGCGTGCAGGTTTGTTCAAGAATGGCTCGTTTGAACCACCCAACCGTTTTTCTAGGACGGTCTGTTCAAAAGGCACAAACACTTTGTGGCAAAGAGAACGTGCATCAAACGCCCCTTCAAGTGCGGCTCCAGCTTGCAGAGCAATGGGGTCTGTATTTGGATCGGTTGCCTTGGCCAGCAGTCCATTCAGGAGAACATACTTGTAAGTAAGATGCGTATGCCCAATGATTTGTTCAATCTTTGTTTCCATATCCTGTGGAACGCGATATGATTTCTCAGATGCGGCTTCGGTTGCCTCGGTTAGAACCGCCCGAGCGCGATCATGGTCAACGTTAACTGTCATGTGAGACCCCATTATGAACCCAGTAATCCAATTCGACAGCACAAAAAAGACTAATACTAGCAAGGCATCGCTGTTTTCAGCGGTCTCGTTGTTTTCTGGTGCTGGTGGGATGGATGTTGGCTTTATTGACGCCGGATTTCAAGTCGAATGGGCAAATGATTTTGATAAAGCCGCAGCAGAAACCTACAGGCGGAATATTGGTGATCACATGGTTCATGGCGACATCAATGAATATCTGGACGATTTGCAGAAGTATTCAGGCGTTGATTGCCTGTTTGGCGGTCCGCCATGCCAAGGGTTCTCAGTCGCCGGAAAAATGGATTTGGATGATCCGCGAAGCCAGCTCGTGAAATCCTTCATGCAGGCAGTCGAGATTGTTCGTCCAAGATGCTTCGTAATGGAAAACGTTAAGGCGCTTGGGTCACTTTCAAAATTCAAATCCGTTAGGGATGAGTTGAGAAGTTATGCTGATCGACTGGGATACCAAACAGAATTATTGATGTTTAACGCTAAGGATTTTGGCGTTCCTCAAGCGCGTGCGAGAGTTTTCTTTGTTGGTTATTTGAATGCCAAGAGTTTGAATTTTGAAGCGCGCGCCAGAGCCTATTTTGCGCCTCAAGTCTCGACTATTCAGGCCATCGGTCATTTGGGACCCCAGGGTTCTGTAACAAATCCACAGACGTGTAAGGCTGTGGTTACACTCGCAGCAAATCCAGTAATGAGACGCAGCCCATATGCTGGAATGCTGTTTAACGGCGCTGGCCGACCAATCAACCCAAATGTTCCTTGCGCCACTTTACCTGCTTCAATGGGCGGGAATAAAACGCCAATTATTGATGATCGCCATTATTATGGTGATGGGCATAGCTGGGTCGAAGAATACCATGAACATTTAATGAGTGGCGGCACGCCATATGGAATGCACGATACACCTGAGAGCATTAGACGTATCACTCTAGAAGAGGCGCGTATTCTTCATACTTTTCCCAAGGATTATGATTTTTCTGGCGGAATGTCTGCGACTTATCGCCAAATAGGGAATGCTGTCCCTTGTGGGCTTGCCAATGCGGTTGCTCGGGTTGCGATAGATGTATTGGAAAATAGAGATGTTCCTGAAATTGATGAAGGCCAGCTTTCTTTGGCCTTGGCTGCCAGAGGTTAATCCTATCAGGATTAACCAAGATTAGCTTTTAGCAACTCAATAGGATTGGCTTCGAGCAGTAACGCAATTCTCCAAAACTCAATAATATCTAGCCGCCGTTCAAACCCTTCAACCTTGGCAACAAAGGATTGCGGCTTGCCCAAAGCATCAGCCACCTGTTGTTGCGTCATGCCCGCCGTGATCCTTGCGGATTTCAGCGCGTCGATGAGTTTGCGGTATTCTTCGTTATAGATGCTTTTTGACAATCGCACGTTCCATTTGACCAGTTGTGCGAGAAGCGGTAATTCGGTTTTGGGATTATCCCAAAAAAGGATGCTTAAGATGATTGACCAAGACAAATTGACAACAACCCAAAGGGGCAAGATTGCCGAACTTCATGTGGCAACGGCGCTTATGGCTCAATCGGCAGGGCAAATTTCGCCCTTTGAACCCATATCTGACGATCACGGAATTGATCTTGTGGTGTTGGACAAGGCAACAGGCCGAGCTTTGCCGATCCAGGTAAAGGCATGGTTTCTGATGCCGGACAAGAAAGGGAATACGGTTCAGTTTGATGTGCGCAAAGCCACGCATTCTTCGGATCAATTGGGTGCTGTGATCTGCGTTGTGCTTGATCCTGAAACGCTTGAAATCAAGGTAAGCTGGGTTATTCCAATCAAGGATATTTCGACTGTGGGGACGGATAGGCCCGAGAAATACGCCCTTGCTCCCAGCATACTTGAAAGCTCCAACGACAAATACACCCGCTACCGCCACCACTCCCTTGCAGGAATGGAAGCGGCAGTCATGGCTATGTTTTCGGAATAGCGGCCTATTTGGCCTTGGCTGCACGCTTTCTGATTGGAATATCAAAGCCCTTGCCGCACTCAGGACATACACCTCGTGCTGGTAATCCAGCAATTGGATGCTGACACCACAGGCAGAGCGTGAAATCATGCTCCTTACCAACCAAACGAACTCGTTCTTCAAAGAGTACGGATTTGTATAGCCATGCAAGAAATACAATGGCTCCAACTATGGCGCCGCCAAACCCACCCCTCATGCCCCAGAAAGAGTTCCCGATAATGGCCAGTGGTACTGAAGCAGGCGCAGAAACCAATAGGAGCAAACCGAAACCAATAAAATCGGCCATCCAGAATACAGAAACGAGTTGCTGGAGTGAACCACGAAACAGACCAATCCCGCGTCGTGGGTCACGAGTGCCACTCACAAGTTGCCTCACTTCTCGTTTCATGCTCCTATCCATACCGGAATCATAGCCCAACCACCCCTATCCTCCCTCTAATGAAAACCCTCTACCTCATCGACGGCTACGCACAGTTCTTCCGAGCATACCACGCCATCAGAACACCCATGACCTCACCAGTCACCGGCGAACCAACCAACATGACCTACGGCTTCGTCGGCATGCTCCTCAAACTCCTCAAAAACGACGGCCTCCACATGCTCGGCGACGGCAAAGCCGACTACATCGCCGTCACCCTCGATGTCGGAGGCGACAAAGGCACCTTCCGCACCCAACTCTACCCAGACTACAAAGCCAACCGCGACGCACCGCCCGAAGACCTCTTCCCACAAGTCGAACGGGCCATCGAAATGCTCGAAGCCATCGGCGTGCCCGTCATCGGATGCGAAGGATTCGAAGCCGACGATGTGCTCGCGACCATCGCGACCGACTTCTCAACCAAGCACCCCGACATCCGCGTACGGATTATCAGCAAAGACAAAGACCTCAAACAA
>JAKIUB010000011.1 GCA_021647745.1 Paracoccaceae bacterium | reverse complement strand
CGTCCAGCGTATAGCCCACCGCGAGCTTGGCGGCGATTTTGGCAATGGGAAAGCCGGTGGCCTTGGAGGCCAGTGCCGAGGAGCGGCTGACGCGCGGGTTCATCTCGATCACCACCATGCGGCCATCAGCAGGGTTCACCGCCCATTGCACATTGGAGCCGCCGGTTTCGACCCCGATTTCGCGCAGCACATTTATGCTATGTGTCCGCATCATCTGGTATTCTTTGTCAGACAGCGTGAGGGAGGGGGCAACGGTAATGCTATCGCCGGTATGCACGCCCATCGGGTCTATGTTTTCGATCGCACAAATAATGATGGCGTTGTCGGCTTTGTCCCGCACCACCTCCATCTCGAATTCTTTCCAGCCGATCAGGCTCTCGTCGATCAGGATTTGGGTGACCGGCGAGGCATCCAGCCCACCTGCACAAATCGCCTCGTAATCCTCGCGGTTATAGGCAATACCGCCGCCGGTGCCGCCCATGGTAAAGGCCGGGCGAATGATCGCAGGCAGGCCGATATCAGGCAAGGCGGCCATGCATTCTTCCATGGTTTCGGCAATGGTGGCGCGGGGGTTTTCAATGCCAAGCCGGTCCATAGCTTCGCGGAAAAGCTTGCGGTCCTCCGCCATTTCAATCGCCTTGCGATCCGCCCCAATGAGCTGCACATTATACTTTTCCAGCACGCCCATATCATCAAGCGCCAATGCCGTGTTCAGGCCGGTTTGACCGCCCATGGTGGGCAGCAGCGCATCGGGGCGCTCTTTTTCGATGATTTTGGCCACGGTCTCGGGGGTGATCGGCTCGATATAGGTGGCGTCGGCCATGTCCGGGTCGGTCATGATGGTGGCGGGATTGGAATTCACCAGAATAACCCGGTAACCCTCTTCCTTCAGCGCCTTGCATGCCTGGGTGCCGGAGTAATCAAACTCACACGCCTGGCCGATAATAATAGGGCCGGCGCCGATGATCATGATGGAGGAGATGTCGGTTCTTTTTGGCATGATGGCCCCCGTAAGATTGGCGTGCATATCCTCGCGCGGGCTTTGGGGCGCGCGCGGGGTGGATTCGCCGGAACTTGCAAATTGTGGTGGTTATAATAGCTATGGCGCGGGGCGCAACCCTGTGCGGGTCGATAACCGGCCAAAACAGCAGCCGATCGCCAAGAAACAAGAAAGGCGCGTGATGAACACGCACCTTTCCCGGGTTTAGACGAGCGGTAGCCGCCTTTGTCAGCCCATCATGTCTGCCGTTATGCCCGCATACCAACCGACGCTTTCTTCATAGGTCGCGGCACGGGTCGCGTCATCTTCGCCGACCTGCGAGATAAAGCCGTCTATCTTGGCGATTTTCTCGTCGGTAGCCTCGTAGGACGCGCCTACTTTCACCCCGTCATTGGTTTCGATCAGCGACCAGCAGGTGTTTGCAAAACGTGCCGGAAATATGCTGCTGCCGGTCAGCGCACCGCGCACAGCCATGGCGCAAACCTTGGCTTGACTATTGGCTGAAAAGCCGGATTTCGGCATATCACCCTGCTGGGAGCTATCGCCCAGAACATAGATGTTTTCATCTGCCCTTGAAGCCATCGTGTGCGGATCCACCGGCGCCCAGCCAGCTTCGTTGGTGACACCGGCCTGCTCGGCAATAAGGCCGGCTTTCATGGCGGGGATGACATTACAGGCATCGACCTTGACCACCTCGCCATCGGCAACCACTTCCATGCTGCCCGGGCGCACTTCATCAACCTTGCCGCCGAAATCCGGGTTTATCCAGTCAATCATGCCGCTGTAGTGCCGGCTCCAGCCATCGGTAAACAGGGCCTGCTTGGAAAATGCCGGCTTGGGATCAAAGATGATGATCTTGGCGGTCGGATTGTTGTTTTTGAAGTAATGCGCCACCATTGACACCCGCTCATACGGTCCCGGCGGGCAGCGGAAGGGGTTGGGCGGTGCGACCATGGCAAAGATGCCGCCTTGCGGGATAGCCTCGACCTGGGCCTTTAAAAGCTCGGTTTGGGAGCCTGCCTTATAGGCGTGGGGCATGGCGTTTTGGCTGCTCAGATCCCAGCCCTGCACCGCCTCCTCGCGAAAATCGATGCCTGGTGAAAGAATAAGCTTGTCATAAGGCACACGGCCACCACCGGCGAGCGCCACGACCTTGGCGTCTCTGTCTACACCGATCGCCCAGTCATGCACCACATTGACCCCCTGAAACGCCATTGCCCCGTAGGTATGGCCCAGAGATGACATATCGCGCAGCCCACCCAGATAGAGGTTGGAAAAGAAACAGGTGTAGTAGGTGCGGGTCGGCTCGATCAGGGTAACATCTATTTCGCCGTTGCTGTCTTTGGCGATATAGCGGGCAGCCGTGGCACCACCGGCCCCGCCGCCAACAACGACAACCCTGGGTTTGCCATGGCCACCGGCAAGCACCATTGGCGCAGCAAGAGCCGCCGCAACGGCAACCCCCGTGCCAAGAAATCCGCGTCGATCAAGTTTCATTTGTCTCTCCCTTTTGGTTGTGGTTTTTTAAGGTTGTATGCTTTCGTAATAAGCCGCAAGCGCCGCTATTTCTTCGTCCGACAAAGTGCCGGCAATCTGCTGCATCACCTGATTATCCCGGGCTTTGCTGCGATAGGCGTGCAGCACGGTCACAAAGGCTGGTGCGGGCCAGTTGATAATCGGGGGGATACCGTCGCTCTTGCCACTGGCCTGATGGCAGGTGACACAAGTCGCAGACAGATATTTCCCGTATTCGACATTACCCTCTATTGCCAGAATTTCAGGGGTAACCTCGGGGTCTCCCGGCTCGAGATGGGCCACGCCCAGCCCGGTTTCGGGCACCAGAGTGGCCATAAAAGCCAGCAGCGCGGCGCGATCGGATTTTTTTCGCACACCGCTAAAGCTCATCCGGGTGCCCGGAATAAATGCAGAAGGGTTGGCCATGAAATCGTCAAGCGCCGCCTCATCCCAGACCAGACCCGCCTCCGCACGAGCGACAAGCGCACGGGAATAGCGAAAACCTTCGCTATTGGCTGCCGGACTCCCGATGATTCCGTTAAGCGGGGGGCCAACCTTGTTGCGGGCGTCAGGGCCGATTTCATGACAGCTGATACAGCTCTGAAAAAGCTGCGCACCGGTACCGGCGTGGTCATCCGACAAGACGGGAGACGCGAAGCCTAACAATAAAGCGGGCAGCACAAAGAATATAGCTCTGGTATTTACTAACATTTTTGTAAATTAGCAGAATAGATTTCATTTACTACATAAAATATGTGTATTTGCTCGTGGATTAACTAAAGTTATATATAGAAAATAATATTTAATGTATAAACAACAACAAGATAACCTATAAAAGGAAAAATAGAAATTACGCAAAAAACATGTTTTTTAGTAATTTTACAGTAGAGCTTTGCCTGTAAAGGCCCCCGCAACCACAAGGAGTGCGCTCCGGATATACGCACAGATGCACTGGCTGTGATTCGGCTATGAATGGTGGACGGCCTTAATTTTCGGCGGAGAGCATCGCGGAAATTTTCCTGAACATTGTGATGTTTTGCTCGTTGGCACCCTCTTCGCTAAAAGCACGGTCAGCCGAATTGAGCGCAATCACTACTCCGGCGGGCCGGTTAACATAGACATACTGGCCATAAACGCCTCGGGCAAAAAACTCGCCTTCGCGAGCGTCAGCAGGCAGCCACCACTGAAAGCCGTAGCCGGTGGTTTCTGGCGTGGCGGGTGCTGTGTCTGCTGTCGAGGCAACTACCCACTCTTCGGGCACCAGCTGCGTGCCGTTCCACATGCCGTTTTGCAAATAGAGCTGGCCGAGGCGGGCATAATCACGGGTGCGCATATTCAGCCCGCCAAGCACAAAAGCCACCCCGTAGCCATCGGTGATCATCACGGGGGCGGCCTCCAATCCCAAGGGCGCCAGCAAGCGCTCGGACATCAGCTCCGGGATGCTCTGGCCGGTGGCACCGCGGATAACCATGCCCAGAACATGGGTATCAATCGACACATATTGCCATTTTTCTCCGGGAGGGCGCAGGCGTTCTTTCAGGCTGGCGGCAAAATCATCCATCGAGCCGCCCAGCGCCAGCACGCGGCCCATTTTGTTGATATCCGAGTTGAAATCCAGGTAATCCTCGTTAAAGCGCACCCCCGAAGCCATATTGAGCACATTGCGGATCGTGGCGCCGCTATAGGCGCTATCAGCCAGCATAGGCGCGTATTTAACTACCGGATCGTCGATCGAGGCAATGGTGTTATCTGCAACGAGGATACCGGTCAGCGCCGAAATGAAGCTTTTGGCCACTGACCATGATATCCGCAAATCGGTGTCTTTTGTGCCGAGGTAATAGCTTTCGAATACAAGATTTCCGTCTTTCAGCACTACCAGTCCGGTGATGGCGCGAGCGCTGACCCAGTCGGATATATCCGGTATCTCCATCGGGATGGCCGGCAGCGGGCTGGGGGAAGAGGTGGGCACATCCAGCTGCGTGCTAAAGAAAAGACCGCCCATACTGGAGAAATTACCTACTATTTTTTCTTCGTCAAACAGGGAGTTTACGGCCCAGAGCCGGCTGATATCGTCACGCTTCCAGATCGCCAGGCCGCCCAAAACAAGCGTCAGCAGCAGTAAGGCCCGCAGACTCCACTTAAAGATTTTCCGCATGTCGACCCTCTTCGCTTCCTATTTGCTCCATGATGCTTACCAGCTCGGCCGCAACCCCTGTTTCAGACATCGCGTGCCCGGCGAGGTTAACCATCCGCAATTCGGAATCTGGCCACGCGTGGTGGATTTTGTAGGCGGTATGGGGTGGGCAGACCATATCATAGCGGCCCTGCACGATATAGCCCTTGATCCCGTGCAGGCGCGGCATGTTGGTGGTGATCTGGTGCTCGTGATCCAGCCAGCCGCCATGGCTGAAGTAGTGGTTTTCGATACGGGCGAAGGCCTCTGCGTAGCGGGTTCCCGCGCCCTTGATCAGGCCGTCGGAAACCAGCGTAGCGAGGGTGTTTTCCCAGCCGGTCCAGATGCGGGCGGCCTGAAGTGCCTTTTCCTTGTTATTGCCAAACAGGCGTTTGTTATAGGCTTTAATCAGGTCGCCCTGCTCTGCCTGTGGAATGATCCCTTTAAAAAGCGCCCATGCTTCTGGCCAGAAAGCCCCCGCCCCGCCGCCATAAAACCAGTCCAGCTCGGCTTTTGTCAGGGTGAAAACCCCGCGCAACACCAAGGCCTGCACCCGCGCGGGGTGGGCCTGCCCGTAAAGCAAGCTCAGGGTCGCCCCCCATGAGCCGCCAAACACCACCCATTTTTTGATGCCGAGGCGGATGCGTATCCGCTCGATATCGGCCACCAGATCCCAGGTTGTGTTGTGCTCTACCGAGGCAAAGGGGGTAGAGCGTCCGCAGCCGCGCTGGTCAAACAGAATGGTGCGGAATTTCGCGGGGTCAAAGTAGCGGCGCATTGCCGGTGTGCATCCCCCCCCCGGCCCGCCATGCAACACCACGACAGGGATGCCGCACGGATTGCCCGATTGCTCGACATAAAGCCGGTGGCCATTGGTCATTTCCATGCGCTCGGTCATATACGGTTCGCGCGGGGGGTGAAGGCGGGCGAGGCTGGCTTGCGGGCTGGTATGTTCGGGCATTTGATGGCACAATCCGGGTTAGCTTTTTTGCAGCATGGCAGGTTGAGAAGATGAGTGCAACGGAATCCAGAAATACGATTGATGCAGCCGAGGTTGCGAAATTCGAGGCGATGGCCGCCGAGTGGTGGGACCCGAACGGAAAATTCAAACCACTCCATATGCTGAACCCGACACGGCTGGAGTATATCGTCGAGCAGATCACCGCCGAGTTTGGGCGGGACCGGAAAAGCCTGAAACCGCTTGAAGGCTTGCGCCTGCTTGATATCGGCTGTGGGGGCGGATTGCTCAGCGAGCCGATGGCACGGCTCGGGGCAGATGTGGTAGGTGCCGATGCGGCGGCGGGTAATATTCCGGTAGCACAGATACATGCCGAGCAATCAGGGCTAACGATAGACTACCGCAACACCATGGCTGAAGCGCTGGTCGACGAAGGCGAGCAGTTTGACGTGATCCTCAATATGGAAGTAATCGAACATGTGGCCGAGCCGCAGGTGTTTTTGAACGCTTGTGAAGCCCTGCTCAAGCCCGGTGGGTTGATGATCTGCTCAACCCTCAACCGCAATGCCAAAAGCTACATGGTGGCAATCATAGGTGCCGAGCGGGTGATGCGCTGGCTACCGGTGGGCACCCACGAGTGGCAGAAATTTATCACCCCCGACGAGCTGTTTGCATTGATTGGCGAGGCCGGACTGGAAGCGGTTGACCGCAAAGGGTTTGTCTTTAATCCCCTCTTGTGGAGTTGGTCGATTTCGGAGCGCGATCTTTCAGTAAATTATGTGACGACAAGTATAAAACCGGCATAACCGCTGACGGGTAGCAGCACTACGCCCCCCTCGGCTTGGCGGGGGCCGGTGTCGTGGTGGCTCAGCGGTTGGTGCCCAGCAACAAATCAAGGATAGTCCGGCTACGGCGCTCCTGTATCGGGGTGTCGATTTCATCGAGCGGGCGCGGCTCGGGCGGGATGATCATCGGGAGCGGGCGCGGGGTCCGGCCAGCATGAACCTGCGCCATGGTCTCTTGCCATATCTGGGCGGGCAGCCCGCCACCTGTCACGCCTGTCAGGGGGGTGTTGTCATCATATCCCATCCAGACTCCGGCGACATAGTCAGCGGTAAAGCCAAGAAACCATGCGTCTTTTGCGCCTTGGCTTGTGCCGGTTTTGCCGCCAACCTGCCAGCCATCGAGCCGGGCGCGCTGGCCAGAGCCGGTTTCGACCACCTGATTGAGCATGTAGATTAGGTAGCCATCGGCCAGCTCGCTCAGTATCCGTCGCCCGTTGCTGGGGCGGCGGATATCAAAGGGGCGGGAGCCGTCGGCAAGGGTCAGGTCCAGCATACCATAGGGCTTGCTCAGCCGCCCGCCATTGAGAAAGCCGGCATAGGCGCCGGTCATTTCCAGCAGGCTGGTATCGGAGACCCCGAGCGCCAGCGCAGGCCCGGTCGCGATCTCGGAGGTGATGCCGAAATCCATCGCCATTGCCCGCACCCGCTCGCGGCCAACCTCTTCGGATACCCGCACCGCAACCGTATTGATCGAGCGCGCCATAGCTTCGGTCAGGGTTATTTCTCCGATGAATTCCCGGCTGTAATTTTTTGGGCTCCACGGGCCGGAGCCGGGGATGTTGATTGTCAGGGGGGTGTCGTCGACCACTGCATTCGGGGACCAGCCGGCCTCTAGCGCCGCAGCGTAGACAAAAGGCTTGAAAGACGAGCCGGTCTGGCGGAGCGCTTGCGTAGCGCGGTTAAAATAATCACCCTCGATATTGCGCCCGCCAACCACCGCGCGCACCGCCCCGTCGGGAGACATCACCACAATCGCGGCCTGCGCCTTTGAGTCTTCCGATACCCGTGAGGCAAAAACATTGGCCAGTGCACCGTCGGCGGCACGCTGGATATCGGGGTCAAAGGTGGTGAGAATTATGACATCTTCGGCCGTATCCCGGGTGAAGGCCTGCATGACCTCGTCGCCGTTCATTCCCATCACCCAATCGGCATAGTCGCCGCCAATTAGGGTTTTTGCGCTGGTCGAGAGCGTGGCAGGTGTGCTTCGCGCAATTTCGGCTTCGATCCGGGTCAGGTAGCCCTGCTCTTGCATCAGTCTAATCACGACCGAAGCCCGGCCTTGTGCGCGCTCCAGATTGCGGGTGGGGGCAAAATGGCTGGGTGCGGTGAGCAGGCCGGCAAGCATTGCGGATTCAGACGGGGTCAGATCACGGGCGGATTTGGCAAAATAGCGCTGGGCGGCAGCCTCAAAACCATAGGCGCCAGCACCAAGATAGGCGCGATTGAGGTAAATGCTCAAAATGTCGTCTTTGGAATATTTCAGCTCCAGCGCAAAAGCATAAGGCATTTCCTGCAATTTGCGCCAAAGCGACTGGCGGCGGCACTCTCTTTCGGTCTTGTCGGTCTCGCCGAGGCATAAAAGCTTGGCGACCTGTTGGGTGATGGTCGAGCCGCCATTGCCAGAAAGCGGGCCGCGCCCCTCGCTCAGGTTGATGCGCACAGCGCTGGCGATGCCGCGTGGGCTGATACCAAAATGGCTGTCAAAACGTTTGTCTTCGGTTGCCACCACAGCATTTCTAAGAAAGGGCGAAACGGTCTGTGCGCGCAACGAGCCGTCAAACTGCTCGCCGCGCCAGGCAAAGATATTGCCATAGCGATCCAGCAGCCGCACCGAGCCGCGATCACGACCGTCGAGCTGGTCTTCCATCGCGGGGAGCTGGATATAGTAGTATCCCGTCCAGAGTGCCAGCACCAGCGCACCAACCATCGCGCCGCGCCACATGAACCACCATAAGGTTTTGAAAAGTGACCGTATGACGAAGCGGACCGTGCGGGTGATAAAATTCCCTTTAGGTGTGGCTGTGGCTTTGGTTTTTGCGGGCTTGCGGGCGGGTTGCTTTGCGGTTCGGGGTTTAGCTGACGGTTTTTTGCCGGCGGCTGGCTTGGTCGCTGGTTTTTTTATGGGTTTAGCGGGCGCTTTTGCTCCGGGTTTCCGGCGCGGCTTTCCGGGCGCTCCCCCGGAAGGCACCTTGTCGGCGCGCGTAGCCACCAGCGGGGGTGGTTTGGGCGTGGCTTTGGCCCGCTCATTGGCGGAGGGTGGTTTTTTGGCCATTTTGGCTGCCTGCATGCTCGTTATTGTTTTGCCCAGCTTAGCGAAGCCGGTCCCGAATGTAGAGGGGTGATTCTGTCACCGGCATATATTCGCCTTTTGGTATGTGCCTAATATATGTGCATTTATGCGTTAAAGCTTAAATATTAGGCATAATCGCAGATATTTGCAATGCCCACCCTCGCGAAAGCTTTCTTATTGATCGCAACCGATCAAAACCTTTTGTCAGAGGTGCACTCGCATCAACTGACCGCAAGGGAGAAGAAAATGAAACTGATCATTGCAGCGATCAAGCCGTTCAAGCTCGAAGAGGTGCGCGAGGCGCTGACCGAGATTGGTGTGCAGGGGCTTATGGTTTCTGAAATCAAGGGTTACGGGCGGCAGGCCGGACATACCGAAATTTATCGCGGGGCCGAATATGTGGTCAATTTTGTGCCCAAAGTGAAGCTGGAAATGGTGGTGGCTGACGATATCGCGGAACAGGTGGTTGAAACGCTGGCCGCTACCGCCAAAACCGGCTCGATCGGCGATGGCAAAGTATTTGTGCTCGATGTGGAGAGCGCTCTGCGCGTGCGCACCGGCGAAACCGGCGAAGAAGCTATCTAATTTAAAGAATGAGGGAAAACCATGTTTAGACTTACCAAAACTACCGGAGCGCTTGCAGCACTAATGCTCGCGACACCGGCAATGGCCCAAGAGGCGACGCCGCAGATCCCCGATGAGATCGGCTTCATTCTCAACACCTTTATGTTCCTTGTGATGGGCTTTTTGGTGATGTGGATGGGCGCGGGCTTTTCGATGCTCGAAGCGGGGCTTGTGCGCTCCAAAAACGTAACCATGCAGCTGACCAAGAATATCGGCCTCGTGGGGATTGCCTCGATCATGTATTATCTGGTGGGCTATAACCTGATGTATCCGGGCGATGCATGGACGGTTGACGGTATCATCGGCGCTTTCGCCACCACCTCGCTGGAGCCGGTTGGCGTGGGCGCTGCCGATGTGGATCTGACCTACGCTTCGGTTGGCTCGGATTTCTTTTTCCAGCTGATGTTTGCGGCGGCGACGGCCTCTATCGTGTCTGGCGCTTTGGCCGAGCGGATCAAGCTCTGGCCTTTCCTGATCTTCACCACCGTTCTTGTGGCGTTCATTTATCCCATTCAGGCCAGCTGGAAATGGGGCGGTGGTTTTCTGGATGAAGCTGGCTTCCTTGATTTTGCCGGTTCCACGGTGGTGCATTCGGTTGGTGGCTGGGCGGCTTTGGCGGGTGCCATCATCCTCGGGGCGCGGCTCGGCAAATATAAAAACGGCAAGGTTATTCCGTTTATGGGGTCCAACTTGCCATTGGCCACGCTGGGCACGTTTATCCTGTGGATGGGGTGGTTCGGCTTTAACGGCGGCTCGCAGCTTTATATGAACACCACCGGAAATGTCGCCGATATCAGCCGGATATTCGCCAATACCAATGCAGCGGCGGCAGGTGGAGCGATTGCAGCATTGTTTGCAACCCAGCTATTCTACAAAAAGCCGGATCTGACCATGATGCTCAACGGTGCGCTGGCCGGTCTGGTTTCTATCACCGCCGAGCCACTGACCCCGGGCCTCGGACAAGCCTCGATGATCGGCGCGGTTGGCGGTGTGATCGTGGTGTTTGCGGTGCCATTGCTGGATAAATTCAAGATCGATGATGTGGTGGGTGCAATTCCTGTTCATCTATTTGCCGGAATCTGGGGCACCATGGCCGTGGTGTTTACCAATACTGACGCGAGCTTTGCCACGCAGGCTTACGGGATTGTGGTTATCGGCGGGTTTGTCTTTTCGGTATCGCTGGTGCTGTGGATGGTGTTGAAGCTGGTGTTGGGTATTCGGGTCAGTGCCGAAGCCGAGATCAACGGGCTGGATATGAGCGAGCTGGGGATGGAGGGCTACCCCGAGTTTACCAACGGCTGATATGGCCTAAAGAGCAATTGGAGCCGCCCCTGTGGAACGGGGGCGGTTTTATTGTGTCTATGACACCGTGGCCTTGGCGGCGCTGGAAGCCATGCTGCATGAAGTTTTTACAACCGGTCAAAAATCCGCTTGAAGGAGTTCGCCGGTTTATGGCAAACTGGCGCATGACCGATACGATAAAAACCTGGGCCGAAGTTGCCCCCCGCCTAATCAATGTCGCTGCTGGCCGCGAGGCTGCCGATATGGTGATTATAAACGCCAAATGGGTAAACGTGCACTCGCGCGAAGTGCTGGAGCATAGCACTATCGCGATTGCCGAGGGCCGCTTTGCCTATTGCGGCGGTCATCGCGATACCCTGATCGGGCCGGATACGGTGGTGATCGACGCCAAGGGGCGCTACGCCATTCCCGGCCTGTGCGATGCCCATATGCATATCGAGAGCGGCATGCTGACGGTCACGCAATTTGCCCGCGCTGTCATTCCGCACGGCACCACTACCATGTTTGTGGACCCCCACGAGATCGCCAATGTAATGGGCCTGCCCGGCGTGCGCCATATGCATGACGAGGCGCTGGCGCAGCCGGTGAATGTGTTTGTGCAAATGCCAAGCTGTGCGCCCTCGGCACCCGGGCTGGAGACCACGGGCAGCGAGATATTGCCCGCCGATGTGGTGGAAGCGATGAATTGGCCCAACATCATCGGGCTGGGGGAAATGATGAATTTTCCCGGCGTGATCAACGCGGATGAAAAGATGCTGGCAATCATTGCCGCCACGCAAAACGCCGGCAAGGTCGTAGGTGGCCATTATGCCAGCCCTGATCTGACCGATTTTCATGCCTATGCTGCCGGAGGCCCCGCCGACGACCACGAGGGCACCACCGAGGCGGATGCGATTATGCGGGTCCGCCAAGGCATGCGGGCCATGCTGCGGCTCGGCTCTGCCTGGTATGATGTAAAAACCCAGATCACCGCGATTACCGAGCGCGGGCTGGATTCGCGCAATTTTCTGCTCTGCACCGATGATTGCCACTCCGGCACTTTGGTAAATGACGGCCATATGAACCGGGTGGTGCGCCACGCGATCGAGTGCGGGGCGGAGCCATTGGTGGCGCTGCAAATGGCCACCATCAACACCGCCACCCATTTCGGGCTGGAGCGCGAGCTTGGCTCGATTGCGCCGGGAAGGCGGGCGGATGTGATTTTGACCTCTGACCTCAAAACCCTGCCGATCGAGACCGTGATCGCGCGCGGGCAGGTGATTGCCGAGGATGGCAAAATTCTTTGCAACGAGCCGGATTACAAGTGGCCGGTTTCCGCCACCAACTCGGTGCATATGAAGCGGTCATTGGGCGCTACGGATTTTGATATTAAAGCCCCCGAGGGCAAAAACGCCGTGACCGCGCGGGTGATTGGTGTGGTTGAAAACCAAGCGCCCACCAAAGCGCTGACCGCCAAGCTGCCGGTGGAAGACGGGCTGGCGGTGGGTGACCTTGATCAAGATGTCTGCCAGATTGCGCTGGTCGAGCGGCACCGGGAGACCGGCGAGGTGGTCAACGCCTTTGTATCGGGCTTTGGCTATAACAAACCCTGCGCTGTGGCCTCGACCGTGGCGCATGACAGCCACCATATGATCGTGATCGGCACCAACAAGGCCGATATGGCCCAAGCCGCCAACCGCTTGCAAGAGGTGCAAGGCGGGGTTGTGGTGATCTCCGAGGGCAAAGAGCTGGCGCTGGTGAAGCTGCCGATTGGCGGGCTGATGTCTGACGCGCCCGCGGTGGAGGTGGCAGCGGCGGCTGATAAAATGGTGGCGGCGATGGCCGCCTGTGGCTGCACTCTGAATAACGCCTATATGCAACACTCCCTGCTGGGGTTGGTGGTTATTCCCGAGCTGCGGATATCGGACAAAGGGCTGATTGACGTGAGAACTTTCGAGAAAACCGAGCTGTTTGTGGAGAACGAGGTATGAGCCAGCATCTGGGCCTGACCGACCTGCCGGTTCTTTCCCCGACACCCTTGCAATCCGAGCGCTTTACCGATGCGGCCAAAGCGGTGCGCAAGCTACAAGCGCTCTATAACCAGTCCACCCAGTTTTTGCGGGCCAATTTCGAGGCGGTGATGGACGGGCAGGCCCCCAAAGGGCGTTACCGCGCGTTTTATCCGCAGGTCAGCATTACCACCACCACCCATGCCAAGCTCGACACCCGCCTTGCCTTTGGCCATGTGGCCGAGCCGGGGAAATATGCGATCAACATCACCCGCCCTGATCTGTTTGCCGGCTATCTGGAGCAGCAGATCGGGCTTTTGCTGCAAAACCACGGTGTGCCGGTGGAGGTCTCCATCTCCGACATCCCGATCCCTGTGCATTTTGCCATGAAAGAGGGCGCGCATATTGAAGGCGCAATCGAGGATAGGCTGGAGCGCCCGATGCGCGATGTTTTTGATGTACCCGATCTCGAATGCACCAATGATGCCATCGTGAACGGCACCGCCGGGGCGGATGCACAGGGCGCGCTGCCGCTCGGGCCTTTTACGGCGCAACGGGTAGATTATTCGCTGGCGCGGCTCAGTCATTATACTGCCACCAGCCCGACGCATTTTCAAAACCATGTGCTGTTTACCAACTATCAGTTTTATATGGACGAGTTTTTGAGCTTCGCCCATGCGCAGGTGAAAGACCCCGATAGCGGGTATGATTCAGTGGTCGAGGGCGGCAATATAATCACCACCGCCAGCGGCAGTAGCGGTGGCCCGGCTGGTCGCACCCCGCAAATGCCCACCTATCATCTGACTCGCAAAGATGGCTCGGGCATTACCATGGTTAATATCGGGGTCGGACCAAGCAATGCCAAAACCATCACCGACCATGTGGCGGTGCTGCGCCCGCATGTCTGGCTGATGCTGGGGCACTGCGCGGGGCTGCGTAACTCGCAATCCCTTGGGGATTATGTGCTGGCGCATGCCTATATGCGCGAAGACAAGGTGCTGGATGACGACCTGCCGACCTCGGTGCCGATCCCGCCTTTGGCCGAGGTGCAGGTGGCACTGGAGCAGGCGGTGGCGGCGGTCACCGATTATTCGGGCTATGACCTGAAAAAGATTATGCGCACCGGCACCGTGGCGACGATTGACAATCGCAATTGGGAATTGCGTGAAACCTCTGGCCCGGTTTTCCGCCTCAGCCAGTCGCGCGCCATTGCGCTGGATATGGAAAGCGCCACCATCGCCGCCAACGGGTTTCGCTTTCGCGTGCCTTACGGCACCTTGCTTTGTGTTTCGGACAAACCGCTGCACGGGGAGCTTAAATTGCCCGGCATGGCTACTGCTTTTTACAAATCACAAGTGGCCCAACACCTTAAAATAGGCATTCATGCGATGGAATCCTTACGCGAGATGCCGCTGGAGCGCCTGCATTCACGCAAGCTTCGCAGCTTTGAAGAGACGGCTTTTCTGTAAAATAACGCAGGAATAGTGAATTTAAGCGAACTTTATTGATTAAAGAGTCAAAAAAGTTGCGAAATGGGAAATCTTTGATTGAGTTTCGCGTTCAAAACGGATTTAGTCTTGCGGGAAAGGCCAAAAGGGTCGCTCAACACAAAACCAACGTCAAATGGGGGAAACCATGACAAAGAAAGCTATGACCAAAGCACAACTGATCTCCGCTCTTTCCGAAGAGATGGGTACCGATAAAAATGCTGCCAAAGGCGCGCTCGAAGCTTTGGAAAAAATCGTGACAACCGAATTGCAAGACGGCGGCGCTGTAACCCTGCCCGGTCTTGGCAAATTTGTCTGCCGTGACCGCCCCGAGCGCATGGTACGCAACCCGGCCACCGGCGAGCAAATGAAAAAGGGCGCAGACCGCGTTGCCAAGGTGACCATCGCCAAGGCGCTGAAAGACCTGATCAACAGCTAAGCTGTTACATATGTTTTATAGGGGCTGCCATTTGGCGGCCCTTTTTTTGTAAATACCTCTTGAAGCTCTAGTCACTAGAGGAATTATACCCCTATGGTCAAACCAAAGGATTATAAAAAAATGGACACCCAAACCCTTACCGCGCCGACCCCATTGCTGGATTATGAAAGCCAAGGCTTGAAAACGCTTGTTGAAGCGCGCCAATGGGGCAGCCTGCCAATGCAAGAGCGCATCGGAGCCGTCTATGGCTTTGTGCGCAACGAGATTCTGTTCGGCTATAATGTTGATGATAACATTCCTGCCTCGAAAGTGCTGAAAGATGGCTATGGTCAATGCAACACCAAAGGCACCTTGCTGATGGCGCTTATGCGCGCCGTGGGCATTCCCTGCCGCCTGCACGGGTTTACCATCAAAAAATCACTCCAAAAGGGCGTGATACCGCCGCTGTTTTACCCAATCGCACCAAACGATATCCTGCATTCATGGGTCGAGGTTTTTGACGGCACCCGCTGGGTAAACCTTGAGGGATTTATTCTCGATGAGGCCTATCTGACCAATGTGCAAAAGCACTTCCTGCCCAAGGGCAACACGCTGTGTGGCTATGGTGTGGGCACCGATAACCTCGCGGCTCCGCAGGTAAATTGGGTGGGCGAGGATACCTATATCCAGCGCACCGGCATCAATAACGATTTTGGCATTTTTGACACGCCAGATGCGTTTTATCAGCAACACCGACAGCAGTTTTCCAAGCCCAAAGCATGGCTTTACCGGGTTTTTATTCGCCACTGGATGAACGCCCGCGCGGCCAAGATACGGCGCGGTAAGCTGCTGTGATTGCATCCGCCCGTAAACACCGCTACGCAGGAAAAGCAGACGTGAAATAAAAGCGGAATAAAATGAGAGCTACTTTAAAGCAAAAAGCCATTAGAATTTGCGATGAGAAAATTCAGGCCAAGGGCGAAAATGTCGGGCTGTCTTTTTATGCCTTTTTCAAGAACAAAAATGATGACCCCGAGCTGTTGATAGAAGCCGCCATTTGGTGGATTCAGAGGCATGAGCTAGACCACTTCGAGAAGGCTTTGAAGATAAAACGCATGCTGCAAGACACAGACAAATAAACCGGTGTTGCCCGGTTTTTCGCCCGTTTTGTGGAGCAAACCATGGACATCCTCGCCCTTTTGATGGGGTTTTGTCTTTGTGTTGATGTGGAGTAGCGTTTTTACCTCGGCGCATTGCGGTGGCCTATGCCTCGCCGCTATTAATGCTATCGGTGTGTTTTTGCTCTCGGGGCGGTAGAAGTCTCGAACTTCTACTTTCTAAAGCCCTTTCTCGGAGAATCACTCCCGGCGCAGGATATTGCCGTGGTGCTTATCGTGGCTCTCGGGGTTATCGCTGCCCAGTATTTCAGGCGGTCACCTCTAGAACCAGACGAATAAAACGGGCGATTTTCCGTCTTGTATATCCACAGCTTGTAACAATTGAAATTTAGCCGAAGAAAATAATAAAATACTAAACTTGCCAGTTGCATTAGTGCCAAAAGTATCCTCTACTTTTGGCACAAAATAAAAAGTGGAGGAAGAAACATGAAAACCAACCTTTTGGGCGCGGCCACGGTTGCGCTTTTGCTCAGTGTGGGAAGCACAGCTTTTGCGCAGGAAGACTGCCCGCGCGGCGATCTTGACGTAAAATATTGCGACCGTGACGGTGACCTGCTCGCCGACACACCGACCGACCCCGCCGATCTCGTTAACCCTGACACTCTGATCTTTGCCTATACACCGGTGGAAGATCCGGCTGTATATGAAGAGGCATGGTCCGATTTTCTGACCTTCCTCGAAGAAAAAACCGGCAAAGACGTAGTGTTCTTCCCGGTTCAGTCCAACGCTGCCCAGATCGAGGCAATGCGCTCCGGCCGTCTGCATATCGCGGGCTTCAACACCGGCTCCAACCCTCTGGCGGTCAATTGTGCGGGCTTCAACCCCTTTACCATCATGGCTTCGCTTGACGGCGGCTTTGGTTACGAGATGGAAATCATCACCTATCCAGGCTCCGGCGTGGAAGCGGTAGAGGATATCCGTGGTGGTCAGCTTGCCTTCACCTCGCCAACTTCGAATTCGGGTTTCAAGGCGCCTTCGGCGATCCTGGCTTCCGATTTTGACATGGTCGCAGACCGTGATTTCGAGCCGGTATTTTCGGGCAAGCATGATAATTCGATCCTCGGCGTTGCCAATCAGGATTACATGGCTGCGGCCATCGCCAACTCGGTTCTGTCGCGGATGCTATCCCGCGAGGTAATCACCGCCGATCAGGTGGTTTCGATCTACAAATCGCAAACATTCCCAACCACAGGTTTCGGGGTTTCTTATAACCTCGACCCGGAACTGAAAGCGCAAATTCAGGAGGCGTTCTTTACCTTTGACTGGGAAGGTTCTTCGCTGCAGCGCGAATTCGAGAAATCGAACGAGGGCCAGTTCCTGCCAATGACCTACAAGGTTTTCTGGGACGTGATTCGCAAAATAGACGCAGCAAACGGCGTATCCTACGCTTGCGAATAAGCATTAATAAAAACATGGCGTCCGCCAGATTGCGGGCGCCATTTCTGTATCTCGAGGGTGGAAAATGCTACAATTAAATGGCCTGACAAAAGTATATAATACGGGAGACAAGGCGCTAAGCGATGTCACTCTGAGCATCCCCGACGGGCAGGTTGTAGCCTTGATCGGGCCATCAGGGGCCGGTAAATCCACCCTGATTCGCTGTGTAAACCGCCTGGTCGAGCCGACCTCTGGCGAGGCATTGCTTGATGACATAAATATTACGACCCTCGGCTCTGGCGGGCTGCGCAAGGCGCGCCGCAAAATGGGGATGATCTTTCAGGAATACGCATTGGTTGAGCGCCTCACCGTAATGGAAAACGTGCTTTCCGGGCGCTTGGGCTATGTCGGCTTCTGGCGCAGCCTGTTTCGCAAATTTCCGCAAAAAGATGTCGATGAGGCTTACCGCCTGCTTGACCGTGTTGGCCTGCTGGCAATGGTTGATAAACGCGCCGACGAGCTTTCGGGCGGGCAGCGCCAAAGGGTGGGCATTGCCCGGGCGCTCATTCAAAACCCTTCGCTTTTGCTGGTTGACGAGCCAACCGCCAGTCTGGACCCTAAAACCTCGCGCCAGATCATGCGGCTGATTGTCGAGCTTTGTGAGGAGCGCGGGCTTTCGGCGATTATCAACATCCACGATGTGGCGCTGGCGCAAATGTTTGTGCAACGCGTGATCGGGCTGGAAACCGGAAAAGTGGTTTTTGACGGCGCACCAACTGAACTAACCCCGGAAGTGCTGACCCAGATTTATGGCGAGGAAGACTGGGAAGCGACCATCGAAAAGGTTGATGATGACGCGGAAGAAGCAGTATGAGCGTGGCACTTGAGGCCAAGCTCGGACAGGCTTGGAAAAAACCGCATTTCATCAAAAACCCGGCTTGGCGCTGGGCGCTGATCCTCGGATCAATCGCCTATTTTGCCGCCGCATGGTCGGGGATTGACATCAATTTTGGCCGCATCGCCCGCGGCTGGGAGCGTGGCTGGCAATTCATCAGCGCCTTTGGCGACCCTGATTTCACCTCGCGCTGGGATGATATTTATAAAGGTATCTACGAGAGTGTGGTGATGACCATTGCCTCGACCGTGGTGGGTATCGCTATTTCGATCCCGATTGCGCTGGGCGCGGCGCGCAATATTGCCCCGCTGCCGGTTTATCTGGTTTGTCGGGCGGTTATTGCGGTGTCGCGCGCCCTCAACGAGATAATCGTGGCGATCATTCTGGTAGCTATCCTCGGCTTTGGCCCGTTGGCCGGCTTTATAACCCTGAGCTTTGCCACCATTGGCTTTTTGGCCAAGCTTCTGGCGGAAGACATTGAAAACATGAGTAAATCTCAGGCCGAGGCCATAAAGTCCACCGGAGCAAGCTGGACACAGTGGATCAATTTCGGGGTGCAGCCGCAAGTGATGCCGCGCCTGATCGGGCTTTCCATGTATCGGCTTGATATCAACTTTCGCGAATCAGCCGTGCTTGGTCTGGTGGGGGCGGGTGGCATTGGCGGCACGCTCAACACCGCGTTTAGTCGCTATGAGTTTGATACGGTTGCCGCCATCCTGTTGATCATTATCGTTACCGTGATGTTCCTTGAATATCTCTCCGGTATCATCCGCGCGAGGATCCAGTAATGCCTATGCAAGAGAAAAACGGCCAGAAAGTCTGGCAATTACGCACCACAAAATCGCAGTGGATCCGCTGGGGAATGTGGCTGGTCGGGCTGGTGATTTTCATCCTGTCCTGGCAGGAAATTTCCGATAAAACGCTGTGGTTCATGATGGACAATGTCGGGGAGGTTATTGTCGATATCGGCAGCCGTGCCACCCCGCCGCGCTGGTCCTACATCAACCAGCTCTGGTGGCCGATCTGGGATACTTTGGCCATGGCCACATTGGGCACAATCTTTGCCCTGATCATGGCGGTGCCGGTGGCCTTTATGGCAGCGCGCAATACCACGCCAAGCAAGTTTTTTGTGCGCCCGTTTGCCTTGCTGATCATCGTTTCCACCCGCTCGGTGAACTCGTTGATCTGGGCTTTGCTGCTGGTTTCCATTGTTGGACCGGGAGTTTTTGCCGGGCTTATCGCGATCTCGATCCGCTCGATCGGGTTTTGTGCCAAGCTGCTTTATGAGGCTATTGAAGAAATCAGCGAAACCCAGGTGGAGGCCATTCGTGCCACCGGGGCCAGCCCGCTGCAGGTGATGGTTTATGGCATTGTGCCCCAAATCATGCCCGCCTTTGCCGGCATTGCTGTTTTCCGCTGGGATATCAACATCCGCGAAAGCACCGTGCTGGGGCTGGTGGGCGCAGGCGGCATTGGCTTGCAGTTGCAATCCTCGCTCAACGTGCTGGCCTGGCCACAGGTCAGTCTGATCCTGCTGGTTATCCTGTTTGCGGTTATCATTGGCGAGTGGATCTCGGCCAAGGTGCGCGGCGCGATTATCTAAGTGGGTATGGTAGCCGATACAGACTGGGCGTTTGCGCAATACGAGCGTGTGCGCGAGCGCTTGCCACAAGCGGGCGCGCACGGCGCGGCGGCGCGGGTTGCCGATCTTGGTGATCTGGCCGAGCGGTTTGATGTATTCCTGCTGGATGCGTTCGGGGTGCTCAATGTTGGCGATACCCCGATCGCCGGTGCCGCTTCGCGCGTGGCTGCTTTGCAGGCGGCGGGCAAGCGGGTGATGGTGTTGACTAATGGCGCCAGCTTTCCGGCCCCGGTCTCGCTGGCTAAATACCGCCGTTTCGGGTTTGATTTTGCGGCCAAGGATGTGATCTCCAGCCGTGATATTCTGGCTGCGGCTCTGGCACAGGAGCCAAAGCGCCGATGGGCGGCGATGGCCCCGACAGGTGCACAGCTTGAAACACTGAAGGTAGAGGCTGAAATGCTGGGCGATGACGCGGGCGTTTATGAGCGCGCTGAAGGGTTTTTGTTGATCGGCAGTGGTGAGTGGAGCGCGACCCGCCAAGCCATGCTGGTGCAATCACTCAAGAAAAACCCCCGCCCTGTGCTGGTTGGCAACCCCGATCTGGTTGCCCCCCGCGAAGATAGCCTGAGCCATGAGCCGGGTTGGTATGCCCATGAAATCGCGCGCGAAACCGGCATAGATCCGCAGTTTTCCGGTAAACCTTATGGCGGTATCTTTGCCGAGGCCAAGCGGCGCTTTGGCAATGTGCCGGCGCAGCGTGTGGCGATGGTTGGTGATACGCTGCACACCGATATTCTGGGTGGCGCAGCGGCGGGGTTCAAGACCGTGCTGATTGAGGATCACGGGTTGTTCAGGGGCCGCGATACGGCGCCATTTATCGCGCAATCCGGTATCAGCCCCGATTTTATTGCCGCGACCACATAATACCGCATTCGGTGATCACCCCGTCAAGGCGCTGGTCGGTTGGCTCGTGTGGCAGGGCCTTAACCTGCTGGGCCGCATAGGCAAAGCCCATCGCCCGCACCGGTTTTTCGGCTTTCAGCCCGGCAATCGAGCGATCATAGAACCCGCCACCATAGCCCATGCGCTGACCGCTTTCATCAAAGGCCAGCATCGGGCAAAGCAGCAGATCAGGCTGGTGCCATGTGCCACTTTCAGGCACCCGTGCGCCAAAAGGGCCATCAACCATATTTACATCCGGCGTCCACGCTCGAAAGCGCAGCGGGGTGGCCTTGGCGACAATCACCGGCACGCTTATTTGATAGCCCCGGGCAAAAAGGGCGTGCATCGCCGGCAGCACATCTATTTCGGAGCGAATCGGCATATAGCCGGAAATGAAGCGGACCTTTGGGGCGCTGGCGACCCAGTCAAGCAGGTGGTTGGCCGCAGCCCGCCCCGCGCCACTGGCGGCTTCATGGGCAACTTTGCGTGTAGCCATTGCGGCCTTGCGCACCGCTTGTTTTTGCACAGCAATATCGCTCATGCCAAAGCTTTCCGGAAATTGGTGGCGGGCCCGGAGCATCCGTGAAGGGGTCTGATCCTTATGAGCCTGGGTAACCAGGTGGGTGCGAGGTGAGATAGGCCACGGCCAGTCACAGAGCCAGCTCCCTTTCATAGAATTAAGGCCACTAGGATGGGTCCTTTGCACGCAACGACCAGCACCCGCCACCAAACATATAGCGCTTAACGGGTGGTTTTTGAAGGGGGGGTAGCATAAAGATTGGTCAATCCGCCGCAAGGCAGGCGTTAACAGCCGGAGCGTTTTGAATGAGGCCAAAGATCATCCGCGTTATTGCGCAGCTGCCACCCAAGGGCAGCGTGGCTGCGCGCCATGCCGGCGAGGTGGTTTTCCATTTGATGAAAGCGGGGTTTGATGTCCGCCCTGCCACCACGACTGCGCCGGCCTATAGCTCCGATATCCTGCCTTTTGCTCCCAAGAGGGATTTTGATCCGATGCTGGCGCGCCTGCTGGCGGAGGGTAGTGAAACGCTGGTGTTATACCCCGAGGGGCTTGATTTCAGGGAGATATCCCAAAAGCTGTGGCGCCATCGGCGGCTGGAAGAGTGGCGCCGGATTCAGCTTGTGTGGCGGCTTTTACGCAGGGCAAAGCGTGGCATCGTGGTTTACCGGCTAAAGCTGCTCAAGCGGCCCGGGCATCTGGCGATTGTCATGGTTGCGCTTTTGCTCAAGCTAATATGGCGGCGACCAATTGTGCTTGTACGCCAGTCCGGTTCACCAGCGGCGCTGGCAGCATCCCTGACCGGCAAGCTCGGGCCGGCTGCCCGGCCCGAAGATGTTGATCTGGCCAGCCTCTCTCTTGCGGCGCGCCAAGGGGCCACGGCGAGCTTGTGCCTTACGCCACTCTGGCTTCGGCATGCGCTGGAGCGACTGAAAAAAGACGACCCGCTTCGTGAGGGGGTTGCGCTGATTCTGGCTGTGGTCGAGGCTTATGGCGAGGCAGATCTACCGGCTTTCCAGCAGTCCGCCCCGCCGATTTGTGAAGCACCTTTTGCTGACCGCGCGGTTGCCCCGACCCACGGGGTGCCGCTCTCGGCATTTATGCTGCACCTACACGCGGCCCGGCGGCTTGCCGAGCGGTTTCCGCTGGATAGCCGGTACGGCGCATTGGCCTATCTGGCGTGGTATGAGGCGCAAGCGGCGGATATGTTGCAACAAGCCCTGCCGATGATAGTGCCACCTGCCCCCCTGAACGCTGAATTAACCGCCCCATCGCTGGCACAAGCCTTGCGCAGGCTGGTGGGTATGATGCGGTTTTTTGATGTGCCTACCTTTATTGACCCCGCTTTGTGCAACTGGTTGGCCACACCGCTGACACCGGCACCAAACGCGCTGACGCGTCTTGAGCTGCTGGTGGCGGTGCTGGCCCATATGCCGGTTTCCCGCGTAGAGGCGCTGGCTTGGCCGTGGGAGAGCGAGGAGTTAAAGCAGGGAGTTGGCGATCTTGCTTTGCGGGGCTATCCGCTATTGCTGGCGCTTATCGGCAAGGGGTGCCCGCCGGTATCGCCCCCTGCAATCAGGGTGACGGGCGGGGCAGAGACCACAACCGGCCTTGGCCAAAACCGGCAAATGTCTACCACCGCGCTGGCCGGTATCCATCCCGCGCGGGATATCTATCTGCACCATGTAAATGCCGATGCCATTCCGGCGCAGATGTTTCGACATCACCGGCCCGGCAGTTTTCATATCGGTTATCTCTTGTGGGAGCTGGAAAATCTGCCGCAAGCGCATCGGCTGGCAGGCGAGGTGCTGGATGAAATATGGGTGCCCAGCCGGTATCTGCAAAAGATATACGCGCGGGAATATGACAGGCCGGTAACATGGGTCGGCAAGGGGTTTGACCTGCCGCCGCCGGAGGTATTCGATTTGGGAAAATTGGGGATATCTGCCGGCCAGCCAGTGTTTCTTGTCAGCTTTGACCTGCACTCTTCCGTGGCGCGCAAAAACCCGCTGGCGGCGGTGCTGGCCTTCCAGATGGCCTTTGTTAACCGGCCAGAGGCGCGGTTGATTCTAAAAACCTCTCCCCCGATTAAAAACCACTGGGGCGACCCTGAGAAACAGATGCAGATCATTAGCAAAATTATCGCTAAAGATCCGCGGATAATCCTGTTACAGGCGCATCTGCCCTTTCCCCGCTATCTCGGGCTGATCAGCGCAGTGACGGCGCTGGTCTCTTCGCACCGAGCCGAGGGGTTTGGTTATTTGCCTGCCTATGCGATGAAGCTCGGCACACCAGTGATCGTGACTGACTATTCCGGCACGCAGGATTTTTGCACCCCTGATACCGCATTTTGCGTGCCGTGGCGGTGGCGCAATGTGCGGCCGGGCGAGGCTATTTTCCCGCTCAAGGGGGCAAGATGGGCCGAGATTGATCATGAGGCGCTGGCGGTGGCTATGGCCGAGGTTGCCGCCTCTCCAGAGATCGCAAGCCAGCGCTGTAAAGCGGGCAAAGCCCTGATGGAGCAGCACTATTCCGGCAAGGCTCTGCGCTTGCGCTATCAAACGCGGCTGGCAGAGCTGGGGCTGGTCAGCGCTTGACGGCGCGGGCGTGCCGGGCGGCGGCGAGCAGCTCTTCAGCGATCTCTTCGGCCTCTTCGGGGTCAAAATCCAGCGGAATCTCGATATTGTCGGCTTCGATGAACATCCGCACCATGCCTTGATCGGTTGGCCCGATCTGGAGATTGGCGGCAATGTCGCTTTCTTTGTTGATACCCATGACTGATCCTTTCCGGCTCGGCCCTGACCTAGCGCCCAATTTGGCTGTTGGCAAGTAAATTGGGCTTGCAATCGGCTAAAGTCAGATGTAATTCAGCCCACAGTGCCGGCGTAGCTCAGTAGGTTAGAGCGCTTGATTGTGGATCAAGAGGCCCCCTGTTCAAATCAGGGCGCTGGTACCATTTTACGGAATATTTTTGATATGGTTTTAAACCGGCCGCTGCCGGTCAATATATGCCGTATCGTCTGCACAGGTCCGCTGTCTTTTTGTCTGCGAATCGCTTCTCTATTTTGTCCGCCCTTTGGAGGAGTTCTAGGGGCGCAGGTCAGTATGAAAAACGGCGGTCTGGATATTATCCAAACCGCCGTTTCAAAATTTTATGCGACGGAGGTTTCCGTCAAAACCAGCTTATACCAGCGCAAGCTGGGATGCAGATTCTTTGCCGTTACGACCTGTTTCCAGTTCGTAAGTTACTTTTTGATTGTCGTCCAAGCCGGAAAGACCAGCCGCTTCAACAGCAGAAATATGCACAAACACATCGCTGCCGCCATTTTCTGGCTGAATGAAGCCGAAGCCTTTTGAAGGGTTAAACCATTTTACGGTGCCGTTAGCCATCCGATTATCTCCTATTAAATGCCACCCGCACAACGCGGTGACTATGGTGCAGCGTGATCTTAATTAGAAATCAACGAACTGCATAGGGAGTCGAAAACCTCGGTGAAAGAATACTTCACAGGCCGTATCTAGGATTAAAATGCGGAAGTTACAAGGTCTGAAGAACTTTAGTATTACCTCTTGGGTGAATAATCCCCGTTTTTCAGGCAGGATCGCTTTAGTTTCCGAGCTTGGTCGAAAGCACAATAGAGGAAACGGTTTTAACCACGCCCTTGATATTCCTGATAATATCAAGATCCCGGTCGAGACCTTGCGTGTTGTCGCTGCGTAAAACGGCAATAAGATCATAAATGCCGCTAACCGCGTGCAAGCTATGGATACTGGCCAGGTTTTTGAGCGCGGCGAGCACGGCATCGGTGCTGCGCGGCTCAACCGCGATCATCACATGGGCGGCAATATTGCGCTGAAGGGTCGCCTCGGAAAGGCGCAGGGTATAGCCGGCGATGATACCGCGCGCCTCGAGTTTTTTCATCCGCTCGGTGATCGTGGCGCGCGATACGTTGAGCGCGTGAGAAAGCGAAGTGATCGGCTCGCGAGCGTTTTTCAGTAACATTTCGAGCAGCTTTTGGTCGAGCGGATCCATGAGATCTTTCACTTTGAAGGTTTGACTGGCAATTCGCACATAAATACCATTCATTTCGTCGATTTAACAAGGCAATTCGACAGCGCACGGGGGTATGCTCGGGAAAGGGAGATGCGGATATGAAACATATTCTAGTGATGGGCGCGGGCAAAATCGGACAAATGATGGCGATGATGCTGGCTGAAAGTGGTGACTACCGCGTGACGGTGGCGGATTGTGATCCGGTCGGGCTGGCGGGGTTACCGCTGCACTCCGCCATTGAACCGCTGGAGCTGGACGTAAATGATGCAGTCGCATTGAAGGCTGCGTTGCGCGGTAAATACGCGGTGCTGAGCGCGCTGCCCTTTGCGTTGACCACCGCCGTGGCGCGCGCAGCGGTGAAGGTGGGTGTGCATTATTTGGATTTGACCGAGGATGTGGCCTGCACGCGGGTGGTGCGGGATCTTGCGCGCGGGGCCGCTACCGCTTTGGTGCCGCAATGCGGGCTGGCGCCGGGGTTTATCTCGGTCTGCGCCCATGATTTGGCGGGGCGGTTTGATCGGCTTCAGGATGTGAAGATGCGGGTGGGGGCCTTGCCGAAATACCCTGCCAATGCCATGAAATACGCGCTGACATGGTCAACCGAGGGGCTGATAAACGAATATCTAAACCCTTGTGAAGCCGTGGTAAATGGCGCACTCAAAGAGGTGCCGCCGCTGGCGGAGCTGGAACAATTTTCGCTCGACGGGGTCGATTACGAGGCGTTTAATACCTCTGGCGGGCTGGGAACCCTGTGTGAAACCCTTGAAGGTAAGGTGAAAAACCTGAACTACCGCACAGTGCGCTACCCCGGCCATCGGGATATTTTGAAACTGCTGTTGCAAGACTTGCGGCTGGGTGAGCGCCCCGAGCTGGTGAAGGATATTTTCGAGACCGCGCTGCCCTTTGCCAGCGAGGATGTGGTGCTGGTTTTTGTATCTGTCACCGGCGAAAAGCAGGGGCGCTTTGTACAGGATGTATTTGCCCGCAAATATTACCGGCGAGAGATTGGCGGGCAAAACTGGAGCGCGATTCAAGTGACCACCGCCGCCGGTATTTGCGGAATGCTCGATATGCTGGCAGAGGGGCAGCTACCGCAAGCGGGGTTTGTAAAGCAGGAAGACGCGGATTTTGGCACGTTTATCAATAACCGCTTCGGGCGGTATTACGCGGCATGAACCACCTGCTTTGGCGGCCGGGGTTTTAGGGTCAACACAAAAAGAGGGCTAAGCCCTGAGCTGAAGCTCGAGCAGGCGCATGCCCTCGGCCTCAAGGTCAAAGCCGTGCTCTTCCATTGACCAGCGCATCGCCATGCCCTGAATAAAGGCCAGCACCAGTTTGGCAGCATCATCGGGGTCGATATTTTTGTTAAAATCGCCGGTTTTAATCGCCTCGCGAAACAGGCTGGAAAAAAGCACCTGCCGCTGTGCCACCATAGCCGAAAACTGCTGCCGGAGGGCTTCGTTTTCGGCGTGTAGCTCACGCGAGTAAAGAATAGCGGGGATAGACGGGGTTTTGACAATAAATTTGAGCTGCCGCGCCACGATGGCCCGCAAGCGCTCCAGTGGCGCCATATCGGAGGCCAGCAGCTTGGCGGGCATAGCCGAGCCGATGCGCGCGGCTACCGCCAGCCATATCTCGGCCTTGCTCGGAAAATGTCTGAAAATCGCGGCCTGTGATATCCCGACCGCATCTGCCAGTTTCTGGGTTGTCATCCGGTCCGGTCCCAGCTCGGCGGCAAGGCGCATGGCCTCGTCCACAATCTGCGCCTTGCGTTCGGCGGCGGGCTTTCTTTGGCGCTTCATTTATTTTCCTGTATCTTCGGCAAGGAGATGATGCTGTGGAGTAACCCTTCATTAACACGCAACGCTTACCGCTGACAACTTCCTGATTGAATTCTTTCAGGGATTGGGCCAGAGTCCTTTGTGACTATTTTTGATCAAAGAGACAAAAATGCTGGATAATGGCAAAGAGAATAAAGGAATGCCGCTGGATGAAGCGGTGTTTCGTGATGCGCGGGTGAATTTGAGCGCGCTGGAGCGGCGCAGCAAGAGTTTTTCCGCCCGCCGCTCGGTGAAAAAGACACATCAGGCGGCGTGGCTTTTGCGCGCGATCGGGTTGATTGATCTGACAACGCTGGCGGGGGATGACACAGTGAACCGTGTCAAGCGCCTGTGTGGCAAGGCAAAAATGGCGCTGGACCCGTCAATTCAGGCGCAGCTGGGGCTAACCAAGCCGGTGCAGACGGCGGCCGTTTGTGTTTATCCTACCATGGTCGAGACCGCCGCGATGGGCGTGGCGGGCACGGGCATTGGCGTGGCTTCGGTGGCCACGGGCTTTCCGGCAGGGCTTATTCCGCTGGAGCTAAAGCTGGCCGAAATTCGCTATGCCGTGGCAGCGGGGGCGACCGAGATTGATATCGTGATCACCCGTTCAAAGGTGTTTGCGCAGAACTGGCCCGCGCTTTATGACGAAATTTCGCAGATGAAAGAAGCCTGCGGCAAGGCGCATTTAAAAACCATTCTGGCCACGGGTGATATTTCCAGCCTTCGCAATGTTTACCGCGCCAGCATGGTGGCGATGATGGCGGGGGCAGATTTTATCAAGACCTCGACCGGCAAGGAAGCGGTGAACGCGGTGCTGCCGGTGGGGCTAACGATGGTGCGGGCGATCCGCGATTATAACGAGATCAGCGGCGCAGAGGTGGGCTTCAAGCCCGCAGGCGGGATATCAACCGCGAAAGACGCGCTGACATGGATGAGCATGATGCGCGAGGAGCTGGGGGTGCATTATTTGCAACCGCACCTGTTTCGGTTTGGCGCTTCGAGCTTGCTGACCGATATTGAACGCCAGCTAGAGCATCATGCCACCGGCCGTTATTCCGCTGCCAAACACCACGCTATATCCTAGGGCCACATTATGAGCGACATTGAAAATATCATGAAAATAATGGATTACGGCAAAGCCCCCGAAGACCCGAGCGCTGCCAAGGCTTGGCTGACCGCGCATCCGCGCCTTGAGCATTTTATCAATGGCGGGTTCAAGGGTGATAAAAGCGAAGGCCTGAATATAAATAACCCCGCCAATGGCGCAGCGCTTTGTGTAGCCCCCGTGGCCAGTGCGGAACTGGTGGACGAGGCGGTGAAAGCCGCGCGCAAGGCCCAGCCGAAATGGGCCGGCTTAAGCGGCCATCAGCGGGCGAAATACCTTTATGCCATCGCGCGGCTCTTGCAAAAGCGCGCCCGCCTGTTTGCGGTGCTGGAAAGCATGGATAACGGCAAGCCGATCAGGGAGAGCCGCGATGCGGATATCCCCTTGGTGATCCGGCATTTTTACCATCATGCGGGCTGGGCCGAGATACTGGCTGAGGAGCTGCCGAACCATGCGCCTTTGGGCGTTTGCGGCCAGATTATCCCGTGGAATTTTCCGCTGCTTATGCTTTCATGGAAGATCGCGCCAGCCCTTGCGGCGGGCAATACCGTGGTGCTGAAGCCGGCGGAATTTACCCCGATCACAGCGGCGCTTTTTGCTGAAATATGTGTGGAGGCGGGGCTGCCTGCGGGGGTGGTCAACATCGTGTTTGGCGCGGGCGAAACCGGCGCGGCGATATCTGGCCATCCGGATGTGGACAAGGTGGCCTTTACGGGGTCTTCCGAGGTCGGCAAGATCATCCGGCGGCAAACGGCGGGCAGCGGCAAGAAACTCTCGCTGGAGCTGGGCGGCAAATCGCCCTTTATTGTGTTTGATGATGCGGACCTTGATAGCGCGGTTGAAGGCGTGGTGGATGCGATCTGGTTTAATCAGGGGCAGGTCTGCTGTGCTGGCTCAAGGCTTTTGGTGCAGGAGGCGGTGGCGGAGCGGTTTATCGCCAAGCTGAAGGCGCGCGCCGATAAACTGGTGGTGGGAGATCCGCTGGATAAATCGGTTGATATCGGCGCGATAGTGGATGCCTCGCAGTTGGAAACCATTCAGGCGCTGGTGGCCCAAGGGCAGACCGAGGGGGCCGAGCTTTGGCAATCCTCCTGCCAATTGCCCAATCAGGGCTGTTTTTACCCGCCAAGTATTCTGAGCGAGGTTACCAGCGCCTCCACCGTGGTGCAGCAGGAGATTTTTGGTCCGGTGCTGACGGTGCAAACTTTTCGAACTCATGCCGAGGCCATTACGCTGGCCAATAATACCCGCTATGGGCTGAGTGCCTCGATCTGGTCTGAAACCTTAAGCGTGGCGCTGGATGCAGCGGCGCGGGTAAAAGCCGGGATTATCTGGATCAACGGCACCAATATGTTTGATGCCGCCGCCGGTTTTGGCGGTTATGGCGAGAGCGGCTTTGGCCGTGAGGGCGGCATGGAGGGCATGCTGGAATATCTGGCAGACCCTGCGCCGAAAGTGAAGCCTGCCAAGCCGCAAGCCGTTGATTTTTCACCACTTCCAGCGAGGGCAAATGGCGCGGATGCAATGGACCGCACCGCGAAATTCTATATCGGCGGCAAACAGGCGCGCCCTGACGGTGCGGCGAGCTATACCGCACATGATGCCAAGGGCGAGCCGATTTCGCAGGCGGGCCTTGGCAGTCGGAAAGATGTGAGAAATGCGGTGGCGGCAGCGGTGAAGGCGACTGGCTGGAGCGCGTCGAACGCGCATCTGCGGGCGCAAATTCTGTATTATCTGGCGGAAAACCTTGAGGTGCGGCGGGATGAATTTGCCGCGCGGCTTGATTTGATGACCGGCGGAAAGGGCGCTGAGGAGGTGGATTTATCCATTCGGCGTATCGCTTTTTATGCCGGTTATGCCGATAAATATGACGGCAAGGTGCATTCGACCCTGACCCGCCATGTAACGCTGGCGATGAACGAGCCGCTCGGGGTGATGGGGGTTGTCTGCCCTGACGAGGCCCCGCTTCTGGCCATGGTATCGCTGCTGGCACCGGCGCTGGCGATGGGCAATCGGGTGGTAATGCTGGCTTCGCAAAGCGCGCCGCTCATGGCGGGAGATTTTATGCAAGTGCTGGAAACCAGTGATATTCCGGCGGGGGTGGTGAACCTGCTCACCGGAGATCATGCGGCCATGGCGCCGACCTTGGCCGCGCATGATGATGTAAATGCGCTATGGAATTTTGGCACGGATAATGCCGAACTGGACGCGGCCTCGGCAGGGAACCTGAAGATCATGTGGAGCGCGGCGGCGGATTGGTATAATCCTGCTTCGGCGCAGGGTCGGCGCTATTTACGCCATGCAACACAGGTTAAAAACATCTGGGTGCCATATGGTGAATAAGCTGCTATAATCACGGGCAAGCAAGGAAAACCCAGTGGCCGGAATCGCACAATATAGTCAAGAAAATATGCCGATGGAGGACATTATGTCCGAGATTCGGCAGATGGTCAGCCGTGAGGCCCGCGCGCGCTATGACGAAGAGCGGGTGCTGGCCAAACGTGAGCTGCTAATTCTGCGCCCCGAGGCGCGGATTGATCTTTTGCTGGAGGAAGCCGCGCCGGATATAGAGGCCAAAGCCCTGCCGAAAACAAAGCCCGCGCGTATCTCTCCGCCGATTGTGGATGAAGCGCTTGAGGCCGCCGCCTTCGGGATCCGGCTGCAAGAGGCGCTCGGGGTTTCCGAGCCGGAAGCGCTTGAAGCGCTTATCCGGAAGGTGCTTCGCGAAGAGATGGCGGCGTTTGGCGGATAGCGGGATAGCCGGCGAGGCGTGGCTTGTAGGTGGGCAGGCTATTCATGCGTGTGATCAGGCTTTCGTGTAAATAATTGGCCTGTTTCCCCCCGTATTGTGCGGCCTCATACTGTGCAACCTTGTATTGTTCCCCTCCAAATTTGCGGGCTCCCCGGATTAGAAAATATTTGCTGATGCCGGCATAGGGGCCTTGCATCTCTGCTAGCGGGTCTGTGGGGAAGCGTGCGGCCCAGTTGCGGGGTAGCAACAGGCCACACATGGCAGCGCGATCCAGCATCCAGTGCAGCGAAATATTGGAGAGCGCCCTCGCCTCGGGTAGCGCTAATACATGCCCGCCGATATCGCTATGGGCACCGGCAAACCACGCCTGCTCGAGGCGACCGTGCCAGTCGGGCCGGTATTTCCACTGTATCGGTTCGAAAGCATGGCGGTTTTCGTCAGCGGCCAGCGCCTGAAAGGCATTGTTGATAATTTTCGAGAGCTTGTGATCATGAAACTCGGTGGCCATTGGCGAAATATAGGAAAGGACGGGAAAAGGCAGGCCGAGGGATTTTACGGTATCCCAGACGCCGATCATTTCTATCTCTATGGTTTCGTGGCAGAGTTTTTTGCGAAACTCGCCGGATCTTTTGCCATCTACACAGTTTTCGTAGAGGTGGAAAGCGTTGCGGATGCGCTTGTTCGAGACATTTTGCGGGGTGAGCAGCCCGACCTTGGCGATCATCCCCGCGATGGAGCGCACCGCGTAGGCGCCACGGGAAAAGCCGAAAAGGAATATTTTATCTCCAGGCTGGTAAGCTTTGGCCAATGCGGTGTATCCGCCGCGAATCGAGCAGTTTATGCCGTTGCCGGTCAAGACATTTAGCCACTTCAACCAGCCACGGCCCTGCACGCCACGGTCATAGCCGACCTTGAGATCGGGCTGGACGCGCAGCAGCTTGTAGAGCAGGCCGGCATTGGTTTCTTCGCCGTCTTTGATGCGGCTCAGCGTGCCGTCGATAATAAATACATGGGTGCGGGACATATGGCCTCAGGGGTTTTTTGCATTTATAGCGCTTTTTTCTGCGGGGGCTATTCACAATCGTATGCTTGAACAAGATTTTTATTTATGTATTTTGAGAAAACAGTATTTTTATAACGGGGATATATTGATGGGCTTTATTCGGAATTTACTGGCATTGATCGGGGTTGCCGCTGTGGTGGCTATAGCGTGGTTTGGCCCGGGGCTATGGAAATACAAGGTCGCCTTTGACGGGTTTGACCCGAAAGCCTTTGAAACCTACAAAAATATGGCCGACCGGCTGGTGGAAACCGGCAATTCGGCGGCCGCGACTGTGTGGCGCGCCAAGGTTGCCGAGGGCTTGACCTTCGAGGAGGTTGACCAGTCCATTCTTAATATCGCTGACGAGCGCAATATACGAAATGTTGGACAATTGCCGCTGGGCGAGCAGGTAGAGGCGATGACTGGCGAGAGCTGGCGAACCTTGAAAATATATCTTTATTGCAATCCGCTGACCGCCGCCAAGATGGTCGAGGTTAACCCTGCCTATGCCGCTTATTTGCCGTGCCGGGTTTCGGTGGTGGAGGATGCCGAGGGGCAGCTCTGGATATATACGCTGGATATGGACATGATGATTTATGGCGGAAAAACCCTGCCACCGGAATTGCTTGAAGAAGCATTGAATGTAAAAGAAACCATGTTGCAGATATTGAGCCGCGCCGCCGAGGGTGATTTTTAGCCCCGCACGCTGAATGTGAAATGCCCAAAGGGGGTGCCTTTCAGGTCTTTGCATTGCCTGCACGCCGCGCTAAAAGCGGCATGACACGGGATTTATGCAAAGGTGTGCCGGATGGCGATGGAAAAGAACTTTGATGCTGCTTCAAATGAAGCGCTGATTTATCAGAAGTGGATGGACGAGGGGGCCTTCAAGGCCGGCGCCAACGCCAGTCGCGACGAGACCTTCACCATCATGATCCCCCCGCCCAATGTGACCGGTGTGCTGCATATGGGCCACGCGTTTAACAACACGCTGCAAGATATCCTGATCCGCTGGAAGCGCATGCAGGGGTTTGATACCCTGTGGCAACCGGGCCAAGACCATGCGGGCATTGCCACCCAAATGGTAGTGGAGCGCCAGCTCGCCGAGGCTGGCGAACCCACCCGCAAGGAGATGGGCCGCGAGGCTTTTCTGGAGAAAGTTTGGGAGTGGAAAAAGCAATCCGGCGATACCATCATCGAGCAAACCAAGCGGCTGGGGGCTTCCTGTGATTGGTCTCGCAATCGCTTTACTATGGACGAGGGCTTTCATGACGCTGTGCTCAAGGTGTTTGTCGATATGTATAACAAGGGGCTGATCTATAAAGGCACGCGCTTAGTGAATTGGGACCCGAATTTTGAGACCGCAATTTCCGACCTAGAGGTGGAAAACACCGAAGTCGACGGCCAGATGTGGCACTTCAAATACCCCCTCGCCGATGGGGCCACCTATGAATATATCGAGCGTGATGAGGACGGCGTGGAAACCCTGCGCGAGACCCGCGATTATATCGCCATCGCCACCACCCGCCCCGAAACCATGCTGGGGGATGGCGCGGTGGCCGTGCACCCTGATGATGCGCGCTACAAGCCCCTCATCGGCAAGCTCTGCGAGATCCCCGTGGGGCCAAAAGAGCACCGCCGCCTGATCCCGATCATCACCGATGAATACCCCGATATGAACTTCGGCTCGGGGGCCGTAAAAATCACCGGCGCGCATGACCAAAACGACTACGAGGTTGCCACCCGCAACAACATCCCGCTTTACCGCCTGATGGACACCAAAGCGGCGATGCGTGATGACGGCACGGATTATGTAGCCGCCGCCACCCGCGCCAAGGCGATTTCCGAAGGGGCAGCGTTTGAAAGCAGCGAGATCGACGCGCTCAACCTCGTGCCCGATGCTTACCGCGGCATGGACCGCTACGTGTGTCGCAAGGCCGTGATCGCAGATATAGACGCCGAGGGCCTGATGCTTGAGGTCGAAGACAAAAAGATCATGCAGCCCTTTGGCGACCGCTCAAAGGTGGTGATCGAGCCGATGCTGACCAACCAGTGGTATGTAGATACCGCCAAGATCGTGCAACCGGCGCTGGATGCTGTGCGGAGCGGGGAGATCAAGATCATCCCCGAAAGCGGCAAGAAGACCTATTACCACTGGCTGGAAAACATCGAGCCGTGGTGCATTTCGCGGCAGCTCTGGTGGGGACACCAGATTCCGGTTTGGTATCTGCCGTCAATTAGTCTCTCGGAGGGATCTTCTTCAATTGACGATGCGGCACTTGATTTTAGTAACCCTATGACATTTTGTGCGGCTTCCGAAAAAGAAGCCCACAAACTGATAGCGGAGTACCTGTCGGAAAAGGGAATCTCCTTTGAATTTTTTCACGGCGGCTATTCAAGCAGCGCGGAATTGAAACAAGAATTTGAAGCCAATGGTGGTGTACCTGTATGGCAGGACCCCGACGTTCTCGACACATGGTTCTCCTCCGGCCTCTGGCCCATCGGCACGCTGGGCTGGCCCGAAGACACCGAGGAAATGCAAAAATACTTCCCCACAGATGTTTTGATCACCGGCTTTGACATTATCTTTTTCTGGGTGGCGCGGATGATCATGATGCAGCAGGCGGTCACCGACAAAATCCCCTTCCACACGGTTTATCTGCACGCCTTGGTGCGCGATGAGCATGGCAAGAAAATGTCCAAATCCACCGGCAATGTGATTGACCCGCTGGAGATGATCGACGAATTCGGCGCTGACGCGGTGCGCTTTACGCTTTCGGCCATGGGGCGAGACCTGAAGCTGAGCAAAACCCGCTTTATCGGCTATCGCAACTTTGGCACCAAGCTCTGGAACGCCGCCCGTTTTGCCGAGATGAACGAGTGTAAACCCGGCGGGTTTGACCCGGCCTCGGCCACGCAAACGGTGAACAAGTGGATTATCGGCGAGACCGTGCGGGCGCTGCACGCCACGGATAAAGCGCTGGAGGCCTACCGCTTTTCTGACGCGGCCATGGGGCTTTATGGCTTTGTGTGGGGCAAGGTTTGTGACTGGTATGTGGAATTTGCCAAACCTATGTTGCAGTCCGATAACCCCGAGGTTGTAGCCGAGACCCGCGCCACCATGGCTTGGGCGATTGACCAGTGCCTGATCATGCTGCATCCGATCATGCCTTATATCACCGAGCAGCTTTGGGGGGATATTACCAAGCGCGAAAACATGCTGATCCATCAGGATTGGCCCACGCTCGATGAGGCTCTGATTGATGAGGCGGCCGACCGCGAGATGAACTGGGTGATTGCGCTGATTGACAGCATCCGAAGCGTGCGCGCCGAAATGCGGGTGCCGGCGGGGGCCAAAATCCCGATAGTGCAGCTGGAGCTTGACGAGGCAGGCCAAGCCGCGCTCAAAGGCAACGATATGCTGATCCGCCGGCTTGCGCGGCTCTCGGATGTTTCGCTGGCGGCGGAGGCGCCCAAAGGGGCGGTGACCGTGGCGGTGGAGGGCGGCACCTTTTGCCTGCCATTGGCGGATATTATTGATATTAGCGCCGAAAAATCCCGCCTCCACAAAGCGTTGGACAAACTGGCAAAGGAAACAGGCGGCCTGAAGGGGAAGCTCTCCAACGAGAAGTTTCTGGCCAAAGCACCCGAGGCCGTGGTCAATGAAAACCGCGAAAACCTTGTGCGCGCCGAAAGCGAAGCTGTCAGGATCCGCGAAGCGCTGGAGCGGTTGAAAGCGCTGGAATAGGATGACGGAAGCATGGAAGCCTTTTTGATTCCCGGGTTTTTTGTAGGTATGAGCCACGCTTTTGAAACCGACCATCTGGCGGCAATCGGCACCCTTGCCTCAAGCGGAAAGTCTTCTCCTAAAAGATTGGCGCTGGCAGAAAGAACCGCCGCTCGCCTGCTGAGAGTGGTGCAGATGGGCACAGGCGCAGTGGCGATCACGGTCAGCTTCAGCTCGTAAACAGGCGGGTCAGTAGCCCCGCGCCAAGGGATATCAACAGCGTGCTGCCCCATACGATTGTAGCGGCAAGGGTGTTTTTTCGGGGGGCTTTTCCTTCGCCTTTTTGATACATCGCCACGATAATTCTCAGATATACCGCCAGCGCCAGCACCGAATTGAGGATGGCGATCACCACCAGCCATAAAAACCCCGCCTCCAGTGCAGCGGCAAAGAGCAGAAACTTGCCAAAAAAGCCGAATAGTGGCGGAATGCCGGCCAGCGACAGCAAAAACACCACCATCGCCACTCCGAGCAGTGGCGTATGCCGGCCCAGACCGCGAATAGCCTCCAGATCTCGCCCAGCCAACAGGATGATGGTGAAAGCCCCGATATTCATTGCCGCGTAAGCCGCGCCAAATACCACCAGCGATTCAACCCCCAATGTGCCCGCGCCCACCGCCAGCAGCCCCAGCACAAAATACCCTGATTGCGCCACCGAGGAATAGGCCAGCAGCCGCACAAGGTTGCTCTGCACCAATGCAGCCAGATAGCCATAGGTCATGGTCAGGGCAGCCACTACAGCCATCGCCCATTGCCAGCCGGTTGATATCGGCAGGTCTCCCAGCACCTGCGCAAAGGCAAACAGCGCCGCGATTTTGGTCACCACCGACATATAGGCCGCCACCGAGATCGGCGCGCCCTCATATGCGTCAGGCGCCCAAAAGTGAAACGGCACCAAAGCCGCCTTGTAGCCCATGCCGATAATCAGTGCGACCAGCCCGGTGGCGGCCAGAAGCGGCTTATCGGCAATGCTCGCCAGTGGTGTAAACAAGGTGGAGCCAACTCCGGCAAACCAGAAGGTCAGCCCGTAGACCATCACCGCCCCCGCCACCGAGCCAAAGACCAGAAACTTCATCGAGGCTTCGGTGGCTGCATCATCATCAGGGTAAGCGACCAGCGCAAACGAGCCAAGCCCTGTCAGCACCAGCCCCAGCACCAATAGCATAAGGTCGCCACTGCCCGAGAGCATCAGCGCGCCGATGGTCACCAGCATCATCAGGCTATAAATACTGCCCTCGCGCAGCTTGCCCGCCAGCTCCGCCCGTGCCAAAAGCAGCGATAGCGCGGTCGCCGGCAGCAAGATCAGCTTGGACCACACCGCCAGATAGCCAATGCGGTAGGTGCCGCCAAAAACCGAGGTATCAACCCCGAGCAGCAGCGCCGATTGCCATGTCGCCAGCCCCAGCCCGCCCAGCCCGATCGCCAGCACCATCTTTTTCAGCCGTACCATTTCACCGATCAGCATCAGCGCCACCGTGACCATCAGGATCAGCTCGGGCAGTAATAAGGAAAGATCGCGCGACATCAGAATCCCAGTGCAGCGGTGGTGGTGTGGATCATATCCAGCAGCCATGAGGGCGCAATACCCACCAGTATAGTCAGCACCAGCAGTGGCATGATCACGATCACCTCGCGGCGGTCAAGGTCGGGCATCTTGAGCCATTCTTCCTTTGGCTCACCCATGAATACCTGCCCGATAGCGCGCAAATATAGCGCCGCCACCACCACGATCGCCAAGATAGACACCACCGCCCAGGGCGCGATATTGAGCGTGGCCAGAAATATCTGGAACTCGGCCGGAAAATGCGCCAGCCCCGGCAAGCCAAGCGAGGCAAAGGCCATGAGGATAAAGCTCCAGCCCAGCACCGGTGTGACCTTGAGCAAGCCGCCAAAACGCTCCATTTCGTAGGTATGGGCACGGTCTTTCAGCATACCGATCAGGAAAAACAGCGCGCCGGTAACCAACCCGTGGCTGATCATCTGCAAGGTTGCGCCATCAAGCGCCACCGCACGCATGGCGGGGTCGGTCGCCATTGCTGCCACCGCCACCCCGATCACGACATAGCCCATATGGTTGACCGAGGTATAGGCGACCATCCGTTTCAAATCACTTTGCGCCAGCGCCACAAAGGCGCCATAAATCGCACTGACGACTCCGAAAACCAGCACCACCACGCCAATGGTGCGAAAGGCGTCGGGCGTCATTTGCAGGGCAAAGCGCACCAAGCCATAGGTGCCGAATTTCAGCATCACCCCCGCCAGAATAACCGAGCCAACCGTGGGCGCCTGCACATGCGCGGCAGGCAGCCATGTATGCACCGGAAAGGCCGGAATTTTGACCGCAAAGGTAAACAGCATCGCGACCAGTGCCAGCATCGCACCGGCGCCGACCAGCGGCGGGCTGTCGATCCAGAGGCGCATATCAAAGGTATAAGGGTCAGATGCCAAAAACATGCCAAGGATTGCCAGCAGCAGCGGCAGGCTGCCGAGCAGGGTGTATAGGAAAAACATCAAGGCAGCGCGTTGGCGCTCTGGCCCGCCCCAGCCGGCAATCATAAAATACATCGAGACCAGGGAGACCTCGAAAAACACATAAAACAGTAATCCGTCCAGCGCCGCAAAGGTGCCGAGCGAGGCGGTTTCGAGCATCAGCATCAGCACCACAAAGCTGCGGGCGCGGTCCCCCGATTTGGCCTGATAGATAAACGAAAGCAAAAACAATACCGTGGTCAGCAAGATCAGCGGCAGGCTAAAGCCATCAACCCCCACACGGTAGGCCGCGCCGATGGCATCTATCCATGCCACCTCCTCCACTTGCGCAAACCCGCCGGGCACCACCCCGCGCGCCCATATGCCAAGGCTGAGCAAAAACGCCAGCGCACTGGCCCCGATGCCAATGATATGCGCCGTTTTGCTGGTGCTTTTGGGCAGGGCCAGCAGCAGCAGTGCGCCTAGCAGCGGCACAAATACGGTAAGCGAAACAAGGGGGATCATGGCTCGGTTTCCTTAATAAAACAGCGGCGCGGCAAAGAGCGCGGCGGCAAGAATGCCGGTTGCAACAATGGTAATGGCCAGTTGTCGATGAATAAGCCCGCTTTGCAGCTTGCGGGCGCGGCCTCCGGTTGTGATTGTGGCACGGGCAAAGCTGAAAATTGCAGCGTCAATGCCGGCCTCGTCGCTTTGGCGGGTGGCGCGGCCAAGGTGCATATTGGCGCGGCCGAGCGCGCGCACTGCCTTGAGCAAACCGGCTTCGAGCGTATTGAATGCACGGCCAACGGCCTTGGCCCCCGTGCCGACAGCCAGCGCCAGTTTGAATATGCGCTCGTCAAGGGTAAGGCAGGCGCGGGCAATTTTGAGCGCGGGGCGGGTGATCAGCCCGTCCATGCCGCCGGCAATGGCAAAGCCGTTTTGTGCCCAGTTGAATGCCGGCCCGAGCAATTGGCGCGGCGGCAAAAACCAGCCCAACACTATCCCGAGACCCGCCGCCGCCAGCCCAAGCACCGCCGCCAATGCGCTGGTCACTACCTTGGCCCCCAGCAGCTCTTCAAGCACCGGAAAACCAGCGCCAAGAATAACCGCCAAAACCACCGGCCCCGCCATGCCCGCCCCCATCCAGAGCATCGCTTGGCTTGGTGCGGCGGCTTCACCGGTGCCACGCCAAAGCTGCGCCACAGCGCGCGCCATATAAGCGCCGGTAAGCACCGTGCCTGCCAGCGCCAGCGGCAGCAGCCCCGCTCCGGCTGGCGCATAAAGCGTGGCGGCAATAATGGCGTCTTTCGAGAAAAACCCTGCCAGTGGCGGTATACCCGCCAGCGCAAGTGCTGCCAGCACAAAGCCCGCAAATACCCGTTTGTGCTCGCGCCCCGCGCCCGAAACATCCTTCATCAAGGTTGAGCCACGGGCATGCTGAAATACCCCTGCGCCCATAAACAACCCGCTTTTAATCGCCGCGTGCGCGATCAGGTGCAGCAGCGCCACCACTGGCGCGCCAACCCCGATGGCCAGCAGCATCAGCCCGTATTGGCTGGAGGTCGAGGCCGCTAGCAGGCGTTTAAGGTCTTTTTCCCCCAGTGCAATCAGGCCGGTGATTACGGCAGTAATGCCGCCCACAAGCCCGACCACCAACAGGGTTGAGGGCGGCAGCATTGGCGAAACACGGATCAGCAATATCGCCCCCGCCGCCACCAGTGTGGCTGAATGCAGCAGCGCCGAAACCGGCGTTGGCCCTGCCATGGCGCGCTGGAGCCAGTCGTTCAGCGGCACTTGCGCCGACTTGCCCATTGCCGCCACCAGCAGCAAAAGCCCCGCCAGCGTGGCAGCGCTGCCCGAGGTAGCAAGGCTGGCTGAAATATCGCTGGTGCCGGCCACGCCGATCAGCAAAAATGCCGCGATATAGAGGCCGAGATCAGCACTGCGGGTATAGATAAAAGCTCGCATCGCCGCGCCAGCCACTCCGGGTTTACCGTGCCAAAATCCGATCAACAGATAGCTCGACACCCCGATCAGCTCCCACGCGGCCAGCAGCAATATCCAGTCAGCCGATAGCACCAGCATTTGCATTGCGGCGATAAACATCAACATGGTGGCAAAAAACCGTGGCTTTGCGGGGTCTTTTTTCATGTAGCCAATGGCAAAAACCAGCACAAACAGCGCCACGGTCGCCACCACCATTGATAATACCGAAGTGAGCGCACCGGCCTCCAGCCGCAGGGGGTATCCCGGCAGGCCGGGCATGATAAGCTCTGTGGGCGCCGCGCCGTTAAAAGCCCGTGCCAGCAGCACAGCACTGGCCATAGCAGCCACACCCGCTCCCGCCAGCGCGATCAGCCCCGCACGGCGGCGCACCAACATCACCACAAACGCCGCCAGAACCGGCGCGAATATGGCTATAACCAGCGCGCTCATCCCTTCAGCTCCTGTGCTTCTTCCATCTCGACCGAGCCGCGCGACCTGAAACGCGCAATTGCCACGCCAAAGCCGACCGCCATTTCAACCGCCATCACAGTCATCACGATCAGCACGAACATCTGGGCCTCCATTGCTTCGGGGTGCAAATAGCGCCAAAACGCCACCATATTTATTAGCGCGGCGGCCAGTATCAGCTCGATCCCCATCATGATCATCACCAGATTGGTTTGCGACAGCGCACCATAAACCCCGGTGCCAAACAGCGCGGCGGCCATGCTGAGCGCGACAATCAGTTCCATGCTCATGCTTTTGCTCCTCTTTCGCGGGCCTGCACTGCCAGTGCGGTGGCGGCGATCATGGCCGTTAAGATCGTCAGGCCAGCGCTTTCGAATATCAGCATAGAGCGGCCCAGCAGCTCGAACCCCAGCAAGCGCACCTGCTCGCCCGCATCGGGGATATCGGTGGCCAGCGGCCCCCAATCGGCAAATACCGCCACCGCGAGCGCGCCAAAAAATGCCACCAAACCCGCCGCCAGCGAGGTTTTGCGCTGGTGCTTCATATCCATCTCGCCCAGCCCGCCCGGGTCCATCATGAACATCACCATAAATATCGCCATGATGCTCATTTCGGTGGCCATCATCATGATCTGCAACACGCCCAGAAACTCGGCCTGCATTACCAGAAACATCGCGCCAATCGCGGTTTGGGAAAACAGCAGTGCCAAGGCCGAGCGCACCATGGAATGGGTTAAAAAAACCACAATACCAAACCACACCGCAGCGCCGCCAAAGGCGAGTAAAAAGAAAACCTGTAGGCTCATAACGGCACCACCAAAACCAAAACCCCGACCAGAAATATGTTGACCAACGCCAGCGGGATGCCGAGCTTCCATGCCCAAGCCAGCAAGGTGCCCTCGCGCACGCGGGGCAGCATGCGCCCGCCCGCCAGCATCAGGGCGGTGACGGCCAGTATTTTAATGGCACTCCACGCCCAGTCGGGCAGCCATGGCCCGAGCCAGCCGCCCAGATAAAACACCGTGGTGGCCGAGGCGACCGACAATATCAGCACCATCCGCCCAAGCCTGAACACCATGCGCCGCACGCCGGTATATTCGGCCTCGACCCCGCCGGCCAGCTCGCCCTCGGCATTGGGCAGGTCAAACGGCGGTACAAAGGCCATGGCCATACCGGCAATGGCAAACAGCACAAAGCCCAGCGGCTGATAGACGATGTTCCAGAGCTGGGCCTGCGATTCAACGATGGTGATGGTGGAGAGCGATTCCGCCCGCATGGCCACAGTGGTGATCGGCATCACTACCAGCATCGCATAGGCAATAAGCTGGCCCAAAAACCGCCAGCCGCCGATCATGCCATAAGCGCCATCCGGCCCCCAGCCCGCCATGATCAGCGCGACCAGCACATAGGCAAGCGCGGCATTGAAAAACAGCGCGCCCGTAGCAAGGTCGGTAACAATAAGCCCCGGCGCGAGCGGGATGATAGCCAGTGACAAAAGCGCTCCAACCAGCAGTAATATCGGCGCGGTCTCGAAAAACAGCCGGTCGTTTTTGCGATGCAAAACCGATTCCTGCCCCAAAAGGGCCAGCGTCGATATTACCGGCCCGAGCAGGCGCAGGCGGTTATGGCTGGCCCAATCCTCCAGCACAGCCACCGCATAAACCCCGACGGTCAGTGCCAATATCAGCAGCACTGCGCTCATGTATTCAGCTCCCACGGGGAAAGGTCTAGCGAGGCGACGGCAACCAGCGCATCGGCTAGCTCCCGTTGTTCTATCAACGGATTGACCAGCTTGATATGGCGCATCGAGGGGGTTTTGAGCGTGGCCGAGACCACCTTGCCGCTCTCAAGTTTGATGTGCAGACTGGCCAGCCCGCGCGGGGTTTGCACCTCGGCATGGCCCTCGCCCGTGGCAGTGCCGATATCGGCAAGGGTTGGCGCGCTCAGGCTGCTTGCACCTTTAATTTCATTCAGACTGGTGGCAATTTCATCAAGCCGCGCGGTAAAACGGCCAGCTGCGGTATTGTCATGTGAGGTTGGGCCATCCCACGCGGCGCTAGCGGGCAGGGCACCAACAGTGGCAAGACGACGCGACAAAAACCATGTGCGGCGCAGCTTGGAAAGAAGTTTTTTCACCCTTGGTTCCAGCGCCTGAATGGTGGCCGGATCAGCGGCATGCACCAATAAATGCAGGGTGGCAGCCTCGCGCTCGACAGCCTTCAGCCCAAGCTGGCGGCCAAGTTGCGAGAGCCATGACAGATGGCTGGCAATACGCTCGCGCGCCAGCGTTGCCATGCGGATGGCCTTGATTTCGGGCGTTGCGAAGGTATTGCCGGCAACCTCGATGGCGCGGCAGGCCAGCAGGCGATAAGCGATGGTGGCCAGCGGCATTTGCACGCCAAGTGCCGCCACATAATCCGCCGCTGCCAACGGACCGTTTTTTAGCGGGTCTTGCAGGCCGGTAAGGCTGCCGGTTTTGGCCTCGACCACGGTGTCGCCATCCAGCTCCAGCTCGAGGGTCAGGCCGCCGGGCAAGCCGGGAAAGAACGGGCCAAAGGGGGCGGTTATCCACTCCATTTGCAGCCCGTTGCTGCTACGCGGGGTGCCGTCTGTCATTTCTATCATTGACATGAACCCCGGCTCCAGCCCGATCAGACCGTCGAGCAGGGCGTTACCGCCGTGATCGTGGCCGCTGCTTTGATGGCCGTCATGCTCGTCATCAGTTGTTTGCTGTTCTAGGTTCATACCGCATTTGGGGCATTGGCCAGGAGAGTCGCTGATGACCTCGGGGTGCATCGGGCAGGTGTATTTGGCGGCTTCCTTGCCGGATGCATGAGATGAATGATCATGTTGCTCCTCGCCACCGGCTTTTGTTACTTCTTCCAGAAACATGCCGCATTTCGGGCAGGAACCCGGCTCATTGCTGGTCACTTCCGGATGCATCGGGCAAACGTATTTGGCGGTTTTTTCCGAATCTGCATGCGCCGAATGGCTGTGCGTGTGGTGCCCGTGCCCCTCTGATTCATCTGGTTTCACCAAGTTCATGCCGCATTTTGGACAGTTTCCCGGCGCGTCACTCGTCACTTCGGGGTGCATGGGGCAAACGTATTTGGCGACATTATCATCCGCTGTGTGGGCAAATTCAGCAGAGGATACCGACGCTGCGGGCCTACTGGCAGCCATGGTGGCGTGGTCATGGGGCGAGGGGGTGTCCGATGTGGTCGAGGTTTCTTTTGGCACCAGAAACATACCGCATTTTGGGCAGGAACCCGGCTCGTCGCTCACCACTTCCGGGTGCATCGGGCAGGTGTATTCGATGCGGGTTTGCAGGGCAGGGGCGTCATAATCGTCGATTTTGGTAGCAAAAATACCCTCTGCCATGATCTGCCGCAGTTTTTTTGTAGCTTCCATCAGGCCCTCACTGGTAAGCGGGCCGGTGGCGTCAGCCTCGGGTAGCGGCGAAAATGTACCCTCGCCAAGTGCCAGAACCATGCGCGGGCGCGGCATCTGGGCATAGGCGATCGACGCGGCTGTCAGCAACTTTTCGGAGAGCGGCAGCACCAGTAGCAGCACATTGGCTTGTCGCGGGCCAGCCGCCAGGGCCAGACCGGCGGCGGGAAGATCAAGCCCCGATGCCAGTGCCAGCTCGGGGCCGGGCACCACCAGACAGCTTAGACGCTGCGCGGTGGCGCGGCTGATGATATTTTGTAGCGGGCTAAAAAATCCACCCTCTGTGGTTTCACGTGCACCTATCATTTTATTGCCTCCTGAATACGCCCTGGCTCCAGCCATAAAGCAGGCCAAGGAAAAGGATCGCCAGAAAAACACCCATGTCGAGCAGGGCGACCAGCCCCTCTTCACGGTAGACAACCGACCACGGATACATAAAGGCCATTTCCATATCGAACGCTAAAAACAAAAGCGCATAGCCGGTATAGCGGGCGTTGTAGCGCACCCATACCGGATCACGCGACAGCTGGCCGGCAGTGGCCGGCACGTCTTTGCCCGCTTCGGCACGGCTGCGACCAATGGCACGGGCCAGCGCGTAGAGTGACAGCACAAAGCCAAGCGTGCCGAGGGTAAGCCCGAAGAGTATTCCGTATTGCTGCAACCCTGACATTGACCCGCTCCTGTGCTTTCGGTCGTATCGTTTGCCTTAAAGACTAACACTTCTTCTTTTTCTGGCAAGCCCTCCCAAGACTGTAATGTTTGGGGAGGATTCAGGATAAATACATATTTCGTTTGTTTTCAGTATATTACTGCTACACCAACACAATAAAGTGACTGGAATGGCTACAAAGCAGGCTTGAAAAACCGTTTTCGGGCATCGCTAGCCCTTGGGCGCATCACGCAACCGGCAGCGTGGTCATTAACCAGCCCCATCGCCTGCATAAAAGCATAGGCGGTGGTCGGGCCGACAAATTTCCAACCGCGTTTTTTCAGCTCTTTGGCCAGCGCCACCGATTCAGGCGTGGTTGAAACCGTTTGGGGTGGTGGCGGGGCAGCTGGCTCGTAGCGCCAGAAAAACGCCGCCAATGTGCCTTCGAGCGCCACCATTTCCAACGCCCGTTTAGCATTGTTTATCGTGGCTTCTATTTTGCCGCGATGGCGGATGATGCCGGCATTTTGCAGCAAATGCCCCATATCGGCTTCGTCAAAGAGTGCAACTTTTTCAAAATTGAAATCCTGAAAGGCGGTTCGGAAGTTTTCTCTCTTTTCAAGTATGGTGCGCCAGCTCAGGCCGGACTGGAAGCTCTCGAGGCAGATTTTCTCGAACAGGCGCCGGTCATTATCGACCGGATAGCCCCATTCTGTATCGTGATAGTGCAGATAGCCCGGGGTGGCGGCGGCCCATTTGCAGCGAGGGTGGCCATCGGGGGCGGTAAAAGTATCGGGCATCGGGCCTCCTAGGTTTTTGAGGTGTAAAGATGGTCAAGCCGCAGGCGGTCGCGGTCGTCGGTCAGGGCGCGGGCTGAGCCGAGAGTTGCAAATATCACTGCCAGACCGGTAGCGCCGGTGATCAGAAACATCACCAAAAGTTGGTATTTGACTGCCTCGTTGGGATCCACGCCGGAGAGAATTTGGCCGGTCATCATGCCGGGAAGCGACACCACACCAATCGCCGCCATTGCATTGATGCTCGGCATCATGCCCGCCCGCATCGCCTGCCGGATAAAGGGGCGCATCGCCTGCCATTTATCGGCACCAAGCAAAAGCTGGGCCTCGATGGCACGCTGCTCGCGCTTCAGTGCGGTATGAAGCGTATCCAGCGACAAGCTGACACCGGTCATGGCGTTGCCCATAATCATACCCAAAAGCGGCAGCGCATAGCGCGGCGCCCACCACGGCTCGGGCTGCACCAGCACGGTCAACGCCACCAGCGCCACCACCCCGACACTGGCCCCCATCGCCGTGCCGCCTATTGCCAGCCCGCGCCAGCCCTTGACCCGCCGCTCCTGGCGCGCCCATATTTCGCGCGTGGCAAAGCCGGCCATGAACAGCGCCACCAGCAGGGTCAGCCACGGAGACTGGATGGCAAACAGGCTTTTGAGCAGCAGCCCCACCAGCAGCAGCTGCACCACCATACGGGTTGCCGCAAAGGCCAGATTGCGGGCCACCCCGAGGCGCAGCCAGATCGACAGCACGCCGTTGAGCAGCAAAAACACCGAGGCAAGGGCGATATCAAAATAACTGAGCTGGATATATTCAGCCATGGGCCACCTCCAATAGCTGCCCATCTTCCAGCACAAAATGGCGGTTCGCCATGCGCCGCGTCTGATCTGGATCATGGGTGACCAGTATCACACTAGCGCCCATCTCGATGCAGCGCTTCAGCCGGGCTTCAAACAGCGCAGTGTTCCGGGTATCCAGCGGCGCGGTTGGCTCATCCAGCAGCAGTACCTCGGGCTGGTGCTCCAGCAGTCGCAAAAAGGCGAGGCGCTGGCGCTCGCCCGAGGAAAGCCGCGTCACCTCCCAGCCCATTGCCTCGGGGGGGAGGTCAAGGCTGGCAAAGTCCACCGCTTCTGGTTGCTTGAAATGTTCCCCCACTCCATCAGCCCACCAACCACTCTCGGCTGGCAAATAGGCAACCTTGCGCCGCCAGTCTGGTGCCGGCATATCTGCCCGTGCCCCGCTTTGGGTGCGAAGGCTGCCCTCGTTTGGGTCAAGGTCGGCAATCGCCCGCAGCAGCACGGATTTACCGCTGCCAGACGGGCCGGTAATGGCAATAACCTCGCCATCGGCGAGGCTGAGGTTCACAGGGCCAATATGCAGGCGGGTGAGGGCGTTTATCTCAAGCATGGCCCCACGCTACGCCTTGCCCCGCCGCTTTCATAGCCCCGATTGCGCCCGCCGTTTTTCGCTCCATGCAATAATAACGGCCCCGACAATAATGATGCCCGCACCCGTAAGGCTAAGGGCAGAGGGGCGCACGCCAAAGATAAGAAGATCATAAAGCGCGGCAAAGATAAGTGTGGCATAAAAAAGTGGGGCAACAAAGCTGGCATCACCGCGCCGGATAGCGAAGAGAAACAGCGATTGGGCCGTAACCATAAGCAAGCCGATGGCCACCAGCCCCGCCCATTGCGCCGGCGTCGGGTCGGCCCAGACGAACAAGGCAACAGAGCCAGCAAACAGCGTGCCAAAACCGTTGGAAAACAGCAGAATTTGCAGGGTGTTTTCGCGGCTGCTCAGCAGCTTTATAAGGATAATCTCGAAAGCGAGCACAAAGGCGGCAAGCAAGGCAATAAGGGCGGCAGGCTCAAAGCTGGACGCACCCGGGCGGATGAGGAGCAGTGCGCCGATCACCGAAAGCGCTGCTGCAACCCAGCGGCGGGGACCAACCGTTTCTTTTAGCAGAGGTATGGCCAGCACCATGGCGATGATCGGGTTGAGCATGCTGATGGCCGTGGCATCGGCCAGCGGAATAAGAGCCGATGCCGCAAACATGCAAGTGACGCCAAACGACCCGGTCGAGGCGCGGCCAAAGTGCAGCCAAATGGCGGGCTTGGTAAAACGCGGACGGATAATCGCGGTGGCAATCAGCAGTGCCGCCAGCGCAAAAACATAACGCCCCGCAGTGATTTGAAACGGGTTGAGCGCGGGGCCGAGGGCCTCTGTTCCCAGCGCCTTGGCCAGCAGGCTGGTGCCCGCAATCAGCGCGCTGGCAGCAAGCATCACTAAAACCGTGAGCACAATTTTGCGGGTATCCATCAGGCGGCTCCAAGCAGAGGTGCGCGGATGCTATGGGCCGGCGGTAGCATTGTCTAGACAGAGCTTTTAAGTGCCAAGCAACATGCAAAAATCCGGCGATCTAACCGACCTTACTAAACTGGTTTAGTAAGGTCGGTTAGATGATAACTTTGCGCCTTGAAGGCATATTGCCAAGGGGGCAATTAGATATGTGATGCAGTTCATACCACCCCAGCCTCCAAACACAGTTTTGTTGACTCCCCTCCAGCTTTACGGCAAGAGGGTGAGGCGCCCGATTGTGGGCGTTTTATTCGTTTTATAAGGAGTAATGGACGTGATAAGTCCCGTATTGCCAACCTATACGCGGGCGCCGCTTTCTTTCAAGAAAGGTCAGGGCCCTTGGCTGGAAACCGAGACCGGAGAGATGTATCTGGATATGGGAGCCGGTATCGGCGTCTGTAGTCTTGGGCATGCTCATCCCAAGCTCGTGGCGGTATTGGAAGAGCAGGCCCGACGACTATGGCACACGTCCAACCTTTACGAGATTCCCAACCAAGAGGCGCTGGCGGAAAAGCTGGTGGAGCACACTTTTGCGGATACGGTTTTCTTCACCAACTCTGGCACCGAGGCCATGGAGCTGGCCGTGAAAATGGCGCGGAAGTATTTTAGCACCAAAGGCCAGCCTTCGAGGGTCGAGATCATCACGTTCGAGGGGGCGTTTCATGGCCGCTCGGCAGCGGGGATTGCGGCCTCAAAGGGCGCAAAAATGATAGATGGCTTCGGGCCGCTATTGCCCGGATTTATCCAAGTGCCGTTTAATGATCTTGAAGCCGTTAAGGCCGCGATCAACGAAAACACGGCGGCTATTTTGCTGGAGCCTATTCAGGGCGAAGGTGGTATTCGGGCATTTGGAGAGGCCTCGCTTAAGGCGCTGCGCGAGATCTGTGATGCAAACGGCCTGCTCCTGATGATGGATGAAATCCAGTGCGGTATGGGCCGGACCGGCAAGCTGTTTGCCCATGAATGGGCCGGGATTTCGCCTGATATCATGACCATCGCCAAAGGCATCGGCGGGGGTTTTCCTCTTGGCGCTTGCGTGGCCACCGAGGAGGCTGCTTCCGGCATGGTTGCCGGCACGCATGGGTCTACTTATGGCGGCAACCCGCTGGCCTGCGCCGTGGGCTGCGCGGTGATGAACGAGATCACGTCTGAAGGCTTTCTGATAGATGTTTCCCGTCTTGCGGGCCATTTGCGACAGGGCCTTGAAGGGCTGGTCGCCGAGCATCCGGATGTTTTCACCTTTGTGCGCGGCGAGGGCCTTATGCTGGCGCTGGGCTGCAAGGTTCCGGTGATGGATGTGGTCAATGCAGGCTATGACGAGCGCGTCATCACCGTGCCAGCCTCGGACAACGTGGTGCGCTTGTTGCCGCCGCTGAATATGTCGACTGATGATCTGGATGAGGCCGTGTGGCGGCTAGACCGCGCAGCGGCGGCGCTGGAGCGGCAGCTGGATTGTGTGAATACTAAAGGATTGCAGGCATGAACCACTTTCTGGATATCCACAAAACAGACCCCGCGGATCTGCGACAGATGATTTCTGAAGCCAAGCGCATCAAAGACGCCCGCAAGGGCCTGCCCAAAGGCACGCCGGATGCGGAGCAGGTGTTGGCCAACCACATGGTGGCGCTGATTTTTGAAAAGCCTTCCACCCGCACCCGCGTGAGTTTTGATGTGGGCGTGCGCCAGATGGGTGGGCAAACCATGGTGCTTTCGGGCAGCGATATGCAGCTTGGCCACGGCGAAACCATTGCCGATACGGCCCGGGTGCTTAGCCGCTATGTCGATATGATCATGATCCGCACCTTCGAGGAGAACACGCTGCTGGAAATGGCCGAGCACGCCACCGTGCCGGTGATCAACGGGCTGACCAACCGCACGCATCCCTGCCAGATCATGGCCGATGTGCTGACTTACGAGGAGCATCACGGCTCGATCAAGGGCAAAAAGGTGGTCTGGCTGGGCGATGGTAATAACGTGGTTGCCAGCCTTATCCATGCCGCCGGGCAGTTTGGCTTTGACATCACAATTTCAGCGCCCGAAACCTTGCAACCCGAGGCCGGATTTGTGGCGTGGGCGCGCGAAAAGGGGGTGGAGGTGAACCTTGAAGCCAATCCCCAAAAGGCGGTCACGGGCGCGGATCTGGTGATCACCGATACATGGGTTTCGATGCATGATAGCCAAACCACCAAAGAGCGCCGCCATAACCAGCTGCGGGCTTATCAGGTGGATGACGCCTTGATGGCCCACGCCAAACCCGACGCGCTTTTCATGCACTGCCTGCCCGCCCATCGCGGCGAGGAGGTGACGAGCAGCGTCATGGACGGCCCACAATCGGTGATCTGGGACGAGGCCGAAAATCGCTTGCATGCGCAAAAGGCCGTGATGCGCTGGTGCTTGGGGAAGTGAACCACACGGCACTGCTGATCATTGATGTTCAGGAAGCGTTTAACCAGCGGGTGGCGCTGGGCCACAAGCGTAACGCTCCATATGCAGAAGCTAATATCGCGCGGCTACTTGATGCTTTTCGCCTCGCCCGCTGGCCGGTGTTTCATATCCGCCACGCCTCAAGTGATCCGGCTTCGCTTTTTCACCCCGATCGCAGCGGCTATGCCCCGCAAACCTTTGTGCAGGCAGCGCCCGGCGAGCGGGAGGTTATAAAAACCGTAAACAGTTCGTTTATCGGCACCTCTTTGGAGATGGATTTACGCCGCGCGGGCATTACCGATACTGTGATTTGCGGGGCCACCACCAACCACTGTGTCGAAACCACCACCCGCATGGCCGGTAATCTTGGGTTTGAGGCGCATTTAGTGCGTGATGCCTGCTGGGCATTTGAGCAGACCGGACCAGACGGAGAGATGCATGGCGCTGAAGATATTCATCAGATGAGCCTTAGCAATCTGCACCGTGAATTTGCACAAATCACCACAACTGCCAGCTTGATCTCCGCTATAATTACAAAAACCGATAATAGGCAATAAGAAACTGCGCGCCCATCATGCGCTACAACAAGCCCTATACGGTGCTCACACACTGCCTGCGGTGTTTGGGTAAATAAATCGGATGGCGCGGTTGCGGTGATTTATCTCTTGAGTATTTGGGAAAGCGTGAAGCCATAAGCAGGGCGCTCCCGACCGAAGGGAGGATCTTTCGCTCAAGCTCAAGCTTTTTCCATTCCTTGATGCAGGTCATGGCAGATCAGCGTTTTTGGTGCTTTTTATTGTCTGGCCAAATGCTTTGGCAAAAATGACAATCTGCTGTTTTCCCTTGGAGCTGCTCCGGGTGATGAGCTGGCGCGATAGATGGGGGAAAAATGGCAAGCAAGTTTTTGATCGGAACCGTGATCACCGGGTTGGTGCTGGCGGGTGGTTTTGTCTGGCTCAGCCAGCCACCAGCCGGGGCACAGGTGGCGCCGGTAGTATCTGGCATGCATGGCGGCACGGACACCCAGCCCGGACTGAACCCGGATGATATCGTGTTGCCGGTGCTTTCGGCAACCGCCGAGCAGGGCAAGGCAGATTTCGACAAAGGCTGCGCTGTCTGCCATGGGGTGAACGCCGCTGGCACCGAGCGCGGGCCAACGCTTATTCACAGCCTTTATCGGCCTGGGCACCACCCGGATGGCTCGTTTTATCGCGCAGCACTACAAGGGGTAGTCGCGCATCACTGGCGCTTTGGCAATATGCCTCCTGTGCCGGGCATTACCGAGGCGGAGCTTGGCCCGATCATCGTTTATCTGCGCGAACTTCAGCAGGCAAACGGGGTTAATTAACCCCGCTTGAGGTCAGCAAGCCTATCCACATCGTGCAGGGTTTCCACATAGCTGATGCTGCCCCCCTTGGCGCTGGCCACGCTGTCCGCCAGTGCGGTGGGGCTGGACCAGTGCACATTTTCAAATAGCCCCCTTGGCGGTATCCCACGCGCACCAACCAACCAAAAGCCGCCATCGACTGCCGGGCCAAACACCAGATCATGCTGGCCAAGCCGCCTGAAGGCCTGCGCAATGTGGTGTTTTTCAATATCGGGGATATCCGCGCCAATCAGCACCACCGGGCCGGGTTGGCTTTGCAATATCCGCAACATCCGCACACCCAGCCCGCCCCGCCCCTGCGCCATGCGCGGCAAATGCGCGGGCCAGCAGCGGCTATGAAGTGCAATATCAGGCGCAACCGCCAGCCATGTTTCCCAGCGCGGGTCTTGCAGCCGGCGGATCAGGGGCACTTTGATGGCGAAACCACCACGCCGCTGGTCATGCCGATATCGCACCCCAGCCGGGTTTTGACCCGCCCTGCCACCGGCTCCTTGAGCATGATGACAAGGCGTGGCTTCATGCGAAATAATCGCGCAATATCTGGCTGTATATTGCCTTGAGCTGGGTAATTTGCGCCACCTCTACCCGCTCGTCAACCTGATGCATGGTTTTGCCCACCAGCCCGAACTCGACCACCGGACAGTGGTTTTTGACAAACCGCGCATCCGAGGTGCCACCCGATGTCGAAAGCGTGGGCACCACGCCGGTTTGGGCCTCTACCGCCTTGGCCACAAGACTGGAAAGCTCGCCCGGCGGGGTGAAAAAGCTCTCGCCCGAGATTTTGACTTTTTGGGTAAATTCAACCCCCGTGGCCGCGCTGATGGCGTCGGCCTGCGCCGCCAGCCACGCCGTCAGGCTTTGGCCGGAATGGGCATCATTAAAGCGAATGTTGACCGTCGCGTGGCAGTTGGCCGGTATCACGTTGGTAGCCGGATTGCCGGTGTCAAAAGTCACAACCGCCAAGGTCGAGGGGTCAAAATGTTCGGTGCCGGTATCGAGCTTGGCCGCCGCCAGCGCCGCCACCAGCTCTGCCATTGCATGCACCGGGTTTCGCGCTCTGTGCGGATAGGCCGAATGCCCCTGCACGCCGCGCGCTTCGATAAAAGCAGTAAGCGAGCCACGCCGGCCGATCTTCATCATTTCGCCCATGGTGTCGGGGCAGGTAGGTTCACCGACAAGGCAATGGTCCATACGCTCGTTATTGGCTGCCATCCAGTCCAGCAAAGCGACAGTGCCATCAGTGGCCTCGCCCTCTTCGTCACCGGTGACCGCCAGCACGATAGAGCCGTCAGGCGGGGTGTTTTGCACAAAATCTATCGCGGCGGCGGCAAAGGCGGCAACGCCGGATTTCATATCGGTGGTGCCGCGACCATACATAAAGCCGTCTTTTATTTCGGCCCCGAACGGGTCTGTTGACCAGTCTTCAATATTGCCAATCGGCACCACATCGGTATGGCCGTTAAAGCCGAATGTGCGACCATTTTTGCCACTGCCCCAGCGGGCAAACAAGTTGCAAACCTTGCCGCGATCCACCCGTGTGGTTTGAAAGCCCGCCTCGTGTAAAAGCGCTTCGAGTAGCACCAGCGCGCCACCCTCATCGGGCGTGACAGAGACACAGCGCACGAGGTCTGCGGTCAGTTTTACCGCATCAACCGACATCGAAAAACGGCGAAGTCATTGCCACCACCACCGAGTTTTCATCAATCGAACGCTGCATCATGGCTTTTTCCTCGTCGTTGATATCATGGCCATCGGCCAGCCGTTCTTCCAGCGTGCCATAGGAGGAAACATCCAGCGGTGCCAGCCCGCCTTGCTTTAATATCGCCACGGTCTCGCGCACCGCCTCTGCCTCGTCTTTTGCGGGACAAAAGCACATCATTGCGGCACCTGTGGCGTTTTCGGGCAAGCCGTCACCCTCTTTGCGGCCAATTTCGACCGTCAGGGTGTAAACGTTGATTTTCTCGGCGGTCATGGCTTAATCCCTTAGCAAATCATTGATCGAGGTTTTGCTCCGCGTGCGCTCGTCTACCCGCTTCACAATAATTGCCGCGTAAAGGTTCACTCCGTTTTTGCTCGGCATCGACCCCGCAACCACGACTGAGTAAGGCGGCACCTCGCCATACATCACTTTGCCGGTCTCGCGGTCTACAATCTTGGTGGATTTCCCGATGAAAACCCCCATGCCCAGCACCGAACCTTCGCGCACAATACAGCCTTCTACCACCTCGGAGCGCGCGCCGATAAAGCAGTTATCCTCGATAATCGTCGGCCCCGCCTGCATTGGCTCCAGCACGCCGCCAATGCCCACGCCGCCCGACAGGTGCACATGCTTGCCGATCTGCGCACAGCTGCCCACAGTCGCCCAGCCATCGACCATAGAGCCTTCGCCAACATAAGCGCCGATATTCACAAAGCTCGGCATCAGCACCACGCCAGGCGCGATATAAGCCGAGCGCCGCACGATAGACCCCGGCACGGCGCGAAAGCCCGCTGCCCGCCACTGGTTTTCGCCCCAGCCCTGCCACTTGCTCGGCACCTTGTCCCACCAGCTAGAGCCGCCATTGCTGCCCTCGATCATCTCCATATCATTCAACCGAAACGACAGCAAAACCGCCTTCTTGGCCCATTGGTTCACATGCCATTCACCATTGTCGCGCGGCTCGGCCACGCGGAGCTTGCCGCTATCAAGTGCGGTGAGCGTATCCTCTATGGCCTCGCGCACCTCGCCCGTAGTGGCGGGGCTAATGGTATCGCGGGCATCCCACGCGGCTTCAATGGCGGTTTCGAGCTGGGTGTTTTGCATCGGTCTCTCCGGTAAAATATACTTTCCCCTGCCTATAAAGCCAAATCCGCCGCCGCGCAATGCGTCCTGATAACGTAGCGCTTGAACGGAACAGCCCACGCGGCTAGGTTGAGAAAACCATTTAACGGAGTTATTTTTTATGCAGTCTCTTTCCCGTCTTTTTGCCGCCGCACTCCTCAGTATCAGCGCCAGCCCGGGCCTTGCCCAAACCGCGCCCTGCGGCGGTGACTTCAGCACCTTCATGCAGCAAATCGGGGCCGAGGCCCGCTCAAAGGGCCTGCCACAAGACGCCGTAAATGCCGTAATAAGCGCCGCCCGCCAAGACCAGGGCGTGCTGCGGGCCGACCGCGCACAGGGGGTCTTTCGCCAAACGTTTCTTGAATTTTCCCAGCGCGCCATCAGCGGTTCGCGCTTGCGTATAGGGGCGACAAAACGCGCCGAGTTTGCCGCTGTGTTCGCGCGCGCCGAAGCCGAATACGGCGTGCCATCCGAGGTGATCCTGGCTTTTTGGGCACTGGAGACCGATTACGGCGCTGTGCAGGGCGATTTTAACACTGTCAGCGCATTGGCGACACTGGCCCATGATTGCCGCCGCCCCGAGCTGTTTCGCCCCGAGCTGTTTGCCGCCATCGAGCTGGCCGCAAACGGAGACCTGACCCCTGCCACCACCACCGGCGCATGGGCCGGAGAGATCGGCATGGTGCAGATGTTGCCCGAAGATATCCTCAACCTCGGGGTCGATGGCGACGGCGACGGTCATGTCCGCCTCAAAACCAGCGCGCCAGACGCGATCATGACCGGCGCGCGGCTGGTTGCCGATCTGGGCTGGCGGCCAAACGAGCCGTGGCTTGTCGAGGTGACGGTGCCGCAAAACTTCGCGTGGGAGCAAACCGGATTTGATACTTCAATGCCCGTCAGCGGCTGGGCGCGGCTCGGGGTTTCTGCCCGTACGGCCCCCATGCCCGACAGTGCGCTCGAGGCCAGTATTTTTGCGCCACAAGGCCGCAAGGGACCGGTTTTTATGGCTTTGCCGAATTACAATATATATCGGGAATGGAACAAATCTTTTATCTACGCGGCCACGGTTTCCTATATGGCGACCCGCATCGGCGGAGGCGAACGCTATGTGCAATCCACCCCCGAGCAAGGGCTTGTGGGCGACCAGATGAAGCGCCTTCAGCAAATATTGCAGGATCGTGGCTATGATGTTGGCGGAATAGACGGCATATTGGGCGCAAAAACCCGCGCGGCTGTGCAAGCTGAGCAGCTGCGCTTTGGCTTGCCGGCAGATGCTTGGCCAACACCATCGCTATTGGCTAGATACTAACGCCTAGATCGGGGCGCTGGCATAGCGCCGGCGCCGCTCTTCCAGCCGGTAGATTTCCCTGTCGATCCGGCGCAGGCGCTGGTTTAGGTGAGCCAGCTCCAGTATCTGCTCGGGGGTAAGCGGGTCGAGCAGAAAATCACTGGAAATTCTGCGCTTGATATCGCGTTCTTCGCGCTCCAGCTCCGATACCTCCCGGGTGATGATATAATATTCCTGCCCCCAATCCCACGCGCGGTAAAGGGTGTTTTGTTGGGAAGACGGGCAAACCGGGCTGAGGTCATCACCCCCCCGCCCGACGCTATAGGCATTTTGCGGTGTGCAATAAAGCGGTAGCCCTTGCGCGCGCCCCTCCAGCCAAGCCCGGGTATCAGGCACGATGCCGACCTTCTCGCAGGCCTCGAAATGGCGTGATATATAGCTCTCTTGCTGGCCGTTTATGCCGTCATTATAGCCGATACTGCCCCAGTCACCATTCAGGCATTGCTCCTGTGTGAGCGAGGCGCAGGCCCCCAAAAAAACAAAGAAGGCACCGGCTGTGTATATCCGCATCATATTCTCCTGACCGTTTTTTTTGCAGTATAGGCCCTCATCATCCTCTTGCAAATGCTGATCCGGCTTGCGACAACAAGCAGCATGAACATGCCGACTATTACCTATTTGCGCCTGCTTGTCTGGCTGCTGGGCGTGACCCTTGCAGTCAGCGCGCTGTTTACCGCTTTTCCGCAGCTTGATATTGCCGCCTCCGCGCTGTTTTATCAGGATGGGTTTTGGCTTTACGAGCTGCCTGCGCTCACGGCGCTGCGGCGCTGGTTATTGTGGTTTATGTTTGCCTTTGCTTTCGGGGTGCTTGGCTGGTTTTTATTGGCGCTGGTACGGCGGTGGCCGTTGCGGGCGGCGGGCTATAGTGTGTTGGTTATTCTGCTTGGCCCGCTTTTGCTGGTCAACTCGATATTAAAGGATAACTGGGGCCGCGCCCGCCCGATAAATATTGGCGAATTTGGTGGCGACAAGCTCTTTAGCCCGGCTTACCGCTTTACCGACCAGTGCGGTGTCAACTGCTCTTTTACCTCGGGCGAGGGGGGGGCAATTGCCACGGTGGCAATATTGATCGCCTTTCTGGCATGGCCGAAACTGGCCAGAAACGGGCGGCGCTGGCTGGTGGTGGCACTGGGGCTGCTGGTAACAGTCACTGCAGGGCTGCGGGTGGCGATGGGGCAACACTTTTTGTCAGATACCTTGCTGTCTATCCTGTTTGTCGCCTTGGTGGCGGCGGGGCTTTACCGGTTGTTTTACCCCGCTAAAGCACCATGAACTTACGTGTGAAATAAACATCTCCAACCGGTCCGAGCAGCGCCGGCGCCGCGTTTATATCAGCCCAGACAGCGCGGTGGAAAGCCTCGCTCGGCGGGCCAATCCGATACACCGCGCGGCAGATATAGATATGGGCGACTTTCATCGCGTGCAGGTCATATTCGGGCATGTAGGTATAGCGGCGATAGCAGCCAAAATGCCGGATAGGGGCTATTTTCCAGCCGGTTTCCTCAAGCGCTTCGCGGTGGAGCGCCGGCAGCGGCTGCTCAAAGGGGTCTATCCCGCCACCGGGCAGCTGGATCTCGGCGGGCAGACCCGGCTCGGCCTGCTCGGTGAGCAAAATACGCGAGCCTTGGGTGATAATGGCGTAAACCCCAACCCGAGGTGTGTATTTGATGCCGGGTAGCGGCGGCTTGCCAAAACGTTTCATAACGTGTTTTTGGCATAAGTTTCGGTAAAAAACATCATATTTTTTGCACCTTCATTGTATCCGCATAATAAACCCTCTATTTGCGAGGTTTGCAAAAGGAGCCGATATGACTATTGCCGAAAAAATCGCCTGGGATGACAGCCTGCTACCCTTCCAGCTGGATGCCGCCGATATTCGCGGCCGCTTTGTGCGGCTTGATGGCGCGCTGAATAAAATTCTTGACCAGCACGACTATCCCGCGCCGGTGGCAAAGCTGGTGGCCGAGGCTGTGGTGCTGACCGCCCTGATCGGCCAGACCATCGGCTTCAAGGCCAAACTCAGCCTGCAAATCAGGGGCAACGGGCCGATAAGGCTGATCGCCACCGATTATTTCGCGCCTATAGCCGAAGGTGAGGCCGGTAAGGTTCGGGCCTATGCCAGCTTTGACGAGGCGCGACTGAGTAAGAACCTCCCATTTTCCCAGCTTGGTAAAGGCATGTTTGCGGTCCTGATCGACCAAGGCACCGGGCAGGCACCCTATCAGGGCATCACCCCGCTTGATGCCGGCTCGCTGGCCAGCTGTGCCGAAACCTATTTTACCCGGTCCGAGCAACTGCCCACCCGCTTTGCGCTCAGCATTGCTGCCGGAAAAAGCTGGCGCGCCGCCGGGCTGGTGCTGCAACATATGCCCAAGGCCTCACCGCTGAAGGTCATGGCCGAACCCACCGACGAAAAGGCCGATGCGGAAAACTGGAACCGCGCCACGATTCTGCTGGAAAGCGTGCAGAAAGACGAGATGATCGGGCCAAAAGTCAGCCCCGCCGAGCTGCTGTTCAGGCTATTTCACGAGGATGTTCCAAGGGTCTATGACCCGCAACCGGTGCGCTTTGGCTGCACCTGCTCGGAAGAAAAGGTCCGCCAAAGCATGTCTATTTATTCAGCCAAAGATATAGCGACCATGACCACCGAGGCGGGCACCCTTACCGCCGATTGCCAGTTTTGCGGCGCGCATTATGTGCTGGACCCGGAGACCCTTGGCAAAGACGCGGGGTCGGGGCGCTCTGCTAAATAGAGCAGGCCCAATACGACGGTCAGGTAAATGGCGGCGTTGCTGTGAAACATAAATACGTCGGTAAGCCCGAATACAAAAAACCCGCCGCTGAGCCAGACCAGCGCCAGGCCGGCCTCGGGAGATTTCTTGCTGAAAAACAAGCGCAGGCCCGAGACCATGGCTTGGCCTAGGAATAGCAGAATGAAAATCAGGCCGCCCACACCGAGCATCAGCCAGAAATTCAGCAGCTGGTTATGGGCATGGGGAAAGCCCTTTAGCTTTATCAGGTCGGGGCTCATGATATTATCGAACCGAAAATACCCGTAGCCAAAAACAGGGCTTTCTTTGATCAAGCGCCAGCTCTCGGCCCACATGCTGATCCGCAAGCCCATCGAGCCTACATTCTGCCCGTCAGAAAGGGCGAGGTTGATTTCTGTGGCGCCCAGCGCAAACCTGTCGGAGGCAAGGATCAGCACCAGCAAATAGGCCATGGCGATGCCGGAAAAGGCCAGCGGCACCCAGGCAATTTTGCGGCGATACCAGATATCTATCAGGACAAACCCGAGAATCAGCGGTACGTAGACAATGATCACCCCGCGTGTGCCGACTAAAAATAGTGTTGAAATGATGATAATTTGCCAAATTAGCAGGCCCGCATCTGCCTTCAGGCTTGGCCGCTTCAATGTGCGCCAAAAAAGCCAAACCGAAACAAGGCCGCCGTTTGCCCCGACCAGATGCGCAAATATATTGGCGTTGATCGCGCCATGGGCGCGGCCAATACCGAGGTAAAAAACCTGAAAAAACGAGGCCGGAACCATAAGGGCCATTTGTGCCGCCGCAAGGTAAAAAAGCGCACGCCAAACCGGAAGGTTTACGCTTGATAAATAACGGCTCAGGGCCAGTATCAAGGGGATCAGCAAAGCATAAAGCAGAAGTATTTCGTAGCCTTTGCCGTTGCTCCGCCCTGCCAAAACATTGCCTGCCATCAGCAGGGTTAAAAGGCCGCCACCCGCAAGGAAAATCTTGAAAGACCGCCCGCAATTGTGCAACAAGCCAAGGCTCCAAGGCAGGGCAACCAGCCCGGAAATAATTGCCAGCACAATGAGAACACCTGCCACAGCAGGCGCAAACGCACTGGTCAGCACGCCACCCGCAAATGTGATTGTGGCTACCATAATGACCAATGAATCAAAGCGATTGGGGGGTGTAGGTGTGCTTGTCAATTCAAGTCTCCTGATATAGTGCGTTCTTACCACACCCGCTGCGAAATAACATGGCTATCTAATCGGGTCCATCACCGCATCTTGCAGGGTGCAATCGCGCAGGGTATCGGCCCCGCAGGCGCGCGGGCTCAGGTCTTTGTTCAGGCAAATCCGCACTTCCTGAATGCGGCTTTCCTTGCAGGTCACCGTCACGCCATCCGCAACCATATCGGGGTTGGCCTCAAGGAAAGCGGCCTCTACCACCGAAGCGGGCAGCGCTATGCCGTCGGGCAGGTTGCGAAATACGTCGGGGCGGTTCACGGCCCCGTAAGCCGCGCGCACGGTATCAAAATATTCATCTGCCGGCAGCCCCGCACAGCGCCCGTGCTTTTTCCATTGATACCACGCCGAGCCACCAGACCCCATTAGATCTGCCATTGCGTTGGTCTGGCCGCGGGTTGGATCGCGCGCCCCGGTGCGGCAATAACTCGGCCAGCCAGCCTCATATTGCGGCCAAAGCCCATGCACCGCAAAGCCGTAGCCGGCATTGTTTTCGCACTGGGGCGCATTGCGGGTATCGCCCGCTTCCTCACACCAGCTCGGGGTCCAGCTAAGGGCGAGCACATAGTAATCAAACTCTCCGGCCGGATCACTCCCGGCAAAAACCGGCGTGGCGGAAAGCGCAAGAAAGGCGGCGCAACAAAAGCTCTTTATCATTTGCATCATAGCCCCTATATAGAGGATAATTCCCCCTACGAAAACCTCAAATAGCGCTTGGCGCACCCGAGTTTTCGGCACTGGATGAACCGTGATTAAAGGATTTTGCCATGGCCCTGCCCCTGATGCCAAAAGCCACCGCCGTGTGGTTGATCGATAACACTACGCTGGATTTTAAACAGATCGCTGCCTTTACCGGCCTGCACGAGCTGGAAGTGAACGGCATTGCCGATGGTGAAGTTGCAATAGGTGTGAAGGGGTTTGACCCCGTTGCCAACAAGCAGCTCAGTGCAGAAGAGATAAAGCGCTGCGAGGCTGACCCCAAGGCCAAGATCGAGCTAATGTATAACCCCGCCTCCGAGGGCGAGATGAAACGCAAAGGCCCGCGCTATACCCCGCTTTCCAAGCGGCAAGATCGCCCGGCAGCGATTGCATGGCTGGTCAAGTTCCACCCCGAGCTGACCGATGGGCAGATATCCAAGCTGGTGGGCACCACCAAGCCGACGATCATGGCGATCCGCGAGCGCACCCACTGGAATATCAGCAATATCCAGCCGATTGACCCGGTAGCGCTGGGCATGTGCCGCCAGATCGAGCTGGACACGGTTGTGGCCAAAGCCGCCGCCAAGCTGGCCAAAAACGGCGAAGTGATGAGTGACGAAGAACGCATGAAGCTGGTCTCGACCGAGCAAAGCCTGCAAATGGAAGAAGACCGCCCGATGCCGTCCAATGTTTCGGGGCTGGAAAACTTCGCACTTGGAGAAAAGCCGGTGAAAGAAAAGGTGATCGACGCCGACAGCCTGTTCAATCTGCCCAAGGGCGATGGCGAAGAATAGCTATTGCCAGCGGGTTTTAACCTGATACATCTGGGCCATACACTCTCCAAAAGGAATGGTTATGGCCCACGAACTTAGCCCGCAAAGCGCCCCTTCACTGGCTTCCTTTAACTGGGAAGATGCGTTTTTGTTTGATGACCAGCTTTCGGGCGAAGAGCGGATGATGCGCGACGCAGCTCGCGCCTATGCGCAGGAAAAGCTGCAACCCCGCATCATCAAAGCCTATCGCGACGAGATCATCGACCCTGATATTTTTGCCGAAATGGGCGAAATGGGCCTGCTTGGTATTACTCTCCCGGAAGAATATGGCGGGCTGTCGGGCAGCTATGTTTCCTATGGTTTGGTGGCGCGCGAGGTCGAGCGGGTCGATAGCGGCTATCGCTCGATGATGTCGGTGCAGAGTAGCCTTGTGATGTATCCGATCTACGCCTATGGCACCGAGGCGCAGCGGCAAAAATACCTGCCCAAGCTGGCTAGCGGTGAATGGATCGGCTGCTTTGGCCTGACCGAACCCGATGCCGGCTCCGACCCCGGCGGCATGAAAACCACCGCCAAAGCCGTTGATGGCGGTTATGTGCTGAATGGCTCCAAAATGTGGATATCCAATAGCCCGATTGCCGATGTTTTTGTGATCTGGGCCAAATCGGAGGCGCATGGTGGCAAGATCAAAGGCTTTGTGCTTGAAAAGGGCATGAAAGGGCTTTCAACCCCCAAAATCGGCGGTAAACTATCCTTGCGCGCTTCGATCACCGGCGAGATCGTGATGCAGGATGTCGAGGTCGGCGAAGATGCGCTGCTGCCGAACGTCGAAGGCCTGAAAGGCCCGTTTGGCTGCCTGAACCGCGCCCGCTACGGCATCAGCTGGGGGGTGCTGGGCGCGGCCGAATTCTGCTGGCACGCCGCGCGGCAATACGGGCTGGACCGGGTGCAATTCGGCAAGCCGCTGGCCGGCACCCAGCTTTACCAGAAAAAACTCGCCGATATGCAAACCGAAATTACCCTCGGCCTGCAAGCCAGCCTGCGCGTCGGGCGCTTGATGGACGAGGGCCGCGCTGCGCCCGAAATGATCTCGATGATCAAGCGCAATAATTGTGGCAAGGCGCTCGACATCACCCGTATGGCTCGCGACATGCATGGTGGCAACGGTATTTCGGAAGAGTTTCAGGTGATGCGCCATATGCTCAACCTTGAAACCGTCAATACCTATGAGGGCGCACACGATGTGCATGCCCTGATCCTGGGCCGCGCCCAAACCGGCCTTCAGGCATTTTTCTGATACCGATACGCGGCTATACCATCAACGGATCGGCATAAAGCGGGGCGGCACCTTCGCAGGCGGCCTCACAAAACGGGGCGACCTGTATCATTAGCTGCCGAATGTGAAAGGCCGCGAGCGGCATGCGCGCGCTATCCGCCTGCGCCGCGCGCAGCAAATAGTGCCCGCCAAGCGCAAGGGCAAAGGCGCGCAGATAGGGCGCGGCCCCGGCAAAGCGGTCATTGAGGTCGGCTTTCAGCATCCAGTCCGTTGCGGCTTCTAGGTGGTCAACGGCAGCATCTAGGCGTGGATGCGGGCCATCTTTGGCGGCTGTTGCCCTGATTTCGCCTAAAAGGCTCCGCGCCGCCTTTCCACCATCCTTGAGCTTACGCCCCACCATATCCATCGCCTGAATACCGTTGGTGCCTTCATAGATCGCTGTTACCCGCACATCGCGGTAATATTGCGCGGCGCCGGTTTCCTCGATATAGCCCATGCCACCATGCACCTGCACGCCAAGCTCGGCGACCTGACAGCCAATATCAGTACCAAAGGCCTTGGCGATCGGCGTGAGAAACGCCGCGCGGGCGGCTTGGGTGCTATCTTTGTTGGCGCGCGCCAGATCAAGGCTAAGCGCGGTATCAAGGCAGATGGCACGGCTGATTTGGGTGAGGGCTTTCATGGTCATCAGGTTTCGGCGCACATCGGCATGGCCGATAATGGCGCGCTCTCCGTCCAGCGGGGTATGGCCTTGCTGGCGCTCATGGGCGTATTCAAGCGCGAGTTGATAGGCGGCCTCGGCCTGTGAAAGCCCCTGAATGCCCACACCAAGGCGGGCGTTGTTCATCATGGTAAACATCGCCGCCATGCCGCCGTTTTCCTCGCCAACCATCCAGCCGGTTGCGCCCTCGAAGGCCATCACGGCGGTGGGCGAGCCATGCAGGCCCATCTTGTGCTCAAGGCTAACCGCATGCAAAGCATTGGCGGCACCGGGCTTGCCCGCATCATCGGGGATAAATTTCGGCACCACAAAAAGCGATATCCCCCGTGTGCCCACTGCCGCGCCCGGCAAGCGCGCCAGCACGAGGTGAATGATGTTTTCGGCCACGTCGTGGTCGCCCCAGCTTATAAATATCTTCTGGCCCGTGATGGCGTAGCTGCCATCGCCATTATCGACCGCCTTGGTGGAAAGCGCACCGACATCGCTGCCCGCTTGTGGCTCGGTCAGGTTCATGGTGCCGGTCCACTGGCCCGAAACCAGCTTTTCAAGATAAATATCTTTTAGCGTATCCGAAGCATGATGCTCGAACGCCTCTATTTGCCCCTGCGTCATCAAAGGGTTGAGCGCCAGTGCAAGGCAGGCTGACGACATTATCTCGTTGACCGCCACGGTCAGCGCCATCGGCATGCCCATGCCGCCATACGCCTCCGGCCCGTTCATGCCGACCCAGCCACCGGTTGCCAACGCTTGATACCCCTCGCGAAACCCCGGCGAGCAGCGCACTACCCCGTTTTCAAACGTGGCGCCCTGTTCGTCTCCAATACGATTTAGCGGCGCGATCACCCCCTCGGCGAGCTTTGCGGCCTCCTCGAGAATAGCTCCCGCGGTTTCAAGCGAAGCTTCGGCAAAGCGCGAAGTTTCTCCCAGTCGTGCGCCGTTCAGCACGTTTTCGAGCAAAAAGGTGATTTCCGATACGGGTGCGCGATAAGCCATCTTGGTCTCCGGTTGGTTTCATACCAACTTATGGGGCAATGGCGCGCTCGGCAAGCAAAACGCGGCGTCAAACCGTGCTTGTAACGGGCGCAACCGTAGGCGCGCGGCTATCCTGTACTCTTCTTCAGGCCGAAAAAAAAGATAGGCCGGAAAAAAGATATCAGGCTCGTCCGCCGTCAGCACTCAGCATACGCGGGTCGATGCCTAGCCCTTTGATGGCCTGCTGCCACTTTTCGCTATCCTTGGTAGCAAAAACCAGCTCCGGGTCTGTTTCGGAGATCAGCCAGCCATTGGCCTGCAATTCGGCCTCCAGCTGGCCAGGTGCCCAGCCGGTGTAGCCCAGCGCCAAAAGCGCCCGTTTCGGGCCTTTGCCCAGCGCGATATCCGTGAGAATATCCAGTGTGGCGGTCATGCCGAAATTGTCACCGATCTTCATCGAAGATCCTTCGGATTCGTAATCGCGCGAGTGCAAAACAAAGCCGCGCCCGTGCTCCACCGGCCCGCCGTGGTGCACGGGAGGCGAGGCCAGCTCGCCATCCCAGTCGATACCGAGCTGGGTCATCAGGTCGTCAAACTTTAGCCGCTCGGCAGGTTTGTTTATAATCAGCCCCATCGCCCCCTCGGGTGAATGGGCGCAGATAAACACCACCGCCTTGTCAAAGCGCGGATCGCCCATGCCGGGCATGGCGACCAGTAATTTACCATCCAGAAACGGCACATCTTCAGAGGTTGGGTTTTTCATATCTCTACAATGTGCTCCCACTGCAGGTTATTCAAGCCAAAGCCTCGCAATTTTGTGACTTTTCCTTTAGGAAAAACCCGCTATTGATCAACGGAACATATTTTAGAGGATTTTATGCTGATACGCCTGATTTTGATGTTTTTGCTTTTGCCCGCCGCCGCCTTTGCCCAAAATATGGATTACGGTTCAGTCAAGCTGCTGAAGGGCTGGCAGCAGGAAGATGGCAGCTACCGCGTAGCGCTGGAGTTCACCCTTAACGAGGGCTGGAAAACCTATTGGCGCTCGCCCGGGCCAGCGGGCCTGCCGCCGATCTTCAACTGGGATGGTTCCGACAATATCGGCGAGGTCAGCTTTGACTGGCCAACCCCCGAGGTAATCGACCAGGGCGGCATGATCACATTGGGGTATTCTGACCGTTTTGTGCTGCCAATTCACATCAGCCCCGCAACAGACGGCCCCGTGCGGATTGTGCTTCGCCTGAATTTCGGGGTGTGTTCGGAAATATGCCTTCCGGCGCAATCGGTGTTTCTGGCCCGTCTGGATGGTAGCGCTGGCGAGGGGGTGGCGCTGATCGAGGCAGCCTTGCTCAAGGCACCGGTAACGGGAGAGGCAGCAGGACTACGCAGTATTTCCTGCGCAGTTGGCCCCAAGGGAAAGGGCTTTGAAATAACGGCCGATATGGAATTTACCCAAGCGTTTGACGCGCCATATACGGTGATAGAATACGGCACACAGGAAATATGGGTAGACCTTGCCTTATCAACCACTAGCGGGACCGCCATTCGTGCCACCGCCCCGATCAGGTTTTATGTGGGAGATGACAAGGACATGGACAATGACGCATTGGTTGTTTCTGTTTTTGGCAATAACCGTGCTGTTGAAATTCAGGGCTGCCCAAGCTAGCTGAAATCCTCGCCTATTCCGAATTGCAAATTTTCGTTACCACCTCCCCCCAAGGTGGAAAAATGTTGTTATGGGAAAACCCTGTGCTATAGTGTTTCGCAAATAAAAACCGAATAACAACAATTTTTTCAGGGGATATCCTATGCTTCGAATACCTTCAACATTTGCTGTCACGATGGCTCTTTTGCTATCTTTGCTATTCCAGCCATCACTTGCGCAGGATGCCGCGCCCGCAGAAGCCGCAGAAGCCGGTGCAGCCGAAGAAGCCGCCGCCGCGGTCACAATCGAGGCTCTGCTGGCTACCGCCGAGAAGCTTGGCGAAGGCCCCGCGCAGCTTTATTCCATTGATGGCAGCACCGTGATGGTTATCAATCCGGCGGTCTTCGGGCAGCTTATCCACTGGTATGCCGAGGCCGTGAAGCTGCCTCCACAAGCTGTCAGCCAAGGCGGGAATGCCGTTGGCGAGACCGTTGTTCGGCTGGAGCGTAGAGGAAGTAAAGTATTTATCCGCGATATGGGAGGGGAATTCTCCAAGCGCATCGCGGCACAGCCTGCTGGCGATCCTCTGGATACAAACTATGAAGCTGACCTCAAACTTTCTCCGCTCCAGATGTCGGTTGGCGATGTCCGGCTTGGGGGGATTTTGTTCAGCTTTGATATTCTGGCCGAGAATGAAGACGGTACAGTTCTTGTTGATCTCACGTCGGTTTTCACCGGCGATATGGGCAACCCGCTATCGACCAGCACTTACCTGAGCACGGCCGGTGTGGCTGTAATTGCGGCCGACCCCGACCGTTCCTACATCGAATCCGCCAAGTCCTTTGAGGGAAATATTTCTATCCGGTCGCAATTAACCTTTATTGACGTCGAAGGCACAGCCGTATCGATAGTTGTGGGCCACACGCTGTCGCTACTTCCCGTCAACCAGATGGAACCGCGCGCGTTTGATGATCAGGTCGGATTTTTCGAGACAAGTTTTGCCGAGTTTGGTGGCGAAAATGCGGCCACCTCAAAGGCATATATTATTCGCCACAGGCTGGAAAAAGCCGATCCGAGCGTTGAAGGACCAAGCGATCCGGTGGAGCCGATTGTCTATTATATCGGGCGCGGTGTGCCTGATCGCTGGCGCCCCTATATCAAGGACGCTGTCGAGTCTTGGCAGTCCGCCTTTGAGGAAGCCGGTTTCACCAATGCGATCATTGCGCGCAATGCGCCTAGCATTGAAGAAGACCCTGACTGGTCAGCCGAAGATACCCGAATTAATGTTATTCGCTGGTTGCCGCAAGCCTTTGAAAATGCTACCGGCCCAGTCACAATCGACCCCAGAACAGGGGAAATCCTTGGTGCGCATATTTTGCTTTGGCCCCAGGTTTTTGATTTTTTCGCCCCTTACTACTTCTCTATGCACAGCACGGTAGACCCGGACGCGGCCAGCTACCCGCTATCCGAGGAAAAGATGGGCCAGTTGCTGGCCTATATCGTGGCACACGAGGTTGGGCATACGCTTGGCCTGCGCCATAACCATCTGGCCTCCACCGCCTATACCACCGCAGAGCAGCGCGACCCTGAATTTGCCAATGAAAACGGAGCCGCCCCATCTATTATGGCTTACGGGCGGTTTAATCAGGCAGCTCAGCCCGGTGATGGCGTTACCAGCTTTGTTCCCGGTATCGGAGCATATGACCGTTTTGCGATCAAATGGGGTTATCAGACCTTCCCCGACAAATCCCCGGAAGAGGTCGCGCAAATTTTGTCCGATCAGGCAAAAGCAGCCACCAAAGACAGAGAGCTGCGTTGGGCTGCTAACGAAGCGCCATCAGAATCGCGCTGGCAATTTGACCCGCGGCTTCAGCGGGAAAATACCGGTGCCGACCGTGTAGAGGCAACCCGTCTGGGCATTCTGCGCCTGCGGGCCACGCTGGAAAACCTGACAGAAGCAACCGGCGGAGATGTTGACAATATTCGCTTGGTCTATAACTCCGCTAGTGGGACTATGGTTGGGTTTCTAACTTCGGTAATGTCTCTTGTCGGCGGGGTGGAAAACACGCCCGGTGAAAACCCGCGCTATCAGTTTGTCTCTCGTGAAGAGCAGAAAGACGCGGTTCGCTATCTTGTTGGTGAAGGGGTGCAATCCCTTGATGCACTTGAGGAACCTTCGATCATAAGGCTTCTTGATCCGGCTGGCTATTTGCGGCTTATCGATGGAAACAGAGAGCTTATTTTGCTGCAATTGATGGCTGGCTCGAAATTGGCTTTGCTCGAAATGCAACACAGGCAAGACCCCGAGGCTTATAGCGTCGTCGAATTCGCAACGGATCTGGAGGATGTGATATTTGCCAATTTGACTGATCCGACCCGTTCGGAGCAAACTATGCAAGCAGCTTTCATGGTTAGTACGGCAATGATCTTTTCAAGCCCTGCCACACGAAACCAGATTATTCCCATGCTGACCGCAACGCTTTCGGGAGAAGACCCTAACGCGACCTTGATAAGCTCCGCCACTGGCGCTGGCACCGCGTTTTACGGCTGGGCAAAAGAAGAGCTGCCACAACTGTCAGAGCGCCTGACCACGGCGGCGGCTTCGGCAGAAACGGCTGAATTGCGGTATCACTTTGCGATATTGGCCGAAAGGATAGATGCCCTTCTCGCAAGGCCGCTCCCTTCTGCCGCCGATGCCTTTAAATAATCAAATTTGGCTCCGGGTGATATGCCCGGAGCCAAATGCGAGAAAACGCCCCACCAACGCGGAAATATATGCATGCCGGCTATATTTTCAATTTTGGCTGTATAGTACTTGACCCTACCCTGCACCTGGCCTAAATACGGCCACGGTCCGGCGGGGTAGCTCAGGTGGTTAGAGCAGCGGAATCATAATCCGCGTGTCGGGGGTTCAAGTCCCTCTCCCGCTACCAATTTCTTCAATGAGTTAGTAGATATTATGAGTGATTCAATATCTATTAGGATATTGCGCTTTGTTTGGTAATTGGCGCAAAGACCTCTGGCCGCAAAGGCAAGGTGCCTCGATTGACCTGCCACTGAATTGTCATCCAGCCTGAACCGGAGCCTTTTGTTTTGATGCTCTTCCCCCAACCTTGGGCTAGGTTTTTCCGGCTTTGGTCAGTTTGGCGCGCCCGCTCTTCATTGTAGTATATCGCCACTCCCTGTCGGTTTCCCTGTGGAAAGGGCAGCTACAAGATTTTGGCGGCAGCGCGCAACGCAACCTTCTGGACTTTGCCAGTCGAGGTTTTGGGTAATTTTTGAAAGATCACGGTTTTGGGCCGTTTAAAGCCTGCGAGATGCGCGCGGCAATGGGTGATGATATCTTCTGCCGAGACGCTGGCACCGGGTTGAAGTTCGACAAAAGCACACGGGGTTTCACCCCATTTGTCATCGGGGCGCGCCACCACGGCGACAGCCGCCACGGCAGGGTGGGAGTGGATCACCCCTTCGACTTCGATCGAAGAGATATTCTCGCCCCCCGAAATGATAATATCCTTGGCGCGATCTCGCAGCTGGATATAGCCGTCGGGCTGCACCACCCCGAGATCACCGGAGTGGAACCAGCCGCCAGCAAAGGCTTCGTTGGTGGCCTCCGGGTTGTCCAGATATCCCTTCATGGTAATATTGCCGCGCATCATCACCTCGCCCATGGTTTCGCCATCCCAGGGCACGGGCTGCATGGTTTTCGGATCAAGCACAGTGGCGCTTTCCTGCACCACATAGGGCACGCCCTGACGGGCTTTGAGGTTGGCCTGTTTGCCTGTCGGCAGCTCATCCCATTCGGGCTTCCATGCGCAGGATATGCAGGGGCCATAGGTTTCGGTCAGGCCATAGGCGTGGGTGACGGTAAAGCCCTCCTCCTGCATCTTGGCCAGCACGGTGGCGGGGGGCGGGGCGGCGGCGGTCATCACATTGACCTTATGGGAAAACGGCCGTTTGGTGGCTTTGTCAGCATCGACCATAAAGCTCAGCACAATCGGCGCGCCGCAGAGGTAATTCGCGCCCTCATCGGCAATGGCATTATAAATATTCGCTGCCGTCACCTTGCGAATGCAGATATTCGTGCCCGCCTTGGCGGCCACCGTCCACGGAAAGCACCAGCCGTTGCAGTGAAACATCGGCAGCGTCCAAAGGTACACCGGCGCGGCCTCCATGTTCCATTCCATCACATTGCCGAGCGCGTTCAGATAGGCCCCGCGATAGTGGTAGACCACGCCCTTGGGCCGCCCCGTAGTGCCGGAGGTGTAGTTGATGCTGATCGTGTCCCACTCGTCATCGGGGGTGTGATAGGCAAAATTAGCGTCGCCCGAGGCGAGGAACCCCTCGTAATCAAGCGCACTCAAGCGCGGCCCTTCCGGCGCAGCGGGGTCCACAATGTCAATCACCAGCGGCGGCTTATCCAAGCCCGCCAGCGCCTCTTGCACCGTGGCCGCAAATTCACGGTCCACAATCAGGGCGCGGGTTTTGGAATGCTCAATAATATAGGCAATGGTGCCGGCATCAAGCCGGCAGTTCAGCGTGTTCAGCACCATTCCCGCCATAGGAACGCCAAAATGGGCCTCGTAAATTTCGGGGGTATTGGCCGCAATAATCCCGACGACATCCCCCTTTTCCAGCCCTGCCTTCAGAAGCGCCGAGGCCAGCTGCTTGCAGCGCCCGTATGTCTCGGCCCAGCTTCGGCGGGTGTTGCCATAAACCACGGCAATGCGCCCGGGGTGGGTTTGTGCGGCGCGGTGGATGAAGCTTACCGGTGTGAGGGCGGCAAAATTGGCAGGGGTTTTGGAAAAATCACTCATGACGGCCAGTTTTTTATACTTTCCCAGGCTTCTTCTGCCGTATCGACAAAGCTGAACAAGTTTAGGTCTTCGGGAGAAATGGTGCCGGCGTCTGTCAAGGCTTCCCAGTTGATGATCGCATTCCAGAAATCCTTGCCAAACAGCAATATCGGCATCGGCTGCATACGTTTGGTCTGGATCAGGGTGAGGGCCTCAAACAGCTCGTCCATGGTGCCAAAGCCGCCGGGGAAGGCCGCAATCGCCTTGGCGCGCATGAGGAAATGCATTTTGCGGATGGCGAAATAGTGGAAGTTGAAGCACAGCTCCGGCGTGGCGTATTCATTGGGCGATTGCTCATGGGGCAGCACGATGTTGAGGCTCACCGATTTGCCCCCCACATCCGCCGCGCCCCTGTTACCCGCCTCCATCACCCCCGGCCCGCCGCCGGTGCAGACCACATAATCCTTGCCGCCCGTCTTCAGGCTTTCCTCGGTGCAGATCTGCGCAAACCTCCGCGCTTCGGTATAGTATTTAGACAGCCCCGCCAGCGTTTCGGTGCGGGCGTTTTCCTTAAACTCGGGGTCCGGTATCCGCGCGCCGCCAAACAGCACCACGGTGCTTTCCACGCCAGCCTCGGTCAGCGCCAGCTCGGGCTTGAGCAGCTCAAGTTGCAGGCGCATCGGGCGCAGCTCGTCGCGCAGCATAAAATCATCGTCGGCAAAGGCGAGGCGATAGGTCGGGGCGCGGGTTTGCGGGGTGCTGACGACATCGCTGGCTTTGGCAATATCGCAGCGGGCATCAGGGAAACGGCGAGGCTTGGGGCTCATGGCATTGGTCCTGTGGTTTTGGAGCGGGCAGGATTGCAGATGTTGGGGGGGAAGGGAAGGGGGCCTATGTGCCTATGGACCCAAGCTTGGCCGAATTCCACTGGCCCTCCTTCGCCACCCTCGCCACCGCGCTTGGCGGGCAAGGGGGCTATGGTGCAAACAGAAGCGGAGCTAGAGGCTGCACTGGCGATGATAGAGGGGCGGCAAGGCCCGCAGCTGATCGAGCTGAAACTGGACCCGCAGGATGTGCCTAGGATGCGGGTTTGAGGGGGGGCTTGTTATAATTGGTGAAATTGCCGCACTAGTCACACTTGCCAAATTGATGGAGGCTGGCTCCAATTGACTCATTTCGATTTGAGCTTCGCTCGGAAACGCGCTTGTCTATATTGTGGGGCTGTGCTCTACAATTTATGAGGTTGTTTTGTTCCAAAATGTCTTGTTTGACAGGCACTTTACTATCGGAGTAATATCATTGGCTGATATATTTATAAAACCTATATTGTGGAATACTAACGGCTACCAGACGCCTTCTGGATTTAAGGCTAGCGCTGGCTTTCCAAAGGAATTTGGGTTTGGTCATGAGGAATGGAACAACTCGACCCAGATGGAATTTGATGAAGATGGGGTCAAATATCGAGCATTCCATACGGAAGGGCTGGGAAAAGCACAACCGTCAGCTGCTGAGGCGTTTGTTTTCCTAATTGCATCACATGATGGTGTGCAGGAATTAGTTGGCGTTGCCGGAAATGCCACTTCTTTGCACAGCAATGACGATATTGGCATTCGAGCAAGCCTCGTAAACAGGCTGGGGATCGAGTCATTTAGGGACCAGGCGTGGGAGCAAACTATAGTAAAAAACTGTTTCAATGGTGACTTAACGAAGTTTAATAAGAAATGGGCAGAAGATGTGAATTGGATTCCCAATTGGACCTGCCCGTCTGAAATGTATCTATGGTTAGCTGAGCCGGTCTCCCTTGATTCACAGGAAATTACAGGAAAAGACCGACTAATCACGATGTATAGTAGCTATGCTGGAATTGATGCAACACAGGCCATAACAATCCTGAATCAAATTCCGAAAGAACAGCGCAACTCCACTTGGGATAGATTGTGGTTGGCCATCGAAGCTTTGAAAAATGGTAGTGAGGTCCGAGATATTGCTGAAATAGAAAATAAGGATATTCCAAAAACAACCAAGAAAGCATTGATTGATGCGCGCCGAGGCCAAGGCGGTTTCCGTAAGGAATTGATGGGCAGGTGGATGCAAAAATGTGCGGTAACCGGATGTGGAGTGCGGGAAGTTCTGCGTGCTTCTCATATTAAAGCATGGAGGTCCTGTAGCGATAGCCAGCGCTTAGATTCAAATAATGGGCTTTTGCTGGCGGCCCACCTTGATGCTCTTTTTGATCGAGGTTTGATTTCCTTCTCGGATAATGGATCAATGCTGGTCGCGAACCGAATTTCGCAAAAAGAGCGTAGAACGTTAGGGCTTTCTATCTCACTGAGAGAAAAGCTACTTGAAGGTGAACGAAATTATCTTGCACACCACCGCAAAGAATACGGATTTGAAGCCTAAGGTAGATCAAGCAAGCCTCGGCCAAGGGTCTCCCCCCAGCCAAGGCCATTCGCTTAAATCTTACACCTCAACCGTCACCTTTTCCGCTTCAATCGGGCGGGATTTGGCGATCTCGATCTTGCGGGGTTTCAGGGCTTCGGGCACTTCGCGCACCAAATCCACATGCAGCAGGCCGTTGGCCGTAATCGCATCGGTGGCCCGCACATGGTCGGCGAGCTGGAAGCGCTTTTCAAAGGCGCGGGTGGCGATGCCGCGGTGCAGGAAGGTGGTTTCGTCCGAAGCCTCACCCTTTTTGCCAGAGATCACCAGCTGCCCGTCGCGGGCCTCGATGGTGAGTTCGTCGTCAGAAAAGCCTGCCACGGCGATGGTAATCCGGTAGGTGTCTTCGCCGGTTTTTTCGATGTTATAAGGGGGGTAGCTAGAGCCGCCATCGGTGCGGGTCACGTTATCCAGAATGTTTGCCAAGCGGTCAAAGCCGATGGTTGAGCGGTAAAGCGGTGTTAGGTCAAAATTTCGCATAGGGTATCCTCCATTGAGCGACACAAGGTGGCTTTCCTTACGGACAAGCCGGTTTTACAGGCCCGTTTGGCGCCTGATGGTTAAAATGTAGGGGTGGAATTGCGGCTTTCAAGGGGTGAAATTTGTGGTGGGTTGCTTATGTATAACCTGCAACGGGAGCGCGTAACATGGCGAATGATCACAAGTTTTGGGATAGGATGGCGAAGCGCTATGCGCGGTCGCCTGTTTCAAACGAGGCGGCGTATCAGGAGAAATTACAGAAAACGCGGGCGGTTTTGGGGCCAGATTTCAAGGCGCTGGAATTTGGCTGTGGGACAGGGACTACGGCGATTGTACTGGCCCCCGAGATGGCGGACTATCTGGCGACGGATATTTCGGGTGAGATGCTAAGCATTGCGCGGGAGAAAGCCGAGGGCGTGGAAAACCTGCGCTTTGAGCGGGCGCGGCTAGAGGAGGTCATGCCACCGGAGGACGGCTTTGACGCTATCCTCGCCCATAGCATTCTGCACCTGCTGCCCGATAAAGAGGCCACGATTTCGCGTGTTTTCGAGATGCTCAAACCCGGCGGCGTGTTTATTTCCAGCACCACCTGCATGGCCAAAGGCGGGGCCTTGAAGCCGCTTCTGTGGGCGGGGAATAAGCTCGGCCTACTGCCAATGGTGAGGTTTTTCAGTGCGGATGCGCTGGTGGAGGCGGTGCAAGCGGCGGGGTTTGGGATTGAGGAGCGCTGGCAGCCGACGACTAAAGCAACGGTGTTTTTGATTGCGCGGAAGGTAGGTTAGTTTTTCGCCTGCCTAATCTATAGCGGCGAAAATCTACACGTTAAGCGCCCTCATTTATTGAGACCTGGATGGTCTTTAAAGATTGAGTGGCTAAAGAATTTTGGAGTTAAGGCTAGCAACACCGACAGGGGCGCGACCATCATCCAAGTAATTGAAATCAATAATGTAGAAAACCAATAATAATTCCCGCCGATTTTTGGGTTGGGATTAAAAAACACGGAATTCCATTCAAATATCCATAAGTAAGACCCCATAAAGTAAACTAATAGCAAGGTCACAAACCAAGAGAAGCTTTCCAAAACTTGGTCATTAATGAGCCTGAGTGTCACGAAAATGCGGCGTAGAAATACGATGATTAGCAGAGTTGTGGACATGACAAAGAGCAGCATAACAACAAGCATAAATCCAGCATAGGCATCTGCATATTGGCTGTAATATCCGGAATACTTCATGCTCGCCAGTTCGTGTCTAATAGGGATAAACGGGATAATTTGTAGAGTGTCTGCCGAGATAATACTGACTCCGAGAACGGATGACGCAAGGCTGACAAGAAAGTTAATGATAGGGATTGCCAGCATGACGCGTGTAATTTTTACTGCGCGAGGGGTCATACCATGGCGGGCAGCAGTCGCTGCATCCATGATGGCCTTGTTCTGATGTTCTGGATCATTCGTCATAGTGCAATCCATGCGGGAGCAGACGGTCCCGATCCCAGTAGCTGATGGCTTGGCCAAATTTGATGCAAAGGAACCACTTTCATTTCTCTTTCTGATCGCTCGAAAGCCGCTCTAGGAGTTCCTCCTCATGCGCCATCGCAATCTGCTTGGCCGCCTTGGCCCCCAGCACCTTCAGCGTTTCCACCTGCCCCACAAGGTTGCCGCTGCCTTGCGAGAGCTTGTTAATCGCCGCTGCGTGGCTGGTTTGGGCTTGGGTGAGGCGCTCGCCGACCTTCTCCATATCCTGCGTGAAGCCCACAAATTTATCATAAAGCAGCCCCGCGCGCTTGGCGATTTCCAGCGCGTTTTTGTTGCGGCGATCAATCGACCACAGGTTATCCACCGTTTTTAACGCCACCATCAGGTTGGTCGGCGAGGCGATGACGATGTTGCGTTCAGAAGCATAAAGCGAAAGGTCGGGGCTGGCTTGCACGGCCTCGGAAAAGGCGCTCTCGATCGGCATGAACAGGATCACATAATCGACCGAGCCATCGTCCAGCTCGTGGTATTTCTTGGCGCTCAGCGTGTCGATATGGGTTTTGACAGACCCCACATGCAGCTTCATATTGGCCGCCCGCCCGGCGTCATCCTCGGCATTTACTGCGCGCT
>JAKIUB010000036.1 GCA_021647745.1 Paracoccaceae bacterium | reverse complement strand
CTTGTGAAGAAGCGATTCGAAAAAGCGTGAGCTTTTGAATCGCTTTTAGCCGTTTCACAGCCTCAGACCCGAAACCTAAAGACCGGCGGACCCAACCGCTCGGCCCGTAACACATATCTGGAGACTATATTTATGGCTACTTCCGCATCCATGGAAGACTTCGAAGCCCTTCTTAACGAGAGCTTTGAACTTGAAACCCCTGACGAGGGAAGCGTCGTCAAAGGCACAGTTATCGCAATTGAAGCTGGCCAAGCTATCATCGACATCGGCTACAAAATGGAAGGCCGTGTTGACCTGAAAGAATTTGCCGAGCCCGGCCAAGACCCTGAAATCGAAGTTGGCGACACCGTCGAGGTTTTCCTTGAGCGCGTTGAAAACGCCCGTGGCGAAGCGGCGATCAGCCGTGAAAAAGCCCGTCGTGAGGAAGCTTGGGACCGGCTCGAAAAAGCCTATGAAAAAGAAGAGCGTGTTGAAGGGGCCATGTTTGGCCGTGTCAAAGGTGGCTTTACTGTTGATCTTGGCGGCGCGGTTGCGTTTCTGCCCGGCTCTCAGGTTGATGTGCGCCCCGTGCGCGATGCCGGCCCGTTGATGGGCTTGGCGCAGCCTTTCCAGATTTTGAAAATGGATCGCCGCCGTGGCAACATCGTTGTGTCCCGCCGTGCTATTCTTGAAGAATCCCGTGCCGAGCAGCGCGCTGAAATCGTTGGCAAGCTTGCCGAGGGTGACACCGTTGACGGTGTGGTCAAGAACATCACCGATTACGGTGCGTTTGTTGACCTTGGCGGCGTAGACGGCCTGCTGCACGTAACCGACATGGCATGGCGCCGTGTGAACCACCCTTCCGAAATTCTGGAAATCGGTGCGACGGTTAAAGTGCAGGTTGTGAAGATCAACCGCGAAACCATGCGTATTTCGCTTGGCATGAAGCAGCTGCAAGAAGACCCGTGGACAGATGTAGAAGGGCGTTATGCGCTTGAGTCTGTGCACAAGGGCCGCGTAACCAACATCACCGATTACGGTGCATTTGTTGAGCTTGAAGCCGGTGTTGAAGGGCTTGTTCACGTTTCTGAAATGAGCTGGACCAAGAAAAACATCCACCCGGGCAAGATTGTGTCTACTTCGGAAGAAGTGGAAGTTATGGTGCTGGAAATCGACACCGTTAAGCGCCGCGTTTCGCTTGGCCTCAAGCAAACCCAGGGCAATCCGTGGGAGAATTTCTCGGCGGCGTTCCCTGTGGGCACTGAAGTTGAAGGCGAAGTCAAAAACATCACCGAGTTTGGCCTGTTTATCGGCCTCGATGGCGATATTGACGGCATGGTTCACCTTTCGGGCCTTGATTGGGATCGCTCCGGCGAGGAAGCCATTCAGGATTACCAGAAGGGCGACATCGTGAAAGCGGTTGTGACCGACATTGACTCCGATAAAGAGCGGATTTCGCTGTCGATCAAAGAGCTGGGCGAAGATCCGTTCGAGGGCGCCGTTGGCGGCATCAAACGTGGCGCTATCGTGACTGTTGAGGTGACCTCCATCGAGGATGGCGGCATTGAGGTAACGTATGACGGCATGAAATCCTTCATCCGCCGCTCTGATCTTTCTCGTGATCGTGCCGAGCAGCGCCCCGAGCGTTTCTCTGTTGGCGATAAGGTGGACGCGCGCGTTACCAATATCGACAAATCTACGCGCCGCCTTGGTCTTTCGATCAAAGCCCGCGAAATAGCCGAAGAGAAGGAAGCGATCGAGCAGTATGGCTCGTCTGACTCCGGGGCATCTTTGGGTGATATCCTGGGTGCGGCCCTCAAAGGCTCTGACGACTAATGCCCCCATGGGATGGCAAAAAAGAGGGTTTCGAGAGAGACCTTTATGAGGAGCGGCGCCGCAAGTGGCGCCGTTCCGGCTTTTGGCGGGGCATCGGGCTTATGGTGCTGCTGCTGGGCGGGCTTATTTGGCTGGTGCTCAGCAAGGCCGAAAGCGAGTTTCCGACGGGCGAGCACATTGCCCGCATTAGCATTAACGGCATCATCACCCAAGATCGCTACCGCGAAGAAATTTTGGCTAAAATCGCAGCGGATGACGATGTAAAAGCTCTGGTTGTCTGGATCAACTCGCCTGGTGGCACGGTCGTTGGTTCCGAAATTTTGTTTGAAGCTTTGCGCGATGTGGCGTTGAACAAGCCGGTCGTGGCACAGATGGACGGGGTTGCGGCCTCGGGCGGCTATATCGCGGCGCTGGGGGCGGATTATATCTTTGCGCGCTCCAACACGGTGACAGGCTCGATCGGGGTGATTATGGAGTATCCTGATGTTAGCGGTTTGCTTGAGCAAATCGGGGTTGAAATGCAGGTGGTGCGCAGCTCCGAAACCAAGGGCGGGGTTAGCCCTTTTCGTGCGGCTAGTCCGGACGAAATTGCTGCGCAGGAGATGATGATCGAGGAAACTTTCCAGTGGTTCAAATCGCTTGTTGGCGCGCGGCGCAACCTTGAGGGCAGGGCGCTGGACGAAGTGACGACAGGCGGGGTTTTTTCCGGCCGCAAAGCGGTGGATAACGGATTGATTGATGCGCTTGGAGGGGATGCCGCCGTGCTGGATTATCTCGAATCGGTTGACCCCGCGTTAAGCGAGCTTTCTGTTGAAGATTGGGAGTTATCCCCCGCAGAGCCTTGGTATAATGGGGTTTTGTCGACATTATTAGGCGTAAATCCGCTATTAGAGCGTTTTTCTGCTGCTGAATCCGCACCGCTCTATTCCATAAATCGCTAAGGCATGGCAGAATAACAGCCTGATTTGTGTATTCGTAACGATGTTGGACGGAGTGCCTCCGGGGTTATCCGGCAACTTGGAGAGGAATAATAATGATAAAATCCGAACTGGTCCAGAAAATCGCAGATGATAACCCGCACCTTTATCAGCGGGATGTCGAGCGGATTGTCGGCACTATATTTGATGAAATTGTTGAAGCCATGGCCTCGGGCAAGCGTGTGGAGCTGCGCGGGTTTGGCGCCTTTTCTGTTAAGAAGCGTGAAGCGCGCACCGGGCGAAACCCACGCACCGGAGAGACCGTTTCGGTTGACGAAAAGCATGTTCCGTTTTTCAAGACCGGCAAGCTGTTGCGTGACCGGTTGAATGGCCGCTAGCGGCAACCTTTATTTGAGATATAGATGCGTTATATAAAATATATTATTCTGTTGGTTTTTATGGTGGCGCTGGTCTTGCTGGCACTGGCCAACCGCGGTTCTGTTAGCATTGGCCTGCTGCCCACCGGCTTGCCCTACGCGGAAACATTAACCCGTGATGTGCCACTTTTCGGGGTGATATTTGCCGCGATCGGCCTCGGGCTGTTGCTCGGGTATTTTCTGGAATACTTCCGCGAGCATAAATACCGCCGACAGGCGGCTGTAAAAAACCGCGAAGCGGCGACGCTCGCGGCGGAACTTGCCCAGATAAAAAAAACCAGCGGAATAGATGAAGATGACGTTTTGGCGTTGTTGACTAAATGAATGTCAAAATTTGCGGGCTGAAGGACAAGGCGGGCATGGATGCCGCCGTGAATGCCGGTGCGCGCTATGTCGGGCTGGTGTTTTTTGCTAAATCTCCTCGCAATGTGACAATCGGAATGGCGGCATCGCTGGCTATCGATGTGCCGCTCGGAGTGGCCAAAGTGGCCCTGACCGTGGATGCGAACGATAGTTTTTTAGATGAAATCGTTAATAAGGTGCCGCTGGATATGTTGCAACTACACGGGGCTGAAACACCGGCGCGGGTAGCTGGAATACGCGCGCGATATGGCCTGCCTGTGATGAAGGCGGTAGGGGTCGGCGATAAGGAAGATCTGGCGGCATTGGCCGAATATGAAGCCGTGGCGGACCAGATACTGGTTGATGCCAAGCCCCCCCAAACTGCGGTGTTGCCGGGGGGCAACGGGCTATCTTTTGATTGGCGGTTGATCAAGGGTCGCACGTGGCAAAAACCGTGGATGCTGGCGGGGGGGCTGACACCCTCAAATGTCGCCGAGGCGATCCGGCTGACAGGGGCGGCGCAAGTTGATGTATCATCCGGCGTCGAAAGTGCACCGGGAGTGAAGGATGCCGCACGGATCAAAGCCTTTATTGAAGCTGCCGGTATTGTGGGCTAGACAGGGCCAAACCAGCAGGTAAAGGCTTTTCCCATGTCCGAAAAATCGCAAAACTCCTATATGCAAGGCCCCGACGAGCAGGGACGCTATGGTATTCATGGCGGGCGGTTTGTTTCCGAAACCCTGATGCCGCTTATCCTTGAGCTGGAGGCGCAGTACGAGCACGCCAAAACCGACTCTGAATTCTGGGCCGAGATGGATTTTCTCTGGAAGCATTATGTGGGCCGCCCCAGCCCGCTATACTTTGCCGAGCGCCTGACCGAGCATCTTGGCGGTGCTAAAATATACCTGAAGCGCGATGAGCTGAACCACACTGGTGCCCATAAAATCAATAACGTGCTGGGGCAGATATTGCTGGCGCGCCGCATGGGAAAAACCCGCATTATTGCCGAAACCGGCGCTGGCCAGCACGGGGTGGCCACCGCCACCGTTTGCGCTAAATTCGGCCTGAAATGTGTGGTTTTCATGGGGAAGACCGATGTGGACCGACAATCTCCCAATGTATTCCGCATGAAGCTTTTGGGCGCGGAAGTGATCCCGGTCACCTCGGGCCGTGGCACGCTGAAAGACGCGATGAACGAAGCAATGCGCGACTGGGTGACCAATGTCGACGATACGTTTTATTGCATCGGCACGGTCGCCGGCCCGCACCCCTATCCGGCGATGGTGCGCGATTTTCAGGCCATTATCGGCAAGGAAACCCGCGAGCAGATGCTCGAGGCCGAGGGCCGCCTGCCGGACACTCTGGTTGCCGCTATTGGCGGCGGCTCCAATGCGATGGGTCTGTTTTATCCGTTTTTGGATGACGAGAATGTAGCGATTATCGGGGTCGAGGCGGGCGGCCACGGGGTGGATGACCGCTTTGAGCATGCTGCCAGTATTTCGGGCGGCAGGCCGGGGGTGCTACACGGCAACCGCACCTATCTTTTGCAGGATGCGGACGGGCAGATACTTGAGGGGCATTCAATATCGGCCGGGCTGGATTATCCGGGTATTGGTCCCGAGCATGCGTGGTTGCATGATATCGGTCGGGTGCAATATGTGTCGGCGACCGATGTCCAGGCATTGGAGGCGTTTCAGCTATGTTGCGCGCAGGAGGGAATTATTCCCGCGCTGGAGCCAAGCCACGCGCTTGCCCATGTGATGGAGCTGGCACCCTCTCTTGCTTCCGATCACCTGCTGGTGATGAATATGTGCGGGCGCGGGGATAAGGATATATTTACCGTTGCCGGGCATTTAGGGGTGGAAATATAGCCAGCAATTGCCTAGTGGTGCGAAAAGCACGGGCCTTTCTTCTTGGCACAATAAATCACGCAATATGGCCATGAGCCGCCCGATGGAGGCAATCAAGTGGAACCAAGGCATTTTTGGCGACGGATAATAGCGGTGCTGATTGATGTTTTCGTCCTCAGCCAATTGACGTTTTATCTGGTTGCGCCTTTTGTGAATGGCGAGCGCGTGCGGTTGAGCGGCGGTATCTATCAGACCGCGAGCTGCAAAACCGTGTCTCTGACAGATATGTCGCGGCTTTATTTCAAGGAACAGGGGATCAATGCTCAAAGTGGCAGTCTTTGTAATTCCTACCAAAACGGGCTTTTTGCCGGCAGCTATCTGCTGGTCAGTAGTGAAACAAACGAGGAAGGCGGGATCGCCGAGGGTGCCCATACCATCAGCACTCCGCTTGATAGCAATGGCATGGATGTAGTCCCGGTTTATCCTGTGTCTTTGCTTAACCCTCTGGTCATCCTTCTTGGCATGATCCTGCTCACCTGGGTATGGAAAGGGCAGACCATCGGCAAAAAGATCACCCGTATTCGGGTGATGTCGAGCGAGGGGGGCAGGCTGACTCTGTTTAAGGTGGCGCGCCGCGAGGTGTTGAAATTTGCGCCGTCGATTGCGCTGTTTCTTTTCGGGGTTTTCTTGCCACAATACGCGCTGGAACAAGTGGTGCCCAATCTACAGGCGGGGGCCAATATCGCACTGGTTCTTGGCTTGTTGGGAGGGGTCACATTTGCCTATATCCTCTGGTGGGTGGCGCCGCTGCTGTGGTGGAATGGCCGTATGCCCTATGACAGGATCAACGGCTCTACCGTCGAAAGATATTACAATTAGCCTATTTTTCTATTGTAACGCTGCAAAAAGGCGCTATGTAGGGCATCCGCTCATGAGTTGCGGCGTAGTATTTGGAGAGAGAAAATGGCGGAATATAAACTGGGCGATATCGTTGCCCTGACAGCGGGTTCACCCCGCATGGCGGTCGAGACTGTCGATGGTGATATGGTTTCGACTGTGTGGTGCAATGAAGGCACGATCCACCGGGATACCTTTAATGCGGCTTTGGTCAAGAAATGGGAAGTCCGCGAAGGCGGCGGCTATAAAGGCGGCGGCGATCGTGGTGGTGATCGCGGTGGTTATAAAGGTGGCGGCAAGCCTTATGGTGGCGACCGCGAAGGTGGCGGCAAGCGCTTTGATGACCGCGGAGATCGTGGCGGAGATCGTGGCGGGGACCGCGGGGGAGATCGCGGCGCGCCCAAAGGCAAACCGGGCTGGGACGGAAAGCCGCGCGAGAAAAAGTTTTTCCGCAAGGACTAACGGGTGATAAAAGAAAAGGCCTGCCGCGAGTGATCGGGGCAGGCCTTTTTTATGGCTTGATTGCGCGAAGAATTATTCTTCGGTAGCACCTTCTTCGGTCGCGCCTTCTTCGGCCTCGACAATATCTTCCTCTTCATCGTCAAGGTCGACGGTTTTGGAGGCGCCGATATTGGCGATCACGAAGTCACGGTCCGTGATCATCGGGCGGGTGCCTTTGGGCAAGGTGATACTGGACATGTGGATGGTATCACCGATTTCGGCCTCTGCGAGGTCCACTTCGAGGTGATCCGGGATATCACCGGCGGTTACCTTCAACTCGACCTCGTTGCGCACCACAACCAGCGTGCCACCTTGTTTGAGACCTACGGAGGTTTCCTCGTTGAGGAATTTCACCGGAATCATCAGGTTAATGCGAGACTTGCTTGACAGGCGCAGAAAATCAACGTGCAGCGGCAGGTCTTTGACCACATCGCGCTGGACACCACGACAGATAACGCGCTGCTCTTTACCGTCAATTTTCAGGGTCAGGAGGGTTGAAAGAAACCCGCCGGCCTTGAGCATTTTGAACAGCTCGTTGAAATTGATATTGATCGGGGTCGGCTCCTCGCCGCCGCCATAAACGATGCCGGGCACCAGCTTTTCGCGACGTGCTGCGCGGGCGGCCCCCTTGCCGATTCCTGCGCGGATAGAGGCGTTGAGAGTTGTGTTCTCGGCCATGATAATCTCCAAGGTTGGGGCGGCGATCCTCCAAGGGTGTAAGCGCCGCGTGAAGCTGGCTCTATAGGGCAAACCGGCCGGAAAGAAAAGAGGCAATGTCGGGTTTGACGAAGGCGGTGAAAGGCAATAACGCTAGGCTGGTATAAACAAACGGGGTTTTACCATGCCGACCATCACTTGCATCGAAGATCTGCGCATACTGGCCAAGCGGCGGGTGCCAAAGATGTTTTATGACTATGCCGATAGCGGTTCCTGGACCGAAAGCACCTACCGCGCCAATTCTTCCGACTTTGACCGCATAAAGCTGCGCCAGAAGGTGGCGGTAAATATGGAAAACCGCAGCACGGCAGCCCGGATGATCGGGCAGGATGTCGTGATGCCGGTGGCGCTGGCCCCGACGGGGATGACCGGGATGCAAAGCGCGGATGGCGAGATAAAAGCGGCCCGGGCGGCCGAAAAATTCGGCGTGCCGTTTACCCTGTCGACCATGTCGATCTGCTCGATCGAGGATGTGGCCGAGGCAACCAGTGCGCCGTTCTGGTTTCAGCTTTATGTGATGCGCGACAAGGAGTATTCGGCCAACCTGATTGCGCGGGCCAAGGCCGCGGGATGCAGCGCGCTGATGCTGACGCTGGATTTGCAGATTTTGGGCCAGCGGCACAAGGATATCAAAAACGGGCTGACCGCACCGCCGCGCCCGACGGTCAAAAACATCATCAACCTGTCAACCAAATGGCGCTGGGGGTTGGGGATGCTGGGCACCAAACGGCGGACGTTTCGCAATATCGTCGGCCATGCCAAGGGTGTGACCAGCATGAACAACCTTGCGAGCTGGACCCATGAGCAGTTTGATCCGGCGCTGAGCTGGGATGATGTCGCGTGGATCAAAGAACAATGGGGCGGTAAGCTGATCATCAAGGGGATACTCGATGCGGATGATGCGCGCCTCGCGGTAAAATCCGGTGCGGATGCGCTGATTGTCTCCAACCACGGCGGGCGGCAGCTGGATGGGGCGCTGTCGGCGATAGAGATGCTGCCAGAGATAGTGGATGCGGTCGGGGGCGATATCGAGGTGCATATGGATAGCGGTATCCGCTCGGGTCAGGATGTACTGAAGGCCTTGGCGCTGGGGGCCAAGGGCACCTATATTGGCCGTGCATTTTTGTACGGGCTGGGCGCGATGGGCGAAGAGGGTGTGACCAAAGTGCTGGAGATTATCCACAAAGAGCTAGACCTGACCATGGCGTTTTGTGGCCACCGCGAGGTTGGCGGGCTGAGCCGCAAAAATCTGATAAGGGCCGATCAGGTGCTGAACCCTTACTTGCGCTAGGTGCTGATGGCGGCAAGGCAGTGCTTGCTCAGGGGTTAGCTGAAGATAAAATCTTCTTGCACCCAAGTGGACGGGTCTATGGGCTGGCCGTCGACCGAGGTGATCCAGAGTTTCTCGGTGCCGATCCTGATGACCGCGCCATCAGGGCGGGCGCGGATATCGAGGTCCAGATAGGAATAAAGTGCCGGATAGTCAGTGAAGTCGATCCGGTCGATGCCTTGTTCGAAATCGGTGATGATGTCACGGCGCCCGTCAGCGATAAATTCGAATATATCGGCTCCGGTGCCGCCGGTCAGCACATCGCGGCCGCGGCCATCAATCAGCCGGTCATTGCCGGCACGGCCATTGAGCACATCGTTCATACCCATGCCGAAAATTGTGTCATCGCCCGTTGAGCCGGTGATGGTTTCAGCCACGGGGCCGCCCATATAAGTGGTGCCGGGGTTGAGGGTAAGCTGAAACTGGGTAAAGCCGCTCTCGGTTGGGGAGGCGACAAAGACAAAAATATCGCTATCAATGATCTCGACCTTGATATCGGAAATATTATCAAGCGTGGTGGTGAATTCGTCGGCGACAACGCCAAGCAGGTTGAGCCGCCCGCGATAGGTTAGCTCGAACAAGGTTACCCCGTCATCACTGCCCGCCGCCAGCACAAAGGTGCGCCCTTCGTATTCAAACACCTCGATCTCGGAGATGCGCGCGAAGCGGGTTTCGGATTTATCGACCAGCTGGTCAACCAGATTGAGCCGGCCACCTACCGATACGCGCAGCACCATCAGGGTATCGGTTTCGGACGAGCCAACCAGCAAAAAGGCACGCTCGGCGATTTCTGCGGTGGCCATCGCGCTGATCGCGTTGAAGCCGGTTATATCCGGCGTGAGCAGGGTGCGGCTGTTTAGCCCGCCATTGCCCCCGACCTCGAACACCGAAAGCCCGGCATCAAACGACGAGGCAACAAACAGGAAATCACGGCCCTTGAGGAGGCCAGAGGTCATGGCCGTGACATCGCCAAGCGCAACGGAGGCATTATCGGCAATCAGGCTTTGATTGGTGAGCGCGCCCCCCGCAGCAATGGTAAAGCGGTCCAGCCCCGCGCTGGTATTGGCCGAAAACAGGTAGCTGTTGGAGCCGGCCGTTACTACCTCGCTCATGGTCAGGTTGGCCGTTCCGCTGCCGCTCAGGGTCTGGCTGGTGGTGAATACGCCGCTGGCATCAAGCTGATAGACCGCCAGATTGTCATCATAGCGGCCAGAGGGGATAACATAGGCGCTGCCCTCGTATATATAGGCGTTGACAAAACGCACGTTACCGGTGCCCGAATTTTCCCCGAACAGCACGTCATTCGAGGCGACCAAGGTGCCGTCGGTTAAAATTTCATAGCTGGAAAGCCCGCCATCGGCTTCGCCCGCAGCGATTAGATAGAGGCGTGTTCCCACGCTTACAATATCAAGGCTAGACAGCCCCATTAGCTGACGCGCAGCTGTATCCAGCTGCGTATCAAGCCACGCAAAACCCACTTGCATGTACCCACTCCACTTGTTCCCGAAACAAGTTTTGCAGGGCGTGGATTAACGCGAGCTGAAGTTAACCATAAGCTGAACTAGGTATTAAACAGAAAATGCAACACATCTCCGTCACGCACGATATAGGTCTTGCCCTCGGCGCGCATTTTTCCGGCCTCTTTGGCGCCTTGCTCACCGCCATATTCCACGAAATCATCATAAGCGATGGTTTCGCCGCGAATGAAGCCGCGCTCAAAGTCGCCGTGGATAACTCCGGCCGCCTGCGGGGCCATGGTGCCTTTATGGATGGTCCATGCGCGGGCCTCTTTGGGGCCGACGGTGAAATAGGTTTCGAGCTGCAATAGCTCGTAGCCCGCTTTGATCAGCCGGTCGAGACCAGCCTCGTGCAGCCCCATTTCCTCAAGAAACATTGAGGCTTCCTCATCATCGAGCTGGCTGATCTCTTCTTCGATCGCGGCTGAAATTACCACGCTGGCGGCGCCCTGAGTGGCGGCCATTTTGGCCACGGCCTCTGAATGGGCATTGCCGGAAGCCGCGTTTTCTTCCTCGACATTGCAAACATAAAGCACAGGCTTGGCGCTGAGCAGTTGCAGCATTACCCATGCTTTTTGCTCGTCTTCACTCACATCGACCGTGCGGGCGGGCTGGTCATTTTCAATCGCATTCTTGGCGCGCAGCAGCAGGTCATTTTGTTCGACCGCCTCTTTATCGCCGCCGCGAATTTTGCGGCTAAGGTTAACAAGGCGTTTATCAATACTTTCCAGATCGGCCAGCATCAGCTCGGTTTCGATGACTTCGGCGTCGCTCACAGGGTCCACCCGACCATCAACATGGGTGATATCATCATCCTCAAAGCAGCGCAGCACATGGATAATGGCATCACATTCGCGGATATTGGCCAAAAATTGGTTGCCGAGGCCCTCGCCCTTGCTTGCGCCCTTGACCAGCCCGGCGATGTCGACAAATGCCATGCGGGTGGGGATGATCTTGGCCGAGTTGCCGATTTTGGCGAGCGTATCAAGCCGGGCGTCGGGCACGGAAACCTCGCCGACATTCGGCTCGATGGTGCAAAACGGAAAATTAGCCGCCTGCGCACTGGCGGTGCGGGTAAGCGCATTAAACAGGGTTGATTTGCCCACATTGGGCATACCCACGATTCCGGTTTTAAAACCCATAGCGGCGCTCCGTATAAAAGTCAGTTAGCGGCTTCTACGGTGTGACGGGGGCAGGATCAAGCCTTGGGGGTGTTTGGGTTTGGCGAAAGGCAATGAAAAGCGGGCCTGAAAGCTGTGATACACGGAAAAGCCGCAAAACCGATTGATTTTCGCTTTGGTATCGCGCAAACCAAACAAAACTGTGGGGTGCCTGAAATGAGCCGGATTGCAACAAAATTTGCCAACCTGAAAGCCGAAAACAAACCGGCTTTTGTTTCTTTTGTGATCGCTGGAGATCCGAGCTACGAGTATTGCCTCGAGCTGGTAAAGGGGATGCCGGCGGCAGGGGTTGATATCATCGAACTGGGGATGCCGTTTACCGACCCGATGGCCGATGGCCCCGCGATCCAGTTTGCCGGCCAACGAGCGCTGAAAGCGGGCATGACCATGGTCAAAACGCTGCAACTGGTGCGAGATTTTCGCAAGGGGGATAGTAAAACCCCGATTGTGTTGATGGGCTATTACAATCCGATCTATTCCATGGGGGTTGATGTCTTTTTGGCCGAGGCCAAGGCAGCCGGTGTTGACGGGCTGATCGTGGTGGACCTGCCGCCCGAGGAGGATAGCGAGCTGTGCATTCCGGCTGCGGCGGCGGAGATAGATTTTATCCGCCTGACGACCCCCACCACCGATGACAAGCGCTTGCCCAAGGTGATGCAAAACACTTCCGGTTTTATTTATTATGTGTCGATCAACGGTATTACCGGTTCGGCAGAGGCGGATGCAGGGCTGATCGCCCCCGAAGTTGCCCGGATCAAGGCGGCGAGTGATCTGCCGGTATGTGTGGGCTTTGGTATCAAATCGCCGGAAACCGCGCGAGCTATTGGCCGGATTTCGGACGGGGCCGTGGTTGGCTCCGCGATTGTCGAGCGTATCGGCGAGGGCCAGAGCGTGGAAGCCGTATTGGATTTTGTGTCAAAAATGGCAAAAGGCACTCACGGATAGTGCCTTGCCCCTCGCGTGCGGGATGATAGGAACCCCCGCCGCGAACGGCAGGGGCATTTTTGGCCAAGCCTAGCAGCCGGATACGGCACGCGCAGTCAACACCTTTACCAGATTGGCACGGTAGTCGGCCGAGCCGTGCAAGTCAGCGATCATGCCATCGGCAGAAACGCTTAGGTCATCTAACGCGTCAGTGCTGAAATTGACATCGAGTGCCCGTTCGGCAGCATCCCAGCGATACACGCCCTCTTCTGATGCACCGGTTACGGCTACCCGCACCCCGTTGCCGGTTTTGGCAACAAAGACGCCGGTGAGTGCGAAGCGTGAAGCAGGTTGATTGAATTTTTGATAGCAGGCGGCCACAGGAAGCGGGAACTTGATGGCGGTGATGATTTCTCCCTCATCAAGCGCGGTAGTGAACATACCGTCAAAAAAGTCATCTGCCGCGATTTTGCGGGTGTTGGTGACAATCGTTGCCCCCAACCCCAACACCGCTGCCGGATAATCGGCAGAGGGGTCGTTATTGGCAAGAGAGCCACCAATAGTGCCGCGATTGCGCACCGCAGGGTCGCCGATACAGCCTGCGAGGGTTGATATTGCTCCAAGGCGTGCCGCAGCCACTTCAGCATGGGTGGTAGCCCCGCCAATGGTGACCGCACCGCCTGCTGCGGGAGTAATGCCGACCATATCGGCGATGCCGGAAAGGCTAACCAGCCTTGAAGGGCTGGCAAGGCGCTGCTTCATGGTAGGGATCAGGGTTTGCCCGCCGCCCAGCGCCTGGGCATCGTTTGATGCCAGTGCCGCCACGGCCTCGGCCACGGTGGAGGGTTTTTCGAACTCAAAATTATACATAGTCGCTCTCCTTATTTCGCGGCTTGAATGGCAGACCAGACACGGTTTGGCGATAGTGGCATGTCGATATGGGTAACCCCGAGATCACCAAGCGCATCGACCACCGCATTGACCACAGCAGGGGGGGAGCCGATAGCCCCCGCCTCGCCACAGCCCTTAACGCCAAGCGGGTTATGGGTGCAGGGGGTTTGGCAGCTATGATCGACCACATAATTTGGCAGGTCGGAAGCGCGCGGCATGGCATAATCCATATAAGAGCCACTGAGCAATTGGCCGTTGCTATCATAGACCGCGTGCTCCAGCAGTGCCTGACCAATACCTTGGCCAATACCGCCATGCACTTGGCCATCCACGATCATCGGATTAACGATATTGCCAAAATCATCGGCAGCGGCAAAGCGCTCGACGGTGACCTTGCCGGTGGCCTCGTCAACCTCGACCTCGCAGGCATAAGCACCGGCGGGATAGGTGAAGTTGGCCGGGTCGTAAAAGGCGGTTTCCTCCAAGCCCGGTTCGATATCATCCAGCGGGTAGTTATGCGGCACATAGGCGGCCAGTGTAACATCGCCCCACGCAACCGATTTATCGGTGCCAGCCACCGTAAACTCGCCGTTTGCCAGCTCGATATCCGCCTCGCCCGCCTCCAGCAGGTGGGCAGCGATCTTTTTGGCTTTGGCGATGATCTTTTCGGTGGCTTTCACAATCGCAGAGCCACCAACGGCCAGCGAGCGCGAGCCATAAGTGCCCATGCCCATCGGGATTTTGGAGGTGTCGCCATGTACGATGTCGATCATGCTCTCGTCTATCCCCAGCATTTCGGCCACCACTTGCGGAAAGGTGGTTTCGTGGCCTTGCCCGTGGCTGTGAGAGCCGGTCATTACGGCGATAGAGCCAGTGGCGGTCACCCGCACCGTGGCGCTTTCATAAAGCCCCGCGCGCGCGCCGAGCTGGCCGACGAGGTTGGATGGCGCAATGCCGCAGGCCTCGATATAGGCGTTGATACCAAGGCCACGGCGCTTGCCGTTGGCCTCGCTTTCGGCCTTGCGGGCGGCAAAACCGGCGATATCCGCGATCTCGATCAGCTTGTCCATGGTGGCACCGTAATCGCCGGTGTCATATTCCACCGCTACCGGCGTGGCATAGGGGAACTGGTCTGGCTGGATGAAATTTTGGCGGCGAATGGTGATCGGGTCGATCCCCATTTCGCGCGCTGCCATATCAACCACGCGCTCTAGCTGATAGGTAGCCTCGGGGCGGCCGGCACCACGGTAAGCGTCAACCGGCACCGTGTTGGTGAACACGGCTTTTACGTTTACATAAATCAGCGGGGTGGTATAGGTGCCCGCCATCAAAATACCGTGCAGCCATGTGGGCACGGCGGGCGCAAAGGTCGAAAGATATGCGCCCATATTGGCGTAGGTATCGGTGCGCAGCGCAAGGAACTTACCGCTTTCATCCAGTGCCAGCTCTATTTTGCTCACGTGGTCGCGGCCATGGGCGTCTGATATAAACGCTTCCGAGCGGTCGGCTGTCCATTTGACAGGGCGGCCAACGGCTTTGGCGGCAAAGGTGCAGAAGGCTTCTTCGGCGTAGTGAAAGATTTTGGTGCCAAAGCCACCGCCAACATCGGGTGCGATAACCCGCAGTTTATGCTCGGGGATGCCAAGCACAAAGGCGCCCATCAGCAGGCGAATAACGTGTGGGTTCTGGCTGGTGGTATAAAGGGTGTAATCCTCATCCGCCGCTTCATAAATGCCGATGGCCACGCGCGGCTCCATCGGGTTGGCGATCAGGCGGTTGTTGACCAGCTCGAGGCTGGTAACATGGTGGGCGCTCTCGAACGCGGCGTCTACATCAGCCTTGTCGCTGCCAAGCTCCCAATCATAACAAAGGTTGCCTGTAAGGTCGTCATGCACCTTGGTGCCGCCAGCGACGGCGGCTTTCATGTCGATCACAGCGGGCAGTTCCTTGATATCAATGTCCATCACTTCAGCCGCATCGCGGGCCTCTTGCAGGCTTTCGGCCACCACAACCGCAATCGGATCACCGACATGGCGGACCTTGCCCTGGGCCAGCACCGGATGGGCGGGTTCCTGCATCGGCTCGCCGTGTCGATCAGTAATGCCCCAACCGCAAGGCACACCGCCGACGCCTTCAAAATCGGCACCGGTGAAAATGCGCACCACACCGGGCATGGCCGCAGCTGCCGCGCTGTCTATGCTGTTGATCTTGCCATGGGCCACCTGCGAGCGCACAAAATACGCATAGGTCTGGCCATAGATGTTGATATCGTCGGTGTATTTGCCCTTGCCGGTCAAAAACCTTACATCTTCGCGCCGCTTGGAGGACGCCCCTATTCCCTGGTCTTTAGGCATGTGCTTTCTCCCCCTGGCTCAGCGCGCTTGCAGCGGCGGATATGGATTTGACAATGTTGTGATACCCGGTGCAGCGGCAGATATTGCCGTCCAGATGGTGGCGAATCTCGGCCTCCGTCGGATTATTGTTGGTCGCCAGCAGGGCTGAAGCCGCCATCACCATGCCCGGTGTGCAAAAGCCGCATTGCAGCCCGTGATGCTCCTGAAAGGCGGCTTGGATAACGCCAAGAGAGCCATCTTCATTGGCCATGCCCTCGATGGTAGAGACATCACCGCCATCAGCCTCAACTGCCAGCATGGCGCAGGATTTTATCATCTTTCCATCCATATGCACGGTACAGGCCCCGCACTGGCTGGTATCACAACCGACATGGGTGCCGGTCAGATGCAGGTTTTCGCGCAGGAAATCGACGAGCAATGTACGCCCTTCAACTTCGCCGCTAACGGGCTTGCCGTTTACGGTCATCGAAACTTTAGTCATATCTTCTCCCTGACAAATTGTTTTTTGGTTGAGCATAGTGTGCAGCCATTTTGTCACAGGACAAAGGATTATTTTTGCAAAGATCAAAAACGACCGGCAAAAGGCGGGCTGGTTTTTTAAAAAACCCTACGCAAAGTGCAGCCAGTCGCGGATTTTTCCGTTTTGGGCAATACTTCTGGCCGCCATGCTTATTGCGGAGTATACTTTACTTTGTCGCTTGGCAAAGCTGGCTGCTGCCTTCTTTCGCAGCTTGTGCCGGGCGCGCACATGACCCTGCAATGATTCCTGGAATACATGACCTCTTCCCTTCCTATCGAACCAATTTTACCGGCACTTTTACAGGCTCTTGTCGAAAAGGGTTGTGCCGTGCTGCAAGCCCCGCCCGGTGCGGGAAAAACCACGCGTGTGCCACTATACCTCTATCAAAACCGTTTTTGCAGCGGGCGCATCCTGATGCTGGAGCCACGGCGTGTAGCGGCGCGCGCTGCCGCCGAACGGCTGGCCGAGGGGCTGGGGGAAAAGGTTGGCAAGACCGTGGGCTACAGGGTGCGCGGCGAGAGCAAGACCTCGAAAAACACCCGTATCGAGGTGGTGACAGAGGGGATACTGACCCGCATGATCCAGTCCGACCCCGAGCTGAAGGGTATTGATTGTGTGATCTTTGACGAGTTTCACGAGCGCTCTTTACATGCTGATCTTGGCCTTGCCTTGTGTCTGGAGGTTCGCGAAGCGCTGCGCGAGGATCTGTCTTTGCTGGTAATGTCGGCTACACTGGACGCTGCGCCGGTGGCCGCGTTGATCAAAGCTCCGGTTATCACCTCCAGAGGCCGGGCTTTTCCGGTAGAAACCCGCCACCTGCCGCGCCCGCTCGGTAAAACCAGATTCGAGCCGGCAATGGCCACCCTGATCCGGCAGGCGCTGGGTGAAACCGAAGGTGGTGTGCTGGCCTTTTTGCCCGGCGCGGGCGAGATCCGCCGGGTTACAGCATTGCTCGGGTCGATGGCCGGTGTCGAGGTTATGCCGCTCTACGGGGCGATGCCCTTTGCGGCACAGCGCAAGGTTTTGGTGCCGCTAAAGGGGGCGCGAAAACTTGTGCTGGCGACCTCCATCGCCGAAACCTCGCTGACCATACCGGATATCAGGGTTGTGGTTGATGGCGGCAAAGCGCGGCGCGCACGGTTTGATCCGGGGGCGGGCATGCAGCGACTGGTGACCGAACGGGTCAGTCGCGCCGAGGCAACCCAGCGGCAGGGGCGCGCCGGCCGGGTGGCGCCGGGGGTGTGCTATCGGCTCTGGTCGGCAGGTGAGGAGGGGGCACTCAGGGCGTTTTCGCCCGCCGAAATAGAAGCCACAGACCTGAGCGCACTGGTGCTGGAGCTGGCGCTCTGGGGGGTGAGCGATCCGGCACAAATGCGGTTTTTGACCCAGCCGCCAGCGGGGGCATTTTCATCGGCACAAGCCCTGCTAACTACTCTTGGGGCTTTGAGTGAAGGGCGAATTACCGATCATGGAAAAGCCCTCGCTGCGCTGCCGCTGCACCCGCGCTTGGGGCAAATGTTGTTGGAGGCGGGTGGCGCGCGCGCGGCTTTGCTTGCGGCTTTGCTTGAGGCAAGAGATCCGCTCTCGGGCGCGCCGGTCGATATTTCCCTGCGCCTTGATGCCCTGGAAAATGAGCGCAAATTCAGGGACCGCCATCCCTATAAGGTGGATAGTACCGCGCTAAAAGCCATCCGGTTCGAGGCAAAGCGTTTTCAGCACAAACTGCGCAAAAAGGCTGATATCGGCGCGCTGCTTTCGCTGGCCTATCCGGACCGCATTGGCAAGCTGCGCACCGGCGGCAAGGGGCGGTATTTGTTGGCCGGCGGCAAAGGGGCAGCGATGCCCGAGGGCGAAACACTGGCTACACCGCTAATCGTGGCGGCTGATCTGGATGGCGATCTGCGCGAGGCCCGTATCCGCCTTGCCGCACCGCTTCGCGAAAGCGAGCTGCGCGAATGGCATGGTGACAGCCTGAAAGAGGTGCCGGTTTGTGAGTGGTCAAAACGCGAGCGACGGGTGATTTCGCGCAAACAAACCTGCCTCGGGGCGATCGCCGTGCAGGACCACCGCTGGCAAGACCCGCCCGATAGCGCTGTCTCTGCCGCCATGACCGAGGGAATTCGTGATATGGGGATCGGCTGCCTGAACTGGGGGCAGGCCGCGCGGTTTCTGGTGGCGCGGGTCGAGTGGCTCCGCGCTCGCGGGGCGGCGCTGGCGGCGATGGATGATGTATCCCTGACCACCGAGCTGGAAAATTGGCTAACCCCGTTTCTTGGCGCGTGTCGCACCAAGAGCGACCTTGGGCGACTGGACCTTGTAGCCCCCTTGATGGCGCGGCTGGGATGGAAGGGGCAGCAAACCCTCGACAGGTTGGCCCCCGCCGCGATCACAGCCCCGACAGGCACCCATCTGCCGGTCAACTATGCCAGCGATCCGCCTTCGGTTTCGGTGCGGCTTCAGGAGATGTTTGGCCTGACCACCCATCCGACCGTCGGGCCGGACAAGCTGCCGCTCTTGATCGAGCTGCTTTCACCGGCGCGCCGCCCCGTGCAGACCACGGCAGATCTGCCGGGTTTTTGGCAAACCTCGTATCAGGATGTCCGGAAGGATATGCGGGGGCGCTACCCGCGCCACCCCTGGCCGGAAAACCCCTCGCTGGCCATACCAACCCGGCGGGTAAAGCCAAGAGGTTAGGCTGGCCTAGTCGTCTTTCCGTGCGCGAATTTCGTTGCCGCGCTCGGTTAGCATGACGGAGATGATATCGGACATTTGCTTGCCACCCGCACGGCCGGTTGCGCCCCCGATGCCGATCCGCTTGCCAAAGGCCCACCACAGCCCCGGCGCCCAGCCGCGCGCAACAGGGCTTTTGGTCGAGATGACAAACCCCGCCGAGGGGCGAAAAGCGAAAAACCCGCGATCGACCTTTGCGATGTCCGAAAAATTGCAGAAAAACCGGCCATTGCTGTCAAACAATCCGTCGGTTGTCAGCACGATGGAGACCTCGGTCGCCTGCCAGAAGCGCCAGGCGAACCATATCATGGTAAAACCGGCCACCGCGAGAATCAGGCTTGCCATGGCAGAGCCCATTGGGCGTGTGGCGACGAGATAGAGTAAAAATAGCCCCAGCCCTCCCTGCATGGCGACACCGGCGGTGCGCCGGGCAGGTGAGACTTCAAGACGTGCCAGTTCGCGTGCCATGTTTTCCTCTTGCGATAAAGTTCATGGCCTTATGCCTTAGAGCGCTCGCGAGTGAAAGCCTAAACCTGCGCTCACGGTTTGTGTCACCGTGTTTCATTTCGCAATTTATGGTTGTCCTCAAGAGGGGCTTGGGCCAAAAAGGCGTCGAGCAGAAAAAGGATCACCAAATGTGTGGCATTATTGGTATTTTGGGCAAGTCGGACACCACGCCGAAATTGGTTAGCGCGCTGAAACGGCTGGAGTATCGCGGCTATGACAGTGCCGGTATTGCCCTGATAGGGGCCGAGGGTATGGATATCCGCCGTGCTACCGGCAAGCTGGCGGAGCTGGAGGCAGTGCTTGAGGCAGCGCCGGTTTCCGGTCTTTGCGGTATCGGCCATACCCGCTGGGCAACCCACGGTGCCCCGACCAAAGCCAATGCCCACCCCCACCGCGCCGGCCCTGTGGCTGTGGTCCATAACGGTATTATCGAAAATTTCCGCCCCTTGCGTGAAGAGCTGATCGCCAAGGGCCGGGTGTTTTTGTCCGAAACCGACAGCGAGGTGGTAGCCCAGCTTTGTGCCGATTTTCTTGAGCAAGGTCTTTCTCCCGAGGCGGCCGTGGCGGCAAGTCTGGCCAGATTCGAAGGCGCTTTTGCGCTGGCGTATCTGTTTGAAGGCGAAGATGACCTGATGATCGCGGCGCGGCGCGGCTCGCCATTGGCCATTGGCCACGGCGAGGGCGAGATGTATATCGGCTCCGATGCCATGGCGCTTTCCGGGGTAACCGACCGCATTACATATCTAGACGAAGGCGATTGGGCGGTGCTGCACCGCAATAGCTATCAGGTGTTTGATGCGCTCGGCAATCCGGTGAACAGGCCGGAAACCAAAGTGAACCTCGAAGCTATGGCGGTTGACAAGGGTAACCATCGCCACTTCATGACCAAGGAGATTTTCGAGCAGCCTTCAGTGATGGCACTGGCGCTTTCGCGCTACCTTTCGCCCGACCACGGCGCCGTGCATATTCCCGAAGGTGCGCCGGACTTCAGCCGGTTTGACCGGCTGGTGCTGGTGGCCTGCGGCACGGCATTTTATGCTTGTCATGTGGCCAAATACTGGTTCGAGCAAATCGCGCGTATTCCTGTCGAAATTGATGTCGCGTCCGAATTTCGCTATCGCGCGCCGCCGATTGGCCCGCGCGATGCGGTTATCCTTGTCAGTCAATCGGGCGAAACAGCCGACACCCTCGCCGCATTACGCTATGTAAAAGGCAAGGCGGGGCAGGTGATTGCGATCATCAACGCCCCCGAAAGCTCGATCGCTCGCGAGGCGGATCTGGCTCTGCCGATCAAGGCGGGGGTAGAGGTTTCTGTCGCCTCGTCCAAGGCTTTTACCTGCCAGTTGGCGGTGTTTGCAGTGCTGGCCATTCTGGCAGCGCGCCAGCGGGGAGAGCTGGATGAACAGGGTGAAAAATCTTTGATAGACAAGCTGGTCAGTGTGCCACGGCTGATGGATGAGGCGCTAAAGGCCGAGCCGGCAATGATTGACGCTGCGCGGGAGCTGGCAAAAGCACGGGATATCCTGTTTTTGGGGCGAGGCCCGCTCTACCCCTTGGCGCTGGAAGGCGCGCTCAAGCTCAAGGAGCTGAGCTATATCCATGCCGAAGGCTATGCCAGCGGCGAGCTGAAGCACGGCCCGATTGCGCTGATAGACGACTTGGTGCCCGTGATCTGCTTTGCGCCGGTAGACGCTCTTTTTGACAAAACGGTGAGCAATATGCAGGAGGTCATGGCACGGGGTGGCAAGGTATTGCTGGTGAGCGATGCGACCGGCATCAAGCGCGCGGCAGACGGCACATGGGCGCAAATTGAAATGCCAAACTGCGACCCGTTTATCGCGCCGATTGTCTATGCGATTCCGGCGCAATTACTAGCGTATCACACCGCAACAGAAAAGGGCACAGATGTGGACCAGCCGCGGAATCTGGCAAAATCTGTAACTGTGGAGTAGTTTGGTTGGTATTGTCAACTTACCGGAGATGTCGGAAGTGGGTCAGTTTGAAATACGTTTCTTGGGGGCTTCTTCGTTAGCATCCACCAGCGCAACCAAGTCTTTTATATCCCAGAGACGATCA